>JAZBOQ010000024.1:0-106365 GCA_036351195.1 Thermoanaerobaculales bacterium | reverse complement strand
GTCATCGGCCACGGTCATCGGCCACGGTCATCGGCCACGGTCATCGGCCACGGTCATCGGGATCGGGATCGGGATCGGGTACGGATACGGGCGGCCTGCTTGGGTGGCGGAAGAGGGAACCCGGGGCGCGGAAAGCCAAGCGAGCGTACCACCCTTAGCATTGTTGATTGAAGGTCCATACAGGCTTCGCGGTGCGACAGAACAATGCAAAGGGTGATACGTGCGCTCGCGGCATGTGGCGCGGTGGGGCGCTCGGGTTGGGGAGGCGGTGGAGACGGGTACGGGCACTGAGGGACGTCAACAGTTCTCGAGAATTCACTCTTGACAATGTAAAACAAATGTTTAATATTGTCGTTTGAAACGAATGTTGGGAGAGAAGATGAGCCCTCGAAGACACCCATGCGACGACACGCCGGAAGCGAGGGAGACCCATGAGCGGATTCTCGATGCCGCACAGAAGCTCTTTGGAGAAAAGGGTTTGGAGGCGACGTCGGTGCGAGACATTACGGCGGCCGCGGACTGCAACGTGGCGGCAGTGAACTACCACTTCGGCGGCAAGGAGAACCTCTACCTCGAATCCTTTCGGGCGATGCTGGGACCTTTGCGGGACCAACGCATGGCGATGATGGACGAGCTCATGGCCCGGAAACCGGCCCCGACCCTTGAGGAGTACCTGACCGGCTTCGCCGAGGGCTTCCTCGAACCCCTCGTTGACGAGAGCCTGGGCCGGAGGTTCATGCTCTTCGTGAGTCGGGAAATCTCCGACCAGAAGCTGCCCACCGGGTTTTTCCTCGACGAGTTCATCCGGCCGCTGATCGACCGGGCGGTCTCGTCGCTGGACCGGGTCGGTGTGCCTCTGAATCCGGAGCAGTCGTTCTACTGCATTTTTTCCGTCATCGGCCAGTTGCTTCACGCGGTGAAGGGACACCACATGGCGGCCGAGATCGAGGCCACCGGGGGACCTCCCTTCGAGCTGAAGGGGTTCGTCGATCACTTCGTCCGTTTCTCGGCGGCGGGAATCCGCGCCTGCGCTTCGCACGAAACGACACCGACGGCAAACGCCGGTGGGGAGAGCTGAGATGACATCACCCCGAAGATCCGCCCTGACGAGCTTCGCCGTTACCGCCCTCGTCATCGGCGCCACCGCCTGCACCCTCGGGCCCGAGCCCGAGCGCCCGGTGACCGCCGCCGACGTGGGCGAAGGGTACGTCCACGCCTTGGAAGACGCTGTTCTCGAGCTGCCCGAGGTCTCCCCCTGGTGGCGGTCGTTCGGCGACGAGACCACCGTCGAGCTCGTCGAACTCGCGCTGGCCAACAACACCGACCTCCGGGCGGCGGCGGCCAGGGTGCTCGAAGCCGAGGCCGGTCTCCAGCGGGCCGGCGGCGCCCGCCTGCCGCAGATCGGTTACGGGGTCAGCGCCTCGGAGCAGAAGAACTCCTTCGTGCTGCCCGAGGTCGGCCGCCGGAACATCGAGTCCACAACCTATTCCTACGACGTCAACATCGCCTGGCAGGCCGATCTCTTCGGCCGCCTCAGGCGGACGCAGCAGAGCCAGTGGGCGCTGCTGCTCGCCGAAGAGGCTGCGCAGGAGGCGGTGCTGCATGCGGTGGTGGCCTCGGTGGTCCGGGCGAGAGTTGCGCTGGCCACTGCGGCATGGGCCCTGGAGATCAACCGCGACATCACGGCCAGCTGGGAGGCGACCACCCGGACCGTCGAACGCCGCTACCGGGCCGGAATCGCCGGGGCCGTGGAGCTCCACCTGGCCCGCGAGAACCTCGCCGCGTCACGGGCTTCCGAGGCCGTCATCGCCGCACAGCTCGAGCAGGCAAGGCTGGCTCTCGATGTGGTGGTGGGCCGCCGTCCCGGCAGTGCGGAAATGCCGCCGGAGACGCTGCCGCAGCTGCCGTCTCTGGAGCCGGTCCCGGTGGGTCTGCCGCTGGCGCTGCTCGACCGCAGGCCCGACCTTCGGCAGGCCGAGATGCAGCTCGCCGCCGCCACCTACGGCGTCGGCGCCGCTCTCGCCAATCTCTATCCGGATCTCAGCATCACGGGCTCGGTGGGTGAGAACGGCGATCGTGTCAATGAGCTGGATCTGTCGAACTTCGTCTACAACATCATCGGCAACCTGACCGGACCACTCTTCACCGGCGGCCAGCGGCGCGCCGACGTCGATGCCGCCCGGGCGCGGGCCGAGCAGGCGGCGGCCGCCTACGCCGGCGCCGTACTCAATGCGCTGCGCGAGGTCGAGGATGCGCTGGTCATGGGAGATGCGACGGTCACCAGCTTCGAACTCACGAGCGAGCGCGTCGACGAAGCCCGCGCCGCGGACCGGATCGCCAAGGAACGCTATCAGCGCGGGGTCGAGGGTCTGCTCACGGTGCTCGAGACCGAACGCCGGCTCCGCCTCGCCGAGCAGGCCATCATCACGAGTACCTCCAATGTCTGGAATGCCCGCATCGATCTCCACCTCGCCCTCGGCGGCGACTGGGGAACCGACATTCGGGGGCTGTCGGACGAGGATGCACCTTCCGAATCCAACCGGGAAGCGGAGCGCGCTGCGGCGTCGATCGGGCCCTCGATTCAAGATACAGAACACGAAACTCAGAATCCGACAGGGGTTTAAGATGTCCCACACAACGAAGAAGATCGCTTTCCCGATTCTCACCCTGGTCATCGGCGCTGTAGCGGCATGGCTCCTGATCTCGTCGCGTCGTGCTCCGGAACGCATCGAGCAACCGACTCTCGGTCCCCTTGTCGAGGTGGTCACGGCTCGTGCGACCAGCGTTCCGGTCGTCGTCACGGGCAACGGTGAGGTGGTGCCCAAGGTTTCCGTGGACGTGGTGCCCCAGGTTTCCGGCCAGATCGTCGACGTTCATCCATCGTTGGTGGCGGGCGGGTTCTTCCGCACCGGACAGGTGCTGGTGACCATCGATCCGCGGGATTACGAGCTTGCCGTCGAGCGGGCCCAGGCGGCCGTGGCGCGGTCATCGGTCAATCTGGAGCGAGAGCAGGCCGAAGCCGAAGTCGCCCGCCAGGAGTGGAACGAACTCCACCCCGGCGAGGAGCCGACGGGGCTCGTCATTCGGGAGCCGCAGATACGCCAGGCCGAAGCCGAGCTGGCCGCCGCCGAGGCCGACCTTGCGGTGGCCCGCCTGAACCTGGAACGAACCCGGATCTCCTTGCCGTTCGACGGCGTTGTGGTGTCGGAGAGTGTGGACGTGGGTCAGTTCGTCGGCAGCGCCTCCCGGCTCGCGCAGGTCTACGGGACGGACGTGGTCGAGGTCAGGGTTCCACTGAACAGCCGGGAGCTGGCGTGGTTCGAGGTGCCGTCCAGAGATCGCGGAACGGGCGCAGAAGCAGAGGTCAGCACCGCGTTCGGAGAATCTCGATCGAGCTGGAGCGGCCGGGTCACCCGAATGGAGGCGCAGGTCGACCAGAGTTCACGAATGGTTCACGTCGTCGTCGAGATCGACGACCCCTACTCGACATCGGAAGGACGGCCGGCTCTGCTTCCCGGCACCTTCGTCGATGTTCGAATCAAAGGTGCGATTCTCGATGGCGTGATTCCGGTTCCGCGCCATGCGGTGCATGAGGGCGATCGTCTCTGGATCTACGACGAGGGCGCCCTGGGAATCCGCGATGTCGAGATCCTGCGCTCCGATCGAGAGCAGTCCCTGGTCGGTTCCGGGATCGAGGACGGCGAGCTCCTCATTGTCAGCTCGCTGGATGCGGTCACCGACGGGATGACCGTGCGCAACGCCGCCGAGCAGGAGCGTGCTCGTATCGGGGTGGGTTCGCCCGACGCACCGGTCGACGGGAGCGCATCGTGAACGGCAGCAGAAGAGGCCCGTTGGCATGGTTTGCCGCCAATCACGTGGCGGCGAACATCCTGATGATCTTCATCCTCGTTTCGGGAGCGCTCGCCCTGCTGAACGTCGTCATCGAGGTCTTTCCGGAGCTCGAAACCGACATGGTGACGGTGAGCGTTCCCTACCGCGGGGCGTCACCGGCCGAGGCCGAAGAGGGCGTCTGTGTCCGGGTTGAAGAGGCGATCGCCTCCATCGAGGGCATCAAACGCATCAGATCGACGGCGCAGGAAAACCTGGGGACCGTCACCGTCGAGCTCGACGAAGGTGCCGACAATCGTCAGGTGCTCGATGACATCAAGGCGGCCGTGGACAGGATCGAGACCTTCCCGGTGGAGACCGAGAAACCGGTGGTCTCCGAGGTCGACACCCGACGACGGGTGATCACTGTCGTCCTGTCCGGCGAGGCGTCGGAAAAAACTCTCAAGGCGCTGGCGGAGCGGGTCCGCGACGAGCTCACGGCACTCGACGAGATCTCGCAGGTCGAGATCGCGGGGGTTCGCAACTACGAGATCTCCATCGAGGTCTCCGAGGCCGCCCTGCGGGCCTACGGCCTGAGCTTCGAGCAGGTGGCCAACGCGGTGGGGATGTCGTCGCTGGATCTTCCCGGCGGTGCGGTCAAGACCCGGGGAGGTGAGATCCTCCTGCGCACCAAGGGCCAGCGGTACCAGGGGTCGGAGTTCGAGGACATCGTCGTCGTGACCCGTCGGGATGGAACCAAGGTCTACCTCGACGATGTCGCAACAGTCGTCGATGGTTTCGAGGACACCGATACGGCGACCCGTTTCGATGGAAAACGTGCGGTGCTGATCCAGGTGTTCCGGGTCGGCAGCGAGGGCGCTCTCGACGTGGCGGAAGCCACCAAGCGATATCTGACGGAGCTCGAGCCGACGCTTCCCGAAGGCGTCGCAGCCGACACCTGGGACGACGATTCGATCATTCTCAAGCAGCGTATCGGCCTGCTGCTGCGCAATGCCCGCCTCGGTCTCTTCCTGGTCTTCGTCTGCCTCGCCCTCTTCCTCAACACCCGGCTGGCGTTCTGGACCACCATGGGGATTCCGATTTCGTTCCTCGGCGGCTTCTGGCTGGTGCCTCAGTTCGACGTCACGATCAACATGATCTCTCTGTTTGCCTTCATCGTCGTGCTCGGTATCGTGGTCGACGACGCCATCGTGGTGGGCGAAAACATCTTCAACTATCTCGAGGAGGGCCTGAAGCCTCTCGATGCGGCGGTTCGCGGCGTCCGGGAAATGGCCACGCCGGTGACCTTTGCGATCATCACCACGGTGGCCGCCTTTGCCCCGCTGCTCTTCGTCTCGGGGCAGATGGGCAAGGTGATGCGCCAGATTCCCGTCGTGGTGATCATGGTCCTGCTCATGTCGTTGGTCGAGGCGCTGTTGATCCTGCCGGCGCACCTCTCCGGTAAGGGCACCCTGTTCCACCGGATCATGGACCCCTTTCTCGGCCCCATCGAACGGGTTCAGGCCCGAGTGCAACGCGGCCTTCAGTGGGTGATTCGAGGCCCCTACCGCCGGAGTCTGGAGTTCGCCCTCGAGTGGCGGTACCTCACCGTGTCCGTTGCCGTCGTCTTTCTCTTTCTCAGCGTGTCGTTGGTGGTCGGCGGTTTCCTCAAGTTCAGCATGATGCCCAAGGTCGACTCAGACAACATGACGGCGCTGCTCACCATGCCTCAGGGGACGCCGGTGGAGCAGACTGCGGCGGTGCTGGAACGAATCGAGAACGCGGCGGTTCAGGTCGCTGCAGATCACGACGAGGGGCAACCCGACAACCGGCCTTCGGTTGTCCGCCACATTTCCACCACGGTGGGGCAGCATCCCACCGCGGGCGGACACGGCCCGATGGCCACCCAGCAGACCGGGGGAGACTCCTCTCATCTCGGTGAGGTCAATGTCGAACTCCTTGGCGCAGAAGACCGCGATGTCGGGTCAGGTGCGCTGCTCCAGCGGTGGCGCCAGGTCGTCGGCGAAGTGCCGGGAGCGGTGTCGCTGACATTTCACTCCAACCTTTTCTCGGCCGGCGACCCGGTCAGCGTCCAGCTCTCCCACCGTGACTTCGACACCCTGCTGAAAGCGGTCGATCAACTCAAACTGGTCGTGGCCGAGTATCCGGGAACCAGGGATGTGGCGGACTCGTTTCTGCCGGGGAAAAAGGAGCTCAAGCTCGGCCTCACCGATGTCGGTCGGGCGGCGGGCCTGACACTGTCGGACCTCGCTCGCCAGGTGCGCGCCGGGTTTTACGGCCACGAGGTGCAACGGGTTCAACGCGGCCGCGACGACATCCGGGTGATGGTTCGCTACCCGGAGGATGAGCGCCGATCGCGAGGCGACATCGACGAGATGCGGATCCGGCTGCCGAACGGCATCGAGGTTCCCTTCACCACCGTGGCGACGGTGGAGGAGGGTCGAGGGTACGCCGTGATCAACCGAACCGATCGCCGGCGCGTGGTCACGGTGACCGCCGACGTGGAAGAGTCGGTGGCCAACGCCAACGAGATCTCCGCCGATCTGCGGAAGAGCGTCCTGCCCGGCCTGGCCGCTGATTTCCCGGGCCTGAGCTTCGACTTCGAAGGTGAGCAGCGCGAGCAGGCCGAGAGCCTGGGCAGCCTCAGGTTGAACTTCGTGGTCGCCCAGCTCGCCATCTTCGCCCTGCTGGCGATACCCTTTCGATCCTACTCCCAACCGCTGATCATCATGTCGGCCATCCCCTTCGGCCTGGTCGGCGCGGTCTTCGGCCACCTGCTCATGGGTCTGAACATGACCATGCTTTCCCTGTTCGGGATGGTCGCCCTCACCGGTGTCGTGGTCAACGACTCGCTGATCCTCATCGACCTCATCAACCGCCGCCGAGCGGAGGGATTTTCCGTTGATCAGGCGATCCGCGAGTCCGGCGAACGCCGCTTCCGGCCCATCATGCTGACCACCGCGACGACCTTCCTCGGCCTGACCCCGATGATCTTCGAGACCAGCATGCAGGCCAAGTTCCTGATTCCCATGGCGGTCAGTCTCGGCTACGGCATTGTCTTCGCCACCGCGATCACCTTGATTCTGATTCCGACGCTCTACCGGATCCTCGAGGACCTCAAGGCGCTCTTCGGGGTCCGAGAGGCGGATGTTCGGGTCTCGCGGCAGGTGCGGGAAGGGGCTTGAACGGAGTCGACAGTTGGCAGTTTCGCCACAACCTTCGAACACGGGACGGCCGGCGCTCGCTGATCTCTGGCGCTGTCCCGAGGTTTGTCGCGGCCGCCGTTACGGTCCCTGTCGTGCGGCTACGGAAGCACCACGTCCCATGAACCGGCGCCGCCATTCTCGAAGCCGTCGCTGAAGACGCTGTCGGGGCCCGGCCACCCGGCGAGGCGGGCGAAGAGCCACCAGCTGGCGCGGCCCTTGAGGATGCAGTTGATGTTGGCGTCGGACGGCGACGAGGAGTGATTGCAGGTGGTACACCCGGAATAGCCGGCAACGCCGTCGCCGGTGGTCAGGAGGCTGAGCTCGGCAGTGGGGTTGGCGTCGATCCACTCCACCGCCCAGTTGCCGCCGTCGTAGTCGAGATTGTCCCACAGGTCCAGATCCCAGAAGTAGGCCCCGCCGGGATCGTAGGCCTCGATGTCGGCGAAGTCGAAGAGGATGCGGCCGTGGCTGGCGCAGTGGTTGCGAATGAGCTGGTTGTTGTAGTGCACGCTGCCGAGGGAGGTGTCGTGGCCCTGGCCTTGGGCGTGGCCGGTCATGAAGACGAAGTGGACATCGGGGTACTCGGCGACGAGAATCTCCATGTTGTCGACATAGCGCTGGGCATCGTGGTCGTCGATGCTGCACCACGACCACATGATGACGTTGATGTGGGCGTTGGCGGGCAGGTCGAGGAAGGTGCGGGTGCAGGTCACCCAGGGGGTGACGCCGTTGCCGTCGATCCAATCACCCTGGGACAGGTCGGGGACATTGCACGGGATGCCGTTGTCGTCGAGGTCGAGCCCGGCCGAGCCGTTGTCCGTCCACTCGTAGCGGTCGCCGAAATCCGGGTAGGCGGCGATGGCGTTCATCCCGGTGATGAGCTGGGATCCGTGGCTGGTGTGGTTGTAGGCGATGTGGAGGTCGGCCTTGGTCTGGTCGATCCACCCGTCCGGCACCTGTCCGGGATCGGTGGTCGTGTGGTCGATGAGGAGCTGCTGGGAACTCGCGTGCGGGGCCAGAATCACCAGTGAGATGAGGACCACCGCGGCGACACGGATCGAGACGAACAGGGGGGACATGGGGCCTCCGGTGTCTGAATCGGTCATGGGTCCAGTAATAACGCCACAGGGCCTCCGGGGGCGGTGATTACGATCACAGGGGGCATGAAGGACAGAGCGCCTCAACGAGATTGCCTGCATGCTATCTCACGTATTGTCAAATATTACCATTTGTGCTTTTTCCGTCAAGGGTCCGGGGTCACACGACCGCCGGAGCGGCGGACCATCCCGCCGACGACGACCCCGATCGACGTGTCGAAGACCATGGCGTCGCCGACGGCATGAATGGCGACGTTGGCGGCCATCTCGCCCGGCGGCTGCAGCTCCGGCCGATAGGTGACGGAGAAGGTGTCCGGCACCCTGCCGGAAGCCGGCTCGATCTGAAGCCACGCGGCGTCGGTCTCCGCCGTCCACTCGAGGACGTGCGGCCCGCGGAGGGTGAGCTCGGCCGTGGGCGCGCCGGTGCTGAGCACGAGGCTCTCGGGGGCGGCTTCGAGGGTCGCGGGGCGGGCCTCGGCTGCCTGAATCATGTCGAATCGAGCGTTCCCCCCGGAGGGCCGATCGTCCACCAGGAAGAGGAACCCGGCCCGCTGCCAGTCGCCCATGGTGCTGACCACGGCCTCGACCTCGAGATCAGCGGTCTCACCGGGTTCGATGTCGGCGGCGAAGCGCTTCCGGGTGGCGCTGCGGACCCAGGTGTCCGACACGCCGATTCGGGCCTTCTCGTAGGTGATGAACCATGCTTCCGCACTTTGGTTCACCTGTAGGGCCTCGTCGCTCGTGTTGTGCACCGAGGCGTAGCATCGGACGAGGTCGCCCGACCGCCGCCACCACGCCTCGACGTCGGCCCGCGGCGCTCGTGCCGACTCGTCGGCGATGAGCCCCGAGTAGACCTCGTAGTGATCCGCGTGATAGCCGCTGTGGGTGCGGTAGCCGCTGCCCACCATCACAAGTGGAAGGTAGCTCGCGTCGGGATCGGCGGCCCAGAACCGGTTGATGACGTCGTTGCCGCCGAAGTCGTCGAAGTCGTACTCGAGAAGAACGGCCTGCCCTTCGAGTTCGGCTTGAAGCCGGATCATCGCTGGGCCGGCCTGCCGGCAGAAGGTCCCGTTCGGACGCCCGAAGAACTCGAGGACCGGAAGACGCTCGTTGGTCCATCCGGTTCCCAGACCGATGCTCAGGACGATGACGATGAGAATCAGGGTTCGATTCATCCTTGGCCTCCGAAACGTCGGGCACGATGATTTTACTCCTCCGGAGGTCGCCTCGCTCAGGATGACGAGTGGCCCGAAGGTTGCGGCTTCAGATCGGGCATGTCGGGTCGGCCCCGATCGACGTTGCACCATGTACGGCGTTCGGCCACCGGATGCGGGATACAATACCGGGATGCGATACGCGGCCGGCAAGGGAGCCCCGCATTTCATCGGCGGGACGGGCGTCCGGGCCGGGGGAATGTGTCCGTAGACGCAGGAATTCCGCTGGACCGGCGGTCCTGGTGGCCGTGGGCGGCCGGTGCTGTGGGGATCTGGGTGGCCGTGGTGCACGCTGCTCTTTGGTGGTTGGATCGCAATCCCGTGCCGCGGGCTCTGTGGGGCGACGAGAAGACCTACCTCGCCTCGGCGATGCGGCTGCTGGCGGGAGATCCGAGCTGGTGGCCGGAACCGCTGTGGCCGCCGCTGTATCCCCAGTTCATCGCGGGCCTGATCTGGACCGGCCACTCCCTGACGGCGGTGGTGGTGGTGCAGGTCCTTCTCCTGGTGGTCAGCGCAGTGCTGATCTTCGATCTCGTCCGGCGGTTGACCGCTTCGCGCCCGGCGGGGGTGATCGCGGCGTGCTGCGCGCTGGGGTACCCGCCATTGGCGGCCTTCTGCCACTACCTCTGGCCGGAGACCCTGCACTTCTTTCTCCTCGTGACGCTGATCTGGATTCTGGTGGCGCGAGCGGACCGGTGGACGTGGATCGCCGGGGCAGGGCTCGTCCTTGGCCTGGCCCTGTTGACCAAAAGCCTGCTGCTGCCGTTCGTACCGGTTATCCTCATCGCCGCGGTGTGGGGCTCGCGGCCGTCCAGAGCGGTGACTACCGTGCTGCTGATGGCGGGTTTCGCCCTCGCCACCATGACGCCCACCATGGTGGCGCACTCCCGTCACTCCGGGACCCCGGCGGTGGGCAACTCGGCGGTCTTCAACCTCTGGGTCGGTCTCAACGACGTCGGCCGCGAGAGCTTCACCAACGACATCGTGTGGCCCGAGTACCAGGCGTGGGTTGCCTCCTCGGACAACCCGGCCAACCGGGACCGGGTCCTGAAACGACGGGTGCTCGATCTGGTGCGGGAGCGGGGCATCGGGCCGGTGCTGCGCAATCAGCTGGCGAAGCAGTACTTCCGGCTCTTCGACGCGGGCTGCTATCTGACGGACCAGCTGCCCGGCGGCGCGGCCAGTGGGCGGGACGGCTCGGGCTATGTCGGGGCCAGCCCGGCAATGGGCGAGGTCGTGGGCGCGGTGTCCGTGGGCTCCATCCTGTTGCTCTACGTGGCGGCGCCGGCGGGGTTGATGCTGGGCGGCTGCCGGAAGAGCCGTTGGGTCCGGGTGCTGGTGCTCTTCGTGATCTACAACCTGGCGCTGTTCTTCTGGCTGCACGTGAAGACCAGGTACCGGATCCAGATGCTGCCGGCGGCTTTCGTCGGCGTGGGGTGCCTCGCGGCGTGGCTCGAGGCGGGGAGAATCCCGCGGCCCTCGGCCGGACGCGTCGTGGCGGTCGTCACCGTCGTTGCCGTATTGATGTGGCTGGCGCTGGGTTGAGCGGCGTCGTTTGCGGGTGCCGCTATAATCCCCCGGTCGTGACGAAGTTGACTGCTCTCCTGTCGTTGTTGTTGCCCCTGGTCATGGCCGCTGTGGCTGCCGGGGCCGGTGAGATACCGGTTTTCAAGGTGTATGTCGAGCACGCCGGGGTCTACGCGTTGACCTTCGAGCAGCTCGAATCGGCCGGGCTCTCCGGTGAGATACCCTCTGCGGGGATCGGTCTGAGAAACCGAGGGGAGCCCCAGGCGGTCTGGGTGGATGACGGCGGCGACGGCGCCTTCGGACCCGGCGACGAGGTGCTCTTCGTTGGGGACGTCCTGCACGGAGAAGTCTCGTACCTGGACCCGCATTCGCGCTTCAACTGCTACTTCCTCGACTTCGGGGACCCGGCGCCACGGCGGGGGATGGATATTCTTGGGGGGGCTCCCTCGGATGGAGAGGCAGCAGCCCTGAGATCCCACCACCACCTCGAACCCGACCGGGTCATGGTGCGCTTCCGGACGCGGAAAGATGAACCGGAGGAAGAGTGGTACTGGCGTCGGCTCTCGGTGGCGGACAAAAAACCCTTCACCGAGGTCATCGCTTTCGACGGTCTCCTGCAGAAGAGGGCCGACCGCTCCGTCACGTTGACCTTCGCCGACGTCCTCTCCGAGTCCGTGCGTTCGACGGAATCCGACCCCGCGAGGATCGATTCGGAGCTGAGCACCATCTTCGGGACCGAGGCCAAGGTCATGCAGCCCACCACGGTGGTCCTGAGGCTGGGGCTTCGCGGCTGGTCGGAGCCCAGGCACGCGGAGCGCGATGCGCTACCTCACCACGAGGTCGAGATCGAGATCGACGGGAGGTCGGTGGGCTCGGTGGCCTGGAACGGCAACGGTCACCACGTCCACGAGTTGGAGATTCCCGCGACGCACCTCGATGACGCCGGCAACTCCCTCACCCTGCGGGTTCCGAAGCGTTTCTATCCCGAGTCGGGCGACCTGGTCGTCGACGTGGCGCTCCTGAACTGGATCGAGCTCGAGTACGAGCGGCAGCCGAAGGTCTCCAACGAACAGGTTCGCTTCCGCCTCGTCGATCCCGACGGCGATCGGACGGTTCGGGTGGGTGGACTGCCGAACCGTCCCGTGGATCTCTACCTGCCGCAGGGAATCAGGATTCGCGGCCGGGACGACGGTGTCGAGGTCGAGCTTCCCGACGGCGTCGAAGAGTTCTCTGCCCTCGGCGCCGCCGCCGTTCCCAACGAGGTGGTGCTCGACCGGCCCTCCCGTCTCGCCGGAACCGGCCACCGGGCCGACTACATCATGATCACCCACCGGTCGCTCCTGGAGGGCACTCAACGTCTCGCCGACTTCCACCGTTCGCGGGGCCTCGAGGTCCACGTCGTCGACGTCCAGGACATCTACGACGAATTCAACTTCGGCATCCTCGACCCTCGCGCCATCAAAGACTTCCTCGAGCACGCCCACGCCAACTGGCAGCCGCCGGCACCCCGGTTCGTGCTGCTCGCCGGCGATGCGAGCTGGGACTTCAAGAACACCACGGTTGAAGACTCCAACTACGCCGACTGGACCTATCGCCCCGGAGAGTCCCGTCGCTTCGTCAAGAACAGCAGTACTCCCTACGCCGAGGGTGCCGAGCTCAACCACCGGAATCTGGTGCCCACCTCGAGCTTTCGAACCTTGGAGGGCCATGCGGCCAGCGACACCTGGTTCGTCTGCTTCGACGACGGCGACGAGCTGCCGGACATGGCGATCGGGCGCATTCCAGTGGTCAATCCCGAGGAGCTCGACGGGGTGATCGACAAGACGATGGCGTTTACCGCGGCGCCGCCGGTGGGACCGTGGCGGCGGAACCTCCTCTTCATCGCCAACGAAAGCGTCGGGTTCCAGCGACGCAGCGACGCCATCGCCCAGACCTACTCGGAGCGCGGGTACGTCTCGGAGAAGATCTATCCCCACCCGTCAGAGCCCGCCAACGAGGCCCACACCCGACGGATCATCGAGCAGTTCGACGACGGGGTCTACGCAGTGCACTTCATCGGTCACGGCGGCCGTTACATCTGGCGGACGGGCCCGCCGGACCTGGCGAAGAACCACGACCTCTTCACCCTGGATCACCTGGACGCGCTGGCGCCCAACGCCCGTCTTCCGGTGGTCCTGAGCCTGACCTGTTACTCGGCTCCGTTCGACCACCCGACCGCGGACTCCATCGGCGAGAAGCTGATGCGGATTCCGGACAAGGGCGCCATCGCCGTCTTTGCAGCTTCGTGGAGGAACAGTCCCTCCCCGGTGATGGGTGAAAAGCTCCTCGAGGAGCTGACCACTCCGGGCGTCACCATCGGCGAGGCCGTCATGCGGGCCAAGCACGAGTTCCGCAGCCAGATCCTGGTCCAGACCTACAATCTCCTGGGCGATCCGGCGGTTCCGGTGGGGGCGCCGGCCGAGACCCTCTCGGCGAGCGTGGAGACGGAGGACGGCGGAGTCCGACTCGAGGTGTCGATGTCGTCTCCCGTCGGTTCCGGAATGTTGCTGGCGGATTGGGTCGATGTGGACGGTGTCACCATCCGTGAAGATCGGATCGCCGTCACCGGACGCGCGTTCGAGCTGATGCTCGACGCCGGGGTCCTCGGCCATGGAACGGAGCTCGGCGGCGTGAAGGTCTACGTCTGGGACGAGGATCGGAGCATCGACGGCATCGGCTGGGCGGTCCCTGAAACGGTTGCGAGTGAGACATCGCCGGAGGAGCCGCCCGCCACCCGGTCGGCGGAGGAAATGAAGGGAAGCACATGATGAAGAAGAGCTGGTGGGCGATGATGTTCACGGTAGCGATCCTGGGAATGGTGACGGCCTGTGCGTCGACGAATACCGGTCGGCCCGACCCGGCGCCGGGCTCCACCGAGGAAGAGCCGCCGGTCAACACCCTGAAGTGGACCACCGCCAGCGAGGTGGACAACTTCGGTTTCGATATCTACCGGGGGATGACCGAGGACGGTCCATTCGAGCGAATAACCGCCGAACCGATTCCCGGCGCCGGCACCACAGACGAGCCCCAGAAGTACGTCTTCGTCGATTCCGAGATCGATCCGACGAGGGACTACTACTACTTCATCGAGAGCATTTCGCTCGGTGGGGTTCGCGAGAGGTTCTCGCCGATCATCCGTTCGCCGGCCAAGCGGTCGACAGCGGTCAATGACTGAGAATCTGTGAGATAGCGCACTCAATCGGGTTGGCAAGCCCTGCCCGAGTGACTCACACCACGGACGACACCCGCCCCTTCGGGCAAGGTAGAAATGCGATAACGCACTGAGAGACGCCTTGTCTGGAGGAGTGGACCCTTGATCGATACACGGCAGATTCTCGAGGAGCTTCAGCTCAAGAACGTGCTGGCGACGTCGCCGACGGGAGCGGTCTTCCTGGCAGAGGATCCGGAAACCGGTCGCGACGTGGTCATCAAGATGGTCAGTTGCGCCGTGCCCGAGGCCGAGGAGGAGGTGCGGAGACGCTTTCTCGCCATGGCCCTCGCCGCTCGCTCGGTGCGGGTCCCGGGCATGCCCGCGCTGCTCGACCACGGCCTCACGCCTGAGGGGGATGGTTTCCTGGTGATGGAAGAGGTCGAGGGTCGGTCCCTCGACGACGTGGAAGAGATCAGCCCCACCGAGGCGATCAACGTACTGCTCGATGTTCTTTCGTGCATCGAAGGTCTTGCGGGCGTCGAAACGGCGCACCTCAATGTGATCCCCGACAACATCATTCTCACCGACTCGCCCACCGGTGAGCGAGCGGTCGTCCTGGGCTACGGAACCAGCGCCTCGCTGTTCCACGCTGGCGCCGGGGTTCCCGTCCCCGCCCACGATCCCCACCTGGCGCCCGAGATCGTGTCGGGGGAAGACTTGCCTTCAGAGGAGGCATGGCGCAGTGATCTCTTCTCCCTCGGCGTCATCGCCTGTGGCGTGCTCGGCGCCGAGATCGAGGCCGACGGGCTCGAGAAGCCGGTGGTGCGGATTCCGGCTCCGGTGCGCGTACAGCTGCTCGAAGCGAGCCCTCTCGAAACGATGCTCGGAACGATCATGGCGCCCGATCCCATGGAGCGGGGCGGTGCTCCGTCCGAGCTGCGCGACCCCTTGATCAGGGCGTTGCCGGAAGTGTCGACGCCGGTGGCGGCGGCGGAGACCACCGTTGCTCCCGAGCCGGAGTCAGCCTTCGATCCGAACAAGACCGATCCCGCCTACCGGCCTCCTGAACCGTCGCCGAAGACGCCGCCGACCTCCGATGAGGAGGCCCCGGGACCGGCTCGCCCGCAGGTCGATCCTGCAAAGACCGGCGGGGGAGAGACCGGTGCAGACGGTTGGCCGGAGGTTCTCTTCGCCGAGCCGGGGAAGCCGGAAGAGCCCGCTGAGTCGGACATCGACGACGAGGACACCGACATCCGAAACCCGGTGCCGGAGGATGTTTGGGTTCCCAGTGACATTCCGGCCAGGGCGGCTGCGAGTCAAGCGGAGTCGGCCTCGGGACGAGCCGATGCCGGACGGCGCCGGGTATCGCGGCTGGAAGTGGCCACGGTGGCGGTGGTCGTCGTTGTGCTCGGCAGCATCATCGCCTTCACCTGGCCCACGGGTGGGGACGAGACGCCCTTCGTCGAGACCGGCCTGACCCGGCCGGTAACGGTGGAGGAGCGAGGGGGCTTGGTGCCCCCGCCTCCGGACGACAACCTCTTCGACGATCTTCTGGCGGTTCAGGCGCTGGTGGATGGTGGCGATCTGGAGGCGGCGCGGACGTCGCTTCATGAGTTGGAAGGACGTGGCGACCTCTCCATGGGCTCCGACGAGGCCGCCCTGTACGAGAGCCTCGTGACCGCCCTTGCCCAGGCGGCCGACCGGGACCGGGCGGTGGATGATCTCAGGAGCGGTCTGGATTACGGCAGCATCAAGATGGTCCGACGGGGTGCCGCCGGTCTCTCCGGGATGACGGGGGATGAGATTTCCGAGGTGTCCGGTCTCGCCGGCGATCTCGAACGGGCCCGACGGGCGTTGAAGCTCCACACCGAGATGTGGGACGCGGAGAGCCGGGAGGACCACCTCGCCGTGGTTCGAATCGGCGGCGAGCTGGAGCGGGTTCTGCCCGGTTACGGCGGCGCTCCGGAGGCTCGAGAGCAGGCGGCGTCGGCGATCGCGGCTCGCGCTGAAGGGGCCGCCGGCAGGGGACAGTTCGACAACGCCGTCGCCATCTACGAGAGCCTGGAGCGGGTTTGGCCGACCCGGCCCGGTCTGGCCGAACGCATCGCGTGGTGCCGCAGCCGCGCCGACGAGGGCCGGCGCGCGGAGTCGGTGATCGCCGCAGCGCTGGCCATGGGAGAGGGCGGCGATCCCGAGGGCGGGCTGGCAAAGCTCGACGCCCTCGATCCCGACCCGCGATTGACGACCGAGGTGGAGAAGGCGAGAGCGGCCCTCCGGACGGTCCTCGACGGGTTGGATGCGCAGGCGCCGGCGGTGGAGCTGGCCGTGGATGGCGATCTCGGTTTCAAGAAGGGGGCCACCGTCATCGTTCCCCTGCGGGTCATCGATGACTATCGGGTGGAGACGGTGGTGGTGCACGCCCGCAACGAGGCCGACGACGGCTTCCTGCGGATTCCGCTGGAGCGGGCGGATGACGGCCTCTACCACTTCACGGTGACTCCGGAGCTGCACGGCAACAAGGACGTGAGCTTCTACGTCGTCGCCACCGACCGAAGCGGCCACACCGGAGGTCTCGGGAGCGAGGACAACCCCCAGACCATCGTGCGCAAACGGTGGTTCAAGAAGCTCGGCTAGTTCTGATTGGTGAACGGACATCGCAGACTGAGATTCCGAGTTGATCGAGCTTCTAACGATCGTTCGTCCGGGACATCGAGGCTCTGTGACAGGTGGATTGAGCGCGAGGTCGTCGACGTCGTCTTTACGTTGCGATGGAATTCATCATTCCGCATTCATCAGTCATCATTCCTACATCTGTCTTCCGAGATCGGTGCTGAACGCGTTTCTGTGGTGGCGGATCGACCAGTAAGGGAAACGGCGCCGCTTTTCGACGGTAACGACGTCGAAGCGGCACGGGCGGTCCCAGAGCTCGTGGCGTGACAAATAGGCGGCGGAGACCCGGGCCAGGGCCCGCTGCTTCTCCCGGCCGACCGCCGCGCCCGCGCCGCCGAAGCGCGAGCTCGACCGCGTCTTGACCTCGACGAAGACGATCTCACCGCGACATTCTGCCACCAGATCGAGCTCGCCTCCGGCGCCCCGCCAATTGCGGTGGCGGGGCCGGTAGCCCTTGGCGAGCAGGAGCGCGAGTGCGGCCCACTCGCCGAGCCGTCCGAAGGTGGTGCTCTTCACGATCGTCGAGTCCCATTGTGACGGATCCCGGCTCGCTCCGCGTCCATCCTCGCATCCGTCAGGATCAGAGGCGTATGTGGTTGTTGCGTGTATGATGCGCCGATGCGCACCGCCGACTTCGACTACGAGCTGCCCCCCGACCGCATCGCCCAACAGCCGGCGGCGCGAGGCAGCGCGCGGCTGCTCGTCCTCGATCGTTCGGCGGAAGGCGTCGACCACCGAATGGTGGCCGACCTGCCGGCATTGCTCGATCCCGGTGACCTGCTGCTGCTCAACGACACCCGGGTGATTCCGGCCCGGCTCTACGCCCGCCGTCCCACCGGCCGCCGCTTCGAACTTCTGTTGCTGCGGGAGCTCGAGGGAAGCTCGTGGGAAAGTCTGCTGCGGCCCGGCGCCCGGGCGAGGGAGGGCGAGCGACTCCAGCTCGCCGACGGGGGCGAGGTCGCACTTTGCGCCAGGCGCGACGAAGGGAGGTGGGAGGCGACCTTCGAACCTCCTCTGACCTTCGAACGCCTCGACACCCTGGGCGAGATGCCGCTGCCGCCCTACATCCAACGGCCGGACGGCGCCACCGACGAGGATCGGGAAACCTACCAGACGGTGTACGCGGCCGCTCCGGGGGCGGTGGCGGCGCCCACCGCCGGGCTGCACTTCACCGAACCGTTGCTCCAGCGGACCGCGCGGCGGGGGATCGAGCTCGCATTCGTGACGCTGCACGTGGGGCTGGGGACGTTCCGGCCGGTGACCGCCGAACGGGTGGCGGACCACCGCATGCACTCGGAGTGGTACCACTTCTCCGAGGAGACCGCGCGGTTGGTGAACTCGGCTGTTGAGAGCGGACGCCGCATCGTCTGCGTCGGCACCACGTCGGTTCGGGCGCTGGAAGGCGCCCTGGCGGCAGGTGACGGCCGCGTGGTCGCAGGCGAAGACTGGACCGACATCTTCATCACGCCGGGCTTCGCCTTTCGCGGCGCCGGAGCCATGCTCACGAACTTCCACCTTCCCAAATCGACCCTGGTGATGATGATCAGCGCCTTTGCCGGGAAGCAGCGGGTCTTCTCAGCCTACGACGAAGCGGTGGCGTCGGGCTACCGGTTCTTCTCCTACGGCGATGCGATGTTGATCCTTTAGTGGACAGTTGAGCCTTTTGCGAAACGCTTCGATCCAGGTGAGGTCGTTGCTCAAGGACGGATTGTCGGCGGGGGCGCCGGCGCACCAATGTACTGAGCACCTTTGTCGTGCCGGCGCCCTCGCCGGCACGACAAAGGTGCTCGGTCGACAGATCAGGAATCGGGATCCTGCCGCCGGCTGGGAGGCCTCGCCGGTTCGTCGTCATCGAAGAGAACACGCTGCCCGGGCGTCTCGAGATCGTCGAGCTGTCCGCTCCTCGCGGCCCAGATGAACGCGGCGACTCCTGCGACAGCCAACAACAAGGCAATTGGAAGCGCGATATAAACCACCGACATACACCAATTATGGACGATTCCATTCACCAATGCATACGGGTGTGGAACGACTCAGCTCCGTCACGACCTCTGTGGCCTGCGATGGACTGTCAACTCAGGAAGGTTCGTGCTTTGTACGAACTGACCACTACCGTGATCGAGCTCGCGGGCATGAGGATCGCCGCAACGAGGGGGTGCATGAGCCCGAGCATGGCCAGCGTCACCGCGACGGCGTTGTAGGCCAGCGAGAAGACGAGGTTGCGGCGGATCACCGCCATGGTCCGCACCGAGCCGTCGAGGAGCCGCACCAGGGGATCGAGGCCCGGTTCACCGAAGTAGACGTCCGCCGCCGCCATCGCCGCCTCGGCGCCGCCGTGAACCGCGATGCCCACCGTGGCGGCGGCCAGGGCCGCGGCGTCGTTGACCCCGTCCCCGACCATCGCCACGTTGCCGGTCGCCGCCAGCCGGTGCACTCGTTCGACCTTGTCCTCCGGCAGGGCGCCGCCGCGGCCGGCGGCCGGGTCGAGGCCGAGGGTGCGGATGAGGGCGGCGACGGTGCCCGGGTAATCGCCGGACAGGACTTCCACCCGCCACCCCCGATCTTCGATGGCCGCGATGGACTCGGCGCTGTCGGTGCGGACGGGGTCGCCGAGGGCGGCCACCGCCGCGACCTCACCGTCGACCCCGACCACGACGGGCGTCAGACCGTCCTGAACGGCGCTGTTGATCTCGTGCGCCACCGCCTGGGCCATGGCACCCAGACGCTCGGCGGCAAAGGCCGGTGAACCGGCCAGGATCTCACGGCCCTCCACCCGTCCCGTGATGCCCCGACCCGGGTGCTGCTCGACCTCGGTGGGTTGGGCGGTTCCTTCGAGGTCGATTCCGGCGGCCAACGCCACGGCCACCGGGTGGGTGGAGCGGGTCTGGATCGCGGCCAGGTCCCGCCTCGTCTGCTCGCCACCCACCCAGCGGACGACGGCCAGGCGACCTTTGGTGAGGGTTCCCGTCTTGTCGAGGATCATCGTCGCCGGCTTCGCCATGGCCTCGAGGGCGTCGCCGCCCTTGATGAGAATCTTCTTTCGGGCCGCCTGTCCCACCGCCGCGCTGACGGCGAGGGGAGTGGCGAGACCCAGGGCGCACGGGCAGCTGACAATGAGCAGCGCGACCGCGTTCTCCACCGCCTGGGCCGGATCGATGGCGAACCAGATCGCGGCGGTGAGGGCGGCGAGCCCGAGCACCACCACGACGAACCAGCCGGAGATGCGGTCGGCGAGGAGGACCACCGGGGCCCGCCGCTGCGCGCCCTCCTCCACCAGACGGAGCAGCCGCCCGAGCCGGGTGTCGGCACCGGCGGTGCGGACCTCGATCTCGAGCCGCCCCGAAAGACTGGTGGTGCCCGCGTGGATCGGGTCGCCGGGGCCCACGGCCTCGGGCCGGCTTTCGCCGGTGAGGAGGGAGAGGTCCATGGTCGAACGGCCGTGGCGAACCACGCCGTCGGCCGGCGCCGAGTCGCCGGCGCGAAGCTCGATCACCATCCCCGGCTGCAGCGCGGCGGCCGGGGTTTCGCGGACGCCCTTGTCGGTGATCACCCGGGCGGTCGAGGGGGCGAGCGTGAAGAGCAGCTCGGTGGCCCGCGCGGCCCGTCGCTGCTGGCGGCGCTGCACCCAGCGGCCCACCAGCAGGAAGAAGATGAGCACGGTCACCGAGTCGAAGTAGACCTCGCCGAGGTCGCGGACGGTGTTGGCGGTCCCCCAACCGAAGGCGGCGAGAATGCCGACGGTGATGGGGACGTCCATGTGCAGCGTGCGGGTTCGCAACGCGCCCCAGGCGCCGCGGTAGAAGACCTGGGCGCACCACACGACGGAGACCATCGTGAGGCCGAGGCTGACCCACCGGAAGAGGCGCCGGTACTCGTCGGTGATGCCGTGGAAGTGGCCGCCGTACAGGGCGAAGGCCAACAGCATCACGTTGCCGGCGACGGCTCCTGCGACGGCGATGCGGATGAGCAGGGCCCGGTCCTCGCGGCGTTCCATGTCGCGCGCCTCGACGCCGTGGAAGGGGTGGGGCGGGTAGCCGATGGAGTCGAGAAAGCGGGCAATGTCGGAGAGGGCGACGCGATCCGGATCCCAGGTGACCACGGCCAGCGAGCGGCCCACGTCGAGTCGGCACTCCACCACGCCGGGAATCGCCATCGGGGTGCTCTCGACCAGCCAGACGCAGGCGGCGCAGTGGACGCCCTCGAGGTAGAGTTCCACCGAGTGGAGACCGTCCTCTCGACGCGTGCAGTAGAGCTCGGTGAAGGTCTCGTCGTCGAACCGATCGAAGCTGCCGCCGCGGCCCAGAGCGGCCTGCTCGGGCGCGTCGATCCGGTTCTTCAGGGCGTAGTATCCCTCGAGGCCGGCACCGTGGATGACCTCGTACGCTACCCGGCAGCCCGAGCAGCAGAATTGAAGCTCGGCGCCCTCGTCGACGAGGCCTGCCGGCACCGGGAGTCCGCAGTGATCGCACGGCGTCATCGCGACATCATCTCATGGGCGCTGCCGGCGAACGTCCTTGACTTCGGTGGGCGGCCAAATTATGAATATTGGAACGCGCTTTTTTCATTTTCTCAAGGAGGTGTCGGATGCGTCGTCTTTTGTTTGTTGCGGTGATCGTTATTGCATGTGCGCCGGCCGCCATGGGGCAGGGCATCACCGGCTTCGTGGGAGGTAGCGAGTTCGTGATCTTCTACGGTGATTCCACGGGCGATGTGGTCGGCTTCCGATTTCAGGTCACCGCTCCGCTGGAGATCGCCATGCTTGGCGTCTGGAATGCCGACACCAATGCAGGCGGGGCCGGCCTGACCTCGACGCACCAGGTGGGAATCTGGGATGGGTCCCAGAACCCGGTGGCATCGGTGGTCGTGGATCCGGCGACGGGGACCGTGATCGGTGACTGGACGTACGAATCGGTGACACCGGTGACGTTGACTCCGGGCCAGACCTACACTGCAGGGGTGCTGTACACCGCAACCGACAACGATAGCTACATCTCGTCGGCGACCTCGGTGACCACTGATCCCAATGTGCAGTTTCTCAACGCAGTCTTTCCCAGCGAGGGCAATCTCGGGTTTGTTTTTCCGACCGAGGACAGCCTGGGTTCCAACGGCCGATTCGGACCGAATTTCACCTTCTCGGTCGTGCCGGTGGAGCTGCAGAGCTTCAGCGTCGAGTAGCGCGCGTCACTCGCCGCAGCAGGGAGGGGCGTCGTCGGCCGACGGCACCGCAACCGTCGCAGACCGATGCTTCGCCATCGTGGCGATGGCGGTGGTTGGACGGCCGACGATGGCGTAGAGGCCAAGTCCGACCAGGATGAGGGCGGTGACGGCGGGGATGTGCCGCCGGAGGGGGACCGCCACGACCTGGGCGCCGAGCCCGAGGGCGAAGAGAACCGGCACGGTTCCCGCCCAGAAGGCGGTCATCACCGCGGCGCCGCCCAGGGCGGAGCCGGTGCCGGCGCCGGTGACGACAAAGGCCCACAGCCAGCCGCACGGCAGGGCGCCCGAGAGCAGGCCCACCACCGCGGCGCGGACCAAGGGTGGTCGTTGCCCCACCAGGGAAATGCCGCGCCCGAGCCACCTCGAGATCGTCGACCCGGATCCATGGCGGAAGATCTTGACCCCGCCGATCCGCAGCAGGGCGAGCACGCCCCAGGTCACCATGATCGCTCCCGCGACCACCGCCGCGGAACGTTGGAACCCGGCGAGAGAACCGGCCACGTCGAGCGCCGCGCCGACCAACCCCGCCGCCATTCCGAGGGTCGCGTAGGCTGCGAGCCGGCCGCCGGAGTAGGCTGCGTGGCTCAACAGGCGGCGGGAGCCGCCGGAGCCGTCGGCCCCGGAGTAGAAGGCCACGAAGCCGCCGCACATGCCGACGCAGTGGAGGCTGCCGACGAGGCTCGCGAGGAAGACCGTGGTCAGTAGCGTGAGCATTGTCGTGGTGGTCCAAGCCAAGGCGAATGATGAATGATGAATGATGAATGACATCGCATTCGTGTCTGCGTTGGCGCTGAGGGTCCCGTGCGACGCAATTCATAATTCATAATTCACAACTCATCATTCATCGGATATTTGCGTCCAGATGTGCCGCGTCTCTCGATGGGTGAAGACGTCAGAGCCTCGCGTGACGGAGAAGCGGAACTCCCAGAGGCCGTCGCGTCGCATGGGTAGGGTGGTCGCCGCGGCACCGTCGCCGATGATCAATGTCGCCGTGAGGATGTCGTTCCGCCGAATGTTGGAAAAGGCCTCGACGGCGACCTCGGCGCCGTCGAGCGGTGAGCCGTCGGCATCGACCAGGGTGACCTGGAGGCCCGGCTCGCCGCCGGGAGACGCGGGTTCGACGACGAAGTCCAGGCTCCAGCCGAGCTCGGCGTTGCGCCGGTCCTGCGCCTGCTTCTCGTTCCAGGCCAGCGACTTGCGGTAGTAGTCCGGCTCGACGGCGTAGCTGTCGTTGGAGGTGGCGATGGAGACCATCACCATCATTGCCGCCACGTGCAGCGCGAGGGCGCCGGCGATGACGGCGGGCCAGAAGACCGAGGGTTTGATCTTCATCGTTCGTCCTCCCGGAACACGACTACCTCGAAAAACGGATCGCTCCCGATCCCGCTCCCGTTTCCGATCCCGAATCTACCGGTCGGGAACGGGATCGTGATCGTGATCGGGATCGATTCGAGCCCCAGTCTTTCTGGCTTCGCCGTCGAGGAAGTGTCAGCCATCGTCATGAACCGGTTGGCCCCAACAGTCGATACGTCCGCACCTTTTCGAAGTCGACGCCATCGCTGATCCTGAGGGTGATTTCGAGCTCGCCGGCGGTGAAGGCCGACGGGTCCGCATTGATGAACGCTGCGGTGGTGAACGTCTCCCCGGCGGGCACCGTCAGCGGGTTTTCGGGGGCGATCATGATCAGCCCTTCCGCCTTCAGGAGCTCGAAGCGGTAGCTGCGCTCCTCTGCGGAGCGGTTGGCGATCTTGATCCGGACCTGGTTGGAGATGGCGCCCGTCTGCAGGGTCTGGAACGGCGCCCCGAGCCCGCGGAGCAGGGTGACGTCGGCGCTGGCCTTGCCCGCCAGCGAGATGGCGAGGGCGCCGAACATGATGCTCAGAACGGCGGTGTAGACCACGAGCCGCGGCCGGAGGAACGTCGTGGTGCCGGTCTCGAGCTCGGCCTGGGAGGTGTACCGCACCAGGCCCGGCGGCCTGCCGACGCGAGCCATGACCTCGTCGCAGGCATCGATGCACTGGGTGCAGGCGACGCACTCCATCTGCAGGCCGCCGTCCCGGATGTCGATGCCGGTGGGGCAGGTGGCGACGCAGCGACCGCAGTCGATGCAGTCGCCCCCCGACGGCTCGACGTTCCTGCGGATCTTCTCCCGCGGCTCACCGCGGGCCACGTCGTAGCCGACGATGAGGGATTGCCGATCCAGGAGCACTGACTGGAAGCGGCCGTAGGGACATACCAGGATGCAGGTCTGCTCGCGGAACCAGCCGAAGTCGGCGAACATGAGCAGGGTGGTGAAGAGCATTACGCCGAAGGCGGCGGGGTGGTCGGTGGGCGGGCTGGTCATCCAATTGAGTAGCCGCTCCCATCCCACGAAGTAGGCGAGGAAGGTGTTGGCCAGGAATGCCGATACGACGAGAAAGACCACGTTCTTGATGACCCGTCGTGCCGACAAGCCCGAGCGATCGGTCGCGAGCTGGCGGCCGCGCCCGCCCTCCACCAGCAGCTCGAGAGGCCGGTAGACGAATTCCATGTAGACCGTCTGCGGGCAGGCCCAGCCGCACCACACCCGGCCCAGGACGGCGGTGACCAGAAAGATCCCGACGAAGATGCTGAACAGGAGCAGCATCAGCAAGAAGGTGTCGGTGGGCAAGAAGGTGGCGCCGAAGAGGGTGAACTCCCGCCGTCCGATATCGAAGAGCATGAGCGGCTTGCCGTTGAGCCTGAGGATCGGCATCAGGGAGAAGGTGAGGATCAGCGCCCATGCGGTGATCCGCCGCCGCCGGTGGTATCGCCCCTTGGAGAGCTTGGGCCGGATCCGCCGGCGAGAGCCGTCCCGGTTCATGGTCGACAGGACCTGCTCCCGCGCCTCCGGAGCGTTGGAGGTCGGTTGCATCATGCAGAAACCTCGTAGGTGCCAGGTGAAACATAGTCAGCAATCTCCTCCCGGCTACGGCACCGGCGATCCGGCAACCGCAGATGGGAGATTGTCAACTTTGTTTCACCTGGCACGATCACGCCCCCCCCTCGGCGGTCTCTCCTTCTTCTTCAACGACGGGTTCGGGCACCGTTCGCTCGACCTGATCGCCTTGAGGGTCTTTTGCGTTGGGCGGGTCGCTGCCGAGGAGCGTGCCGACGTGGGCGCTGACGGCGAGCAGCTCGGCCGGCCTCAGCTGGCGCTCCCAGGCCAACATCCCCTTGTCGGGGACGCCTTCGCGGACGGTGCGGTAGATGTCCATGAGCTGGGCGCCGTGGAGCCAGTGGTCATCGGTGAGGTTGGGCCCGATGCCCCCTTCTCCGAACACCCCGTGGCAGGTCGCACACTTGGCCGCGAAGACCTTCTTGCCGCCGTTGACCATGCTGGGATCGTCCATGAGGTTCACCAGGAGCGGCTCGTTGATCTCGCCCATGGCCAGGATCGCCGCCATCTGCTTCTCCGTGGCGATCATCATCGCCCGGTCGTAGCGCTCGTGGGCCAAGAGGCCGGGGCCGAAGTGGAAAAAGAGGACGTACAAGGGTGCAAAGGCGATGCAGAGCCAGAAGATGGCCAGCCACCAGCGCGGCAGCGGGTTGTCGTACTCCTGGATCCCGTCGTAGGAGTGCTCGAGGAGGTGATCGTCGGTGGGGGCTTCGTGGCTCATGAGGAAACCTCTCGGGGTGCCAGGTCCGCAGTTCCGCCGTTGCCTGATGATGTGACTGGTGGTTCGGCTGTTCCGTGGTTCCGGGCAACTGCGGAACTGCGGACCTGGCACCCTCCCTCGTCTTCGCTCAAGGGCAGGAGCCGTGCCTTCTCGAAGGAGGCACGGCTCCTGATGACAAAGACGTAGATCAAAATGGCCGTGAAGGTGACGAGACTCACGATCAGACCGGCCTCCGCCCAGGTGACGAACCCGGCCTCACCCATGATGTCCGAGAGCTTCATGACGCATCCTCTCCGCGACCGGCGCCGGAGGCGACGGCCTCGGCCGGAACCTCGCCGGTCTCCTCTTCCGCGGCCACCGGCGCCGGTTTGGCGATGTCGGTGCCCAGGCGCTGGAGGTAGGCGGTCAGCGCGATGACCTGCGTGTCGGCGAGGCCGTCGGGCCCGCCCTGGACCACCACCTCGGCGGCCATGGCCTCGGCCTGGCGCCGGGCCGCGTCGATGCCGCCGGCGATCTCGGCGTCGCTGTAGGGAACGCCGAGGATCTGGTGCGCCCGCATGACCACCGGGATGCTGTCGAAGTCGGTGTCGGTGTCGAGCATCCAGGGGTAGGCCGGCATGATCGATCCGGGAGTGATGGCGCGCGGATCGTCCATGTGGCGGACGTGCCAGAGATCCGGGTATTTTCCGCCCACCCGGTGGAGGTCAGGGCCGATCCTCCGCGATCCCCATTGGAACGGGTGGTCGTAGACGAACTCCCCGGGCTTGGAGTACTCGCCGTAGCGCTCGGTCTCGGCCCGGAGCGGCCGAACCATTTGCGAGTGGCAGTTGTAGCAGCCTTCCGAGATGTAGATGTCGCGTCCGGCGAGCTCCAGGGGCGTGTACGGCGTCACGGTGGCGATGGTCGGCACGTTGGACTTGATCAAGAAAGTCGGGATGATCTCGAAGAGCGAGGCGACGACCACCGCGATGGTGACCATCACGGTGAGCTTCAAGGGAAGCCGCTCCCACTTGCGGTGCCAGGTGGTGCGGAAGAAGCGGTCGAGAGTGTAGGCGACGTTGGCCACGTGGGTTCCCGACGCGACCAGCGGCGAGGTAGGTTCGGGATGGTCGACGTAGTCTGTGGTCAGGGCGGGCGCCTCGTGGACCGGAACCGCCAGCGTCTGCGGCCTGGACCGCCAGGTCATGAGCATGTTGACGCCCAGCAGCAGCACGCCCGCCAGGTACGCGGCGCCTCCGATGACTCGCACCCAGTACATGGGGATCAGGCGCAGCGTGGTCTCCACGAAGTCGCCGTACTTGAGGTAACCCTCCTCGTCGAAGGCGAGCCACATCAGGCCCTGGGTCAGGCCCGCGGCGTAGATGGAGACGATGTAGAGAAGAATGCCGAAGGTGCCGAGCCAGAAGTGGACCTCGGCCAGCTTGGTGGACCACAGCTCGGTCTGATAGAGCCGGGGCAGCAGCCAGTAGATCATGCCGAAGGTGATGAAACCCACCCAGCCGAGGGCGCCGGCGTGGACGTGCGCGATGGTCCAGTCGGTGTAGTGGGAGAGCATGTTGACGGACTTCACCGAGAGCAGCGGGCCCTCGAAGGTCGACATGCCGTAGAAGGTCACCGCGACGACGAAAAACTTGAGCACCGGGTCCGAGGCCACCTTGTGCCAGGCGCCCCGCAGGGTGAGCAGACCGTTGAGCATGCCGCCCCAGGACGGCATCCACAGCATCACCGAGAACAGCATTCCCAGGGTGGAGGCCCAGGCCGGCAGGGCGGTGTAGTGCAGGTGGTGCGGACCGGCCCAGATGTAGATGAAGACCAGGGTCCAGAAGTGGATGATGGAGAGCCGGTAGGAGAACACCGGCCGGTCGGCGGCCTTGGGCATGAAGTAGTACATGATGCCCAACAACGGTGTCGTCAGCAGGAAGCCGACGGCGTTGTGGCCGTACCACCACTGCATGAAGGCGTCCTGGACGCCGGCGTAGATGGGATAGGAGCGCAGCAGGCCGGCGGGGACTGCCAGGTTGTTGAAGACGTGCAGCACCGTGATCGTGACGATGGTGGCGATGTAGAACCAGATGGCCACATAGAGGTGGCGCTCGCGGCGCCGCGCGATGGTGCCGAAGAAGTTGATCGCGAAGATGATCCACACCACGGCGATGGCGATGTCGATGGGCCACTGCAGCTCGGCGTACTCTTTGCTCTGGGTGATCCCCAAGGGCAGTGTGACGGCGGCGGCGACGATGATCAGCTGCCATCCCCAGAAGTGCAGGTTGCTGAGCGTCTTCGAAAACATCGATGTCTTCAAGAGCCGTTGGGTGGAGTAGTAGACCCCGGCGAAGATCGCGTTGGCGGTGAAAGCGAAGATCACCGCGTTGGTGTGGAGCGGTCGCAGGCGGCCGAAGGTCAGCCATGGCAGCGGCGTGAAGTTGAAGAACGGCGCCGCCAACTGCAGGGCGACCAGGAGGCCGACCAGCATTCCGACCACTCCCCAGATCACCGTCACCAGGGTGAATCGGCGAACGATGGCGTCGTCGTAGCTGTACTGCTCGAGTTGAATGTTCATGGGTTCGTCCTCATGGCAGCGGCGGCCTGCCGCATGTCGTCGCCTCCAGGTCATCGATGTCGGGCGGGCGATGCGCCGGGGTGCGGATCGCCCGTTCGGCCACGTCGGCCAGGGTCGTGCCGGCCAGAAGATCGCGGAAGATCCGTCGGATCTCGGCCATGGGGCCGTGCAGTGGACACGCGTCGGGGTCAGTGCAGTCGGACTGCCCAAGCAGGCACTCGACGTCTGTGAGTCCATCTTGGAACGGACCGACCACCTCGAGGAGGGTGACCTCGTCGGCGGCGCGGGTCAGCCGAAAGCCACCGGCCCGGCCCCGCTGCGAGCTCACGATATCGGTGGCGGTGAGCCGGCGGAGGATCTTGGTCAGGAACTGCGGCGGCAGGTCCAGCTTCGCGGCGATCTCGGCGGCGTGCAGAGCTTCGTCACCAGCGCTCAGGGCGAGCAGGGAGAGGGCGCGAACGGCGTACTCGGAGCTGCGGGTCAGCATTGACAGAGATATTAGGACCTCGATGTCCGATTTGTCAAGATCCGGGGTTTTGTCGGTATCCGTACCCGATGACCGTATCCGATGGCCGTGCCCGCGTCCGCGTCCGCGTCCGAATCTGTGGCCGATGACCGTGGCCGATCGATCCCGGTCCCGTTCCCGATCCCGTTCCCGATGCGATGTCCGCAGCATCTGGCTCAGCCCGATTCGGCGGTTGTGGTGTGAGCGTCCCCGTCCGCAGGATCGCGTTGCGGTGAATCCGGCGATCCCCCGCGCTGCTACCATCTCTGGACCGGACCTCGTGGTCGGAGATGGAGGAGCCGGATGCGACTCGTGACCCAGATGCTGCTGATGTGCCTTGCGGTTGCTGCGTTCTTTGTGCCGTATGCAGCAGCCGCCGATCCCTCCGATCTCGACCTCTTTGTCGTCATTGTCAACGTCGGCGATGAAACCGAGGTCGATTTCTTGGCGCAGCAGCTCGATGTGTGGGCCTACCATCCGGAGAAGGGGGTCCTCGATGCCGGCGTCGATGCCGAAGGCCTCGCCGCTCTGGAGGAGTTGGGCTTCCTCTACGAGATCGATGGCGAGCGCAGCGAACGCTACAGCCGGCCCATGGCCCGGCTGAAGGACCAGGCCGAAGGCATTCCCGGTTACCCCTGCTACAGGACGGTGGAAGAAACCCTGGCCGCCGGCGCCGCGATGGCCGCGGCGCACCCGGACCTGGCCGAGTGGATGGACATCGGCGACTCGTGGGAGAAAACATCTCCGGGTGGGAGTCCGGGCTATGACCTCATGGTGCTCCGGCTGACCAACGAAACCAACGGAATTCCCACCGGCGACAAGCCCAAGCTCTGGGTGATGGGCTCGATCCACGCCCGCGAGCTCACCACCGCCGAGACCGTCACCCGGTTCGCCGAGCACCTCCTCGCCGAGTACGGCGTCGATCCCGACGTCAGCTGGCTTCTCGACTACCACGAGATCCACCTTCTGCTCGTCGCCAACCCCGACGGGCGAAAGCAGGCCGAGAGCGGGTTGTCGTGGCGTAAGAACACCAACGAGAACTACTGCGGCGCGACCTCCACCGACCGCGGCGCCGACCTCAATCGCAACTTCGACTTCCAGTGGGCCTGCTGCGGCGGCTCCAGCGGCTACGAGTGCGACTCCACCTACCGTGGACCGTCGCCGGCGTCGGAGCCTGAGGCCCAGGCGGTTCAGGCCTACGTCGCGGCCTCTTTCCCCGACTGGAGGCCGGACGACGATCTCGTCACTCCGGCTCCCGACGATGCCATGGGCATTTTCATCGACGTCCACAGCTACGGCGGCGACGTCCTCACCGCCTTCGGTTTCCAGGACCCACCGGTCCCCAACGACAGCCAGATCCACCGCCTCGGGCGGAAGTTCTCCTACTTCAACGGTTACTGGGCCCGCCTCGGCAGCGTCTACGCGGTCGACGGATCGACCAAGGACTGGGGCTACGGCCGACTGGGTCTTCCCTCCTTCACCTTCGAGCTCGGTACCGACTTCTTCCAGGACTGTCCGTCGTTCGAGAGCACGATCTATCCGGACAATCTGCAGGCTTTGCTCTACGCCGCCCGGGCGGCGCGCGCTCCCTACACCCAGTCGTCAGGCCCCGAGATCGTCACCCCTTCGGCGCTGCCGACCGCCCCCGCTCCCGGCGAGACGGTGACGGTGACGGCGGTGGCGGACGACACCCGCTTCGGGCCCGGTGAAGACACGCCGGCCGTGTCCATCGAGACCATCGCCGCCGCCGAAATCTACCTTGACGTGCCGCCGTGGCAGGCCGGGGCCGCCTCCGTTGCCATGTCCGCGTCGGACGGCGCATTCGACTCGAGCGTGGAGGCGGTGACGGCATCGTTTCCTTCGGCAGGCCTGGCCGATGGTCGACACACCGTCTTCCTGAGGGCGCAGGACGCCGCCGGTTACTGGGGAACGGTGCGGGCCATCGACCTCTGGGTGCTCGACCCGGCCACCGCGGCCCACGTTGCGGGGCAGCTCACCGACGCCGCCACCGGGCTTCCGGTCGAGGGGGTTGTCAAGGCCGGGCCGTTCGCCGCAGCGTCGGGCCCGGCGACCGGCAGCTATGACCTCATGCTGCCCGCCGGCACCTACGACGTCACGGCGTCGGCCGAAGGCTACGGCAGCTCCGAGGTATCCGGGGTGGTGGCGGTCGCCGGCGAGACCACTGTCCTCGACGTCGCCCTGAGCCCATTCGCGGAGATCTTCTCCGACGATGCGGAGGGCGGGAACCTCGGCTGGATCGCCGAGGGGGCGTGGGCTCTCACCGACGAGGCCTCGGCGAGCCCGTCCCACTCCTGGACGGACAGCCCCGGCGGTGAGTACGACGACGACTGGAACATCTCGCTGACCTCTCCGGCGCTGGATTTTTCGCGCCACGGAGGGACCACTCTCGAGTTTTCCCACATCTACGAGCTCGAGGACGGCTATGATTACGGTCGTGTCGAGATCTCGTCCGACGGTGGAGCGAGCTGGACCACCGTCGCCTCCTACGACGGTTTTGCGAGCACGAGCTGGACGCGAGAGGTCCTCGACATCTCCTCGCTCGACCAGGTAGCCGACGCCCGGATCCGGTTCCGCCTCGATGCCGACTTCAGCAACACCGAGGACGGCTGGCACATCGACGACATCGTCATCCGGGCCTTTGCCGATGACAGTGCCCTGCTCTTCGCCGACGGTTTCGAGACGGCCGGGACCTCGCGGTGGAGCATGACCGCACCCTAGCCCGAAGTATTGATGAGCTGTCTGCTGCGGCCGACGATGCATCCGCGCCAGCCGAGTTTTCTCATCTTGAGGTGCTCAACGTACTGTCAAGTACGCCGCCGCGCCTCAAGATGAGAAAACTCGACTGTCATCGGTGCCTCGCCGACCTCAGGACGAAACCTCATGAATACTTCGGGCAGATTCGGTCGTGATATGGTTTTTAAATCGCTCCGGCTTGCTCGGAGCACTCCCGGGGAGGATCAAATGAAGGCAGTGAAGTTCGTCAGTGTTCTCGTGGTTGCAGCTCTCGTACTCGGCGTCTCAGTCGCCGAGGCGGGCAAGCCGATCAACCGGCCCGAGCGGCTGCAGGTCGGCGACGGTCTCGACTACCAGGTCATACCCGACCTCGACCAGGCGGTGGAGATCGGCGGCGAGAGAGTGTGGGCCGAGAGCATCCGCATCAAGGATGCGTATTTCGTCAAAGCTCATCTCGTCGGCGTCAATCTTCGCGCCGGCGATGTCCTGGTGCTCCGCTCGGCCACCGGCCACGTGGTGGAGACCATCACCGGCCGCGGACCCAAGGGCATGGGAACCTTCTGGAGCCTCTCGGCCCGCGGTGAAGAGCTGCACCTGGAGCTCCACGTGCGCAGCGAGTACGCGGTTTCGCCTTTCCGGATCGACAAGCTCATCGTCGGCAACGTGGATCCCTTCGGCTCCGATGACGGCCCCGAGAGCATCTGTCCGCCTGGTGACTTCGAGGACGTCGTCTGCTACGAGGCGGACGCCGGCAAGTGGGCCAACGTCATGGCCTCGGTGGGCGTGATGTGGGCCGGCGGCAACCCCGCGACGGGCGCGCTGTGGTGCTCGGGCTCCAACGTCTCGCCGCTCAACTACGTGCTCACCAACGACCACTGCATCGAGAGCCAGGCGGACTGCGACAGCGCCGAGTTCGTCTTCAAGTACTACAACACGACCTGCGGCGGTTCGACGACCACCGACGACTGGCAGGGCTTTCGCTGCGACGACGTTGTGGTTTCGTCCCCGTTCGTGAGCTGTGAGGCGACCCTGACGACCCTGGACTTCGCACTGAACTCGGTCATCGGTGACCCGGCGAGCAGCTTCGGTTACGCCCAGGTGGACGCTACGCCCATCACCGACGGTGAGGGCATCTACATCGTCCAGCACCCCAACGGCCGGCCGCACGAGATCACCCACGGCGACGGTGCCAACGTGGACGCGGACGCACCCAACCTGCGCTACTACGACACCCTCGACACCGAGGGCGGCAGCTCGGGCTCGCCGATCTTCCGCGACAGCGACGACAAGCTCATCGGGCTTCATCACTGCGGCGGCTGCACGACACCGGGCACCGGAAACCGCGGCATGATGATGTCCGACATCTACCCGCACATCGCCGATTACGTCTGCTCGCCCACGCTGGATCTCGTTCCGGGCACTCCCTCGAGTCTGGTGCAGGTGGCGGGAAACAACAACGCCATCGTCGAGCCCCAAGAGACCTGGGCCTTCAGTCCGAGCGTGAGCAACACCGCTTGCGACACGGACGGCCTCGTGGTCGCGTCAGACATCTCGGTGAACGTCGGCTCCACCGGAACGACGTCCATCGCCAACGGCTCGGCCTCCTTCGGAGACGTCGCGGCCGGGTCGTCGGTGTTTTCTGCCGTTCCGGTGGAGTTCACCGTGGGCGGGGATGCGGTGTGCGGCGAGAGCGTTATCTTCGACATGGGGGAGATCACCGCCGGCAACGGCGGTCCCTTCCCGGGCGCGAGCCAGATCCTCACGGTTTCGGTCGGCGAGCTCGTCCGCACCAGCCTCATGCTCGAGGACTTCGCCTCGGGGATTCCTGTGGACTGGACGGTGGTCGACAACGGCAGCGGCGGCGGTGATGCGGCAACCTGGACCACGGACAACCCGGGGAACCGCTCGCTGGCCCTGACCGAGCCCTTCGCCATCGTCGACTCGGACAATGCGGGCTCCGGCGCCACTCAGGACGAGGAGCTCATCTCGCCGGTGGTGGACTGCACCGGGTACCAGCAGGTGGAGCTCCAGTTCAAGCACGACTTCAACTACTACGCCTCCGGTCAGAACGAGCAGGCCGACGTCGAGGTTCGTTCGTCGGCCACCGGCGGCGCCTGGGTCAACGTCGCGAACTACTCGGGCGCCGACACCTCGGGGACGGTGATCATCGACATTACGGACCACGCCTTCGACCAGACCGACGTGCAGGTCCGCTTCCACTACTACGACGGCAGCTACGAGTACTGGTGGGCGGTGGACGACATCGAGATCCTCGGCGGCGAGTTCGTCTGCGAGTCGTACATCGACATTTTCTCGGACGACTTCGAGGGTGGTGACGCCACCGCCTGGGACCGGGTCACCACGCCCTGACCGCGACTCTATGCGACGATTTCACGGCGCCCCCTCGGGGGCGCCGTTTTTTTCGTGGATACCGCAACACCGATCTTCTGGATTGCCATTGACGTTTCCCCGTTGCCCGGTGGACCGCCGAGCTCCAGCTCGGCATTGATCGTGGGAGTGTCCACTGACGCAATCGCTGTCCCTGCCACGGTCGCTGATACGGTCACTGGTCACGGATACGGATACGGTCATCGGCCACGGATATGGCCACGGCCAACGGTCATCGGCGACGGCTGCGGCAACGGATACGGCCACGGATACGGATACGGAAGGTGCCCTCAGCGCCGGCCTTCTGGACGCCTCCGCCTGACGGCGTCGTTGCCCAGCGTTGCCTGGTCAGCACGGTCATGGTGGGAGCCGAGAGCAGTGGTGACCGTGCTGACAAGGCAAGCGGCGGCCTGCCTCGGAACCGAAGCCAGTACTTTCGACGGCTGGGCTCGGCGATTGCCACTCACGCGCATTGTGCGCAGCGCGCTTGGAACCGGGACATGGATGGAAAGCACAATGACGTGAATGGCACGTCCGCCGGTGACGCGCTGAGGCGGTCGGAAAGATCAACGCAGAGGATGACCTTGCTGCTCGGACGAGCGACGGCCTTCATCCGTGCCGGGGGGGGACCCGGAGCGCGGGTAGCCAAGCGAACGTACCACCCGAAACATTGATGACCGAGCGGGCTGAGGAGATTCGACGCGATACCGAACAATGTTTCAAATGGTACGTGAGGTCAGATGCCGGGAGGTGGTAGGCGCGGTGGTGGTTGGGGAGTGCGCTCGAAGCCGGGCTACCCGATGCATGGTTCGGTGCCGGGATGCGATCTGGTGGGCAAGGCTCACCCTGCGGCGCTGCGGCCACTGTCGAGCTCCGTTAGCGCATTCCGGGCTGTCAGGTAGGGTGGGCCTTGGCCCACCGCGGGTGTGGAGGGCGCTGTCGCGGTCCGGGCTTGATTGTGGTGCGGGCGTCCCGCCCGCAGAATCGCGATGAGGGTGCCCGGTACGTGGTGATTGCCACCGGGTTTCCGAGCCGCGCTCTACGGCAGCGTCACCGCATCAGGATGTAGGCAGTACCACTGGAACCAGTAGGCGAAGCGCACCGACGGTGTGGGAACGCCCTCATCGCGGGGCGCGATGGCGAAGCTCCCGGCCTCGGTGTCGAAGTCGACCAGGTACACCTGGCGGTCGTGCAGGGTGGCCCAGGAACCGCGGGGGGCGCCGACCGCCTCGGCAAGGTCACGCAGCGCGAAGGCGATGTCGCCGCTCGGGAAGCGGACGACGGCCACCCGGTCCTTGAGGGCGAGGGGGCCGCTGGGCGGTTCGGGACTCACGGGGAAGCGCAGCACGTCGGAGCCGCGATACGAGTGGTAGGGGTCGCGTTTGTAGAGCCTCTTGGTTTCGCCATCCGGCGCTATGACGGTGGTTTCGGGGTGGGCCGAGAGCCACTCTCCCCAGGTCTGCAGGGCCGCGGGCAGCGGCGACAGAGCCTGCCCCACCGCAGGCCCGGACAGTGCCTCGCCGCTGAGCTGGTGCCACAGGCACGAGATGCCGCCCACGGGCCGCCGGTCGTAGAGCAGGGTGTTGGAGTCGAGCAGCCGCCCCGAGACGGCGAGCTCGAGGACCTCGCCGTCGAGGACACGGTCCCACACCGCGACGGCGCCTGAAAGCGGGCTGTAGGTGACGGCGATGGAGCGGCCGCCCAGGCTGTCGTTCACCGCTTCGTGCCAGCGCAGGAGGCGCAGCGGATAGGCGCGGGCCTCGCCGCCGATGAACACGCCCACCACGAGATCCGAGGAGACGAGCAGCTTGCCGCGCTCGTTCTCGTTGTGGAGACGGACGGCTTCGGGAGTCATGTTGGCGGGGTCGACCAGGGCCTTGAGACCGTCCCGGGCCATGGCTTGAACGATCTCTCCGGGATCGACGACGCACGGTTCGAGAACGATGGGTGCGACGTCGCTCCTCTCGGGGCCCGGTCTCGTGGTCGACCTCATCACGCCGATCACGACCAGGATCGAGACCGCGATGCCGGCCACGGCGACCCACCAGCCGCTGCGGATCAGGCGCGGCGTTCTCACCGTTCCGGGCCGAAGCGCACCGTGGCGTGGTGGGCGGGCTCAAGATCGGAGCCGGCGACTGATCGCAGCACCCGGTCGTCCATGTCGGCGACCATCAGGCCGAGGACCACCGGCAGGTAGATGATGCTGGCGAGGAAGAGCCGGCGCGCCGTGAGGCGTACGCGATCTCTGGCGAAGGCGAAACCGAGGGTGGCGAAGGCGAGCCCCGCGATCTGGGAGGTGACGAGGAAGGCCGAGCCGGTGATCCCCGCGGCGGCCAGGGCGCCGGTGACCGGTAGCAGCGCCAACGCGTGAACGAAGGCGGCTCGTCCGGTGAGCGCGCCGCTGGGGTCGGCAGCGGGCATCATGCGGAAGCCGCCGCGGGCGTAGTCCTCGCGGTAGAGCCAGGCGAGGGCGAGGAAGTGCGGCACCTGCCAGATGAAGAGAATACCGCCGAGGATCCATGCCCCGAGCTCGAGGTGGCCGGTGGCGGCCGTCCACCCCATCATCGGCGGAACGGCGCCGCAGACAGCGCCGACCACGGTGTTGAGGGGGGTGCGGACCTTGAGGGGAGTGTAGACCGCGACGTAGAGAAGGATCACGAAGAGCGACAGAAACGCAGTGAGTCGGTTGGTTCCGATGTCGAGAACGACGAGGCCGACGGCCGCAGAGACCAGCCCCCAGACGAGAGCGGTGGTCCGGGTCACCTGGCCTGCGGGCAACGGCCGGTTGCGCGTCCGCTCCATGAGCCGGTCGCGGTCGGCCTCGAGCCATTGATTGAGGATGTTGGCGCCGAAGGCGGTGAGGGTGGTGCCGATCACGCACCAGATGAAGGTCGCGAGGTCGAAGGCGCCGCGGGCGGCGAGCACGTAACCGACGATGGTGGTGAGCACCACCAACGACGCCAGCCGCGCCTTGGCGAGTTCGAGATAGGAGCCCACCAGGCCGCGGAGAGCCGCGGCGCGGGTGGTCGATTTGTCGATGTCGGCCGCTGTCATGGTGGTCATCGTCTCGTTTTCTCTCGGTCGATCTGCAATGATGGGCGTTCGAGAGTGTGAACACACGAAGTGGGAATGATATTCGTTTTGGGACTGTCATTCGATCGGGAGGCAGCATGGAATCCGGCGAAAACGACCGTTCGTACGCGGTACCGATGGGTTTCGGGATGGCAGTGTCCATGTGGGCGGTGGCCTACGTATGTCGCCTTCCGGTGGTGATGGCGCCGCCATGGCTCGTGCTGGCTCTGCTGCTCGGCACCGTCGGGTGGTGGGGTATGGAGACGGGCCGTCGAACGGGAGCTGGGTGGGTTGCCGGGGCCCGGGTCGGCCTCATCGCCGCGATCCTCAACATGCTGATTCTGGGAAGTTTGTTGACCTCCTCGACATCGGGGACGGTGAAGCCGGCGGCCCTCTTCTGGGTGCCGGGGTTCATCGTCGCCCTGGCCGGCCTCGCCGCCGTTGCCGCGGAGGTCGGTTCGCGGCGACCGGATGTTGGTGGCGGACGGAACTGGACCGGCCTCTTCGCCCGGGTCGCCGTGTCGGCGACCTTTCTACTGGTCATCGCCGGCGGGCTGGTCACCAGCAACGAGGCGGGCCTGGCCGTGGTCGACTGGCCCAACACCTTCGGTTCCAACATGTTCCTCTATCCGTTGGCGAAGATGACCGGCGGTATCTACTACGAGCACGCCCACCGGCTCTTCGGCGCCCTCGTGGGCCTGACCACCATCGGCCTCGCCATCCGGCTGTGGCGACGGGACCAGCGTCCAGCGGCACGCCAGGTGGCCACCCTGGCTGTTGGTCTGGTGGTGATCCAGGGTGTATTGGGCGGCCTCCGCGTCACCGGCGGATTCACCCTCTCCACGGCGGAATCCGACATGGCGCCCTCCATCGCTCTGGCGGTGGTTCACGGCGTGCTCGGTCAGGTGTTCCTGGGGGTCATTGTGGGTTTGGCCGTGGCTACCAGCACCTGGTGGGCAAAAGCCCCTCAAGCCGAGAGCCGATCGTCGTCGGGAATGGACCGCACGCTTCAGGTGTGGCTGCTCGGGGTTTTGGTTCTCCAGCTTGTCCTCGGCGCCATCCAGCGGCATCTGGCCCAGGGCCTCATCATCCACATCAGTCTCGCCGCGATTGTGGTGATGGTTGCGGTCGTCGCCGGCGCCCGTGCCTGGGGGCTGTACGACGGGGTGCGGCCGCTGCCGACCCTGGGGCGTCTCTTGATGTCTGGGGTGGCCGTTCAGGTCGCCCTCGGCATCGCCGCGTTGGCCGTCACCCAGGGTCAGGCGATCGTCGGCGCGCCCTCGACCCTCGAGGTCACCATTGCCACCGCCCACCAGGCGACCGGCGCTGCCCTGCTGGCGTTGAGCGTTGCGTTGATGCTGTGGACCCGTCGGTTGTTCGTAGCTGAGTGACGATCACCCGCGTCCACGTCCGGATCGCTCCCGCTCCGGCTCCCGAACTTCGAGGCGATCTGGTGGGCCAAGGCCCACCCTACGGCGCTGCAGTCTCCGGCGCGCTCCGCTTCCGCGTTGCTGGTTGTGAGGTAGGGTGGGCCTTGGCCCACCGAGGGTGCGTCAGGGTGTTGTCGGTGCAGCCAGTTTATTGATGCTGCGCGAGGAGCGCGGTCGGTTCAGGCAAGGCGCTCGGCAACTGCGACAGCGGATGGCGGGGGGGACGCCCGCCGCGAGCGATGCATTTCACCCCTTGACCCCGGCAAGCTCATCGGCTACGACTGCCTCGAAAACACGCAGGAGTGACCATGCCGCCACGGCCACGGGTACGGAAGCGGGCACGGACGCGGACACGGACGCGGACACGGACGCCGGAGAGACCTACTCCGCGGGAAAGGCGCCGGTGGAGTAGTACCCCTCGAGCAGCTCGTCCTTCTCGTAAAAGCGGTCCATGAGCCACTGCTTGAGCTCCTCCTCGAGTTTGGGCAGCTCGTCGACGGGAAAGCGGCGAACGTGGACGTGGATCTCCTTCACTCGACCGGTGATGTGCTGCCAGAGGCTCGGCACGCCGTCGACGTAGCCGATGGTGACGTCGTAGACCGCGTGGATGTGCTCGCTGAGGCCTTCCACCGAGGCCACGAAGCCCTTCGTCCTCGGCAAGAGGACGTGCCGCGTCGGTTCAAGGCGGCGGCTGCGCGCCCACTCGGCGCCGGCTCGGATTTTGGCCTCGGTGGCCCGGGTGCCTTCGACGAAGCTCACCAACCACATGGGGATCCGTTCATTGACCAGGGTGGCGAAGGTGGCGTTGATCTTGTTGCGGTCGGCGGACCAGTTCCGCTTGAGAAAGGGGCAGTTGAGGAACTGCATGCCCCAGCCCACGCCGGGCACCCACTTAAGGGCGTGCTTGACGAAGAACTTGAGGTCTCCGAGACGGCCCTTGGAACGGGCCAGGGACATGATGGTGGTGATGTCCGGCATCTGTTGGTGGTTGGAGAGCACGAGGACGTTCTCGTCGGTGGGGAGGTCCTCCCCGGTGACGATGATCCGTTGTCCATTGAATCTCTCCGAGAAGACGACGCAACCGCCCCACCACGTCGTGGCGCACCATCGGTTGAAGCGGCGGAAGCCGCGCGGCCAAAAGGGCTTGATGACCAGGCTCGCCGTCTGGGTGAGGTTGAAGAGGATGAGCATGGTGAACCAGAAACCCACCGGCAGCGAGACGCGGAGGTTTCGCCACAGTCGTTGGCCTGGGGTTTCGTCGAGGGTCAGCGGGGACAGAGGCATGCGATCTCCTGGTCGAGGATGTCGCGGCAGCGGGCGAGATCATCCGCCGTGGTGCCCAGGTTGCCGATGGCCACCCTGAGGACGATCCCGCAGTCGAGCCGGGTGTGGGAAAGGTAGACGTCGCCCGAGGCGTTGACCCGCTCCATCAGCTCCATATTGAGCTCGTCCCCCGCTGCCGACCCGTCGTCCGCGTCGGCGACGGCGCGGAAGCAGACCACCGAGAAGGGCGCGGGCGCGACCCTTTCGAAGCGGGAGTGGGCATCCACCCAGGCAGCGAAGTCCGCCGCCAGGGAAATGTGGTTCCGCAGCCGTCGACGGATGCCGTCGGCGCCGAAGCAGCGTAGTACCCACCACAGCTTGAGAGCGCGGAAGCGGCGGCCGAGCTGGACCCCGTAGTCCATCAGATCCACGACCTGGCCGGTGACGGGGGTGGTGAGGTACTCGGGAACCAGGGAGAAGGCGCGGCGGAAGACGTCGGGGTGCCGGGTGTAGAGGGCCGAGGCGTCGATGGGGGTGAAGAGCCACTTGTGGGGGTTGAACACCAGGCTGTCGGCGTGCTCGGCGCCCGCCAGAACGTGGCGGTGCTCCGGGCACAGTGCGGCCGAGCCGCCGTAGGCCGCGTCGACATGCAGCCAGAGCTTTTCGCGGCGGCAGATTTCGACGATGTCGGGAACGGGGTCGACGGAGGTCGTTGACGTGGTGCCCACGGTGGCAGCCACCGCCAATGGTCGGAAACCGGCGGCGCGATCCTCGGCGATGGCGCGCTCGAGCTCGGACGCCTTCATGCGGTACGCATCGTCGTGGCCGATGGCGCGGAATCCGTCGAGGCCGAGGCCGAGGGTGAGACAGCCCTTGGCGACGGAGGAGTGGGCCTGGTCCGAGGCGTAGACCCGAAAGGGACGGGTGTCGCTGCGGCCGTTCATGCCGAGGTGGCGGATTTCGGGATCCGCCGCCTCGCGGGCGGCGGCGATGGCCAGCATCGAGGAGATGGACGCCGTGTCGCAGAGAAAGCCGAAGAACTCCTCCGGCAGTCCGATGCCGTCCCGCAGCCACTCGAGAACCTTGAGCTCGAGCTCGGTGGCCGACGGGCAGGTGCGCCACAGCATGCCGTTGACGTTGAGAGCGGAGGACATGAGGTCGCCGAGGATGCCCGGGCCGGAACCGGTGATGCCGAAGTAGGCCATGAAGCCCGGGTGGTTCCAGTGGGTGACTCCCGGGAGCACGATGTCGTTGAAGTCCCGCCACACGGCGTCTGGATCTTCGGCACGCTCGGGCATGGCGTCGGGCAGGCTCTCGGCCACCTCGCCGGGCTCGACCCGCGCGAGCACGGGCATCTGCCGGGCGCCGCCGTCCAGATAGTCGGCGATCCATTCGATCATCCGGTGGCCTTCGCGGCGGAAAAGCTCCGCATCCCAGTGGCCGTCGTCGCTCATGCGATCCTCCAGACCACAGGGTACGCGGGACTCCGCGTCGAGTCATCCTTTCGAGATACGAGATAGATCGCCTCCCCAACCCGAGCGCCCCGGCGCCTCACCGGCCGCGAGCGCACGTATCATCTTTTGCATTGTTCTGTTTCGCGACGGGCCCCTGGAGGATCTTCGGCCAACAATGCCAAAGGTGGTACGTTCGCTTGGCTTTCCGCGTCCCGGGTTCCTCCTTCCGGCACCGAAGAAGGCCGCCGCTCGCCCGAGCAGCGTGGTCACCTCCTCCTCGTTCCTCATATGACCACGCTGATCGGGCGACGCTGGGCAACGCCGCCGCGAGGCGGCGGAAGGCCAGAAGGCCGGCGCAGCGGTTAATTCCGTATCCGATCCCGATCCCGATCCCGATCCCGATAACCGTGGCCGTGGCAGCGACAGCGCCAGAAAGCAGCGCTCAGCGGCAGAATTCAGCGACGGCGTCCGCGAGCAGCGACCGCCCGGGACCGCCGAGCTCCAGCTCGGCATCTGACGCCTTCGCCGTGAAACGGCCGTATCCGAATCGATCCCGATCCCGTTCCCGATCCCGTTCCCGATGCGATGTCCGCAGCGACCTGCGACAGACAGAGACGGCGGCAGCGGAATAGCCTTCATCTCCCTTCGGGTTTTCAGCGCCAGGGAGTTTTCATGTTTCGTTCGGCCATTTTGACTGCGCTGCTCTCGACGGCCGCCTGCGGCGGCGGCGTGGACGTGCCGGTGGTACCGGCGTCTGAGCCGGTTTCCTACGCCGAACACCTGGAACCGCTGGTCGTTGCCCGGTGTCTGAGCTGCCATACGGCCGAGGAGCCCGAGGCGCAGTTGGTGCTCGAGGCGGGAACCGGCTACGGCGCCATGGTCGGGCAAAGCTCCACTCAGGCGCCGGATGCGCTCATGGTCGTCCCCGGCGACGTGGAGGCCTCGTATCTCTGGAGCAAGCTCATCCACGACGTGGAGATCGGCCGTGGGATGCCGAGAACCGTAATGGGCAGCATCGAGCTCCCCGCGGAAGAGCTGGAGCTCTACCGGCGGTGGATCGCCGACGGCGCTCATCCCTGACACCGGTCGCCGTATAATCCACCTATGAAAGCCATCGTCGTCGGCGGCGGAGTGGTGGGCTCGACCCTGGCGGAGCGTCTCGCGGCCGATGGCAACGACGTGATCCTGGTCGAGCGCTCGAAGGAACTGGCATCAGCGCTCAACGACCGGCTCGACGTCCAGGTGGTGAGCGGTAACGGGGCCACGGTTCCGGTGCTCGAGGAGGCGGGGATCTCGAGCTGTGATCTGATCTTCGCCACGACCGACTCCGATGAGGTCAACATGGTCGTCGCCTTGGTGGCCTCGGAGATCTACAAGGTGCCACGGGTGATCGCCCGGCTGCGCCACCCCGATCACGAGACGGGATTCCGTCAGATCGCCGGCTCCGAGGTCGAACGGCTGGCCATCAACCCCGAGCAGGCGGCGGTGGAGAAGATCCTCTCATTGATGCCGGTCCCCGGAGCGGTGGATGTGGTCTCGTTCTTCTCCGACGACCTGCTGATCGCGGGCTTCGTCGTTCGGCCCGCCAGCGATGTCAGCGGGCTGCTGCTCTCTCACCTGCGATTGCTCTTCCCGTCGACACCGGTGCTCGTGGTGGCCCTGCGGCGAGACGGCGCGTGGCGGGTGCCGCACGGCGACGACGAGATCGTGGCCGGCGACCTGATCTACCTGGCCATCGATCGCTCCGAGCTCGACAATGTTCTCGCGCTGTTGGGCCACCGCCGGGGCAGAGAGCGCCGGATCATGATCGCCGGCGCCAGCAGGATCGGAGTCGAGCTCGCCAGGCGCCTCGGCGAACAAGAGACGGCTGTGACGCTGGTTGAGCTGTCGCGCGGCGATGCGGAGGCCGCAGCGGCCGAGCTCGAGCACACCATGGTGGTCCACGGCAGTCCCACCGACCGAGAGCTCTTGACCGAAGAAGGCGCTGATCGGGTCGACGGTTTTGTCGCGTGCACCGACACTCATGAAGAGAACGTGGTCGCGTGCCTTCTGGCGCGCAAGCTGGGCGCCGCCCATACCTTTGCCCTGGTCGATAACCCGGCCCTCGTCGGCCTCATCGCCGATCTCGGCATTGACGCGCTGATCTCGCCGCGGCTGTTGTCGGTGGGAGTCGCGCTCCACTACGCACGGACCGGCCACGTGACCCGGGTGGCGGCGCTGCTCGATGACGCAGTTGAGGTTTTCGAGGCCGAGATTCCGGCCACCAGTCGTCTTGCTCAGGCTCCCCTTTCCGATGCCGGGCTCCCCCGCGGCATTCTCGTCGCGGCGGTACAGCGTGAAGGGAAGATCGTCGTGCCGGGCGGTGGGGATCGGATACAGCCGGGAGAACGGGCGCTGCTGGTGACCACCAGAGAGCTGGCATCCCGGATCGACGACCTTCTCGAGAGGTAACCGGTGAATCTGCGATTCGTTGCCGTGCTCCTGGGATGGCTGCTGCTCATGGAGGGTGGATTTCTCTGTGTGCCGTTGATTACGGCGGCGCTCTACTCGGAGCCGGTGAGGCCTTTCTTGGTCACGGTCCTCGTCGCAGTGGCGGCGGGATTCCTGCTGGTCCGTTCGTGCTCCTCGACGGATCGCAACATCCGCCCCCGCGACGGTTTCCTCGTGGTGGGGGGGGCGTGGGTGGTGGTTTCGTTGGTGGGTGCGCTGCCTTACATCCTGGCTGCCCCCGGCTTCGATCCGTGCGACGCGCTCTTCGAGTCGGTGTCCGGCTTCACCACGACCGGATCGACGGTGGTCTCAGACACCGGCATCCTCGCCCGATCGGTCCTGTTGTGGCGCGCCATGAGCCAGTGGCTCGGAGGTATGGGAATCATCCTCTTCACCATCGCCATCCTGCCGTTGCTCGGTATTGGTGGAATGCAGCTCTTCAAGGCCGAGGTGCCGGGTCCGGTGGCCGACAAGATCCGGCCCCGGCTGGTCAACACCGCCCGTTCGCTGTGGGGCATCTACGTCGCGTTCACAGCGTTGGAGTGGTTCGCCCTCCGCGTCGCCGGGCTCGATGCGTTCGAAGCCCTGTGTCACGCCTTCACGACTCTGGCCACCGGCGGGTTCTCGACCCGGAACGCGTCGGTGGGCGGTTTCGCATCGCCCGCTGTCGAGTGGATCATCATTTTCTTCATGCTCGCCGCAGGGATCAACTTCGTGCTTCATTACAAGATCATCACCGGGCGCGGCCGAGAGGTCGTGCGCGACGCGGAGCTTCGCTATTTCCTGGCCCTGATCGTCGGCGGGACGTTCTGGTTCGTGCTCACCACTCACGAGGCGGGGGCGGCGTTCGGAGACACCGTTCGCAATGCGGCCTTTCAGGCGGTTTCGCTGATCACCACGACCGGTTTCGTCACTGCCGACTTCGAACTCTGGTCCGGCGCCGCCATGCTGGCGGTGGTGGTCATGCTCACCCTCGGCGGAATGTCCGGCTCCACGGGTGGCGGCATCAAGAGTCTGCGTACCTTGTTGGCGTTTCGCTCCCTCCGGGCCACCCTCGATCAGCTCATCCACCCCCACGCCATCCGGCCGGTCAAGGTGGGCGGGGTGGTGGTTTCGAGCTCCATTCTGTCGGGCATCTGGGCCTTCTTGACGGCCTACTTCCTGATCGCGCTCCTCGGGGCGGCGGTCGTTGCTCTCGCGGGGTATGACCTCCTGACCTCCCTGACCGCAGCCCTCACTGCCGTCGGTAATGTAGGGCCCGGGCTCGGCGAGGTGGGGGCTTATGACAACTTCGCCCACTTCCCCGGTTTCGTGAAGCTCACTTTGGCCGTTTGTATGCTCTTCGGCAGGTTGGAGATCTTCACCCTGTTGGCGTTCTTTTCCCGCGAGTTCTGGCGACGGTGAAGGACTGAAGTCGCCGGTTCCCGGGGGTGCTAAACTCGGCGGTGGACACGGTTTCCTCAAGGGTGGTGGACATGCCTCGAGTTGAAGATCTCGCACACGATGTTACGGTCCTGATCCTCGGCGGAGGGCGTGGGACGCGCCTCCATCCCCTGACTCAGATGCGCTCCAAGCCCGCGGTGCCCATCGCGGCCAAGTACCGCCTGATCGACATCCCGATCTCCAACGCCATCAACTCGCACATGCAGCGGATGTACGTGCTCACCCAGTTCAACTCGGTCTCGCTCCACCGCCACATCGGCCGGACCTACCGTTTCGACACCTTTTCCACCGGCTACGTCCAGATTTTGGCCGCCCAACAGACCGAAGGCGACTCCAGCTGGTTCCAGGGCACTGCCGACGCGGTGCGTCAGAACCGGCGGGTCTTCGAGCAGATCCGCGGCGACTTCGTGCTCATCCTGGCCGGCGACCACCTCTACCGCATGGACTACCGGGACCTGCTGTCGGATCTCATGCTCCACGATGCCGACGTCGCCATCGGGGTAATGCCGTGCTCGGAGGAGGAGATCACCGCCTTCGGCGCGGCGAGGGTGGACGACGACGGGCAGATCCTCGAGTTTCGCGAGAAGCCCAAGACTCCGGAAGAGCGCGATGGTATGGAGGTCGCGCCTGAGCTCTTGGAAGAGAAGGGTGTTCGCGCCGATCAACCCTATCTCGCCTCCATGGGCATCTATCTCTTCCGCAAGCAGGCGCTGCTTGAGGCCCTGGACAACGACTTCGTCGACTTCGGCGGTGAGGTGATTCCGGCCGAGGTCGGACGGCGTCGCGTCCAGGCGCATTTCTTCAAGGGTTACTGGCGAGACATCGGAACCATCCGGGCCTTCTTCGACGCCCACATGGATCTGGTCAAGTTCGATCCGCCGTTCAGCTTTCACGACCGCGACTGGCCGATCTACACCCGTCCTCGACACCTTCCCGGCGCCCGGCTGGACGGGTGCTGCTTCAAACGGGTGCTGCTCGGGGACGGCTCTCGGGTGGTGAACGCCACCGTCGAGGATTCGGTCATCGGTCTGCGCGGCAACATCAACGGGGCCACGTTGAAGAGGACCATGGTCATGGGTGTGGATGGCTACTACCCGGCAGCGCCTGCCGGCTCGCCTCCGGTGGGCATCGGCGAGGGTTCGTTCATCGAGAACGCCATCATCGACAAGAACGCCCGCATCGGCCGTAACGTCCGGATCGTCAATACCGAGGGCGTCGCCGACGCCGAAGGCGAAGGGTGGGCCATCCACGACGGTATTGTCGTCATCCCGAAGAACGCGATCATACCGGACGGGACCGTCATCTAGACCGAACGCCGAGCGGCGTTCGGCCGATGCAAGATACGAGATGCGAGATGACATTGAACCCTACGACGCCTGATTGATCTCGTATCTCGCATCTCGCATCTCGCATCGACAAAAAAACGCCCCGCCGGGAGGCGGGGCGTTGGAGTTGAAGAGTGACCGTGCTAGAACGACAGGCCCGCCGTGATGGTGGCGATCTGGAGCGTTCCGCTGGTGTCGTAGAGGTACGGGTCGTCGTCGGTGAAGTCGACGATGTTGTACCAGAGGCGCATCCACAGGTTCTCCGTGAACTTGAGCTTGAACATGGCGTCGAAGTTCAGGCGCGAGAGGTCGAGGTCGGAGTAGGTGTGGGACTTGGAGAAGTCATAGGACATCGGCGGGGTGATCGCCACGTAGTCATCGGCCGGCAGGTCGAACTGGTCGAGGCCGCCTTCCGAAGTTGTGTAGCCCGCGTTGAACCCGAGAGCCCACTTGTCGCTGGGTCGGATCTTGATGCCTGCGAGCAGGCTGTTGCTCTCTTCGGTGTAGTTGAGCCGGTCATCAGAGTAGCCATCCTGGCCACCCATAACGGTGCCTGCTCAACCATCGAAGATCGGGATGCAGACGTGTGATCCCATGGTCAGATCCTGGTAGGCCCAGGCGGCGTACCACGACCAGTTCTCGCCTCCCGGCGACCAGAAGGTGACCGTCGCCGCGGTGCGCTCCTTGGACCAATCGGTGAGGTCGCCGTCGGTGTTGTCGCCGTCCCAGTAGACCACGCGGCCGCTGAGGGTCGACTGGCCGAAGCTCCAACCGAGCGAGGCTGCCGCCTGCATCCAACTGGAGGCAGAAGCGGTCCCGTCGCCGATGCGGGTCTCGTGCTGATCGACATACTGCGGCGTCTCCGGTTGCCACGGGTTCGGGTAACGGTCGGAGACGAGGGTCGAGCAGCTGCCGTCGACGATCATGAACGCGTCGTTGATGTCGCCGTACTTGAGCTCGCCGTCGAACCGCAGGCCCTTGGCCGGACGGATCCGGTAGCTGAGCCCGAGGACGTTCGACGTGGTCTGCCGCTCACCGGGTGCGACTTCGAAGTAGTCGCGGTCGATCTCCTTGAAGTTCCAGAAACCGCGCAGGGTGCCGAGCTTGCTTCCAAAGCGATAGCTGGCATCGAGCTTGGACTCCAGCCCGTCGCGGTTCAGCGCCGAGTAGCGCCAGTGGTCGAAGTTGTCACCGTAGACATCCTCGTAGGTCAAGCCCGCATGGGCGCCGGCCGGCGTCGTCCGCTCGATGGTGTCGATGAAGACATCGTCGGTTTCGGTGGTGTAGACCTTGCCTCGCCAGCGCAGTCGCAGGTGGTTGCCGAAGCGCTTCGCCGCGGTGACCACGTAGCCGGAGTACTCGGCCTCGTTGCCGGTGTACTTGTTCTCGGTCTCGGCCCAGACGCCGTTGGCGGTGATGGCGAAGCCGTTTTTCGACGCCCACCGGAAGTCCAGGCGGGTGGTGCTCTTGTCGATCTCCGGCTTCAGGTCCACGGGAACCTCACCCACGTCGGAGTCGTACTGCATCCGGTTGTCGAAGACCGGGAGTTGCAGCTCGGGGTGCAGGTTCTTATCGAAGGTCCCCGTGACGTAGGGGCGGCCTTCGCGCAGCTGCCGGTCGGTGAAGCGCGCCCGCACGACGCCGTTCTTCCAGCCGATGGACGCCTCGAGGGTACCGTCGCTGGTGGTCTGGTCGCGGCGGTGGGACTGGCTCTTGATGTGGCAGTTGTCGCAGTGGTTGGTGGTGAAGGCCTGGGTGTGGCCGCTGCGCTTCTGCTCGCGGAACTCCACCGCCAGGGTCAGCGGCCGGAAGCCCGGGAACTGGAACTCGGTCCTGTCCTCGAAGACCGAGTAGTTCATGACGTACTCCTGGTTCGGATCTTCATCCGTGTGGCGGACGACCTTGCCGTTGCGCGAGGTCGACTCCAGGAAGGTCATGGGCTGGTGGCCGAGCCGGTGGGGAAACTTGGTATAGGTGTTGTGCGAGCGCACCATGCGCTTGATGTCGAAGTCCAGGTGGCCGGCGTTCTGATCGTCCGCCAGGTACTTGAATTTGAGATCGAGGGAACCCCAGTCCTGGTGGCTGAGCATCTTGACCTTGCCCACCACGCTCTCCTCGATGGTGCTGTATTCAGCGGCCATGTCCGCCGAGCCGTCGACGTCGGTGATGCTGCCGCCGAGCTCGATGGATCCTTCAAAGGTGCTGTCGTCGCCGTCATCGGCCGCCACCGCGAGGGGGGAGGCGATGAGGAGCGTGGCCAGCACGAGTGTTCTGAGTGCTTTCATGCTCGACCTCCCTCTACCGAACCATGCCGTGGCCACCGCTGGCCAGGCTCTGGGACGGCAGGTCCGTGCCGTGAATCTGCGAGTGGCACGTGCTGCACTTGGTGGTGAACGACCGGTTCATGCCGTCGACGCCGAACGGGTTGCCCCGCTCGTAGCCGCCAACCTCGACCTCGTGCTCTTCGGGACTGAAGAGACCCGCGTGGAAGTGGATCTCGTGGCACTGCAGGCAGAGCATGGGCTCGTTGGCGGTGAGCAGGTTATTGGCCACCGAGCCGTGGGGCGTGTGGCACAAGGTGCAGCTTTCCTGCACGGGCTCGTGCTCGAAGATGAACGGTCCCTCCTGCGACTGGTGGCAGGTGTAGCAGAGATCGTTGACCCGCATGTGGTTGCTCTTGACCATGGCCTCGGTGGCCGCGTGCGGATCGTGGCAGCTGGCGCAGTCCATCATCCGCTCGGGCAGCGGGTGGTGGCTGGGCAGCTGGAACTGAGCGACCACCTCGGAGTGGCAGTCCTTGCACGCTTTCAGCGGGTTCGTCGCCTCGTGGATACCGTGGCAGTCGCCGCAGGAGATGTTCTCCATGGCGTGGGTCGAGGCGTTCCACTCGCCCATCCCTTTGCTGCCGTGGCAGTCGACGCAGGCTTGGACGTCGTCGGGGGTCCAGTTCTCGAAGGTGCGGATCAGCGCGGCGTCGCCCTCTTCCATGTGGGCGGTGCCGTCGCCGTGGCAGCCCTCGCAACCCACCTGCCGGCCGAAGACCTCGAAGGGCTCGATCCGCATGTGGATCTGGTTGGTCATGCCGGCGGCTTCCTCGTCGTGGCAGTCGGCGCAGGTCATCTCGTCTTGAGCAGAGACGGGAAGTACCAGCAGCACTGCCGCGAGGCTCGCCAGCATCAGGCTCCTCTTCAACATTGCATACCTCCTTCGCAATGGTTCTGAAACGATGTACGGGGTCGATTCAAGCCCCGGATTTTCATGATCTTGTCGGTTGGGAATGCGCATGGCCGTCCACCCGGGACGGCGGGAGCCCCTCACTGATCGGGGGGTAGGAAATGCCGGTCGCGATGCTCCATATGCACCATAGAAAAGTAGCTGTTCTCAATAACTATTGTCAAGCGTATGTCACTTTGGTTATCTGACGAATCGCCCACATGGCCATTCAATTCATAATGAATTAATTGATTTTAAACATCTTATCACATTTCTGTGACGGCTGGTCACACTCGGTATCGTCTGAGCATCTGATAAAATGAGGATTCAATCTCAATAAGGTCGTCCGTGAACGGTTCGGGCGGGCTCGTCGTCGTTCAGAGGGTGGCGATCAGGTAGGCCCAGTTGGCGGCAACGACCGCGACGAGGATTACCGTCCACGTTGGCGTCCAGCGCAGGCCGCACGACGGCAGCGGCCAGTGGAGAAGCAGCCAGGGAATCGCCAGGAACCCTCCGACGACGAAGGTGACCCCGACCAGCGCCGCCAGCGGATTGATCAGCACCGCGCCGGCGACGTCGCCGGAGAGGATCGCCAGAGCCGTTCTCGTCGTGCCGCAGGTGGGGCAGGGGACGCCGGTGAGACGGTGGAATGTGCAGGAGCGAAGATGGGGCGCCAGAACCACCCACACCGGCCGGAGAGCGATCGCAGAGACGGCGGCGGCTGCCCAGAGGCCCGCCAGTTGCCGTTCCTCACGCGTCGGTGGTCGGAGTCGGAACCGTTTCACCTCGTTCGCTGGTCCGTCGCCCCCAGCGCCGGAATCACTGGGAACCGGCAATCGCCGCCAGGCCTCCAATCGTCAGCGAGACCACCAACCCGAGCACGCAGCACAGGACGACCGGGAGCAGCACCGCCACGAGAGCCTTGCCCTGGCTCGTCCGGTGGGCGGTGGCGAAGCCGGTGACGTAGAGGACCACGGTCCACACGAGAACGATGATGCCGCCGCAGAACGGGATGATGCCGGCGAGCTGTGCGGTGTGGACGTAGCAGACCACCCGAACGGTCGCCTCGAACCCGCCCTCGGCTGCGCCCAGGATGAGCAGCATGAGGTGCAGCACGGCGGCGGCGATGAAGACGCCGATAATGACGAAGAGCGGGGCGAGCACGACCATCAACAGACTCCACCCGACGGTGAAGCCGAAGGCGGCGCCCATGCCGGCGAAGTCTTCCATGGACTCCATGAAGGGGAACCACATTCCCTGGAAGAGCAGGTTCCAGAACACCCCGATGGCGATGCTGATCCAGCCGAGGATGATGGCGAAGAAGAGCGGCCGTCCGATGCCGCCCGTGACGGGCATACCGCGGAACGCTTCGCCGGGGGCGGTGGCGAGGAGTTTGATCGTCTCGAAGAGGGCGTCGAAGGTCGATCGGGCTCCGTCTTCCCACGGGATGACCGGAACGGTGCTGGTTTCTGGCGGCGGAGGGATCGTGCTCACGGGTGCCTCCTCAAACGCTCGGGTCAACCGGTGGCGGGGGCGGGGTGACGTCCGCGGGTGCTGCCGGCGGCGGCGACGACCAGCCTCCGTCGTCCTGCGGGGGGCCCTCGACCTTGAACGCCATGCCGCCCAGGAGTCCGCCGACGGCGGCGAAGATCACACCGAGGACGATCCAGAGCAGGGCGAAGAAGAGAATGAAGAACGCGGGACCCACGGACTCGAAGAACTGAATGGCCTGTTCGGTCGACTCGGGATCGCTGAGCATCGGATTGGCGGCGATGGCCTCACGCATCTCTTCGATGTCGAAGCTGCCGGTGAGCAGCGAGATGACCGAGTTGACGATGCCGCCGACGACGCCGAAGACCGCTCCGGTGAGCAGGCCGAGGATGCCTCCCTTCCCGCTGTCGAAGGGCGATCCTGTGCTCCTGCAGCTCTTCGAGTAGAGGAAGGCCGCGAGAAAACCGGCGCCGGCCGCCCACAGGCAGCAGGCACAGCTGGAAATCGGCAGACCGCTGAGAAAACCGAGAACACCGCCGGCGATGAGCGCCGGCATCATCATGGACGGGGCATTGTCCTTCATGGATCCTCCCTGGGGTTATTCGTATTCTACGTGATCCCGGCGCGGGGAGTTCGCCGGCTGTTCAGAACCACGGTGCTGTCGATGGCTCCGGCCAGCAGGAAGCCCCCCAACAGGCCGGGTACAAAGGCCACGGCGAACCGGGGCCAGTTGGGGAGGTCGGGCAGACCGGCGAGACCGAGACCGAAATCCACCACCGACGGCAACGTCGCCAGGAGCACCCACCTCCAACCGGGCTGGAAGCGCCGGCCGAGCAGGGCGGGGATCAGCAGCCCGAGAAATCCGCCGGCATAGAGCCCGGCGCAGCGGGCGCAGACCGGCAGCGGCCCGGCGCCGAGATCGATGCACCGCTCGGGGATCTGGTGGCAGGCCGGCTTCAGTGCGAGCCGCCCCAGCGGGGCCCAGCCGCGTCCGGCGCTCTCGGCAAACGGGATCGCCATCACCACGGTGCAGAAAAGCCCAGCGGCCAGCGCCGCACCGGCGATCCAGCTGCGGGAGCGCGGGTCCAACCGGGTCATTCGGCCTCTCCCGGGCCGGTGGAGGTTGGGTGCTCGGGGGTGTGCAAATGATGAATGAATGATGAATGATGAATCCATCGCACATCGCTCATTGCCTCGTTCGCCAACCCGAACAGTTGGCACTGGAATGGGTGACTGGTCCGGTCTGGGACCGCCGACCTCCAGCTCGGCATTGGGAGCAACGAGGGCGCCCTGGATGCGGGCGAGACATGTTCCGGCCACTGAGAAGAGCATCGATGACGGCCACAGTTCCTTGAGCATCGCTTCGGGGACGGGATCGGAATCGGGATCGATCCAGACACGGCCACGGCTGCGGTCACGGCCTCTGTCACGGCCTCTGCCCCTGTTCCGGGCCCTGTCTCTGCCCCTGACTCGCATCGTGCTCGCCGATCTCGAAGAGGGCCAGCTGTTCGACTCCGCCGGTGACCAGATTGGACGCTCCCACCCCGAGCAGGCGCACCGAGCGCGTGAAGGCCTCGGTGGCGCGGATGAGTTCGCGCGCGCAACCGGCGATCGTTGCATGGTCGGCGGTGGGCACGGGCAGGGTGTGGGATCGGGTGACGGTGGTGAAGTCCGGGTAGCGGGCCTTCACCGTGATGGTGCATGCGGAGAGCGCTTTCCCCCGGAGTCCCCGCGCGACCTCATCGGCCATGGTGTCGAGGATCTCGTCGATGGCGGCCTCGTCATCGATGTCGGTCTCGAACGTGTGCTCGGTGCTCAGGCTCTTGCGCACCCGCGCGACGCGGACCTCCCGGCGGTCGTCGCCGCGGGCAAAGGCGTGCAGGGTCCGTCCCCAGTGGCCGAAGCGCTCGATGAGACGGTCGAGGGACAGCGTCCGAAGCTCGGCCACGGTGTTGACGCCCATCTCGTGGAGGGCCTTCTCGCCGGCGGGGCCGACGCCGTGCAGGCGGCGGACCGGCAGCGGCGCCAGGAATGCCTCGACCTCGGTGGGTTTCACCACGGTCAGCCCGTCGGGCTTGTCGTGGTCCGAAGCGATCTTGGCGAGAAGCTTGTTTGGAGCAACACCCACCGACACCGTGAGGCCGCGCTCGTCCTTCACCCGCCGTCGGATCTCGTGGGCGATGGCGGTGGCGCTGTCGAAGTCGCCCAGGTGCTCGGTGACGTCGAGAAAAGCCTCGTCCAATGAGAGCGGCTGGATGGTCGGGGAGAAGAGGCGGTAGATGGCGAAGATCGCCGCGGACTCGGAACGGTAGGTCTTGAAGTCCGGCGTGAGGAAGATCGTCTCCGGGCACAGCCGCCGCGCCTGGGCCGCCGGGAGGGCCGAGTGGATGCCGTACCGGCGGGCCTCGTAATTGGCTGCGGCGACCACCCCCCGGCCGTCGGGACTGCCGCCCACCACAACCGGTTTGCCCACCAACGACGGGTCGTCTCGCATGTGCACCGCGGCATAGAAACAATCCATATCGCAGTGAAGAATGCGGCGGTAGTCGTCCCAGCGACTCATGGGGCGATTCTACGCGTTCGCATCCGACAGCCGTTTCCTGCCCTTCTCCCGCTCCCCCCCCTCCTCGACGCCGGCCTGCCTCAGCACCGACACGACTGCTTTTGGAATCCGTGGTCAATCGATGCATGCTCTGCGGGGTCTCGGCGGACCCTGCGTCTCCGCGGTTTCATTGTGCAGATCGGTCGGACCGCCGATTCACGAAATGCGAGGACCAGGAGGTCCCGAAGGAGCCCGGTATTCATCATTCATCACTCATCATTCATAATGAGCGAATGCTCGCATTCCTCACCGCCGGTCCCTTCTCCGCCCGAGACGGCGAGGGCCGCCTGCTCTTCACCGATGTCACCGTGGAGCTTTTCGAAGGCGAGCTCGTCGTGCTCGACGGTCCCTCGGGCTCGGGCAAGAGCACATTGCTGCGACAGCTGGTCGGGCTCGAGCCGACGGAGGGCGTCGAGCGGCGCCTCGCCGGCGAGCTCTTTACCGACGGGCAGCTTCCGGCCTGGAGAGCGAAGGTCACGCTGGCCGCCCAGGATGCGCCGATGCTGGCGGCGACCGTTGGTGAGAACCTCCGGTTCCCCTTCGCCCAGCAGTGTGCGGGGAAAGCCGCGCCGGGCGACGACAGGCTCGCCGTGCTGCTCGACGCGGCCGGCATCGCGGAAATCCCCGAGGACCGGGACGTATCCACCCTGTCCGGCGGGGAGCGCCACCGCCTCGCCCTGGTCCGGGCCCTGCTCTGGGACCCGTCCGTGCTCGTAGTGGATGAGCCCCTGTCGGGGCTCGACGAGGATTCGGCGGAGGCCTGTTTCACTCTGCTGCTCGACTTCGCCCGCCGTCCGGGCCGCGCGGTGGTGTGCGTGCTCCACGAGCGTGCGCTGTCCAGACGGGCGCATCGGGTCGTTCCGCTGGCGTCGTCGGCTCACCGGGAGGCGCCGTGAACCAGCTGATTCACCTGGGACCCTGGGAGCTGGCGGCGGCGGCCCTGCTGGTGGTGGCGGCCGGTGCGATCTCGCTGCTGCTCCGGCTCGGCATCGAGGGTCGGCTGGCGCTCGCGGTGGTGCGGACTGTCGTCCAGCTCGGTCTCCTCGGGCTCGTTCTCGAACGGGTTTTCGCCATCCGCCACCCTTTGCTCATCGCCGGGATTCTGCTGCTCATGACGGTTTTCGCCGCCCGGGAGGCGGCGGCGCGAACCTCGAGGCGTTACCGCGGAATCATGGTCGATGCCTGGCTCGCCATGGCGGTTTCCTGCTTCGCGGTGGGCGCCGTGGTGACCCAGCTTGTGGTGGGCGTCGAGCCCTGGTACGACCCGCAGTACGTGATCCCGCTCGTCGGGATGATCCTCGGCAACTCGCTGACCGGCATCGCCCTGGGTCTGGATCGTTTCCTCGATCACCTGGTCAGCAGGCGGCACGAGGTCGAACTGCGTCTGGCCTTCGGGGCCTCCCGCCGCGAGGCACTTTCCGAGCCGCTTCGGGTGTCAGTGCGCACCGGGATGGTGCCCATTGTCAATGCCATGGCCGCGGCGGGAATCGTCTCTCTTCCGGGCATGATGACCGGCCAGATCCTCGCCGGTTCGCCGCCGCTGCAGGCGGTGGCCTACCAGATCGTGGTCATGTTCATGATCGCCGCAGCGGTTGCGGGCGGCGCCATGCTCGTCGTGCTGCTCGCCGGCCGGCACTTCATGGGCGCCGACGCCGTCCTTCGCCTTGACAGGCTCAGGACGGCGAAATGATGAATGATGAGTTATGAATTATGAATTCCATCGCAGCGGACCTACTCGCGTGCTTCGGAAACGGGTGCGATGCCATTCATAACTCATAACTCATAACTCATAATTCTGTAGATATTTACGGGTTGTCGTTGCCTCGATGCTCGCCGTCGTGAAACGGGTCCCAAGCGCCTGAGGCGCTCGGTTCCCACGGCATGGATGGGCGCTTGTCTTCGCCGTCGGGCAGGGACCACTTCTTGACCTCGACGACGTCCATCATGTGGTCGATGACCTGGAGGCTGATGTCTTTCGCCAGGGTTTCGATCTGGGCCATGCCCGGCCCGTAGAACACGTCGCTCAGAATGACGTCGGCAACCTCGTACAGCGCCTCTTCGCCCTGCTCGGATTCCAGGGTCGCGGTCACAGTCTGGAGGGTTGCGTCGAGGATGACCTCGCCGACGGCGCTGACGGCCGGTCGGAGGACAAAGTTCGGCAGCGGAATCGCTTGCAGGGCCTCCGAGTCCTCCACCGCGTTTTCCAGATTGAGCCGAACCAATGAACGAAGACGTTCGATGGTCTCTGGGTTGGTGAGGATCTGGCGGATCTGGGTGACGAGAACCCTGTCGATCTCGGCTCGCTTCGGTTCCACGACCGACCGGGCGATCCGGGTGTGCGTTCCATCCTCGATCTCCTCACGGAACTCCGACAGGATTCTGAGCGCCACCCGGTCCGAGACCTCCTCGGTGATGATGTTGGAAAAATACAGGACCGTGCGCGTGAAGATGTCCTTGCCGACGTTGGAGAGTTCGCTGCGCCGCAACCGCATGTACATGGAGACCGCACGGAGCAGCCGGAAGGGCCGGAAGACCGCCACGGGGATGAGGCCGAGGACGTCGTACCAGTTGAAGATCGGGAAGAAGAACCAGCGTGCGTAGGTCCGGCGGCGAAGGGCGTGGATCCACCTGATGACGAACTCGATCCAGAAGAGGACGAGAAACGGGAGGTCCAAGATCCAAAAATCGTCGGTGAGTTTCCCGTCGAGGTTGAAGGTTCTGTAGTAGTTGATCTGGAGGTTGTGGACCACCTTCGGATCGAGGTTTTCGATGACCTCGAGCAGGCGCTCCGGGTCCTCCGGCCAGAATGCGTCGGCGGCGCGGCGGGCGGTGGACGGCACCCGGAGCGCCTCACCCGTCACTGCAATGTTGTCGGCGAAGGCATGGACGATGTAGTTGTACGAGACGATCTGACCCGATCGCTCGAATGGCTTTTCGGTAATCAGCCGGTAGCTGAGCTCTCTCAACTCCTGCGCCTGGTCGCCGATGACCGGCAGGTCGGGATTGCGCCGGATGGTGCGCTCGGTCTCGTCGAGAGTGTCGAGCAGAGTCACCGTAAGCGGGTGGGGTTCGATGCCCTTGACCGGATCGTAGACTCGAGTCACGACCGGCGCGTAGCTGAAGTAGAACGGTCGCAACCAGAGGTAGCTGAGGTCGAAGATGATCATCCACAAGTTGATCAGCGCGACCCAGACCATGAAAACGTCCCACGCCAGGCGGAGCTTGGAACGGCGGTTGAGACGGCGGATGCTGCCGGCGGTCTTTTTGAGCGCTGTCGTGATCGACATGAGATCTCCGTTGTCTGGGGCAAACCATTGTACGAGGTCGCGCGGGAGGAGAGTACAATCGGCCCGCCCGGATGGAGGACCCAATGCCTTCTCTCTCACCGAAGTCGGCAACGCTGCAGAGGAGCCCGATTCGCAAGCTGGCACCATTGGCCCGTGCCGCCGAGGACCGGGGCACCGGCGTCGTCTACCTCAACATCGGCCAGCCCGACATGCCGACGCCGCCGGAGATGCTCGCCGAGCTGCACGGTCTACCCCTGAACCGGCTGGCCTATGCCCCGAGCGAAGGCCTTCCCGAGGCGAGGGAAGCCTGGAGCGCCTTCTTTTCCAGCTGGGGGATCGATTTCGCGGCGGACGAGATCCTGGTGACGTCCGGCGCCAGCGAGGCCATCACCTTCGCCCTGTCGGTGGTGGCGGGAGGCGGCGGTGAGGTGCTCGTCTTCGAGCCCTGCTACACGAACTACCTGAGCTTCGCCGCCCAGGCGGACGTGACCATGGTGCCCGTCACCCTCAGGGTCGAGGATGCCTACCACATCGGTTCCGCCGATCGTCTCGAGGCCTGCGTCACCGCCAGGACCAAGGCCATCCTGCTCTGCAACCCGTCCAATCCCACCGGCACCGTCTACACCGACGACGAGCTGGAAGCGGTGGCCCGCATTGCGGTGGAACACGACCTCTTCGTCATCTGCGACGAGGTGTATCGCGAGTTCGTCTTCGACGGCGGCCGGGTTCGGTCCTTCACCGAATTCAGCGATCTCGCGCAGCGGATCATCGTGGTCGACAGCGTGTCCAAGCGCTTCAACGCATGCGGCGTGCGCATCGGCTGCATGGCCACCAAGAACCGCGAGGTCATCGACGTGACGCTGCGCTTCTGCCAGGCTCGGTTGTCGGTGGCCACGGCGGAGCAGCTCATGGTGATTCCCATGCTCGCCGGCGGCCGCGCCTACTCGGAGAGGCTGTGCGCAGAGTACCAGGCCAGGAGGGACGCGGTCTTCGCCGGCCTCGGGACCGTCTCCGGTGTTCGGCCGCACCGGAGCGAAGGCTCGTTCTACGCCATGACCCGTCTGCCCATCGACAGCTGCGAGGACTTCGCCGCCTGGTTGCTCCGCGATTTCTCCCACCACGGCGAAACCATCTGCCTCGCTCCCGGCGAGGGCTTCTACGTCACTCCCGGTCTCGGCGTCGACGAGGTCCGCATCGCCTTCATGTACGACAGCGAAACTCTGCAACGCGCGATGCGAATCCTCGATGCCGCGGTGGGCTCCTATCGCGATCGCGTCGCAATGAAGTCGTAAACGGAGTCGCGACCGCGCACATTCGCGTTGAGACGGACGTGCCATTCACGTCATTGTGCATTCCCTCGATCCTACGGTTCGGAGCGCGCTTCGCACAATGTGCGTGAGTGGCAATCGCCGAGCCCAGTCATGAAGAGCAGTGGTTCCGGTAAGGATGCAGGCCGCCGTTCCGGGTGCATGCAATCGTCGCGCTCGATTCCGCGAGATAGATGCTGGGTTCAGCTCGGCCTTGGATTCACTGAACCGCGCGTTCGACTCTTTCGATCGCGGCGAGCGGGCCCAGTGCCACGAGCACGTCGCCGCCCTCGATGCGTTCGTCGGCGCCGGGATTGAAGACGGCCTCGTCGCCCCGTTTGAGGGCGACGACGATGACGCCGAACCGCTTGCGGACCTCGGCGCCGGCGAGGGTCTTCCCAACGAGCTCGGACGACGGGTCGACGACGATCTCGGCGAGCTCGAGCTCCACCGAGGAGCCCAGCAGGGACTCGTCGATGAAGTCGGTGACGGTGGGCTTGATGGCGCTCAGGGCGAGGCGCATGCCGCCGATCTGGTAGGGATTGAGCACCCGGTCGGCGCCGGCGAGCTTGAGGCGCTCCTCGGCATCGACCTCAACGGCGCGGGCGATGACGATGATCTCCGGGTTGAGCTGGCGGGCGAGCAGGATGGTATAGACGTTGTGGGCGTCGTCGGCAAGGCAGGTGATGATGGTCTTCGCCTGGATGAGGTTGGTGGACGTCAGGACCTTCTCGTCGGTGGCGTCGCCGCGGACCACCGGCAGGCCTTCGTCCTCCAGAGGACGGCAGTGATCGGGATCGAGCTCGACCACCGCGAACGGGATGTTTCGTTGACGGAGGATGTTGACGACGGCCTGGCCCATCCGGCCGTGGCCGCAGACGACGATGTGGTTCTTGAGCTTCTTCATGTGCTTGAGCTCCCTCCGAATGCCCAGGACGCGGCGGAGATCGGTTTCGAGCATGGTGCGGGCGAATTCGGTTGCGATGTAGAGGATCACGCCGATGCCGACAAAGGCGAGGATCATGGTGAAGAACCGGCCGCCGAGAGAGAGGGGGAAGACCTCCTTGAATCCGATGGTGGTCACGGTAATGGCGGTCATGTAGAGGGCGTCGAAGGAGGTCATGCCCTCGATGACCATGTAGCCGAGGGTGCCGCCGGCGAGGACCAGTATTCCGAAGACCGTGGACTTGACGATGGCGTAGAGCTTGGGCGAGTTCACAGTGAAATCGTAACCCATTGACGCGGCGGGTGCTACCATTCGGGTATTCGAGATTTTGGGGAGGCGAGATGGCACAGGCCGAGGGTCGCAGTTTTCCGTTCGAGGGTGTCGAGGTGTTGACACCGGAGGTGCTCGAGACCTTTCCCTACGAGTACGCCGGCCGGGATGCGGTGGTGGAAATCTCCACCGACGAGTGGAGCTGCGTCTGCCCCTTCTCGGGTCTGCCGGACTTCGGTGCCCTCACGGTGCGCTACCTGCCGTCGGAGACCTGCATCGAGCTCAAATCCTACAAGTACTATCTGACGAGCTTCCGCAACGTCGGCATCTACCAGGAGCACGCCGCCAACCGGGTGCTCGACGACCTCGTTGCCTGCTGCGCCCCAGGGTGGATGCAGGTCGTTCTCGATTACCGCCTGCGCGGTGGGATCCACACCGTGGTGACGGTGGAGTCTGGCGAGCGTTGAGGGACCTGGACGTCGCCTGCCCACGCGGGTGACCGTTCACTCGGACGCTGTCACACTGACGTTGTCACGGACGCGGGCACGGACGCGGACGCGGCCATCGCATCGGGATCGGGATCGGCCACTGTCACGGCCACTGTCACTGCCACGGTCATCGGCCACGGTCGCCGGCCACGGATACGGAAACGGAAACGGATACGGATGCGGTCGGCCCCCGCAACCCCGGCATTCTGACCAACATCCGCCAGAACGGCGGAAGCGGGTCAGCGTTGCCCGATCAGGGCGGTCAGCAGTGGCGCCCGGTAGAGCAACGCCGGCCCTACTCGGGCGAGCGGCGACCTACCTCACTGCCGAAACAGCTGCTTGCGACGGTTGGGCACGGGATCGCCACGTTCACACGTTTCGGAGCGCACGAATCGACCGGAACGACAGGGTTCGAAAAGTGTGAACATGGCAGGTCCGCCGGTAACGCGAATGTGCGCGCTCGGGTTGACGAGGCGCGGATCAGGCCCTCTTTTCATTCGTCAGTGTCATCACCGCCGTAGCGCTCAAGATGACAACGCCACCGAGGACGGACCACGCCGTGGGCGCTTCGCCGTGAACCAGCCACGCCCAGAACGGACTGAGCACCGGCTCGATGATGAGGATGAGTGACGCTTCGAGGGCGGGCACTCGGGCGATGCCGCGAACCAGGAGCACGTAGGCGAGGCCGATCTGGAACAGGCCGAGGTAGAGAACGGCGGTCCAGTCGGTGGTGGTGGCCGAGGCCACCGGGAGGGCCATGGGCATGGCCACGGCAGCGGCGATGAGATTGCCGCAGCACACGGCGGTCATCGTGGTGCCGGAATCTCTCGGCCCGCTGCCCAGCCGGCGCAGACCGATGATGAGCAGGGCGTAGCTGAGGCCCGATGCCGCGGCCAGGAGATTGCCGGTCACCGGATCGGCGGCAATCACGCTCACCGGTTGACGGCCGACGAAGAAGAAGACCATGCCCACCGCGATGACGGCCATGGTGACGAGCTGTCGCCGGCGGATCTTCTCGCCGAGCATCAACGGGCTGAGCAGCACGACGTACAACGGCGCCGTTCCCTGGAGGAAGATCGCGTTTGCGGCGGTGGTGAGCTTGTTGGCGAAGACGAACAGGATGGTGGTGGCGGCGAAGGCGGAGCCCACCGCGAAGGTCGCTCTCGACCAGCCCCTCCGGGCTTCGGGCACGAGAACGAGAATCGCGAGCGCCGCCACCGCAGCCCGGAAGCCTGCGACCTGCCAGGCCGTCAGGGTCGTCGCCTTGACGGCCGCCCCTCCGGTAGAGAAGAGGATCGCGGTGATGAGGATGAGCAGCCGGTCGGCGCCGGGTGAGGAAGTGGTCATCGACAAGGAATATACCCTCCCACGCCGGTGTCTGCGCCTGTGCTACCATGCACTCCCGATGGAAGTCGGTACAGGAATCGTCGATCAACCCCCTCCCGGTCAGGGAGGTTTTTTTTGTCGAAGGAGCTGTCATGGCAGCTGAGGACCAGGAACAACCCGCGGCGATGATTCAGATCATGAACGAGGCCGCGGTGAAGCGATCCGTGGCCCGCATGGCGGCGGAGATCGTGGAGAACGACGGCGAAGACGTGATGCTCGTGGGCATCCACACCCGCGGGGTGCCCCTCGCCGATCGACTCGCCGACCGGCTCGAGGAGCTCTCGGGATCGCGGCCGGTGGTGGGCCGGCTCGACATCACTCTGTACCGGGACGACATCGGCCCGTGGCGTCCGGCCCACACCCAGCCGGTGCTCCGCGAGACGGTGCTGCCCATCTCCATCGACGACGTGGTGGTCTACCTCGTGGACGATGTGCTCTACACGGGGCGGACCACGCGGGCGGCTCTCGACACCCTGATCGACTGGGGCCGGCCGAAGGCCATCCGGCTTGCGGTCCTGATCGATCGCGGCCACCGGGAGCTTCCGGTGGCGGCAAACGTCATCGGCCGGGTCGTCGCCACCTCACGGCGCGAGGACGTCCAGGTTCGCCTGCGGCCGGCGGACGACAGAGACGGCGTCTGGCTCGGAAGGGAGGTCCCGGATGGCGGATGATCGGACCGAAAGGCTCTCCTGCAAGGACCTGGTCGGGATCGCGCCGCTGGAACCGGGCGAGATCCAGCTCATCCTCGACACCGCCGAAGAGCTTCTCGAGGTCGCGCGGCGACCCATCAAGAAGGTCCCGGCGCTGCGCGGCATGACCGTGGTCAACCTCTTCATGGAGCCGTCGACGCGGACCCGCTTCTCCTTCGAGGTCGCTGAGAAGCGCCTGTCGGCGGACACCCTGAACTTCTCGGCCTCGGCCTCGTCGGTGACCAAGGGCGAGACCCTCTTCGACACCGCCCGGAACCTCATGGCCATGGCGCCGGACTTCATCGTCATCCGTCACCCCAACTCCGGCGCGCCCCACCGGCTGGCGCAGGAGGTTCCCGCTTCCATCATCAACGCCGGAGACGGGATCAACGAGCATCCCACCCAGGCGCTGCTCGACGCCTTCACCATGCGGCGCCATCGCGGTCGGCTCGACGGCCTCAACGTCGTGATCGCGGGTGACATCCGCCACTCGCGGGTGGCGCGGTCCAACGCGTTCCTGCTGACCAGGATGGGCGCCGAGGTGCGTTTCGTGGCGCCGGCCTCTCTACTGCCGGTGGACGTGGAGAGCCTCGGCGTCAAGGCTTTCCGCCGCCTGGAACCGGCCCTGGAAGGGGCTGATGTGGTGATGATGCTCCGTATCCAGCTCGAGCGGCAGAAGAAGATCAACTTCCCGTCCATGCGCGAGTACTTCGACTTTTTCGCCCTCACCGAGGAGCGCCTCGCCCTCGCTGCGCCGGATGCCACCGTGATGCACCCGGGCCCCATGAACCGCGGAGTGGAGATCGACTCTCCGGTGGCTGACGGCCGTCAATCGGTGATCCTCGAACAGGTGACCAACGGGGTTGCCATCCGCATGGCCATTCTCTATTTGCTTGCCGGAGGACGCAGTGACTCGGCTTCTGATTCGTAACGGACGCGTGATCGACCCGTCCCAGGGTCTCGACGAAGGCATGGACCTCCTCATCGAGGACGGTTGTATCGCCGGCCTGGGCGAAAAGCTCGAGGTCGCGGGCGACACGCCGGTCCTCGATGCCGGTGGTCTGGTGGTGGCTCCCGGCTTCATCGACCTTCACACCCACCTTCGCGAGCCCGGGTACGAGTACAAGGAAACCATCACCACGGGGCTTCGTGCGGCGGCGGCCGGCGGTTTCACCGCGGTCTGCGCCATGGCCGACACCGATCCGGTGGATGATGACCCCTCGGTGACCCGGTACATCCTCGCCAAAGCCGCCGCGGTGGGCGGGTCCCGGTTGTACCCTGTAGGCGCCGTTTCGAAGGGGCGGGTGGGCGACGCCCTGGCCGAGATCGGCGAAATGGTCGAGGAAGGTGCTGTCGCGGTTTCGGACGCCGACCGTCCGGTGGAGAGCCCGCTTCTGCTGCGCCGGGTGATGGAGTACGCGCGGAGCTTCGACGTACCGGTGGTCTCGTTGGCCAAAGACCTCGATCTTGCCGACAACGGAACCATGAACGAGGGCACCGTCTCGACCCGCATCGGGCTTCGGGGGCTGCCCGCCGCGGCCGAGGACATCATGGTTGCGAGGGACATCCTCATCGCCGAGTCGGTGGGAGGCAGGCTCCACCTCTGCTGTCTCTCCACCACCACCGGGCTCGACCTGGTTCGGAACGCCAAGAAAAAGGGATTCGAGGTCAGTTGCGACGTGACCCCGCACCACTTCGTGCTCAGCGACGAAGATGTGGCGTCGGCGAACTACGATCCCAACTGGAAGACCTACCCGCCTTTGCGGACGCCGGAGGACGTGAAAGGGGTGATCCAGGCGATCGCGGACGGCACGGTGGACGCCATCGCCACCGATCACTCGCCCCACCACGCCGACGAGAAGGAACTGGACTTCGGCGACGCGCCCTTCGGGGTTGTAGGTCTCGAGACCGCGGTGGGCCTCGCCATCGACCGCCTGGTGCACGGCGGCGTCATCGGGGCCGACCAACTTGTCCGTCTCTTCTCCACCGGACCGGCTGAGGCCTTCAACCTGCCCGGCGGCACCCTCGGGGAAGGCGAAACGGCGGACCTCACCCTTCTCGACCTCGGGAAGCCGTGGGTGGTCGATCCCGCCGCATTCCAGTCCAAGGCGGCCAACACGCCGTTCGCTGGCCGGAGGATCAAGGGCGCCCCGGTGGCGACGATCGTCGGCGGCAGGATCGTCTGGCAGGCGAAGGGCTGAGCCGGTCGCCTGCCGGAATGATGAGTTTTGAGTTATGAGTTATGAATCCCATCGCAAGTGTCGCGGCTTGGATGTGGTTCCGCTCAAGCTCGATATTGCTTCATGATTGATCCGTTTTGTAGCGGCAGGCATCCTGGCTGCCGGTGGGAGCGCCTTGAGGTCATAATTCATAATTGCGCCCGGCCGTCAATCCTGTGGTATTCTTTCGGGCCCGTGCGCAACGGCGCGGTAGCGAGTACGAGGCCTGCCATGACCGAAGAAACCCACGTCCCCAACGAGTTCGAGCTGGCGCTTCAGGAGAGCCTGGACGCCGAAACCGCAAAGGTCGGCGACCTCATCGAGGGCACCATCGTCGCCGTCCACGGCGACGTCGCCCTGGTGGACATCGCCGGCAAGTCCGAGGCCGTGCTGCCCCGGGATGAGCTGGAGGACCTCGGTACGGGTGACCCCGTGGAGGTGGTCGTGACCTCGGTGGGCGAAGAGATCCGCGTCTCCCGCCGCCAGGCCCTCGAGTTCCAGCTCAAGGAGAAGCTCGCCGAGGCCGTGGAGAGCGGCGAAGCGATGGAAGGCAAGGTCGTGGGCCGGCGCAAGGGTGGTTTCGACATCACCATCGCGGGGGTGCGGGGCTTTTGTCCCATGTCGCAGATCTCCGACATCCGCGGCGAGGATCTCGACAGCCATCTGGGCCAGACCTATGACTTCAAGGTCCTCGAGTTCGACGGCGAGAAGCGCAAGCTGGTGGTATCCCGCGCCGCCCTCATTCGCGCGGAGAAGGAGAAGCTCCGTGCCGAGGCGTGGGAGAAGCTCGAGGTGGGTGCGGTGCTCGAAGGGACGGTGGGTTCGTTGACCGACTTCGGCGCCTTCGTCGATCTGGGCGGAGTGGACGGTCTGGTGCACGTGACCGAGATCGCCCACCACCGGGTGAACAAACCCTCCGACGTGTTGACCTTGGGACAGCAGGTCGAGGTCAAGGTCCTCGACCTCGATCGTGAGAAGAACCGTATCTCGCTGAGCATGAAGCAGCTCCAGAAGAACCCGTGGGACGACGTCGAAGAACGATTCCCCTCCCGCACCGCGTTTTCGGGGACCGTGGTCCGGGCGACCGATTTCGGGGTTTTCGTCGAGCTCGAACCAGGCCTCGACGGCTTGCTTCACGTGTCCCAGCTTCCCCCCGGTGTCGAGCTGAGCTCGGAGGAGTTGGCCGTGGGTTCAACGGTCCAGGGTTGGATCCGCGACGTGGACGTCAGCAACCACCGAATCGGACTCACCATGCGGCGCCTCCCGGATCGCGACCCCTGGGAGCGTATCGAGATGCGGTACCAGGAAGGTCAGGTGGTGGAGGGAGTGGTCGAAAACGGGGCCGACTTCGGAGTCTTCGTCGAGCTGGAGCCGGGTCTGAGCGGCCTGATCCCCATTTCCGAGCTCGGTGTCGAGCGCGATACCGATCCGCGGACGGTCTATCCTCCGGGCGAGAAGATCAAGGTCAAGCTCATGGCCCTTGATGCCGGCCGGCAGAGGATCAGTCTCTCGGTTCGCGCCTACAAACGCGATCAGGAACGGGCGGAGTACGCCGGCTACATGGACAAGGGAAGCTCCGAGACCGCGATGACCGGGTTCGGGGCCCAGCTCCAAGCGGCCCTCAAGCCGATCACCGAGAAGAAGAAGCCGGCCAAGAAGGCGACCAAGGCGAAGGCCAAACCGAAGGCCAAGGCGAAGCCCAAAGCAGAGACCAAGGCAAAGCCCAAGGCGAAACCCAAGGCGAAACCCAAGGCAAAGACCAAAGCCGAAGATGCCGAGTAGCGTCGGACACGACTCAGATCAAGAAACCCGCCCAATCGGGCGGGTTTTTCTGTGTCTGAGTTTGGAGGCGACGCCCGGATTCGAACCGGGGATAAGGGCTTTGCAGGCCCCTGCCTTACCACTTGGCGACGTCGCCTCAGGGAGCGGCATTCTATGCCAGGGTCCCTTGACGGTCAAGGACCGGGTTCACGGCCTTCGATTGAACCGCCGAGCTCCCGTGGCCGGGCGAAGCTGAAAGCGAAGCCTGTAGCTGGGCATTGAGTCGTGGTGGGAATCTGGTGCGTCGTCGGTGTGCGGGAGCGTGCCCGGGACGACGGCCCGCTTCTGACCTGGAGGAGGGAACCCGGAACGCGATCTGGTGGGCCAAGGCCCACCCTACGGCGCTGGAGTCTCCGAGGGTGTCCTGATCCGGGTCGGGTGACCGGGTGGGTGGGCCTTGGCCCACCGCGGGTGCCTGGTGACGTGGTCGCCGCCTGCCGCGGACGCGGACGCGGACGCGGACATCGCATCGGGAACGGGATCGGGATCGATCGCTCAAACCAGCCCACCGCAACAACCGCGGATCGGCCACTGATAGCATGGGGGCGCCACCGTGAGAGTATTCGACGAGATCCGCCGGTTCGGCCGCTATCTTCTCGGCAAGAAGTCCGAGGTGGAGGAGTGCCACTTCCGCAGGCCGTCGAAGATCACTCAAAGGCTCGACAGGGTTCGACGGATGAACGGGCTGATATGAGGAGGGATGTCGTGGGTGAAGACTCCGAGGCTCTCTGCCGATGGACCGCGCGCAAGATGCATCCGATCATTCTGCTCTGGGTCGCTGTGGTTTTCCTTGCGATGATCGGGCTGGCCCACTTCGTTTTTCACTCAATGGCGGGAGTGTTGGCGCTGTGCGTGGGCGCCTTCGGCTACGTCATTTCTCTCGTTCCGATGGTTCTCAACCGCTGGGAGTACCGGTTGACCGAGCGCGCGATGGAGAAACGCCGCCTCGACAACGACGATCCCCAGGAATTCGGCGAGGTCTTCCGGATCGACGAGTTGAGTCATATCGTTCCGATTCGCTTCGGTTTCACGTTCTTCAAACCACTCACCGAGACCAACCCGGTGCGGCGGTTCTGGAAGCTCCACTTGACCGATGAGGTCTCGGGCGAGGTTCGGGTGGAGAAGGCGGATCAGAAGCAGGTGTTTTCGGTGTTGAAAGATCGAGGTGTTTCCGTCCGATGACCGTTGTGGCGACAGCACGAGGCCCGTCGGGCCGAGGAGAGTGACAATGAGGTATCGAGGACGTTTTCTGGCGGTCGCGCTGGTGGTCGCGGGCGTCGCAAATGCATCCGTGGTCGTTGACATCAACGAGCAACCGGCGGCGCTTCCCGCCCTCGACAGCGGTGCTCGGGAGGCGGGCGGTCTCGTCGTTGCCGATCGCAAGGGCAACCGGCCCGCCCAGGGCCAGTGGTTCATTCCCTATTACGAGGCCGACCGGCTCCACGACGGTGAGTCCACCTACTTCGCCATCCGCAACCAAGCGGGGCTGCCGACTCGGGTTCAGGTGGAGTTCTTCAACGTCTCCTTCGAGCTGCAGACCACCGAGACCTACGACCTCGAGCCGCGGGAGGTTCAGACCGTCGCGGTCAAGCACGTGCCGAACCTGCCCATGGATTTGGACGGCTACACGCGGGGCTTTCTGCGAATGACCGCGTTGAGCGACGTCAGCGTGGATTATTTCCAGATGGACACGGAAAATGCCTTCGCGGTGGGTGGGAACGGCTTCATTCTCGACGACTTCTGCACCAGGTGGAGCGCCAGGTTCCTCCGCTTCGCCGGAGACGGCGGCACCGTGCTGACCATGATGGTCAACGGTCCCCAGGGAAGCCAGCCCGCAGATCTGGCGACAGTCATCGGAAACGTCTACTCGGAGGCCGGCGAGTTCATCAGCTCCTTCGAGATCCGAACCGACGAGTACGCGCTGAAGATCCCGGTCCACGACCTGTTGCCCCCGGATGTTGACTTCGGGGTCGTGGAGCTGATCGTCAATTCGCTCTTTGTTCCCTCGGCCATCATCGAGGTCCAGCACCAGGCTCTGGGCCAGTTCTCCGTCGGCCACCGGGCGGTGTGCACGGACTGATCCGACGCGAAAGACCCGGCCGTCAGGCCGGGTCGGTATCGATACTTTGGAGCGGGAGACGGGATTTGAACCCGCGACGTCAACCTTGGCAAGGTTGCACTCTACCGCTGAGTTACTCCCGCTCAGCCCCCGTATTGGGGACCAGGAATCTACCAATCCAATTCGCCGCTGTCAACTGCCCGAAGTATTCATGAGTTTTCGTCGCGAGGCCGGCGAGGCGCCGATGTCAGTCGAGTTTTCTCATCTTTGGGTGCTCAACATACCGTCACGTATGCCTCCGCGCCCAAAGATGAGAAAACTCGACCGGCGCGGATGCATCGTCGGCCGCAGTAGATCGCTCATGAAAACTTCGGGCTAGTCATCGGCCTTGGTTTTGAAGTCCTTACCGATCCAACCTCTGGCCAGTACGAGCAGGACGGTGGACAGCATGGCGATGCAGGCCGAGATCAACCACAGTTGCTCGGGATTCTTGAATCCTTCGGCCGGTACGTACCTGGCAATGAGCGTTCCCGAGTAGAGCGGAACGATGAGCTTGGTGAGGAACCACGGGAACTGGGCGACACCCATGTAGACCCCTGTTCGCCCCTCGGGAGCAATCTCAGCGGCGTACTGCAGGAAGCGCGGCTGCCACATGGCCTCGCCGATGGTCATGATCAGCAAGTAGGCGAAGAGCAGGTATCCGTTGGTGCCGAAGGCGAGGAAGAAGGCAGGCGCCGCCATGATGAAGGTGCCGGCAATCATCATGTTGTAGACCTTTCGCTTCTGGGTCAGCGCCGCGACAATCGGGGCGAAGATGAAGATCAGGATCGGGTTGAAGTTGGCGGCGATCTCGAAGTACTCGCCGATCCATCCCGAATAGGAGCGGTTGATGTAGACCGGCAACACCAGCCAGTTGTAGGCAAAGAGAGTCTGCACCGGGATCAGGGCGAAAATGAAAAAAGTGAACTTGAGGTCGGTGAACGGGTGGTTGACGATCCAGTCTTTGACGCCGGCGACGAAACCCTCGGGCTTGTCCTCGTTCGCCGGCGCGGCGTCGGTCGTCTCCCCGCTCGGGGCCTCTTCGCCGGCCTCCTCGGCCTTGATGGCGGCGGTCTCGGCCTTGGCGGTGGCGATGGCGGTGGCGACTGTCTTCTTGCTGAGCAAGGCGATCGTGATCACGAGTGCTGCAACGGTCATTGCCGCATACACCCAGAAGACACCGCCGATGCCGATGCCGAGGTAGTCGTCGTCGCGCAGCAGGAAGGCGAAGCTCGGCAACCAGCCGCCGAGGTTCATCAGGGCGTAGAGCATGGCGAACGCCATTCCCGCCGTTTTTGGATTGGTGAATTGTTTGACCGCGGTATAGGCCGCCGGCTGGTACATGCCATAGCCGATGACGATGAACACGATGCCGGCCATGGTGACGAGGTGGAGGGTCGACCAAAGACCGGCGGGCTCGAAGACATAGCCGGCGCCGGCGATCAGCAGTCTGCCGGCAAGAAGGGCGAGGAAGGCCCAGATGAGGGCTCTTCGAACGCCGAACTTGTCGGCGACGAAGCCGAGGAAGAACATGGAGAGGGTGATTCCGGCAGTGAGAACGCCGACCATGAGGCCCGCAGGAACATCGGGGTTTGGAACCGCCTGAAAGACATAGTCGGAAAAGTAGATGGCCAGATAGCTGAGAACGCCGAAGTAGGCGGTGCCCTCGAGAACGTAGGCCAGGTTGACCCCCCAGAGCGCGCGCGGTGCGTGGACCAGGTCGATGAAGGGTTGAACGATCTCGCGGAGCGGGTTCTTCGGAGTGTCGTCGGTCGCTGTTCCTGCCATGGGTCCTCCTCTTTCCGACGGGGCATTGTACATGCCGATGGGCGAGCGGCGGCCTGCTTGCAGGCCTCGATATCGCACCCTGGGTGCGCTCTTCGTGGGTTGCCAAGCACGCATTGTGCACGGGCGCTCTCGACCGGTTTGGTGTCCAAGCACAATGTCGTGCATGGCACGCCCCGCCGGAACGCCGATGTAGGCGGTCGCGCTGTTCGCACGTGCTCGTGCTCTTCAGGAGCTCGACGTGGTGCACGTAGACCTCGAAGTCACCTGCGATGGCTCAATCATGCGATGGATCCGCGAAATCCGTGGAATCCGTGTCAGAAAACCCCGCGAGCGCGGTCAGGGGATTTTTAGGCAACCAGGTCTACGCCGAGATTCGCGTTTATCCGTGTACAAAACGATCGCGTTCAGGCCGGAATCAGCTCTGCTGATGCATACAACCCACAAAGTGCCCGGTGACGCTGACACGGAGCAGACCTACGCCCGGTGCTCGCTCCTGAGCACCGCGCCGTCGGGGATGCGGCTCGGGGAGTCGCCGCCGCGAATCGACACGTCGCCCTCGACGACCACACCTTCGCCGAAGGTGACGTCACCCTCCACCGTGAGACGATCGCACCCGTCCAGCGATGGCGGTCCGGCAGGGAACCGGCGTTCGAAGTCCTCGAGATGCTTGTGGAAACGTGGATCGAGACGCACCGTCGGGGGCGAGGAGCGGTGCTCCGCCAGCACGACGAGGCCGTCTGGAGTGACCTCATAAGCGTCCGAACGGACCGCGAGCAGGTCATCGGTGTTCTTCACTGGCGAAAATCGACGCCGCGGCACCCGAATGGCGGTGGCGTGGTCGAAGAGCGAGATCGCCGCGCCCATGGCGGTCTCGAGCTGGACGACCGCCGGAGAGTCTGCGTCGCGGGGGTCGACGTGCTTCCGGTTGACGATGGTGGCCAGGGGCAGGATGCCGTCATGGCGATCCAGCAGCTCCGCCAGCGCGGGCAGGGAGAACCAGAGGTTGTTGGTGTTGAAGTACCGGTAGCGTCCGATGTCCTGGAACTCATCCCTCTCTGCAGGCGGACATTGAGCCGACTCGCGGAGCGCCAACCGACCGTCGGCGAGACGGCAGAGGTGGCCGCCTTTGCGGTCGGCGGGGGTGCGGTCAGCCACCTCCATCATGAAGTCCGACCCGCTCTCGACCATGTGTGCGAGCAACCGGGGGTCGAGCACGGCGCCGAGATTGTCGGAGTTCGACACGAAGGCGAACTCGATCCCTGCGGCGAGCAGCGTGTCGAGCACGCCGGAGGTGACGAGGGCGGTGTAGAGGTCGCCGTGGCCGGGTGGGCACCACTCGAGCTCGGGCTCGGCAGGCCACGTGACGGGCGATCCGTTGGTTGCGAGAAGCTTCGGAACGCGGTGCTGAAGGAAACCCGCGGGGAAGCCCTCCTGGGCGAGCTCCGGGTAGCAGGCCAGGGCGTCGGCGGTCTCTTCGGCGGTGCGGAAGCTGTTCATGAGCAGGAGCGGGAGGTTGGTATCGAAGCGTTCTCTGAGAGCGAGGATCTGATGGACGATGAGGTCGAGGAACGAGAGCCCCGGCCGTACCTCGATCAACGACTTGGCGCGTCGCAGGCCCATGCCCGTCCCGAGACCGCCGTTGAGCTTGATCACTGCCGCCCGGCGAAGCAGGTGCGGGTCTGATTCGCCGGTCCCGTCCGGGACCCCGGCGTCGGCGATGGAGCCGACAGGGATCAGCTGATCGCGGCTCAGCGCGCCCGAATCGCCGGAAAGGAAGCGGTCCACATGGAACGCGAAGGTGCGGATGGCGGATTCGGGCATGTCAGCCGCGCGCATCCTGGCGGCGATCTCGGATGTCGGGTCGTTCGGCATGAAAGACACGGGTCATGGACCTCCTGGTCAGTGAATCTGTCATAATAGTAGCGTGGCGTTGATACGTTCTCTGGGGAGCTGTGCGGCGATTCTCGTTGTCGCGACGGCGGCGTGGGCTACCGGTCCTTCGGCTCCGGTGGTCGGGGCGGCCCTGTCGTCGACGACGGGGGTGCGCGAGCTCGTCCGTCAGATGAGCGTCGAGCACGGCCTCGATCCCAAGCTGATGGACGCGCTGGTTCGGGTGGAGTCCGGCTACAACCCCAAGGCGATCAGCCACAAGGGAGCCATGGGTCTGATGCAACTCATGCCTTCGACGGCCCGGCGGCTCGGCGTCGACGACCCATTCGATCCCCGGCAGAACGTCCGCGGCGGGATGCGCGAGTTCTCGCGCCTCGTCGATCAGTACCGCGGCAATCTGCAGTTGGCGCTGGCGGCGTACAACGCGGGGGAGGGGGCGGTCTCCAAGTACCGCGGAATTCCGCCCTACAAGGAAACCAGGAACTACGTGTCGCGTATTTTGAGTTTGTACACCGGCAGACCCTACCGGGTCGCGGGAAGCTACCGGGCCGCCCGAGTGCGGATGCTCACCGACCCCGCCAGCGGTCAGACCATCATCACGAACCAGGGGACGGGCGGACAGACCGGTTCCCACTCGGGCTCGAGTTTCTCCATCACCAGAGCCGGGGCGACTGCGGGTCCCCTCAAGGGTGGTTTCGGGTCTGCGGGCAACTGATCCCCTCCCTGAAAAACCCCTTCTTATGAGTGATGCTTTTTCCGTTGGTTCGTATATATCCTAGGGTACAATCCGGCCGCTTCGGGTGACAGCCCGTCCGAGGAGAACACCAGTGCGACGAAACGCTGCCAGCCTGCTTCCGACACTCATCCTGGCGATCGTCATGATCGGCGGCCTGGCCTCGGTTGTCGGCTGCTCCGCCGTCATCGCACCCGTCACCCAGCGCGCGACTGCGGGTTTGACCTCGGCGGTGCTCGACCACGATGACCCGGAAACCGTTCGCCTCGGCGCCCCGGCCTATCTCCTGATGGTGGACGCGCTGATCGCCGGAGATCCCGACAACTCGGGCCTGCTGGTGGCCGGCGCCCAGCTCTACTCGAGCTACGCCTCGGTCTTCGTCGACGACCAGCCGCGGGCGGCCAAGCTCGCCGAGCGGAGCCGGCGATACGGCTGGCAGGGCCTTTGCCGTGCCGATTCCGCCACCTGCGACTCGTGGCGGCTCCCCTTCGACGAGTTCGAAACCATCATCAACCAGGTTCAGGCCAAGAACGTCTCGGCTCTCTTTGCCGCCGGTGCGTCGTGGGCGACGTGGGTACAGGTCAACCGCGGCGACTGGACGGCGGTGGCGGACAAGGCCCGGGTCGAGGCCATGATGAAGCGAGTGGTGGCCATCGACGGCGACTATCGGAACGGGGCTGCCTACACCTACCTCGGTGTTCTCAACAGCATCATCCCGGCGGCCCTCGGCGGCAGGCCGGAACAGGGGCGGGCGGACTTCGAACGTTCCATCGAGCTCGCTCAGGGAAGGGACCTCATGGCCAAGGTCCTTTTCGCCCAGGAGTACGCCCGTCTGGTCTTCGACCGGGAGCTCCACGACCGGTTGCTTGAAGAGGTCATCGCCGCCGACCCGGAGGTTCCGGGCTACGTGCTCACCAACACCCTGGCCCAGGAGCAGGCTCGCCGCTTGCTCGCCGATTCCCAAGACTACTTCGCGGAGTAAGCCCATGCGACGAGCCGTGATCCTCACCACCATCGCCCTCGCGACCGCCGCCCAGATCGCCGGCGCGGCCCAGCTCAAGATCGCCACCATCGCTCCCGACGGATCCTTCTGGATGAACGAGGCTCGAAAAGCCGCGGACGAGATCGCCGAGCGGACCGACGGCCGGGTGACCTTCCGCTTCTACCCGGGTGGGACCATGGGCGACGATGCGGCAGTGATGCGCAAGATGAGGATCGGGCAGCTCCACGGCGGCGTCTTCGTGGCCGGGAGTTTCGCGTCGCTGGTCCCCGACCTCTACCTCTACAGCCTGCCGCTGCTGTTCACCTCGTACGACGAGGTCGACGCGGTTCGCGAGGTGATCGATCCCAAGCTCGTCGCCGCCCTCGAAGCCGAGGGCTATCACAGCTTCGGCTTCATCGAGGGGGGCTTCGCCTACCTCTACACGACATCGAAAGCGGCCGGCTTCGCCGAGCTCAAGGGGCGCAAGGCGTGGCTCCCCGGGGACGATCCCGTGGGGAGGGTGCTCATCGAGGAGGTCGGGCTGTCGCCGGTGCCCCTGGGTCTGGCCGACGTGCTCACCGGTCTCCAGACCGGTCTCGTCGATGTGGTGAGCGGGCCGCCGGTGGCGGCCGTGGCGCTGCAGTGGTTCACCAAGGTCAAGTACGTCACCGAAGTGCCGGTTGTCTACACCTGCGGTACCTTCGCCCTGTCGAATCGTGCCTGGTCCAAGCTGAGCGACGGCGATCAGAAGGTGATCGAAGAGGTCCTGTCACGGATGACCCGGGTTCTCGATCGACGGGCGAGAGAGGACAACGAGGGTGCGCGGGAAGCTCTGAGAAATCAGGGAGTCGTAACTGTCGAACCGGAGGCCGGCACCGCTGATGATTGGCGAGAGCTCGCCGACCGTTCATCCAAAATCCTGGTCGAGGAGCTCGGGTTGAGCACCGGGTTGCTGGCTGAAATCGAGACCATTCGCGACGGCGTCAGGTCCGGGGAATGAGCTCGGAGGACCGCGAGGCGCGCCGACCGACGCGCCCGGCGGCGCAGGCGTTCGAGGGCGGTGGCGTTCTCGGCCGGAGTCTCCGCTTTCTCGGGGGCATCGAGGATTTCGTATTGGTTCTGCTGTTGGCGGTGATGATCGGTCTGGCCGGGTGGCAGATCATCGCCCGCAACCTCCTGGACACCGCGGTGATCTGGGGCGACCCGTTGCTGCGTGTCCTGGTCCTCTGGGTGGGCTTTTTCGGCGCCGTGGCGGCCTCCCGCGACGACCGGCAGATCAACGTCGACGTGGTCACTCGCGTCGCCGAGGAGCCCTGGCGATCGCGCATCCGGGTGCTCACCGACCTCTTCACCGCCGCCGTTTCCGGCTTTTTGGCGTGGCACGCCGTTCGTTTCGTGCGTGACGCTGAAGCATTTGGAGAAACGGCGTTCGGCTCGGTGCCGCTGTGGTTGACGGCCATCGTTCTGCCGCTGGCCTTCGGACTCCTGTGCTTCCGCTACCTGCTGCTCGCAGGGTTCCATCTCCGCCGCAGCATCAACCCGGAGACCGGCGGGTGATTCTCACCGGCCTTCTGCTCATCGCCCTGGCCCTGCTCGGGGCACCGCTCTTCGCGGTGATCGCCGCGGGCGCCGTGCTCGCCTTCGGACGGGCCGACATCGACCAGATTGCCGTTGTGATGGAGGTCTATCGCATCGCGGAAACGCCGGTGCTGCTGGCCATCCCGCTCTTCACGTTCGCGGGCTTCATTCTCGGCGAGAGCCGGGCGCCCAGCCGTCTGGTCCGCCTCTCCGACGCCCTGCTCGGCTGGATGCCGGGCGGGCTCGCCGTCATCGCCCTGGTGACCTGCGCCCTGTTCACCGCCTTCACCGGGGCCTCGGGAGTGACCATCGTCGCCATGGGGGCGCTGCTCTATCCGGCTTTGAAAGATGCGGGCTATCGCGAAAACTTCAGCCTCGGCCTGGTCACAACCTCGGGCAGTCTCGGTCTGCTCTTCGCGCCGTCCCTGCCGCTGATCCTCTACGGCATCGTCGCCGAGGTCAGCGTCGATCGACTCTTCATCGCGGGGATTCTTCCGGGCTCCCTGATGGTGCTGGCCCTCGGCCTGTGGAGCTTTCGCGAGGGGCGATTCCTGCAGCGGGCGGCGGCAGAACCCCAGGCTTTTTCCATGGGTGAGGCGTGGGCGGCGGTGCGCGCTGCGGCCTGGGAGATTCCGTTGCCCTTCATTGTCCTGGGAGGGGTCTACACAGGCTTTTTCGCCGTCTCCGAAGCAGCGGCGGTCACCGTGGTGTACGTGCTCGTCGTCGAGGTCCTGATCTATCGCGAGATCACATTGACTCGGCTGCCGGCGGTGATGCGGGAGTCCATGGTGCTGGTGGGAGGCATCCTGGTCATTCTCGGCGCCTCCCTGGCTTCCACCAATGCCATGATCGATGCCCAGGTCCCCGCCAGGCTCTTCGAGTTCGTCACCGCCCACGTCTCGTCGAAGCTGACCTTCCTGATCCTGCTCAACCTCTTTCTTCTGGTTCTGGGGACCATGCTCGATGTCTTTTCGGCCCTGGTCATCGTCGTGCCGCTGTTGCTGCCGCTGGCCGCCGGATACGGGATCGAGCCCATCCACCTCGGGATGATCTTCCTGGCCAACATGCAGATCGGCTACTGTACGCCGCCGGTGGGAATGAATCTCTTCATCGCCTCGTACCGGTTCGACAAGCCCGTGGTCGCTCTCTACCGCGCCACTCTGCCGTGGCTGCTCATCCTCTTTGCCTGTGTGCTGCTCATCACCTACTGGCCATGGCTGTCGTTGGCTCTGGTGCAGTAGAACCCTCTGTCGTCAAGGAGGGTTCTATGGGAAGAGGGCGAGAAGGTGAGAAGGTCGAAGCCGCTGACCCACCGCTCACTTTCCTCTTCGCTTCCCTTCTCACCCTGAACCCTGAATCCTCACCCTTTCACATCTGGCATCAGGACCCCAGGACCCCGCCTCGACTCAGCGGCAGAGCTCCCTCGTCGGCCCGATGACAAGCTCGATGGGGAACAGGTGCTCCGAGCGGTTGTCGAGGGTTGCGTGTCCGATGAGTGTCTCGGTGCCCTGGGGGACGTCGATGACGATGACCTGCCGCTCGTCGTCGAAACGGCAGACAACGGGTTCGCCGGTGAGAGGGGTGGATTGGGAAGCCTCGACCCGCCCACAGATCCCCCGATCGAGGCCGGTGGGCGAGGATGACCGGAGGTCGAGGGCGAGACGAAGTTGCTGGAGCTCGGTGGCGGCCGTCTGGGCGCGAGCGCGTCCAGCGAAGAGGTTCGGGGTGATGGTCCCGGCCAGGGCGAGCCAGGGCGGCCACGCCGGGTCGCCCCAGATCTCCGACGATGGATTCGGTGGCCAGCGTGCGGCCGGTTGGCGGCAGAGCTCCAGGTACCGGCCCCACCGGTTGAGAATCTCGGCGACGAACAGATCTTCGAAGAGGAAATGGTTGGAGATCCAGAAGGGGAGGCTCCAGCCCATGCTCGGATCGTGGAAGTCCTCGACGTAACCCAGACCGTCTCGGGCGATCTCGGCGACCGAGCAGGCCATGGTGATGTCATTGGCGTGAACGGGATCCACCGATGGGAGACCGGCACGCAGGCGATCCAGGACCGCCATGGTGGCGCAGGGGTCAGCGACGACGTCGGCGGCTGCCCAGACCACCCATCGGACCGAGCCCGAGCCGAGGGTGGAGGCCATGACCACCGGCGTTCTCATGAGACCGTCCGCGGCCCGCCCGACCACCTCGAGGGCCTCCAGACACTGCATCGGTCGGCCGTCGTACCACGCCAGCCGGGCGTGAAGAACGAGCAGGCGAAGACCCCGGATGATGCTGAGAAAGTCGATCTCGTGGTGGCGGGGCCTCAGGCCGCCGTTGCCGAAGTGGTAGGCGTCGAAGGATGCCGACCGGAGGAGGATATCGAGAGCGGCGCGTTGCTCGTGGAGAATCCTCCGGGCGTGAGCCAACTCCGTGTCGGACCAGCTTCGAGCAGGTCGATCGGCGAGCACCCCGTAGAATTTGTAGTCCTCCATGGTGCAGATGACGGCCTGACCGCCGGCGACCAGCCATCGTGCGCCGTTGAGGTGGTCGGGCACCTGCGAAGGAATGGGCGGGTCGACGAGCTCTCCCCAGCGGGAATCGAAGACGGCCTGGGCGGTGTCCAGCCGGTGGACGCCCCAGGCGTGGATGCCGAGAGCGGCGACAATCGCGGCGGCCGCGAGGAGTGTCAGGGAGGTGAGGCCCCAGCCGACGAGGGTTCGGACCGGCGGTGGTTTCACGGTAAATCTTCCATCACCCCCGCATCATCTCATGTCGGTCCGTCGCGCCGGACCGCCATCGGCCGACGGCGGCGTCGGCACCTTGGTGAAGGCGACGATGCCGCCGGCGAGGATCAGGACGCCTCCAAAGATGCTCCACCCGTCGGGAACCTCATTCCAGAAGAGCCAGCCGAATAGGGCCGCGAAGACGATGGTCGCGTAGCCCAGCAGTGAGGTCGGGCCGGCGGGAGCGTGGCGGTAGGAGGCGGTGAGGCTGAGCTGGCCGGCGGCGGCGGAAACGCCGATTCCCAGCAACCAGAGCCACTCGAGGGACGTCGGATTGTGGAAGTCCGGAAGGACGAAGGGGAGCATCCCTGCCACGGTCACCAGCGAGAAGACGAAGACCACCGTTTCGGCGGGTTCGCGGTGGCGCAGGTGGCGAAGCAGGACGTAGGCGCCACCGGCGAAGACCGCCGAGCACGCTCCGATCAGGGCCGGGAAAATCTGAAGGTCGAGCTGGGGCTTGATCACCAGAAGTCCGCCGGTGAAGCCGAGGATGAGCGCCACGACCAGACGCGAGTGGATGGGTTCTCCGAGAAACACGGCGGCGAAGACGACGACGAAGAACGGCGCCAGCTTGACCAGAATCGCAGCGTCGGCCAGCAGGAGGTGATCGATGGCCCAGAAGTAGCAGAGGACCCCTCCGATACCCAGGAGCGAGCGCGCGAGGAGGGCGGCGCGATTCTCCGGCCGGCCGAACGGCGCCCGGCGGTTGCGGTGGACGACGATGGCGGCGATCACCAGGGTGACGATATTGCGGAACAGCACCTTGTCGAAGACGGCGACCTCGGATGCGAGCTTGACGAAGACACCCATCACCGCGAAGGAGATCGACGACACCAGGGCGTGGGCGATGGCTTTGGACGTGCTTTCCACGGGTCGCTATCATACTGGTCGATCGCAACGCCGGAACACGAGGATCAGGAACCATGAACACAGAAGCACTTCTCGCACAGATTCCCTACCTGCCGCAGGAACCGCTCGAGCGGGCGCTGGTGATCTTCGCCGTTGCGTTGGCGGTCGCCTTCGTCGCCAGATTCGCTTTCCGATCGCTGGTGCACCGGATGACCCGCAGCACCGACACCGATGTCGACGACAAGGTCGCGGCGATTCTCCGAGGTCCGGTCTTCTGGACTTTTGTCTTCGGCGGCGTGTGGTTGGCGGAGATTCCACTGGATCTGCCCGAGGCCCTCGACAGGGCCATCAAGGGCGTGATGCTGACCCTGATCATCCTGATGTGGAGCCTCGCCCTACTGCGATCGTCCAAAGTTGTACTGGAAGCCCTCGGCAGGAACGTCGACCGGTTTCGGTGGATCCAACCGAAGACCGTCCCGCTGCTCGACATGGTCTTCAAGTTCTTCGTTGCCGGCGCCGGAATCTACTTCATCTGTGTCGCCTGGGGGATTCCGCTGACGTCGTGGTTGGCGTCGGCGGGGATCGTCGGCATCGCGGTCGGTTTCGCCGCCAAGGACACCCTGGCCAATCTCTTCTCGGGGGTGTTCATCCTCGCCGATTCGCCGTACAAGGTCGGAGACTACGTAATCCTCGACGGCGGATTGCGCGGTGAGGTGCGGGAGATCGGCATCCGTTCGACCCGGATTCTGACCCGCGACGACGTGGAGGTCACCGTGCCCAATGCGGTCATCGCGATGGGTCGGATCGTCAACGAGACGGGCGGCCCGTGGGACAAGATGAGAGTCCGGGTGAAGGTCTCGGCGGCCTACGGATCCGACGTCGACCAGGTCCGCGACGTGCTCCTGTGCAGCGTCGAGGGTGCTCGCCACGTGACGCGGGAGCCGGCGCCGAGGGTGAGGTTCCGAGCCTTCGGAGACTCGGGCCTCGACTTCGAGCTCCTGGCGTGGATCGAGGCGCCCTTGTATCGCGGCCGAGTGCTCGACGATCTCAACCGGAAGGTCTACAAGGCCTTCAACGACGCCGGCATCGAGATTCCCTACCCCAAGCAGGATGTCTACGTGAAGGAGTTGCCGGCGCCTGGCGGCGATCGTTGATCCCGGGACGAGGGTTCGCTCTGGCCGGCGCTGCGTCGCTGGTCGTTCTGCTCGGCGCCTGTGCTCACGCACCGGTGGCGCAGCCGGTTCCCGAGGCGGTCCTCGAGCCGGTGTCCCCCGAGAGCTGGCCCGAGTTCGTCGACGACCTGCAGGGTGAGGGCCTGTCCGACGCCTGCGCCGCCTCGTTGCACTTCTTCCAGCGCTCACCGGGCGATCGTGTCTTCGCCTTCGGCGCATGGGAGAGAACCGCCGACGAGCTCGCCGAAGGGGTCCGGCGGGCGTGCCAGCTGGCCGACCTCCCGGTGGAGGAGCGGGGCAGGGCCCTCCGCGACGAGTTCGTGTTGCTGCGGTCGGTGGGTCGCGACGGCCACGGCGAGGTCTTCTTCACCGGTTACTACGAGCCGTTGCTCGACGCCCGGCGAATCGAGGAGGCGCCGTTCATCCATCCTATCTATGGTCTGCCGGACGATCTCGTGACCGTGCATCTCGCCGACTTCACAGCAGCGGCGAGCACGGCGAAGATCGTCGGCCGGATCGAGGATCGGCGCCTCGTGCCGTACCCGGAGCGAGCCGCCATCGACTTCGGAACGGGGCTGGTGGACGGCGTGGAGGTCCTCGGGTGGGTGGACGACCCGGTGGATGTCTTTTTCCTCCACGTCCAGGGATCGGGGACGCTGATCTTCGATGACGGCGACCGGCTGCGCGCGGGCTATGCCGCGACCAACGGCCGGCCCTATCGTTCCATCGGGCGGCTGCTCATCGACGACGGGCTGGTGAGCTCGGACGAGATGTCCATGCAGGCCATTCGCGCCTATCTCGAGAATCACCCCGACGAGCTGAATCGGGTGTTGTCCTACAACCCCTCCTACGTCTTCTTTCGACCGCTGCCGCCGACCGGCGGGCCGCTGGGCTGTTACGGCGAACCGGTGACCGGAGGCCGCTCCGTCGCCACCGACCGATCGCTCTTTCCGGCGCCGGTGATGGCGTGGATCAGGGCGGTCCTCCCGACCCTCGACGGCGGCGAAGAGGAGGTGGCACGCTTCGTTCTCAACCAGGACACGGGGGGTTCCATCAAGGGTCCCGGCCGTGTCGACCTCTTCGTCGGTCAAGGGGAGGATGCGGGCGCCGTCGCCGGTCGGACCAAGCACACCGGGGAGCTGTACTTCCTGATCCCGAAACGGAATCAGGAGTGAGTTCCCAGTTCTTGGTTTCGACGGATTGATCCCAGCGGCGCCGCCGGGAACTGAAATAAATGAGAACGAAGAACTTAAGACGACAAACTGGGTCCGTTGTCAGTTGGCGTAGCGCGTCACGAAACTCTCGAGCTGTTCCTCGCCCTCGCCCGCGATACGGAGGAAACGGACTCCGAGGCCGGAGGTGCCTTCCCGCATGGGGTTGGTTCTGCGAACGACCTCTGCGGTGCCCTCCACCAGGCGGCGGCCGTCCGGAATGCCGAAAAAGAAACTGAAACGCGTTCCGGGATCGATGTTGTCGTCGCCGCGGAGCAACATGCCGGTGCGGGAGATATTCACCGTCTGATACAGCGAACGGCGGTTCTGGTTCTCGACCTCGACCTTCATGTGGACGAGCACCCGCAGGGAGATGCGGGGCGCCACCTCGAGGAGATCGGCGATGGCGCGGTGAAGACGCCCTTCCGGCCAGTCGATGCCGATGGCGCGGTTGACGCCGAGGTCCACTTGAGCCAGCGCATCGTCGAGGTTATTGGGGTCGGCGAGAAGGACCACTGCGGCGCTCTTGCACCACGATCCGTCTCGGCGGAGAGCGTCGAGGAGGTCGTCGAGGGCGAGCTCCTTCAGGGGATAACGGACCAGGACGAGCTCGAAGGAGGTCCCGAGGACGAGGTCGAAGACCACCGGCGACGGCGCCGCGGTGTGGACGTCGAACTCCGCCCGCCGAAGCATCGGAGCGATTCGCTCCAGAGCATCCTCGTCGGCGCCCACCATCAGCACGTGCCGTTGATAACTCCGCATCCCATCCATCATATCCCCGTGCAGGTCCGATTCAGTGACATTTGTCGCATTTTCGACCCGTCGAAGGCCGGCGACGTGCTAGCATTTCGGCGAGAAACGACGACATCCACGGTGGTTGCCAGACCCTCCGGTCATGGATGGTCGGGATGCGATGGAGCAGATGGAAACCGACACTCGAGGAATAACGCTTCCGGACGGCCGAAAGAGACCGGGGGTGTGCGGTCTGGTGACGTGCTTCAACGAAGAGCACAACATCGGCGATTGCATCGAATCCCTCCTGTGGTGTGACGACGTTATCGTCGTCGACTCGTTCTCCACCGATCGGACACCAGAGATCGCCCAGGGCTACCCGAAGGTCCGGTTCTTCCAACGGCCGTACTACGGAGCCGGCGCCCAGAAGAACTGGGCGCTCCGCCACGTTCGCAGCGAGTGGGTCTTCCTGCTCGATTCCGACGAGCGTTGTACACCGGCATTGCAGCGTGAGGTCGAAGATATCCTGGCGGAGGGCCCGGAGCACCTGGCCTACACCATCAATCGGGATGTGTACTTCCTCGGGAAGCGGATCAGGTACTCGGGTTGGCAACGCGACCGGGTGGCGCGTCTGTTCAAGGCCGGATCGGCCTACTACGAGAACCGGCGGGTCCACTCGCTGCTCCACACCATCGGAGAGGCGCCGATTCTGAAAAACGCCATGGAGCACCACATGGTGGACCGGAGCTTCGACGAGTACGCCTTCCGGCTGGCGAAGTACGGCTACTGGGGGGCGGGCCAGGGCTGGCGGGACGGCAAGCGGCCCACCGCTCTGGAGGTGGTCCTCCGGCCAATGTGGCGTTTCTTCAAGACCTATGTGGTGCAGCTCGGAATCCTCGACGGAAGTCGAGGTCTGGTGTTCTGCGCTCTGCAGGCCTACTCGGCGTACATGAAGTATGCGATTCTGTGGGGGTGGCGGGTCAATGATGCGCGCGGCATCCCACCGACCCTCCCCGAGTTCGATGACGATGAGGAGACCTGGGAGGGCCTGGAAGGACTGGCCGACGACGAGGAGGCCGCCGGTGGCGCGCCCGACCATGATTGACGTCGGGTAGGGCCGCCACATGTGGGAGTTTCTCAAGCGGATCGGCCCATACCTCAGAGACTACAAAGGCCGTATCGCCATGTCCTTCATCGGCGGTATTGTCGGCGCTGCCGCCTATGGTGCGGTGATGTTCCTGATCAAGCGGGTCCTGGAAGACGTTTTCATGGATCCCGACCCACTGATGGTCAAGGTCCTGCCGTTGACCATCGTCGTGCTGTTCTTCTTCGTCGGCGCCGGGCGCTACCTCCAGGTCTATGAGCTGCAGTGGGTCGGGCTCGACATTGTCCGCCGGCTGCGCGACCGATTGTTGCGGCACCTGCTCCAGCTCGACATGGGTTTTTTCAATCGGTTCCACGGCGGAGAGCTCATCTCCCGGGTCACCAACGACATCAACCGAGTCCGGATGGCGGTGACCCAGCACCTGGCAGTGGTGATCCGCGAGAGCCTGGTCGCGGTCGCCTTCATCATCGTGGTCATCGTGGCGAACCCCAGACTCGCCTTCTGGGGTTTGGTGGTGCTGCCTCTGGCGGCCTGGCCCCTGGCTGCGTTGGCACGACGGTTCAAGAGGATCATGCACCGTTCCCAGGAGAAGGACTCCGACATCACGTCGCGCCTCTCCGAGATCTTCAACAACGTGGAGATCATCAAGGCCCAGACGGCCGAGGGATTCGAGATTGAGCGTTTCGAAGCCGAGAATCTGGAGTTCCGGCGGATCAACATGCGCGGCGTGCGGACCAAGGAGCTCACCAATCCGCTGATGGAGTTCCTCGGTGCGATCGCGGCGGCGTTGGTGATCTGGTTCGGCGGCCGGGAGATCATGGCGGGCAGAATGGAATTCGCCGAGTTCATGCGTTTCACCGTCGCCCTCTTCAGCGTCTACAACCCCGTCAAGAGGATCTCCCAGGCGTCCAACCAGATGTTCGAGGCGGTGGCGGCCTCGGAACGCATCTACGACCTCCTCGCTCGCCAGCCCGAGATCAAATCGGGAACCGTTGGTCTGGAGGGCCCCATCCGCACGGTGGAGTTCGACGACGTCCATCAAGCCTACGGCGATATTCAGGCCCTGAGAGGTGTCAGTCTGTCGGTGGAGGCTGGAGAAACGGTGGCCCTGGTCGGCGGCAGCGGCGGTGGCAAGACGTCGCTTGTGAACCTGATTCCGCGCCTCTACGACCCCTCGTCCGGCGTGGTCCGGATCAACGGGACCGACGCGAAGGAGCTCGACCTCGAAGAGCTGAGGAATCGGATCGGTGTGGTGACGCAACGGGTCTACATCTTCAACGACACGGTGGCCGCCAACGTCGCCTACGGCAGGGCCATCGATCCTCCCAGGGTCGAAGCGGCGCTGCGCGACGCCGGAGCCTGGGATTTCGTCTGCAATCTCGAAGGCGGGCCGAAGGCGGTCCTGGACGAGTTCGGGGCCAATCTGTCCGGCGGCCAGCGCCAGCGTCTCGCCATCGCCCGCGCCATCTACCGGGATCCGGATGTGCTCATCCTCGACGAGGCGACATCGGCTCTGGACAACCGATCTGAAGCGGCGGTTCAGCAGGCCCTACGGGGGATCATCGGCAATCGCATCACCTTCATCATCGCCCACCGTCTGTCAACGGTGGATCTGGCGGATCGCATTCTGGTCCTCATGGAGGGGCGCATCGCCGGTGCCGGCACGAAAGAGGAGCTGCTGCGGGACAACGAGGACTACCGGCGGATCGCCACCGTGGGGTTGGACGGCGACGAGGCAGCCGACAGTTAAGGCAGTTCATCGCCTTGTCAGCGGACGTGACGGCGGCTCAATCCAATGATGGAGCCCACGGCTGTGTCTGGACCTCCCCGACATGCGACGCAACTGTCAACTGTCGACTGTCGACTGTGAACTCTCCTCGAAAAAAGCCTCATCGTCCGCCGAAATCACGCCGGCAGCGAGGGCGAAGAGCACGAGCGTGATCTGCTTGTGGAAGAACGGGTCGCCGAAGAACCCGACCAGGTAGACGCAGGACAGCGCCACCGCAGCTGCGCGCGCTTCGGGCCGCCGGTACCTTCCGGTCACGAAGGTCGCGAAGATGGCGAGGAGGGACACGAGGCCGACCACGCCGAGCTCGGTGGTGACCTGCAGGTACTGGTTGTGGAAATGGGGGAACCACCCGATCGCCTCGCGAAGCTCTGAAAACCGGGTGTCGAGCTGACGTTGGAACGCCGGCATGTTGTCCCCGATGCCGGTGCCGAGAACGGGGTGTTCAGCAACGATGGCGCCGGCGACGATGGCGCCGGCAACCCGCTTGCCCTGGTTGGAGTCGATTCGATTTTCCACCACGGCGGTCCGAATCTCGGCGCTGGCGGCATCGACGCGATCCTGGAATCGTGGAACGATTGCATAGACCAACATCACGGCGGCGACGACTCCGAGAACTGCGGCGGCTCGAACACGGATGGGCTGCCGATGAAGGAGCAGGGGGACGAGGACCGGCAGGGTGGCGATGAACGCCACCTGGCCGCTGCGGCCGATATTGAGCAGCAGGCCGCCGACGACGACGAGAAAAACCATGATCCAGATCAGTCGTCGCCGGGGACGCAGGGTGGTGTGGGCGAGGTGGACCAGGATCAGGACCGCCACCGCGGCGAGCACCATGGAGGTGTCCAGATGCGACATGGTGGCCGCCGGATTTCCGGGATGCGCACGGCCGAACCGGATGTCCGCGAAGATGACGACGGGCATGAGGGAGACCGAGAGCACGGTGCCGGCGGCGAGCGCGGCGAGCGACCATTTCGCGACCTTTGGTCGCAGACTCGACGCGACCGCCGGTACGAGCAGGAAGTAGGTGTACTTCTCCCAGTAGTCCAGACCGGCCAGAACATTGTCGGACCAGATCAGCGACAGCAGATTGAGGGCCATGAACGCGACCACGGCGAGGGTCAGCCGGTGTCGTTTGAGGCGGTGGATCCGATGGCGCAGATCTCCCTGGACGAACCAGAGAATGATGATGAGGGTTGCCGCGAGGCTCACCCAGGCCCGGTAGAGGGGAAGCGAGAAGGCGAGCACGACGACGAGCCAGTTGAGGACCTCGTTGGGGCTTCTCGCTCGCATGCTCGGCCGCACCTCCGGTGGGGCATTGTAGACGGTTCTGGGGTCGTGGGATGAGAAGTCAAGCGAAGGGTTCAGGGTGAGAAGGTGAGCGCTTCCTTCGGTTGCTGTGAAAAGGTGAGTAAGGTCGAAAACCCGGACCCACCTCTCACCTTTTCCCGTTCTCACTCTCTCGCCCTCTTACGTTCTGACCTTTTTCTTCCTCTTCAGGCGCGGGCAGCCGTGAACTCGACACGAAAAAGGGGCGGAAGCCCGCCCCCTTGATGCTTGCGGATGTGTGGTCTAGGCGCTGGCCTGCTGGGCCGCGATCTGCTTTCTCACGTCCTCCATGTCCAGCTCCTTGACCTTGCCGAGCAGCTCATCCAGGGCCTGGGGCGGGAGGGCTCCGGGCTGGGAGAAGACCGGGATCTTCTCACGGAAGACCATCGTGGTGGGGATGGACTGGATTCGGAACATGGCTGCGAGCTCCGACTGGTCTTCGGTGTCGCAGGTGACGAACGTAACGTCTTCGTGGCGCTCGGACGCCGCTGCGAAGGTCGGCTTGAAGATCTTGCAGGGGCCGCACCACTCCGCCCAGAAATCAATGATGACGATCTCGTTGTCGTTGATGGTGTTTTCGAAGTTCTCTTTGGTCAACTCGTTCACTGCCATGATGACTCCTTTGGCTGATGATGGTTCTCCATAACCATTCAGGAATATACTAAAATTATGATTCGGCCTTGTCAAGCGGAAACCGGCTTCAGTTGATGTCGTCGGTGTCATCGATGAAGCCGGGCAGCTGGTACCTGCCGCCGGATTCCAGGAGGTCCTGCTCATCCTCGTTCTCCGCGGCGATGACGCTGAGCTCGCGGACCTCGTCGGGCAGCTCGCTGAGAAAGCGCGAGGGATCGATGAGGACATCCACGCGATAGCGGTCCCGGGCGAGAGCCGGCCGGAGGAGAAAGAGACGTTCCCGGGCTCGGGTGACGGCAACGTAGAAGAGCCGCCGCTCCTCTTCCAGATCCTCGGCCCTGCTGGAGGGAAACCGCCCGTCGGCGAGCCAGATGATGAACACCGACCGCCACTCGAGACCCTTGGCCTGGTGGATGCTGGACAGCGTCAGAACCTCGTCGTCGGTGCCTCCTGTGGACTCTTCGCCGGAGAGGTCGTTGAGCAGGGTGATTTCCGAGAGGAACGTCTGCAGGTCGGGGAAACCGTCGCCGAAGAGCGCGAGCTGCTCGAGATCCTCGATGCGAGAGCCGGCATTCTCGAGGTTCCCCCGGGCCCAGTCGGCGTAGTACTCGGTGACGACCCTTCGGACGGCCTCGCCCGGCTGCCCGAGCAGTGTCGGGTTCGCCAGGGCAGCGAGGAGGGTGGTGGCGGTTCTCAGCGATCCGGCGGCCCGGGCCGGGAGGTCGGCGGAAGACGGATCCAGCGCCAGGAGCCGCTCGAGTGGGTTCGGGCCCGAAATCCGGTTCCAGAGCCGTGCCGTGAGGCGGGGGCCGAAGCCCTGGCGCAGCTTGATCATTCGGGCGAAGGAGACCTCGTCCCTGGGGTTGTCGACCACACGGAGGTGAGCGAGCACGTCTTTGACGTGGCGGTGCTCGAAGAAACGGAGGCCCGAACGGATCCGGAAGGGAATCCCCCGGCGAGTGAGCTCCACCTGGAGGTCGAAGGAGTGAGAGTGGCTGCGGTAGAGCACTGCGACGTCCTCCATGTCCACGCCTTCCTCGCGTTCCTGGAGCACCCGGTCGGCGACCCAGGCCGCCTGACCTTCGGGTGTTGGAACCACGACCTCCGAGGGGAGATCGCCAGGGCCGCGGACCGGCCGCAGGTTCTTCTCGAACTGGCGCTGATTGTTGGCGATCGAGGCATTGGCCAGCGCCAGGATCTCGGGAGTGGAGCGGTAGTTCGTCTCGAGACGATAGACCGAGCACCCCGGGTTGCGGTCCGGGAACCCGAGGATGTTGTCGAAGTCGGCGCCGCGGAAGGCGTAGATGGACTGGGCGTCGTCTCCCACCACCGTGACGTTGCGATCCGGGCCCAGCATGCCGGCCACGATGTCCGCCTGAAGGCGGTTGGTGTCCTGATACTCGTCCACCAGGATGTGGCTGTAGGTGGTGGCGAGTCGGCGGCGAATGTCGGGGTAGCGCTTGAGCAGGAGCAGCCAGTTGAGGAGCAGATCGTCGAAGTCCATGAGGTCGGCGGCGCGCTTGCGCTCCAGGTATCGCTTGAAGATCGCCGCGATGACCTCGGCTTGATCGAAGAACTGGGGTGACCGCTCGACGAGGACGTCCTCGAGTTCGCGTCCGGTGTTGATGATGAAGCTGTAGATGTCCACCAAGAGCCGCGGCCGAGGGAGACGCCTTCGGGGCACCTCGGGCGAGACGTCGGCCAGAGCGTGCCCCATGAGGTCGCCGGAGTCCTCGCGATCGAGGATGCTGAAGCGCGGGGTGTAGCCGACCTGTTCGGCGAATCGGCGCAGGATGCGGTGGCCGGCAGAGTGGAAAGTGCCGCCGTGGACCTTGCCGGCGTCGCGGCCGAGAAGCCGTCCGACCCGGTCGGGCATCTCCCGCGCCGCTTTGTTGGGGAAGGTCAGCAGCAGGATCCGACCCGGCGGAACACCGTCTTCGATGAGGCGGCCTGCGCGATAGACCAGGGTTCGCGTCTTGCCGGTTCCTGCGCCCGCAAGGACGAGGATGGGACCGTCCGGGTGCATGACCGCCGTTCGCTGTTGCTCGTTGAGGTCGGCGTCGTAATCGACCTGCCGATGGACGATCAGCCCGTCCGGGTCAGGCCGGCGGATGCCGTCGCTCATGGCAGCGCGAGATGGCCGAGGATGGATCGGTCGAAGGCCAGGCTGAGGTCACGACCGTAGAGCATCAGTGTCGCTTCGAACCGGCATCCCGCTTCGAGAACAGCGTCCACCGCTTCGCCGAAAGGCGCTGGGATGCGTACGGTGAGCACGCTCTCTTCCTCGCTTGCCTCGGATGCCAGCTTGATCGCCCAGCCGAGGGCGGCGAGAGCCGCCTCTCGAGTGGTGCCGGCTACGGGGCCGACCTGGTCGGATCCACCGTAGGCGTAGGCGGCGATTCGCTGACCCTGGCGAATGAAGGCCGCGTGGTGGCGACGCTCCTTGAGCCAGTAGTCGTGGTCGGCCTTGCGCACGATGTTGCGGTTGAGCTGGTCGATCCGGTCGAGGTCGGCCTGGCCCCGGCGGTTGTAGAGGTCGGAGGTCACGTCTCTCCCGTCCATCAGCCGCGACAGGGCGTGGCCGAGTCGCGGTGCGACCGTGGGAGGAATCGTGAGCTGGTAGACCGGCGCCAGCGGCCGGAAGCCGTTGCGCAGCAGGAGGCTCTGGGCGATGCCCTCGGTGGGCACGACGGTGAGGAACTCGCGCGCCCCGGAACGTTCGCCATAGGCGAGCATCCGCTGCATGAGCAGGTCTCCGGCCCCGCGGCCGCGGTGCTGCGGCAGCACCCACATTTCGGAGATGATGCACTGGCGGGACCGGACGTGGCCGACGGCGAAACCCACCGTCTCCTGCTTGTCCTCGGCGGTCAGGAAGCCGTCGGGGTCATGGGTGATGAGGTGGGTGAGATCGGGATCGAGCTCCATGTCGAGATCGAGGACCCCGTTGTGGCTCGGAAAGGCGGCGAGCTCGGCGGCCACCGAATCACGAAGCACGGACAGGCCGGGCAGCTCTTCTCGATTGGTCCGTCTCACCTTGATCTTGGCCATGGGTCCCCCAAAACGACGACGCATCCGGAGTCTAACAGAATGCTTGCCGTGCCCGTTCCCGTCCCCGAGTCCGCGTCCGCGTCAGTCCGTGGCCGATCCCGATCCCGATGCGATGACCGCGTCCGCGTCCGAACTCTGCGGTGAATCTGTCTGCCGACTGTCAACTTTCGTCAAACCCCCGAGTCCCCAGACCCACGAACCCTCAAAGCCCGGCAAACCGTCTACAATGATCCGACAACGCATCGGAAAGAGGTGCCAATGCCCAAGCTGCTCAACCGAGAAGTGTTACGGGACGAGGCCTTTGAGGCCAATCGGGATCACTGGCTCAATCAGCTGCGGATCATCGAAGCGCAGAAGGCGTCCATCGCCGAGGGCGGTGGTGAAAAGGCCGCGGCCCGACAGCGATCCAAGGGCAAGCTCCTGGCCCGTGAGCGCGTCGGTGCACTCATCGACGACGGGAGCGACTTCCTCGAGCTGGGATCCTTCGCGGCGTGGGAAATCTACCAGGAGTGGGGCGGCGCGCCGTCGGCGGGAGTGGTCACCGGCATCGGCCGGGTGCGCGGCCGGGACTGCGTCATCGTGGCCAATGACGCCACCGTCAAGGCCGGCGCCTGGTTTCCGCTCACCTGCAAGAAGATTCTCCGCGCCCAGGACTTCTCCATGGAGAACCGGCTGCCCATCATCTACCTCGTCGACTCGGCGGGGGTCTTTCTGCCCATGCAGGACGAGATCTTTCCGGATCGCGACCATTTCGGTCGGGTCTTCTACAACAACGCCCGGCTCTCCGCTGAAGGCATCTATCAGATCTCGGCCATCATGGGCTCGTGCGTCGCCGGCGGCGCCTACCTGCCCATCATGTCCGACGAGGCGCTCATCGTCGAGGGCAGCGGAACCATCTTCCTGGCCGGGTCCCACCTGGTGCAGGCGGCCATCGGCGAGCGGATGGACAACCAGGCCCTCGGTGGGGCCGAGGTCCAGGTGGACATCTCGGGGGTGGTGGACGACCGTTTCCCCAACGACGAGGCCGCGATCGAGCACATCCGCGCGCGGATCGGCGAGCTGTCCGCTCCGGAGCTGGCGCCGTTTGACCGCATCGAGAGCCGCCCGCCGCTCTTCGAGGCCGACGAGCTGCTCGGCCTGGTACCCGTGGACCGGTCGCGGCCGTACAGCACTCACGACCTCCTCGGGCGGTTGCTCGACGGCTCCGAGTTCACCGAGTACAAAGCCACCTACGGGCGCACCCTGATCTGCGGCACCGGGCGTATCGACGGCTGGGCGGTGGGGATCGTCGCCAACGATCGGCGGGTGGTTCATCGGCGGCGCGGGCTCGCCCAGGGCGAGAGTGAAATGCAGATCGGGGGGGTCATCTACTCCGACGCCGCGGACAAGGGCGCCCGTTTCGTCGAGCTCATGAATCAAAAGGGCATCCCGTTGCTGTTCCTGCAAGACGTCACCGGTTTCATGGTGGGGTCCAAGTCCGAGCGGGAGGGGATCATCAAGGACGGAGCCAAGCTGGTCAATGTAGTGGCCAATACGGTGGTTCCCAAGATCACGGTTTTCGTCGGCAACTCCTTCGGCGCCGGGAACTACGCTCTCTGCGGCAGGGCCTACGGTGCGCGGTTCTACTACTCGTGGCCGTCGGCGTCGATCTCGGTGATGGGTGGGCAGCAGGCGTCGGAGACTCTTCTGGCCATCCAGCTCAAGAATCGCGGCGACGAGGTCAGCGGGGAGGAGCGCGCCGAGCTCCTGGCGGAGATTCAGGCTCGCTACCACGCCGCCACCGACCCCCGCTACGCTGCGGCCAGATTGTGGGTGGACGAGATCATCGATCCGAGGAAGACCCGAGAGGTGGTCGCCCGCAGCCTTGCGGCAGCGGCGCACCAGCCGCGCATGGACCCCTTCCGGGTGGGTGTGCTCCAGACGTGAGGACGGGGAGGCGGTCCGGCGCAACCGGGGTCGTTTCAGCCCGTACTGCGTGTTACGGCGACGGTCACCGTCGGGGACGACGCAGCACAATACAGACGAGAGCACGACCGGCGTGGTGGTGAGGGTGAGGACGACCGGTTTCCCGACGGCGACGAAGATGGCGACGGCCATTACTCTGGCGGTTGTCGTGCTCGCTGCGGGTGCGGTCTTCGAGGCGCGTTCGTCGCCCTCACCGTCGCCGGCCAAGAAGAAGGAAGAGAGCATCAGAGCGCAGGTTCGCGCCCTCCCAGAGGTCTGGCGGGCGTGGCTCGAGGACGAGGTCTTCCCGCTCATCACCAAGCAGCAGAAGCGCGCCTTTCTCGAGCTCGAGACCGAGGCCCAACGGCGGGCTTTCGCGGACCGCTTGTGGATCCTCTGGGGCCGGCAGACCGGATACGGTTCGGCGTTCCGCAGCATCTACGACGAGCGATTGGCCATGGCCCGTTCGGAGTTCGAGACCACCACCTCGGCCCGGGCCAGGGTGCTGCTCATCCACGGCCCGCCGCCGATGCGAATTCCGGTCAGGTGCCAGGAGGTCTTCAACCCCCTGGATATCTGGGGGTGGCCGTATCTGGAGGGAATCGGCGAGGGACCGGTGGTGGTCTTCTATCAGAAGGGCGGTCTCGGTCGATGGGAGATGTGGGAGGGCTTCGGCGGCATCGGCGCGCTCTACGCCGCCCTCGGGGGTATGAGCGTCACCGTCGGGAGCGGCCGGCCGCAGGAGGTCTGGGAGCGGCCGGAGTACCGCTGCCCCAACGGCGATACCATCATGCGGTTGATCCGGACCGCCGAACGGTGGCTCACCGACCCCCGTTTCATCTCCGCGATGTACCAGTTCAGGCCGTTGGAGACCAGCGAGGCCGCCGAGTCGGCGCCACGGCGATTCATGGACTTTTCGGCCATTCTCGACGCTGATGCCGAGCCCATGGAGCTCGAGCTCGGCAGCCGGTCGCGCAGCATGCGTGGGGGACTGGTGCGGGTGGGCTTCGACATCACGCTGCCGTCGGAGGTGCTCGGAACGACTCCGGTGGGCGACATCGACGTGGTGCAGCTCGACGTCATCGGAGAGATTTCCCGGGACCTCACCATGGTCGACCGATTCCGCTACCTCTACTCCGTTCCGGCCGCTGCGGGAGACATCGGACTCGACCTCGAGCGATGGGTTCGACCCGGTGACTACGTGCTTCGGTTGAAGGTGGAGGACGCCCACTCGAGACACGAGGTCATCGTCGACCACGCCTTCACCGCGGAGGAGGTGGATGTCGTCGAGTCGGAGTCTCGTGAGGAGCTGGCCGAGATCATGCTCGGCATCCCGGCGGGCGACGCCGGCGAGCAGCCGCTGCTCACCCTGCTGGGGCCGCCGGGAGAGGCGGTTTCGGGGGTCCGGCGCTTCGAAGCGTTGGTGCGCCCTGAGGTCCAGCGGGTTGCCTTTCTCCTGGACGATCAGCCGGTCCTCACCAAGAATCGGCCCCCTTTCGACATCGACCTGGACCTCGGACCGCTGCCCCGGCTGACCAGGGTGACGGCCATCGCCTACGCGGCAGACGGCGCCGAGCTGGCCCGTGAGGGCCTCACCCTCAACGTGGGCCGGGAGCGGTTCTTCGTCCGAATCCAACCCCAGGGTCCCGACGACGTGCGCGGACGCGAGGTCCGGGTGGCGGTGGACGTCAACGTGCCGAACGACCGCGAGCTCGCATCACTGGAGCTCTTCTGGAACGATGAAGGGCTGGCGGATCTCACGGAGGAACCGCGGGAAGCATGGGTGGTCATCGACCGGAGCGCGTCCTTCGGATTGCTGCGCGCAGTGGCGACGCTCGCCGACGGTGGGATCGCGGAGGACATTCAATTCGTCAATGCCCCGGAGTTCGGGTCGGTGATCGAGGTAACGACGGTGGAGCTTCCGGTGACCGTACTGAGCCGGGGCAACCGTCCCGTCGCCGATTTGGCGGCGGAGGACTTCACGGTGCTGGAGGACGGTGTCGAGCAGGCGATCACCCACTGCGGCGAGCACCGGAACCTCCCGGTCCGGCTGGGGATGGTCATCGACACCTCGGGCTCCATGGCCGAGACCCTGCCCACGGTCCAGCGGGTGGTCATGGGATTCCTGCGCGAGCTGCTGCGGCCGCGGGACCGGGCATTCATCGAGGTTTTCTCGGACCGTCCCGAGCTCCTGGCGCCGTTTACCGCCGATTTCGGGACTCTGGAACACGCCCTGCTCTCTCTCTATCCGGACCGCGCCACCGCCCTGTACGACTCGGTGATCATGGGGCTGTTCCAGTTCTCCGGCATGAGCGGTCGGCGCGCCATGGTGCTGCTCACCGACGGCGAGGACACCGCATCGACGAACACCTTCGAGGATGTCCTCGGCTATGCCCAGCGCATGGGGGTCACCATCTACGCCATCGGCGTCGACCTCCCCACCACCAAGGTCATGACCCGCTACCAGCTCAAACGTCTGTCCAGCGCCACCGGCGGCCGCGCCTTCTTCGTCTCGGAGGCGTCGGACCTCCATCGCATCTACACCGAGATCGATCGCGAGCTCAGGTCGCAGTACCTGCTCGCCTACACCTCGTCGTCGAACCGGCCCGACGACGAACTGCGGAAGATCGAAGTGCGGGTGAAGGCCGGGACCAAGGTGAAGGTCCGGACTCTGACGGGATACTATCCTGGGAGCGGAGGGTGACCATGAGACGGTTTGCAGTATCGGCAGGGTTGACCGTGGCTCTCGTCCTCGGCCCCATGGGAGGCGGCGCCGCGCTGGCCAAGAACCCCATGGCGAAGCAGGCCGGGGAGGAGATGGAGTTCGGCTACAAGGCGGCCAAGCGCGGCTACTGGCAGGAAGCCCTCGAGCGTTTCGAGCTCGCCGACGAGCTGACGCCCAATCAGGCCCGCATTCTCAACAACATCGCCGTGGCCCTGGAGGCCAACGGGCGTTTCGACGAGGCCCGCACCACTTACCAGGCGGCCTTGGCCCTGGATCCCTCGAGCTCGGCGCTGAAGAAGAACATCGCACGTTTCGAGGAGTTCTACGCCGCGTACGTCGTGGAGCCGGAGGAGGACGACGACTCGGTTTCGGGGCCGGACGATGGGTCTGCTGCGGACAGCGGCACGGACCCAGGGACGGATACCGACACCGCCAAGGACGCCGGGGAGGCCGATCATGGCGCATAGGTTCGCGGTTGCCCTTGTCGTCATCGTTCTAGCGGTCTCCACCGCCGGTGCGGGAACCAACGAGATCCGGGTCGGGCTCCAGGTTCGTCCCGAACTCGACGTGGGAGCCCGGGCGAAGGTCTACGTGGGCACCATCCTGCTCGAGCCCCGACAGGGCGGCGAGGGGACCACGTTGGCGGACATTCAGGCCATTCGGGAGTTTTCCGAGTACATTCGGGATCTCCTTCGGCGGGAGACCAGGTTGCGGGTCCAACCGCAGCTCGACCGTGTCGAGCCGCCCACGTTCGACCTGCACAAGCTGCTCGACGACGCGTCGTTCTGGGTCGATCTCGCGACCCGCAGCGGCGCCGACGTGGTGATCGCCGCGTCGGTGGACGTGAAGGTGCTCGATCGTGAGGGCTACACCACCGAGGAGTATGTGTCGCCCACCGACGGAAAGACCTACTTCCGGCAGGTGCTGGTGGAGGAGACGGGGTTCGCCTACGACATTCTCATCGCCGTGGTGGACGGGCAGACGGGGACCCCGATCTTCACCGACCAGATCACCGACTTCAAGGAGAAGGACGAGCGCAAGCTCGACGACTACGAGGACATGTTCGACGATCTCTATACGCTGGAGAACCGACTGCTCGGGATCTTCGTGCCGCGGACCGTGATGGCGAAGCGGTTCCTCTATACCAACTGACGAGATGAGGGACGGAAAACGATGATGAGGAAGACGCTCTGGTTTGTCCTGGCGGCAGCGCTTCTCGCGCCCGTGGTCGAGGCGCAACTCAATCCCTACAGTCCCTTCGTCGGGGGGAAGAACAAGGTTCGGTACGACCGTTTCGAGTGGCACACCTACCGGACGCCGCACTTCGTGATCTCCTACTACGACCGGGTGGAACCGTCGTTGGAGAAGCTGGCCTCCTACGCCGAGAGCTCGTATGACGAGCTTGCCCACAAGCTCAACTTCCAGATCACCAAACCCATACCGCTCATCGCCTATGCGACCCACGCAGAGTTCGAGCAGACCAACGTCATCGTCGGTTTCATCCCCGAAGGCGTCGGCGCGTTCGCCTCGCCGGTGCGGAACCGGATGGTGCTGCCGGTGGATCTCGACGACCGCGAGCTGCAGGCGCTGATTCAGCACGAGCTCACCCACATCTTCCAGTACGAGATCTTCTTCGGCGGCCGCCGTGGCCGAATGATCTACGCCAGACCGCCCCTGTGGTTCATGGAAGGAATGGCCTCGTACCTCGGCGACGACGAGACCTCCCTCGACGAGATGTACATGCGCGATGCCTCCGAGTCCGACATGGTGCCGTCCATCACCAACCCGCCCGGGGGATTTCTGGCCTACCGCTACGGCCACAAGGTTTTCGAGTTCATCGAGTCGGAGTGGGGCGAGGACGCGGTCCGTGACTTCATCTTCTCCCAGCGCGGCAACTTCGGCGGCAACGTCGCCCGGCCGGTGGATAAGACCTTCAACCTGGAAGTCGACGAGTTCGACGCCGCATTTCGCGGCTGGCTGCGCAAACGCTATGCTCATTTGGCCGACCGTGGTGCGCCGCACGAGTTCGGCCGGCCGTTCAAGGTCGACCTCACCTCGCGGTCGCAGCAGTCTTCGCCGGTGCTGTCGCCGTCCGGCGATCTCATTGCGGCTTTTACGACCTACAAAGGCGACGTGGACGTCGCCATCCTCGGCGTGCCGGACCGCCGCCTCTACAAGAACCTCACCAAGGGCCGAACGACCAAGGTGGAGTACCTGATCGCCCAGGGGTTGACGGTGGGACCCAGCGAGGGCCGGGATCTGGACTTCTCCCCCGACGGCGACCACGTGGCAGTCTTCGCCCGCCGGGAACGGGGCCGTTCACTGCTGCTGCTCGACGTTCTCCACGGCGGAATCGACGAGATCCACCCGATCTCCCTGCCCCTTGATCAACCGATGAACCCGGTCTTCCACCCGGACGGCCGCCGCCTCGCTTTTCGCGCCATTGCCGATGGCCGCTGGGACATCTTCATCCTCGACCTCGAAACCGACGAGATCTTCAACCTCACCGACGACGCGGCCTATGATTCGGCGCCCACCTTTTCGCCCGACGGCCGCCACCTGGTCTACTCATCCAACGTCGGCGGGCCGTCCAAATTGATTCGTCTCGATATGGCCGACCCGGCCGACCGCGACCAGCTGACCTTCGGGCCGGGCAGCGACGAGGGCGCCGCCTTTTCGGCCGATGGCCGCCGCCTCTACTTCGCTTCCGACCGCGAGGACCAGATTTTCGACATCTACCGCCTCGACCTGGAGAGCCGGAATCTCTACCGGCTGACCACGGTCGTCGGGGGCGCGCTGAACCCGGTTCCCGGCACCTCCATGGAAGGGGAGAGGGTGGGGTTCCAGGCTTACCACCGCGGCAGATGGGATCTGTTCGTGGCCGACGCCGACCAGGGCGAGGCCGTCGGTACGTCGGAGCCGGTGGCCGATGAGGTGGTCCTCGAGCCGTTCGTTCCCGCGGTTTCGATCGCCATCGATCCCGACAAGGGCGAAGAGCTCAAGCGGCGCAAGCTGTTTCTCGAGGATGCCCAGATCTTCATCGGGGTGGACAACGTCCAGAATTTCTTGTCGCAGACCTATCTGAGCTTCTCCGATCAGTACGGCGATCGTCGTCTGCAGATTCTTCTCGACACCATCGATACATTCTCCAACTTCCGCGTCAGTTGGTTGAATCTGGAGCCCCGGCTTCAGTGGGGCGCCTCGCTGTATGACTTCCGGACCTTCTACATCACCGGGTGGGACCCGGAACGGCAGGACGTCGTGGAGCGGGAGCAGGCTTATCAGGTGACCGCTCTGGAGGCCAACGCCCAGTACCCGTTCTCACGCTACTACCGGGCGATGGGCGGGGCCGGCTACCTCTACCGAGAGGCATCGTATCCTGTCGGCCAAGACCCGGACACCGGCGACTTCCAGTTCCTGACGGAGTCCGACAGCGGCCCCTTCGTGAATCTCGGTCTGGCCGGCGATACCACCATCTGGAACAACTACGGACCGCACAAGGGCACCCGATGGGAGCTCCGCGGACTGTACGTCCACGATATCGACGACGGCGGCGCCTTGAGCAAGAACTTCGAGCTCGACGCCCGCGGCTACCTCCCGACCTCGCGGCGCAGCGAGTTCGCGTTTCGGGTTTTCCTCGGTCATGCAGACGGCAATCGGCCCCATATCTACGCCATTGGCGGGCTCGACACCATCCGCGGCATGCCCACCCGGGCCATGGCCGGCAACCGGGTGGGACTGGCCAACCTGGAGTGGCGGTTCCCCCTGGTGGACCGGCTCGATCTGAGCTTCCTGTCCATGCGCGGCGGTATTCGCGGCCGCATCTTCCTCGACGTCGGATCGGCGTGGTACGAGGTGGACGGCCAGAAGTACAACTACCAGGGCGACCCGGGGTTCGTGTGGGTCGAGGACGGCCGACTGGTGGACGGGGTCGCGTCGTACGGTTTCGGCATCACCCTGTACGTCTTCGGGATCCCCATGCACTGGGATTGGGTGCAGCTCTGGGACTTCCGGGACCAGATCGGCGACCGCCAGGTGGAGTTCTGGATGGGGGTCAGGTTCTAGTTGTGAGTCGTGAGTCGACCAGTTACTTTCCGGGGTAGTAGCCCTTGATGGTCTTGACCTGCCGATCCTCGCCGCTGACCTCGACTCGAATCTCCCGAAACTGCTCAACGGGCTTGCCGGAGTCCGATGGGTACCAGAGCAGGTACTGGGAGCGCAGTAGCTCGGCGATGCGGGCGTAGACCTCGGGAAGCTCCTCGACCTTCTTGGGGTAGAAGGCCTGGCCGCCGGTCTCCTTCGCCATGGCGTTGAGCGCTCCCTTGCCGCCGAAACGGCCGGTGCCCAGGCCGATGGGGAAGATGGGGATTCTCATGGTGTGGGCGAAGCGCTGAGCCAGCCGCCAGTCGGTGCGCGAAGTCGTGTCCTCGCCGTCGGTGAGCAGGACCAGAGCCTGGCGGCCCCGACGTCCCCGAAACTGTTCCAGGGACCGGACCACCGCGTCGTTGAGGGAGGTGCCGCCTTCCGGGACGATCCGGTCGAGGCTGCCCGCGATGCGGTCGACCTGATCGGTCCACGCCATCTCGACCTCCGCATCCCAGGAGAATCGGATGAGCACCGCCTCGTCGCCGTCGGTGAGCAGACCGTCGGCAAAGCCCGCCACGGCGCGGCGGACATCCGGGAAGCTCTCGAGCATGGAGCCGGAGGTGTCCACCGCCACCGCCAACGAAAGCGGCAGATCGGCGGTGGTGCCGAACCCCTCCACAGCGACCGGCACATCGTCCTCGAAGACATTGAAATCGCTCTTCTCCAGATTCCTCACGGGGACCCCGTTGTCATCGAGAACCACCACAGGGAGCTCGATGAGCTCGACTCGTACGCTGCCGACGAAGCCGGTTCCACCGCCGGCCAGGGTGAGGACCTGGTCGCCACGGTTGCCTTCGGCGTCGACGGCGTCCGCCGAGAGGATCACCGCTTCAGCCAGCCGGCGTACCGGCACGTCCACCACGCAGGGGCACGTCGTCCAGCGCGCCACGATCTCGTCGTCGAGCTGGAGCGACACCTGGCGGATCTTCTTCGCGCCGGTCACCGCAACCGTGACCCGGCGGCCGCTGCCGGGGTCGCCGCCGGCTGGGCCGAGCAGGATCTGGACCCCGACCTGGCCGGTGGGGTTGTTGAGGATCAGGGCGTCCTCGCCGAGGTAGTCGCCGGCGGCATTGCGTGCTACGGCGCGGATCTCGGTTCGCCGGATGACGTCGCCGAGCATCACCGAGACGGTCCACGGCGGGCGGTTTCGTCGGCCGAGAGATTCGCCGTCCTGGAAGAACTCCATGCTCGCGGTCTCCTCGGGGCCTTCCACTTGGAGGCCGAGGGCGCCGATGCCGCCGAGGTCGGGCGGCGGGAGAAAGGCGACGGCGTCGTCGCTGGGAGGCATGATGTCCAGGGCCAGTGCGTCGGGGGCGGCGCCCTCGGGAGCGACAAAGCGCTGGTCGGACTCGGTTGCCTCGACGTCGCCGATCCAGATCCCACCGGCTCCACCGTCGACGGCGTCCAGGTCCACCTGGAGCCGGTAGCCGCCCACCGGCCACTCCTTGGTGAGCATGGTGCTGCCGTCGGGCTCGAGCTCCACCACCGACGATGTGCGGTCGATGATGTCGCCGGCGCGGGACAGGGTGGTGACGAGGCGAACCCGGTCGCCGACGCGCTCGCGGTCCTCGGGCGCGATCTGGATGACGATGCCCACCACCGATCCCTCGACGCCCCGGCCAAGCGTTTCCACGGCCACCGACAGCGCCACCGGCGGCTCTTCCGACGCCACGAGGAACGCGGGCAGCATCATCATCAATGCAAGGGTGCGGAGAGTAGCAGTCATTCGAGCTCCTTCGGGGTCATGTTGAGCCGGTCGGCGCCGATCCGTTACCCGGATTCTACGCGCACGCGCTCTGCAGCGTTGAATCGCGAGGACGAAAGGTCATCGCGGCCATCGCAGATAAGAAACGCAGAGGCGCAGAGACGCAGAGACGCAGAGCCATCGCATTCCATCACATCCATCGCGTGGGCACGGATGAACACGGATCTTGCCGGATTGCACGGATCCATCCCATTGATTGAGTCATCGCACCATCGCTGTTGCTGACGCGGATTTCGCGGATTCCACGGATTCATCGCAACAGTTGATCCATCGCACATCGCATTCATCGCGCTTGAAACACGAGAAGAACGTTAAGACACCGGGAATCTCCGCTCAAGATGGCACATTTCCAGTGAGCCTCCCACTGCCTGGGGAATACCGCGGTGGATTTCATGCTCTCTGCGATCTCTGTGGTTCAGATGTGATGGGTCAATAATGCGATGTGCGACGTCTTCGTGATGTCTTCGTGTCTTGGTGTCTTTGTGCTTGCTACGGTGCGATGGATCCGTGTTATCCGGGCCAATCCGCGTTCATCCGCGTCCACGCGATGGATGTGATGGGATGCGATGGCTCCGTGGGGCCTCGGTTTTCCTCTGTATCCTTTGTGTTTAAATATGCGATGTCTTTGCACTTCTTGCGGCCTTGCGGTTCAGGTAGGTGGACCGAGGACCCAGGGGACGAGGGTGGCGGTGCCGGGAAGGTCGGTGGGGAGGCGGGCGAGGACGGACTCGGCCGTGGCCTCGGGAGGGAGATGCGAGAGGACCAGGTGCTCGCACGACAGATCGGGCAGCAGCTCCAGCCAGTCCTGGAGGTGGCCATGGCCGCCGAGCCGCGCGGCGACGCGGGTTCCGGGGTCGATGAAGGAGCAGTCCACCAGGGCGATCTCCGCATCGAGAAGGGCCGGGTCGTCTCTGAACGGTTCCACGGTTCCATCCCCGGCGAAGACCGCGAACGGCCGATCGTCGCTGCCGGCGAACACGGCCCACCCGAGGGCGGCCGTATTGTGGCGAACCGTGAAGGCTCTGGCGCAGCCGTGATCGAGCTCGATCACCTCGCCCGGAGCAGCGCCGGTCACCACCTGGTCGAGGTTCACCCTGCGGCGGACCCCGTCGAGATCGGGCCAGATCTCCAGGGCGGCCAGCAGAGCCTCCCTCCGCTGGTGGGGAACGACCACCCTGGTGGGCCGGTCTCGGTGGCGGCGGGTGTGGGCCGAGAGCCAGGCAACCAGGCCCGCCGTGTGATCCGAGTGGCAGTGGGTGAGCAGCACCGTGTCCTGGGCGGCGAGCTCGGCAGAGCAGCGGCCCATGTCGACGGCGGTGGCGAAACCTTCGACGATGAAGGAGGTGGCGAGGGCCGCCCACGACACGCCGCTGACGGCGCGATCATTCGCCTCGAAGCGGAGCTCCCCGTGCCCGTCGGCGGGATGGGGAAATCGGACTCGACCGGGCGACGTCGTCACCTGCGGACCTCGAGGGATTTCCGGGCGAGGATCTGAAGGCCCTCCTTGCGGAGATAGCGGAGCTCGTAGCGCCCGGGACGGTCTGGGGCGGCGAGGGTGACGGGGCTTCCGACGATGGTGTCGGCCCAATCCGACATGCGGATCCAGGGCTGGTCCGGTCGACACACCGCGATGATGTCGCCCGGCTCCGCGGATCCGCTCCAGCGAACCTCGAAGCGCCGTCCGGCGACGACGGTCGGCGCCGCATCGAGCTCGACGGCGACGGCCTCGACCTGGATGGGGGACCGCGCGAGCACCTCGCCGTCGGTGCCGCCGACATATCGCAGCTCGTAGCCGCCGGGCGCCGAGGGTGCGGTGAGGGTCACCGGGTTGCCGTCCTCACAGCGACCCCAATCGAGGTAGGCGTCGCCCGGGTCGTCGGGTCTCGCGATGCTGACGAAGTCTTCGGTGGAGTCGGGTCCCGACCACTCCACGTCAAGAACAGCGCCCACCTCGACCCGACTGGGCGCTGTCAGAGCGGCGGTTGGCGGTTGCGGTTCGGTGGGTTCGCTGTCGGCGGATTGTGCGGGTGTTGGCTCGAAGAGGGCCCAGTGCAATGCCTCTGAAAGCTGGTCCGGTTGCGTCACGTTGCGCAGAGGGACAGTGGCGAAGAAGGCCGATGCCTCGTCGGAAAGGAGCAGGCCGACGATTCTCAGATCGACGGCGACATCGAGCCCGGCCATGGCCTCGGCGACCTGGACCGGGGTGCCGCCGCAGTCGTCGGCGCCGGCGGTGACGACCACCAGACGCGCGGGTCCGGGCGAGTCCCCGAGGTCGGTGAGGGCGGCGGCGACCGAGGGAATCAGGGGACAGGTTCCGCCCGGCGGTCGGTCCTCGAGGGCGGTTCGCCAGCGGTCGATGGCAACCTCGGAGGGTTCGATGGCGGTGAGGGCTCCGTCGCATTCGTCCCAGCCGGCCAATCGCAGACCGACGCGAAGGTCCGGGCGGGATTCGCGGCTTGCGGTGAGCGTCTCGACGAGGGCGTTGCCGACGGTGTCGTAGATGGTCGATCCGGCAACCCCGGGCCCCTCCATTCGGTGGGACGCATCGAGAACGATGACCACCTCACCGGGATCGTCGGCGGGCCCGATCTGAGCGCCGATGCCGAGGAGGAGGTGGATGAAGATCCGAATCATCGTCGTGATGATATCGGAGTCGGGCCATGGAACCCTACGGAGAGGTGGCGTTTCAGAATAAATCTCTCATCGTCTCGGTTCTCCAGCCAAGACGACGCGGAGGCGCCGCGCCGCCACCACAACGATCCAGCGAAGGGACGAACAACATGATCGTCGGAATCGTCGAGGAGACATTCCCGGGAGAGGCGCGCGTCGCCCTGGTGCCCCCGGGTGTGCAACAGTTGAAGAAGGCGGGGCTCGAGGTTTTGGTGGAGCCCGGCGCCGGTGTCAAAGCCGGGTACGAAGACCATGCCTACACCGAGAAGGGTGCGACCCTCGCCGCAGATCGTGCCGAGGTGTGGCAGCGGGCCGACGTCGTGCTCCAGGTGCGGTGCCTCGGCGCCAACCCGGATGCGGGCCGCGCGGACCTCGAACTGATGCGCTCGGGCCAGACGGTGATCGGCACCTGCGAGCCCCTGACCGAGCATGCGGCCAATGCGGCCGTGGCGGCCACCGGAGCGAGCCTCTTCTCCATGGAGATGATGCCGCGCATCACCCGCGCCCAGAGCATGGACATTCTCTCGTCCATGGCCACCATCGCAGGCTACAAGGCGGTGCTCCTGGGGGCGGATGCACTGCCGAAGATCTTCCCGATGATGATGACCGCGGCTGGGACGCTCGCCGCCGCCCGGGTCTTCGTGGTCGGGGCCGGAGTCGCGGGTCTTCAGGCCATCGCCTCGGCCCGTAGGCTCGGCGCCACGGTTCACGCGTACGATGTCAGGCCGGTGGTCCGGGAGCAGGTCGAAAGCCTGGGCGGCAAGTTCGTCGAGCTCGAGCTCGAGACCGATACCGCGGAGGATGCCGGCGGTTACGCGAAAGAGCTCGGAGAGGACTTCTACACCAAGCAGCGTGAGATGATGCTCTCGGTGGTTGCGGAGAGCGACGTGGTGATCACCACCGCAGCGATCCCCGGGAAGAAGGCGCCGACCCTGGTCACCCGCGAGATGGTGGAGGGGATGCGGCGCGGTTCGGTGGTCGTTGATCTGGCAGCCGAGCGCGGTGGGAACTGCGAGCTCACCGTGGCCGGCGAGAGGGTCGATCACAACGGTGTCACCATCATCGGCCCGCTCAACATCCCGTCCGCGATTCCCTACCACGCGAGCCAGATGTATTCCAAGAACATCGTTACGTTTCTGCTCCACCTCGTGGACGAGGGCGAGCTGGTGGTGGATCTCGAGGACGAGATCACCTCCGGAACGCTGATCGCCCGTGCCGGAGAGGTGGTCCACGGGCGCGTCCTCGAGCTGCAGGGTGCCGCCGGAGAAAGCGAGAAATCATGAGCGACCTCGTCATGCTGCTGACCGTTTTCGTGCTGGCGATTTTCGTCGGTTTCGAGATCATCACCAAGGTGCCGCCGACACTGCACACTCCCCTGATGTCCGGGTCGAACGCCATCTCGGGCATCACCATCATCGGTGCGCTGATCCTCGCCGGCGCCATCGGCAACCCTCAGGTGTCGAAGATCCTCGCCACGGTGGGCGTGGCCTTCGCCTCGATCAACGTCGTCGGCGGTTTCCTCGTCACCAACCGTATGCTGAAGATGTTCAGCGACCGCAAGAAGTAGGGGTCGGGACATGCTCTCCCAGCACATCGTCAATATCGTCTACCTCGTCGCCGCGGTGTTGTTCATTTTGGATCTCAAGTGGATGGCCCACCCCCGGACAGCGGTTCGCGGCAATCGCGCGGGCGCCCTCGCGATGGGCATGGCCATCGCCGCGACCCTGCTCTCCGACCGCTACGAATGGTCTTACATCCTCATCGGCGTCGCCTTGGGCTCGCTCATCGGCGCCGTTGCGGCGGTCCGGGTGAAGATGACCTCCATGCCGGAGCTCGTCGGGCTCTTCAATGGCTTCGGCGGCGCCGCTTCGGTACTGGTGGCAGGTTCAGCCATCATCGCTGCGGTGTCCGTGGGGCTCGAGGCCGCAGGGATGCAGATGCGGGTCGCGACGGTGGCGTCGGCCTTCATCGGATCGGTGACCTTCTTCGGCAGCTACGTGGCCTTCGGCAAGCTCGCCGAGTTCCTCGCCGTCAAGTGGAAGCTGTACGCCTGGCAGAAGATCATCAAGTACGGCTTTTCGCTGGTCGTCGCCGGCGCCGGCATCTGGTACGCCGTCACCGCCTCGGCCGCCGGTTGGCCGGCATGGCTGATCGCCCCCTGCGGTGTGCTCATCGGGGGAATTCTCCTCGTCAAGAAAGATCGTTTCCCGGGGATGGATGCGCTCAAGATCGCCGCCGCAGTGGCCTCCGTGACGCTGGCGGTGATGGTCGTCATGCAGCCGGGCAACCAGCCTCTCTTCTGGTTGCTGGTCGCGGCCGCCGGGGTGCTGGGCGTGATCCTCACCCTGTCCATCGGCGGCGCGGACATGCCGGTGGTCATCGCCCTGTTGAACTCCTACTCGGGTCTCGCGGCGGCCGCCACGGGCTTCGTCATCGACAACAACGTGCTCATCATCTCCGGCTCGCTGGTGGGCGCCTCCGGCATCATCCTCACCAACATCATGTGCAAGGCGGTGAACCGGTCGTTGGTGAACGTGCTCTTCGGCACCCTCGGACCGACCGCCGATACGCCGGATGCCGACGACGTCTACCGTTCGGTCAAAGCCACCAGCGCAGACGAAGTGGCCATGCTCCTCGACGGCGCACAAAGAGTCGTGATCGTGCCGGGTTACGGCATGGCCGTGGCCCAGGCCCAGCACGCCGTGCGCGATCTCGCCAATGAGCTCGAGGCCCGCGGCGCCGCTGTCGAGTACGCCATCCACCCGGTGGCCGGCCGGATGCCCGGCCACATGAACGTCCTGCTCGCCGAAGCCGACGTGCCCTATGAGGTCCTGGTGGAGATGGACGACATCAACCCCACCATGGCCCAGGTGGATGTCGCCATCGTGGTTGGCGCCAACGACGTGGTCAACCCCGTCGCCCGCACCGATCCGCAGAGCGCCATCGCCGGCATGCCCATCATCGACGTCGACAAGGCGCGGACCGTAGTGGTCATCAAGCGGAGCCTGAGCCCCGGTTTTGCCGGGATCCCCAACCCGCTCTTCGCCGCCGACAACACGCTCATGTTCTTCGACGACGGCAAGAAGGCGATTCTCGATCTCGTCGCCGCGGTGAAGGAGCAGTAGTAGGGGGCACTCGGGGAAATCGTGGCGCTCCATGGTCACCGCATCGGGAGCGGGATCAGGATCGACCGGGAAGCGGTTGCTGCTCCGGTGACAGCCACGGTCACGGCCACGGATGGTGCCCTCGACGCCGGCCTTCTGGCCGCCTCCGCCTGACGGCGTCGTCGCCCAGCGTCGCCCGAGCAGCGTGGTCATGTGGGAGGCGAGAACGAGGTGACCACGCTGCTCGGGCGAGCGGCGGCCTGCCGGGATGCCGTAGCAGGGTACCCGGGACGCGGAAAGC
>JAZBOQ010000023.1:0-3656 GCA_036351195.1 Thermoanaerobaculales bacterium | reverse complement strand
CCGGCCCGGAGATCCAGCGGCAGAAAACCAGTGCCCTCCCGACCGGGCCGCCGGTGGCGGAACCGAGTCAGTTGAGCTTCTTGTTCTTCCAGTACTTGGTGCCCGCGATGTCCGCCGAGGCCATGAGACCGGCGTCGGTGAGCTGATAGATGGCGATCCCGTTGACAAAACCGGTCTGCGCGCCGGCGCCCGCGGTGCCCGCGGCGGCCTGGGCGGTTGCGTCCGCCTGCCAACCCTTGTCGACGAATTTCCGGAAGGTCTTCTCGTCCTGGAACAGAAAGACCACCTGGTATTTCTGGGCGCCGAGACCGAAGCCGACCCCGACCGTCCCCATCTTCATGTAGGTGCGCGCCCCGGTGGTCTTGTTGACCGCGACGCCGTTGCCGCCGCCACCCGACCAGCCGAGGGCGATCTTGAGATTGTCGAAGGCGGCCCAGCCGTGGGCCTTGGCGAACAGCGCACCCGCGTTTTCACTCTTGGCCAACGCCTCGTCGAGGGCTCCCTTCGCCGCGGCGTCGATCTTGGCTCTCTTCGCGTCCTTGTTGAGGCTCTCCCAGCTCTCCTCGGCCACCAACCGGTCGGCTGGGCCGATCAGGCAAACGAGCGCGATGACGAATATGACAGTGCTGAGTCTCATGGTTCTCTCCTTTTGTTCCAAACTGCTGATCCGACGTTGGTAACCGATGATCCGGTTCAATGAGAAGCGCCGAAGCTCCATCTCTCCGCCCTGGGCGGAGCCCACGTATCGAAGCGCTCGAAGTCGATCTCGTAGAGCCGCATGATCAGACCGATGTCGATCTCTTCACGGTTGATCGTTCTCCAACAGTGTGGGGCGGCCGGGGCACCGTGGGGAGGGAGTTACCAGTGCGAAATGTAGCCTACATTCTGGTATCCTCCTGAAATAGGACATCTTCTTCACGGGAAGGGCGTGGGTTCATGAGTGGTGTGGGCAGGACGGAGCACGAGCTGGTGGATTCCAGCAGCGGCCTTCACCACGGCGAGATCCGTGCCCAGCTCGACCGCATCCTCGCGAGCCCCGAGTTCCACGCCACCGACAAGATGCGCGATTTCCTACGCTTCATCATCGACGAGAAGCTCGCCGGTCGGTCGCATCGGATCAAGGGCTACACCATCGCGGTGAACGTCTTCGGCCGGGACGAGGACTTCGATGCGACCCAGGACCCCATCGTCCGCATCCAGGCCGGCCGTCTCCGCCGTGCCGTCGAGCGCTACTACCTGGTCGGAGGCGTCTCGGACCCGATCCTGATCGACATTCCCAAGGGGCGTTACATCCCGCGGTTTTCCCTCCGTACGGAACGACCCGATGTCCCGGGCCCGGAGCCGTCACACGCCGCGGCGCCAAGGGTCCATACCACCCACGGGCCGTCCCTGGCCGTGCTGCCGTTCGAGAACCTGACCGGCGACGCGGAGCAGCTCGTCCTGACCGTCGGGCTGACCGAAGAGCTCGTCACCGAGCTGACCCGTTTCCAGGACATCTCGGTCATGGCCTGCCAGCACGAACAGCGGCCGCCCGGGTTTCCGACGGATCCGGTGGAGGCAGCGCGGCGGGTCGGCGCGCGCTTCGTCCCGCGGGGCGCGGTCCGGCGCGACGCCGACACGGTCAAGGTCTCCGCCCAGCTCACCGACACTACCGACGGCCGCCAGATCTGGGCCGATGCCTCGACCCATCCACTCGACGCGAGCCACCTCATCGCCACCCACGAGCGGATCGCCAACGCCGTCGTCGCTGCCGTCGCCGGCGAGTTCGGGATCATCGCGCGGCGACTGTCAGCCGAGTCGCGGAGAAAGGCGCCGGCCGACCTCCGGACCTACGAGGCGATGCTGCGCTACTACAACCACCAGATCGCGCCGTCGCCGGAGTCGGCCGAGGCCTGCTTCGCCTCCCTCCAGGCGGCCTCCGAGCGTGAGCCGGAGTACGGCCCCGTGTGGTCGGCACTGGCGACGCTCCAATGCCAGATGTGGACCTTCGATGTTCCAGGATTCGACGACGCGCTGGGCAGCGCCCTCGAGTTCGCGCGCAGGGGGGTGTTCCTCGAGCCGGGGTCGCAGCTCTCGCGGCTGATCCTCGCCTACGCCAGCTATCTGGCTGACGACGACGAGAGCTTTCGGGAGGAGTCCGAAACGGCCCTGGCGCTCAACCCCAACTCGCCCTACACGGTGGGCGCGATCGGCTACATGCACGTGCTGCGGGGCGAGCGTGAGCGCGGGCTGGCGCTGCTCGAGCGGGCGATGGCCGCGAGCCCATGTCACCCGTCGTGGTTTCGAACCGGCGGGATCGTCGACCTGATGGTTCGCGGAGAGTACGAGCGCGCCCTTGATGAAACCCGGAAGCACATGCCGTTCCGCGTCTTCTGGGACGACGTGATGATCGCCGCCATCCTCGGCAGGCTCGGCCGGATCGACGAGGCGCAACCGCACCTCGAGGCGGCGCTCGAGCAGAAGCCGGAGCTCGCGACCCGCGTTCGCGAGCTCGTGCGGCGCGCCCTCAAGATCGACCCGCTCATCGACGATCTCGTTGAAGGATTGCGCGCGGCAGGACTGCCGGTCGCAGAAGATCACTCATGAATACAACAGCTTATACTCGTCACCAGTTACATTTCTTCAACTACAAAGAAGGGACACTGCCATGAAAATGACGAATCGATGGACCCATCGAGGTGTGGCCTGTGCCGTTGCGCTGTGCTGCGTCTTCGCCGCGACAATCGCGCAGGCGCAGTCGAAGAAGAGTGCCAAACAGACCTCGAGTCTCGAGAAAGCAGGCGAGGCATCAAAAGCGGCGGTTCAGGATGTGCTCACCAGCCTCGGCTCACTGCTTACCGGCTACAACGCCATCATCAATGGTCAAGCGAAGGACAATCAGAAGGCTTACAAAAAGCTGGTCGGCGACCTCAACGGAACCCAGAAGAAGATCGACGGCTCCCAGAAACAGCTGGCCGCCCTCGGTAAGGAGGCGGACAAGTTCTTCAAGGCGTGGGAGAAGGATCTTCAGAGCATCTCCAGCGACAGCCTGCGCGAAAAGAGTGCCGGCCGGATGAAGGTGGCACAACAGAACTACGCGTCGCTCGGCGAAACCCTGGCCGCGGCCGGTCAGGAGTTCGCACCCGTCATTCAAGATCTCAACGACCAGATTCTCTATCTCGGTCGGGATCTGTCGCCCGAGGCCATCGCCGATCTCGACGACGAGGCGTCCGAGCTGAATGAGAAGGCCGAGGCAGCGACGGCCAAGGTGAAGGACATGCTCGCGAATGCCGGCAGGACCCAGGCAGCCGCCGACGCCGAGCTCGACGCCGAATAGCGAGAGTGATTCCCGCGAGCTTCGAATCCAGCCGCACTTTCATGGCGCCGTTCTCTGACCGGTTCAACGACACAACCTTCGGAACCTGTGACGACGACAAGGAGAGAAAGATGACGCGACTCGGCGACTATGCGGAACATGCCTATGCGATGCTGAGAATCATGGCCGGATTCATGTTCGCAATGCACGGAGTACAGAAGGTTTTCGGGCTGCTGACCGAGCGCGAGACCGAAGTCTTCTCGCAGCTCTGGTTCGGTGGAATCATCGAACTGGTGTGCGGGATTCTGATCCTCATCGGATTCCAGACCACTTGAGCCGCCTTTCTGGCGAGCGGCACCAT
>JAZBOQ010000022.1:0-2033 GCA_036351195.1 Thermoanaerobaculales bacterium | reverse complement strand
AGGTCTCCTCGGTGAGGAAGAAGCCGGTGCACTCGATGACCAGATCGGCGCCGATCTCGTCCCACTTGAGGTTGGCGGGATCGCGCTCGGCGGTCAGCCGGATGTTCTTGCCGTTGACGATCATGGTGTTGCCGTCGACGGCGATGTCGCCCGGGAAGTTACCGTGGACCGAGTCGTACTTGAGCATGTAGGCGAGATAGTCCGGGTCCAGCAGATCGTTGATGCCCACGACCTCGATATTCGGAAAGTCCTTTGCAATAGCACGGAAAGCCATGCGGCCGATGCGGCCAAACCCATTGATGCCAACTTTGATCGTCATTCATTTGCTCGTGTCAGTGGAAGATAGAATCGACCCGCGGGCGCGGGTCTCAGGGGCGGGCGCTGGTTATCCCGGCGCCCGCCCCCTGCTGCAAATCTAGAAAACGCCGTTGACCGTGGTGACCAGGTTGTCCACGGTGAAGCCGAACTCTTTGAAGAGCTCCCCGGCGGGAGCGGATTCGCCGAAGCGGTCGATGCCGAGCACGGCGCCATTGCTGCCGACGTACTTCCACCAGCCATCGGTGACGGCGGCCTCGACCGCGACGCGCGCAGTGACGGCTCGCGGCAGCACCGACTCCCGGTACGCCTCATCCTGGGCGTCGAAGACATCGGTGGAGGGCATGGAGACAACTCGGACCGCCTTGTCACTCATGGCCTCCGCGGCCTGCACCGCGAGCTCCACCTCGGACCCGGTGGCGATGATGATCGCGTCTGGGGTTCCGCTACAGTCACGCAACACATAGCCGCCGCGCGCAATGTCGGAAATCTGGGCCTCGGTGCGCGCCATATGCGCCAGGTTCTGACGCGAGAAGATCAGACAAGACGGGCCCGTCCGGCGCTCGATCGCGGCCTTCCAGGCAACCGCGGATTCTACCGCGTCGCAGGGCCGCCACACGCTCATATTTGGGATCATGCGCAGGGTCGGGATCTGCTCCACGGGCTGATGGGTCGGACCGTCCTCACCCAGACCGATGGAGTCGTGGGTGTAGACGAAAATCGACTGGATCTTCATCAGCGCCGCCATACGCAGCGCGTTGCGGGCATACTCCGAGAACATCAGGAAGGTGGCGCCGTAGGGAATCAAGCCGCCGTGCAGGGTCACGCCGTTCATGATCGCGGACATGCCGAACTCGCGCACGCCGTAGTAAACATAGTTGCCCGAGGCGTCGACCCTGGATACACCCCTACAGCCCGACCAGATGGTCAAGTTAGAGCCGGCCAGGTCGGCCGAGCCGCCGAGAAGCTCGGGCAGCAGCGGACCGTAACCGTTGAGTGCGTTCTGGGACGCCTTGCGGGAGGCGATCTTCTCCGCCTTGGCGTCCACGGCCTCGATGAAAGCCTGGGACTTGTCGGCCCAGTCGCCGGGCAGCTCTCCGGCCATGCGGCGCTTGAGCTCGGCGGCCTCGACCGGATAGTCGGCCTCATAGGCTACGAAGCGCTCATTCCAGTCCGCTTCCGCGGCGGCGCCGCGCTCCTTGGCGCTCCAGCCGTCGTAGATGTGGCCCGGGATCTCGAACGGCGCGTGGTTCCAGCCTATGGTCTCGCGCACCAACGCGATCTCGTCGTTCCCCAAGGGGGCCCCGTGGCACTCCTCCTTGCCCTGCTTGTTCGGCGAACCGTAGCCGATGATGGTCTGGCAGCAGACCAGGGATGGCTTGTCGGTGACCGCGCGGGCCTCCTCGATGGCGGCCTTGATCGACTCGGGATCGTGGCCGTCCACCTCGCGGATCACATGCCAACCGTAGGACTCGAAGCGCTTGGGCGTGTCGTCGAGGAACCAGCCGGGGGTGTTTCCGTGACCGCGGACTTCGCCGTCGATGGAGATGTTGTTGTCGTCGTAGAGGGCGATCAGCTTGCCCAGCCCAAGAGCGCCGGCAAGGGAGCAGGCCTCATGGGAGATGCCTTCCATCATGCAGCCGTCACCCAGGAAGACGTAGGTGCAATGGTCGACGATCTCATGCCCGGGCTTGTTGAATTGCCCGGCGAGAACCTTT
>JAZBOQ010000021.1:0-82149 GCA_036351195.1 Thermoanaerobaculales bacterium | reverse complement strand
GGCCGATGACCGTGGCCGATGACCGTGGCCGATGACCGTGGCCGATGACCGTGGCCGATGACCGGCACGGTGTCCTCCTGTGTGTTTTCAAGGCAGTCGTAGCCGATGAGCTTGCCGGGGTCAAGGGGTGAAATGCATCGCCCGCGGCGGCCGACCCCTTGACCCCGGCAAGCTCATCGGCTGGACGGGGGCCATGAACACACAGGAGGACACCACGCACATCACACGGCCAACCAACACGTTCATCGCCCACTCGAAAGCAGTCGAAGCGGCGGGAGTTGCGATCTCGCTGGTTCTGAACGTCCCAGCTCCCCTCAAGAGCATCGCCGATCAGGTGATTACAGGCCGGTAGCGCGCGTACCATTTGTAACAATGTTCTGCGAAACATCGACGACCTCGAGCACATCCGGTCAACATTGTTACGGGTGGTACGTTCGCTTGGCTACCCGCGTCTCGGGTTCCCTCGCCTCGGCGAAAGAAGTCGACACCCACCTGCAGCTCCTCCTCGGTGCAGGCGCCACCGACCCCAAACGAACCCACACCGCCCTCCAGCTCTTCGACGACGTCCGTGCCCTCACCTGGAAACTCCTCCATCGGTGACTGCGATGGTTGGGGCGGCGGGCGTCCCGGGTACCCCCGGGAAACCGACCACGCACCGGCCCCTTTCCTCGGCGCTCTCAACACCTCGAGGCGCTCCCAGGGATGCCTACCGATCCAAGGGCGCTCGAACCTTCTCAAAGCCCATTCGACAATCCGGACTCGACACGCCCCTCGCGGGTCAGGCATCATCTCACTCTGATGCGCGACACCACCCACCGACTCGTCACCTTCGATCTCGACGGCACTCTCGTGGATTCATTGGGAGACCTGGCCGACTCGATGAACGCCGTGCTCGCGAGATTGGGGCACCCGAGCCATCCCAGGGCCGCCTACCGGCGCTTCGTCGGCGACGGCATCGTCATGCTCGCCGAGCGCGCCTTGCCGGCCGGCGCGCGACGCGACGAGCGGATCGCCGAGTGCGTCACCGCGATGCGGGCCGAGTATGCAACCCGGCAGACGGCGACGACTCGACCCTTTCAGGGCATCCCGGAGGTGCTCTCAGAGCTGCGCAGCCGAAAGGTGCTCACCGCGGTGCTGTCGAACAAACCGGACGGCCCTTCCCGCGAGATCGTCGATGCGTTACTGGGTTTCCACCCTTTCGACATCGTCCGTGGAGCACGTCCGGACGTCCCGCTCAAACCCGATCCAACCGCCGCTCTCGAGATCGCGGCGCGGCTCGGCGTCGAGGCCCAAGAGGCCGTCTTCGTCGGCGACACCAACATCGACATGCGCACCGGCCGCGCCGCCGGCATGACCGCCGTCGGGGTCACGTGGGGCTTCCGCGACGAACACGACCTGATTTCCGGAGGCGCTCACCAGGTCATCCATCATCCGGCCGAGCTGCTTGCCTTGGTCTGACACCACGCCGCGAGTGCGCCAAAAGTCTGGTATCGTCACCTGCCAAGGAGGAATTCCACCTTGGCCACCAACGAGACCTTTCCCATCGATCTCGCCCAGTTCAAGCCCCTGACCCTCGATCCCGGGGTGGAATCCCTCTCAGATACGCAGCTCTCGCAGCTGGCGGCCAACGTCCAGCTGTGCCGCGACGCCATCGTCTTCTTCACCGCCACCGGAGCGGCCCGGGGGGTCGGCGGCCACACCGGCGGGGCCTACGACATCGTCCCCGAGGTGCTCATCGCCGACGGTTTCATGCGCGGCGGTGCGGCCCACCACGGCTACTACGACGAGGCCGGGCACCGGGTGGCCATTCAGTACCTCATGTCGGTGCTCAACGGCCACCTCCCAGCCACCGCCATCCTCCACTACCGCGAGGCCTTCGCCCACCTGCCGGGCCACCCCGAGCTCGGCCACACGCCGGGAGTGGGATTCAGCTCGGGACGACTGGGCCACATGTGGCCGCACGTCAACGGCATCGCCATGGCCCATCCCGGCCAGGCGGTGTTCTGCTTCGGTTCCGACGGTTCGCAACAGGAGGGCAACGACGCAGAAGCGGCCCGGATGGCGGTCGCCAACCGGCTCGAAGTCAAGCTCGTCATCGACGACAACGACATCACCATCGCCGGCCACCCCAGCGACTACATGCCCGGCTTTTCGGTGGCCCGAACCCTCGCCGGCCACGGCCTGGTCGTCGACGAGGGCGACGGTGAGGATCTGGCGAGCCTCTACACCCGAATCGCGCGCGCCATCACCACCCGAGGACCGGTGGCGGTGGTCAACCACCGCGTCATGGCGCCCGGAATCCCGCAGGTCGAGAACACACCCAAAGCCCATGACGTGGTCTCGGTGGACGTCGCCAAGGAGTACCTCGCCGCCAGGGGCCACACCGCCGCGGTGGCGTACCTCGACTCCCTGGGCAAAAACCCGAACCCCCACGTCTACACCGGCGTGGCGGACGAGGTCTCATCCAACCGCAACCTCTTCGGCCACGCCGTGGTGGACGTCCTGGCCGGCATGGACGAGAGCACGCGGAAGGACACCGTCCGCGTCTTTGACTCGGACCTGGAAGGCTCCTGCGGCCTGGTGCACATCAAGAAGGCCTTCCCCGAGGTCTACATCAGTTCGGGGGTCATGGAGCGCACCAATCTCGCCGGCGCCGCCGGCTTCGGTATGGACGCGGGGCGGCAGGGGATCTTCGGCACCTTCTCGGCTTTTCTCGAGATGTGCGTCTCGGAGATCACCATGGCGCGACTCAACGGCTGCAACCTGCTCTGCCACTTCTCGCACTCCGGCGTCGACGATATGGCGGACAACACCTGCCACTTCGGCCTCAACACCTTCTTCGCCGACAACGGCCTCGACGACGAGGACCCGCCGACGAGGCTCTACTTCCCCGTCGACGGCCCGCAGATGACCGCCTGTGTCAAACGGATCTTCCACGATCCGGGGCTTCGCTTCGTCTTCTCCACCCGCTCCAAGGTGCCCACCATCCTCGATGAGTCGGGCACGGCGCTGCACGGCGAGGACTACGTTTTCGAGCCCGGAAAAGACGAGCTCGTCCGCGACGCCTCATCCGACGGAGGGTTCGTGGTCAGCTTCGGCGCCACCTTCTACCGCGCCCTCGACGCGGTGGAGCGGCTGCGCGCCGACGGCATCGACGTGGGCATCGTCAACAAGCCCACCCTCAACGTCGTCGACGAGGAGATGCTGGCGAAGATCGGCGCCGGCCGCTGGGTGCTCGTGGTCGAGGACCTCAACCGCAGGACCGGGCTGGGCAGCCGCATGGGCACCTGGCTGCTGCAGCGAGGACTCACTCCGCGGTACGACCACACCGGCACCCACCGTGAAGGCTCCGGCGGTCTGTGGCAGCACATGGGCCACCAGGGCGTCGACTCGGTCCAGCTGCAGAAAAAGATCCGAGAGATGATCCAGGCGTAGCGTCGTCGGCGCCCTGTGGGCGACGCACCGGGACGCTGTCTCCACAACCGTCATCGCCTCGTGCGCACCTGCGGCAGGTTGGAGCGATTGAATCTCGTTCCAAAAATTTCTTGACATCATCCACAGCGTCGATATCGTGTATGAGCACGTGATCAATTGAATCTTTCGTTCTTTTTCGGGGTTTTTTCTTTCCGGGGGGCGCATGGCTTTGTATCATGGATACACAGTGCATCAAGCGGTTTGATGTCGGTGGGCGATCTTGAGAACTCAACGGCGAGGAGACGCGAAACGCAGCCTCGCCTGTGACCAAGCGACTGATAGCGAAGCAGTCTGGAGGGGCGGGTCTTCATATCTGGGGCACGGGCACTGTCCGACAACACGCACCATCGAGCCACCGACGAAACCTCCCGAGCGAGGACGTCCCGTTGATGGCGGTCTCTCCTTTCCTCCCCCCGCCTCGATCACTCCGACCGATTCAAACGAAGCTCGACAATCCCGTTTCCACGCGGGCCGACCGCCCGCGTGCGTCCCACGAACCCGCCCCGCGATCGAACACAGCAAGGGAGTGACCATGAGCTCATGGTCGAATGCCGCATTGTCCCGCTCACTTATTTCCGCAGCCCTGTCGCTCGTCGATGGTCGATGGCGGGGAGGCTGGCTCGCCGTGGTGGTGATGCTCGCCATCGCGGCACCCGCCGGGGCGCAGAGCTGGGACTATGGAGATGCTCCTTCCGCCTACCCGGTCACGATCGCCGACTCCGGCGCGCGGCACGACACCACCGCCGGCACCCCCTACCTGGGCGCCACCGCGCCGGACTCGGAAGCTGACGGCCAACCCAGCGCCGACGCCACCGGCGACGGCGCCGACGAGGACGGCGTGACGCTGCCGGCGCGGCTCATCGCCGGCGAGACCATGTCGCTCAGCGTCGTTGTCAACGCAACCGGAACCGTCTACCTCGACGGCTGGATCGACTACAACCAGACCAACTCGTGGGGCAGCGGTTCCAACCACATCATCACCAACGAGGCATTGACGGCGGGAACCCACGCCATCAGCTTCACCGTTCCGACCACCGTCGCCACCGGCACGACCTTCGCTCGATTCCGGGTTCGAAGCGCGTCGGCCGCCATCTCACCCACCGGCGACGCCACCGACGGTGAGGTCGAGGACTATGCCGTCGAGGTCGTTCAGGCCGACTGGGGCGATGCCCCCAACACCTACGACACCCTCGACGCCAACAACGGACCCCGCCACGGCATTACCGGACCCTTTATGGGCTCGTCCGCGCCGGACGCCGAGAACGACGGCCAACCGGGGCCGGCAGCCAACGGAGACGACACCAACGGCGCCGACGATGAGGACGGCGTCACCTTCCAGCCGCTGATCCGGGGCGCATCCTCCTATTTCTCGGTTCTCAGCGGCGGCGGCGGAGCCTGGATCGACGCCTGGATCGACTTCAACGGCGACGGAGATTTCGAGGACACGGGAGAGAAGATCTACAGCCACGCCGCGGTCAGCAATGGTTCCAACGACCTGGCGACTTTCACCGTCCCCTCCGACGCCGCCGTCGGCCAAACCTACGCCAGGGTGCGGATCAGCACGAGTGCCACGAGCCTCGGCATCACCGGCCTCGCCGCGGACGGCGAGGTCGAGGACCACCGGGTCACCATCCTCGGCCTCGACTACGGCGACGCCTCGGGCGCCAACTACCCGACCACCGACGCCGAAAACGGCGCCCGCCATGCCGACACCGGAGCATCGCCCTATCTCGGCAGCACCGGACCCGATGTGGATGACGACGGTCAGCCGACCGCCGGAGCCGACGGCGACGACAACGACGGCACCGACGACGAGGACGGCGTTTCTTTCCCGAGCGACCTGATTCCGGGAGAAACCGGAAACGTCACCGTCACCGCCACCGGCGTCGCCAACCTCGACGCCTGGATCGACTTCAACGGCGACGGCGACTGGGCCGACGCCGGTGAGCAGGTCTATTCGAACCAACCGCTGACCAACGGTCCCAACAACCTGACGTTCTCCGTACCGGCGATGCCTCAGACCACTCCGGACATCACCACGACCGCCCGTTTCCGGTACTCCACGGCCGGCGGTCTGGCGGTCACCGGCCTCGCCACCGATGGTGAGGTCGAGGACCTGACATTGAACATCGCCCCGGTGGCCGATCTGGCAGTAGCGAAGACGGTCGACGTCGCGACAGCCATCCCCGGCCGCACCCGGGCCACCTACACCATCACCGTCACCAACAACGGCCCCAGCGACGTCAGCAACGCCCGGGTGACCGACACCTTCGGCAGCGATTTCATCGGAGTCGTCTGGTCCTGCGACGACTCCGACAGCGGCGCCACCTGCCGCCAGGCCGGCGGCATGGGCGACCTCTCTGCCCGCATCGACTTGGACGACGGCAGCTCGGCGGTCTTCACCGCCGAGGCGTGGGTCGCCCCCGGCGCCGTCGGCGTCGTCTGCGGCTCCGACCGCTGCCTGTCCAACACCGCCACCGTCAACCCGCCGTCCGGCACCCATGACGGCGACATGAGCAACAACTCGGCCGACGAGGAGTCGGCCGTCCTCGCCCCCGAGGGCGACGTCTCCATCAGCAAGGACGACGGGCTCACCAACGCGTCGCCCGGCGACCTGGGCGCTTATGCCATCCGCATCACCAACCCGGGGCCGAGCTCGGTCACCGGAGCCACCGTCACCGACACGTTTCCAACCGGCCTCATTCAGGGTCACACCGACTGCGGCGGCGGTCCCGATCCGTGCTGGGAGTGCGTCCCGGCGCCGAGCCTCAGCTTCCTCGAAAGCCACGTCGAGGGCCAAGGAACCCCCACCGTCAGCGGTCTCGAGGGCGCCAGCGCCTCGGCCATGAGCGCCGATGGCCGGCACCTCTACCTCACCGGTGCGGTGGACAACTCCATCGCGGTCTTCAGCCGCAACCTCACCACCGGGGCCATGACCTTCGTCGAGTCCCACAGCGACGGCTCTGCCGGCGTCGACGGCCTCGCCGGCGCGAGTGCGGTGGCGGTGAGCCCCGACGGCGTCCACGTCTACGTCACCGGCGGCGACGAGGACAAGTTGGCGGTCTTCAGCCGCAACAGCTCCACCGGCGAGCTGACGTACCACACCGTGTACGAGGATGGAGCCGGAGGTGTCGACGGCCTCGACGGCGCCGCCGACGTGGTGGTCAGCCCCGACGGCAGCCACCTCCTCGTTGCCGGTGCGGACGACGACCGCATCGCGGTCTTCAGCCGCGACCCCGCCGCCAACACGCTGACGTTCGTCGAGTCCCACCACGACGGCTCAGCCGGCGTCGACGGCCTCGACGGCGCCGCCGCCATTGCCCTGAGCCCCGACGGCCTGAGCGTCTACGTCGCCGGCACCGACGACGACGCTATCGCCCGGTTCTCGCGAGTCAACAACCCGACATCCGGCACCTTCGGCCACCTGACCTTCCTGGATGCCACCGAGGACGACAGCGGGGGCGTCGACGGCCTCGACGGCGTCTCGGACGTGGTGGTCAGCCCCGACGGAGACCACCTCTACGCCACCGGGTCGATGGACGACTCCGTGGCCGCCTTCGAACGCGCCACAGACGGCACGTTGACCTTCATCGAGCACGAAGTTGACGGCGGCGCCGGCGGGGTCAACGGCCTCGACGCCGCAGCCGGCATCGCAATCTCACCCAACGGCTCGACGGTCTTCGCGGTGGCGCCCGACAACAGCGCTGTCGCCGCCTTCGACCGCGACCCGGGCACCGGTTCGCTGACCTTCTCCGGCTGGTTCTCGGCCCCGGGCTACACCGAGCCCGGCGCCACCGCGGAGTTCGAGGGGTTGAGCGAGGCCGGTTCCATCTCCGTGAGCCCCGACGGATCCGCGCTCTTCGCCACCGGTGAGAACATCTCCAAGATCGACACCCTCGTCGTCCTGATCCTCTCGGGAGGGGCGGCGTGCCCGTCCCCGGTCGACGGTTATGGAGACCTGAACCACCAGATCGCGGTCCCCGCCCACAGCTGGGTGGAGTTCACCGCCAAGTACCGCATCCGCGACGATGCCACCGGATCGATCCACAACGATGCGTCCGTCACCATCGATCAGCCCGCCGGCTTCTCGGACCCGGACTCCGGCAACAACACGGACGGTGACGACACCGGCGTCGGCCTTGAGGTGGACATCGAGGTCACCATGGAAGCCGGTGTCACGGCGCCGGTTCCCGGTGAGCCCATGAGCTACACCATCACGGTGACCAACCACGGGCCGCAGAACATCGACGGCAGCAACGGCCACATCACCGTCTCGGACCTCTTCCCGATCTACAACGGCACAACGGTAATGGCCGGTTTCGACCCGGCGACAACCATCGACTGGACCTGCTCCGTGGTCTCCGGCGGGCAGTGCGTCGATGCCGCCGGCACCGGCAACATCAACGCCAGGGTCGACCTCTCCGCCGGCGGCAGCGTCGAGCTCACCGCGTCCGGGATGCTCCACACCTGGTCGGTGGGCAACCTCGACAACTCCGCCGCCGTCACCCTCCCGGCCGCCTACGGCGACACCAATCCGGGCAACGACGTCGGCTCCGACAGCCGGGCGGTGGCGCCCGAGGCCGAGATCGGCATCGTCAAGACCCACGTGGTTCCCATGGACGACTTCAGTGTCGATCCGGGAGACATCTTCGCCTACACCATCGTGATCACCAACGCCGGCCCAAGCGCGGTCCGCAACGCCCAGGTGACCGACATCTTCCCCGCCGACCTCGAGCTCGCGGCCACGACGTGGACCTGTGTTGCCGTCGGCATCGGCTCTCTGTGCCACGATCCCGTCGGCACCGGCAACATCACCACGACTGTCGATCTCGCTCCCATGGGTGCGGCAACCTTCACTGCGACCACCCAGGTCAAGCCCACCGCCGAGGGTGCCATCATCAACACCGCCTCGGTGGACAGCGGCAACGCCACCGACCCACAGAGCGCCAACAACGCCGCCTCCGACACCATCTCCCTCACCGCCAACGCCGATCTCGCCGTCACCAATGACGACGGTCGTACCGATGCGGTGCCGGGCCAGACGGTGAACTACACCATCACGGTGACCAACCGCGGCGCCGGAATCTACAAGGACGATGTCTTCGGCGCACGAGTCGTGGACGACTTTCCGCCCGAACTTCTCAACGTCTCCTGGACCTGCGACCCGACTCCTCCGGTCCCGGGGACTCTCACCATCCTCCAGCTCAACACCCTGGCAGGCCGGCTCGACGGAGCGGCGGACGCGGCGGTCAGCCCCGACGGCGCCCACGTCTACGCCGTCGGCGCCGCGGGCAACGCCCTCGCCGCCTATGCCCGAGTGACCGAACAGGGCACCAACTTCGGCAAGCTCTCGTCGGCGCCCATCGACGTCGAGCAGCAAGACATCAGCGACCCGGAACCGGAAAACCACGTTCTGCCGCTCCTCGACGGTCCGACCTCGGTGGCCATCAGCCCCGACGGCGCCCATCTCTACGTCACCGCCGCCAACTCCGACGCCGTTCTGGTCTTCGCCCGCGACTGGGCTTCGGCCAGCGACGACTACGGTACCGTCAGCTTCGTCGAGTCCCAGGTGAACGGCGAAGGCGGGGTCGACGGCATTGCCGGCCCCATGGACGCGACCCTGAGCCCCGACGGCGCCTATCTCTACGTGGCCGCCGCCGCCGACAACGCCATCGCCGTCTTCGAGCGCAACCCCGCCACCGGCCGCCTCACCTACCTCGAGCATCTCACCGACGGCGCCGGCGGCGTCGACGGCATCGCCGGCGTCCGCGCCCTGGCCATGAGCGCCGGGGGCCACCACCTCTATGCAGCCGGTTCGGCCGATGACGCCGTGGCCTGGTTCTCGCGCGCCGGCGATACCGGCCTGCTCAGCTTCGAGAACGCCTACTTCGACGACGACGGCACCATCGATGTGCTCGGCGGAGCGGCAGCCATCGTGCTCAGCCCGGACGGCGCCCAGCTCTACGCCGCCGGGCCGGACGACCACGGCCTCGTCACGTTCCAGCGCGACAGCGACAGCGACAGCGGCACCTTCGGCGCCCTGAGCTTCGACGTCAGCGTGACCTCGGCGACTGCCGAGGGCCTGGACAGCGTCCGCACCCTGGCCATCCCCCACGACGCCGCCAAACCCACCGACCGCGGCGAGCACGTGCTTGCCGGCGGCGACCCCTCGGGCAAGATGGTGGTCTTCCGGCGCAACGTCACCACCGGCATCCTGAGCTTCCAGGAAGTGCTGCGCGAAGGCCAACCCCTGACCCCGCCCGAGCTGACGGTCAACGGTCTCGAGGTGCTGACCGCCCTCGTCCCCAGCCCCGACGGCCGCCACATCTACACCACCGCCGACAGCGACAACGCGCTGACGGTCTTCGAGCGCCGCCAGCCCGACCCCGCCTTCGCCTTCGTCGAGGTCGACATGGAGGATCAGGACGACGGCTACGGCTCGATCATTTCCGGCCTGTCGGCTGCGAGCTCGGTCATCGTGACCCCCGACGGGGGCCACGTCCTCGCCACCGGCTACACCGACGATTCGCTGGTGGTGTTCCACCGCGATCCGGAGCTCGGCACCACCCCGGACACCCGGGGTGAGCATCTCGCCTTCGTCGCCGCCTACACCGACGACGGCCTCGACGACGGCGGCGCCACCATCGACGGCCTCGACGGCGCTTCGCAGGTCGCCATCAGCCCCGACGGCAACTTCGTCTACGTCGCCTCCGAGCTCGACAACGCGGTGTCGGTCTTCGAACGCGATCCGACCACCGGCCGGATGAGCTTCATCGAGATGGAGAAGGACGGCGTCGACGACCCATCCGACGGCACCGGCAACCCGGTTGACGGTCTCTCCGGCGCCGTGGCCGTGGCCGTCAGCCCGTCGGGCGGCGGCAGCAGCCACCTCTATGCCGCCGGCCTCTACGAGGCCTCGGTGGCGGTCTTCCAGCGCGACCCGGCCACCGGCGAGCTCAGCTTCGTCGAACGCAAGACCAACGGCGTCGACAGCGTCCAGGGTCTCGACGGCGTCAGCGGCCTCGTGGTCAGCCCCGACCGCGCCCACGTCTACGCGGTGAGCCGCGTGGACGATGCGGTGGTGGTCTTCGAACGCAACCAGACCACCGGTGAGCTCACGTATCTCCAGGTCATTCGCGACGGCGTCGCCGCCGAAGGCCTCGACCAGGCCGTGTCGGTGGCGGTCAGCCCCGACGGCGCCCACCTCTTCGTCACCGCGGTCAACGACGACGCGCTGGCCGTCTTCGCGCGCAATCGAGACGAGACCAGCGACGCCTACGGCCGTCTGTCCTTCGTTCAAGCCATCACCGACGGCGCGGCGCTGGGCGACACGATCGTGGACGGGCTCGCCGGCGCCCGCTCGGTGGCCGTCGGCCGAGACGGACTGCGGGTCTTCGTCGCGGGCGAGCACGACGGCGCCCTCTCGGTCTTCGGCCGAATCAACGACGACACAGCCCCCGATTTCGGCGCCCTCAACCTCGTGGAGACCCGGTTCGACGGCGTCGACGGCGTCGACGGCCTGAATCAGGTCTGGGGAGTGGCGGTCAGCCTCGCCGACAACAGCCACGTCTACGTGGCCGGTCTCGGCGACAACGCCGTGGCCTCCTTCGAGGCCCGCTCCGGATCGAGCTGCACCCCCAGCGGTCTCGGGGACATCGACGACGAGATCAACCTCGGGTGGGGCGGCCAGGTCGCCTACACCGTCGAGGCCACCATCGCTCCCTGGGCCACGGGTACGCTGACCAACACCGCCGTGGTCTACGCTCCTCCCAAGACCTCGGATCCCGACCTCCTGGACAGCCCGGAACCGCAACCCGGCGACAACAACTACGCCGAGGATGTGGACAATCTGACGCCCAAAGCCGACCTGGCCACCTCCAAAACCGACGGCATCCTGTCGGCCACGGCCGGAGAGAGCCTCATTTACACCATCACCGTCGCCAACCGGGGACCGTCGCACGCGGTGGGCGCCCAGGTCGTGGACTCCGACCTCGCCCCGGGCCCGCTCTTCGCCAACGCCCAGTGGACCTGCCAGGCCATCGGCTCGGGCTCGATGCAGCTCCTGCAGGTAGTGCGCAACGGCGATACTCAAACCGCCGGCACCGTCGACGGCCTCGACGGCGCATCCGCCGTCGCCGTCGACGCCAACGGCGAAACTCTCTACGCCACCGGCCTGCTGCAGGACTCGGTGGTGATCTTCGACCGTGACCCCTCTACCGGTGAGCTGAGCTTCGTCGGGACGGTGACCAACGGCGACACCCACCTCCTGGGAACCGTGGACGGGCTCCGGGGGGCCAGCGACATCGCCATCATCGACGACGGCGCCATCCAATCGGTCTACGTCACCGGCCAGGTCGACGACGCGGTGGCGGTCTTCACCCGCAACCCCGTTGACGGCACCCTCGCCTTCGTACACGCCGTCACGGACGGCAGCGGCGGCGTCGAGGGCCTCGACCAGGCAGTGGCCGTGGCCGCCGACGACACCGGCGAGTTCGTCTACGTCGCCGGCGCCAACGATGACGCCATCGCAGTCTTCGCCCGCCAGCCCGCCAACGGCTCCCTGGTCTTCGTCGAGGTCGTCGACGAGATCTCCTACGGGCTCGACGGCGTCAGCGATCTCGCCCTGACCGACTCCCCCGCGCGGCACCTCTACGCCACCGGGTTCAACAGCGGCAACGTGGCGGTCTTCAGCCGCGCCCCCAACGGCACCCTGAGCTTCATCGAAAAGAAGGGCGCAGGGACCTCTCCCTATCTGGGCGGCGCCGAGGCCCTGGTTCTCGATCCCTCGGGCAACTACCTCTACGTCGCCGGCGCCAGCGACGACGCCGTCGTCGTCTTCAGCCGGTCGTCCATGAACGGAACCCTGCAGCTCCAGCAGGAGATCGTCCGGACCATCGACGGACTGCCCGGCCTGGCCGGCATCACCGATCTGGCGGCGAGTCCCGACGGCGCCCACATCTACGCCGCCGGCCAGAGCGCCGACGCGGTGGTCCTCTTCCAACGCGAGCCCGCCGATGGGACCCTGAGCCCGGTGGACAGCTTCCGCAACGGCCTCGGTCAGATCGACGGACTCAACGGCGTGGCCGGCCTCGCCTTCGGCCCCGACGGCCGGCAGATCTACGCCGCTTCCATGGCCGAGGACGGCGTGGCGGTCTTCCAACGGCCACTGGACTCGGCCTGCCCCACCAGCGGCGGGGGTGGCATCAACACGAGCGTCGCCGTGGCGGCCGGCGGACGGCTGATCTTCACCGCCGACGCCGTGGTCGCCTCCGACACCGACGGCGTCCCGTGCCCGGCACCTCTCGACCCCGCACGGTTCTGCGTCGTCAACACGGCCACCACCTTCTCCGGCGGCCTTTTCTCGGATCCCGACAACGGCAACGACAGCGATACTGACGCCGACTACCTCGGCCACAGCGCCGACCTGGAGATCACCAAGACCGACCAGTACGCCGAACACTCGGGCCTCGCCGGCGCCACCGCAGTGGCCATCGACCCGATCCTCGGCCGTCATCTCTACCTCGCCGGCGCCGCCGACGGCGCCATCGCCCTGTTCAGCCGCAACCCCGGCGACGGCACGCTCGGCTACATCGGCGAGGTCGCCGACGACACCGACGGCGTCAACGGCATCGGCGGCGTCACCGACCTCACCCTGAGCCCGGACGGTGGCCACGTCTATGCAACCGGTCCGCTGGACAACGCGGTGGCGGTCTTCGAACGCGACCCGGACAGCGGAGGGCTCGCCTTCCTCGAGTCCGAGATCAACGGCATCGGCGGCGCCGCCGGCCTGCTCGGCGCCCGAGCGGTGGCGGTGAGTCCCGGCAGCGGCGACCACGTCTATGTCGCCGGCGCCAACTCTGACGCCATCGCCGTCTTTGAACGCACCACCGACGATCAAGACGACGACTTCGGCATGCTGCAGTACCTCGACGTCGTCCAGGACGGCGTGGGCGGTGTTGCCGGCCTGGTGACCCCGTCGGCACTTGCGATGACCGAAGACCACCTCTTCGCCGCCGCCGCCGGCAGCGACTCGGTGGCGGTCTTCGAGCGCGACGCCGACGAGATGAGCCCCGACTTCGGCGGCCTCGTCTTCCTCGCCAGTCACGTCGACGGCGCCGACGGCGTCAGCGGCATCGGCGGCGCCGCCGCCCTGGCGCTGGCGCCCGCCGGCGACTGGCTCTTCGTCGCCGGTCACGACAGTGACGCCGTCGCCGTTTTCGCGGTGGATCCGGCCGACGGATCTCTCACCCACTCCATTACCGTCACCCAGGGCGATGTCCAGGGCGGCACGGTGGACGGGCTGGTGGAGGTCCGTGCGGTGCGCGTCCGCGAGGACGGCCCCGACCTGGCGGTCTACACCGCCGGCCTCGCCGACGACGGAATGACCGGCGCGGTGGCGCGGTTCACCTGGAATCCGGCGGCCGAGGAGCTGAGCTTCGATGAGATCGTGCTCGACGGCGACCTGCACGCCGAACCGGTGGACGGTCTCGGCGGCGCCGCCGGCCTCGGCGTCGCGGACGACTACCTCTACGTGGCCGCCGACGACGACGATCAGCTCACCGCCTTCCTCGACGCCCCCGGCCTGACGCTCCTCCAGAGCTTCACCGACGGCGGCGGCGGCATCGGTCCCGGCGAGAGCGACCCGGCTCAGTGGGTGCAGTACACCATCACGGTCACCAACCACGGTCCCAGCCAGGCCGCCGGAGCCGTGGTCACCGACGTCTTCCCGTCGGAGTTCACCGACATCTCGTGGGTGTGCTCCGTGCAGCTGGCCGGTGGCGGCGACACCTTCACCGCCTGCCAGACACCCAGCGGCACCGGCAACCTGGACGAGACCGTCGACATCGCGGTCGGCGGATCGGTCATCTTCACCGCCACCGGACGGGTGCGGCCCGAGATGACCGGCACCATCAGCAACACCGCCACCGTGGCGACACCGCAGGGCCTCATCGATTCCAACCCCGAAAACAACTCCGACACCGACGACGACACCCTGCTGACGCCCCACGCCGACCTGATGGTGGTCAAGACGCGCGCCGGCGCCCCGGTTCCGGGCGCCGACGTTACCTACACCATCGCGGTGACCAATCTCGGTCCCAGCGTGGCCCTGGGCAGCACCGTCACCGACGTCCTTCCCGAAGCGCTGGTGGACGCCACCTGGTCCTGCCAGGCGCTGCCGGCTCCGGGCCTGCTCGAGACCACCACCTCCGGCAGCTACTCACCGCTGGACGGGGCCTCGTCCATGGTCGTCACCGCCGACAACGAGCACCTCTACGCCACCGGGTGGGAGGCCAGCTCTCTCATGGCCTTCGCCCGCGATCCGCGCACCGGCGCGCTCACCGCGGTCCAGACCCTGACCGACGGTGTCGACGGCGTCGACGGCATCGCCGGCGCCATCGCCGTGGTCGCCAGCGACGACGGGAGCCACGTCTACGCGGCGGGCGAGATCGACGACGCCATCGCCGTCTTCGACCGCGATCCCGCCAGCGGCGAGCTCAGCTTCGTCGAGGTCCACCGCGACGGCATCGGCATCGTCAACGGCCTCGGCGGGGTGCGCGACCTGGCGCTGAGCCCCGACGGCGGCTCGCTCTACGCGGCGGGCGCTGCCGACAACGCGGTGGCGGTCTTCGACCGCAACCCCGCCACCGGCGCGCTGAGCTACGTGGAGATCCTCCAGCTCGGTGTCGACGGCGTCGACGGCATCGCCGCCGCCTCGGCGGTGGCCGTCAGCCACGACGGAGATCACGTCTACGCCACCGGCGCTCTCAACGACGCGGTGGCGGTCTTCGACCGCAACCCCTCCACCGGCGAGCTCAGCTTCGTCGCTGCCGTCGCCAACGGCGACAGCCACAGCGGCGGGGTGGTGGCCGGACTGGCCGGCGCTTCCGGGCTGGCCGTCAGCTTCGACGACGAGCACGTCTACGTGGTCGGCGAGATCGACAACGCCATCGCGGTCTTCGAACGCGACGATCAGACCGGCGAGCTCGAGTTCGTCGAAAGCCACGTGGACGGTTCCGGCGTCACCGGAATGCAGGGGCCGCTCGGCGTGATTGTCAACGCCGACGACCAGCAGGTCTACGTGGCGGGCGCCGTCTCCGGTGCGGTGGCCCTCTTCTCGAGGGCGGCCGACGGAACGCTGGGCTTCGTCGAGAGCTTCGACGCCGCCGGTGGATACACCGGTCTGGCTGGCGTTCGCGACCTCGCCGCGTGCAGCGGCGGACGGCACGTCTACGCCGCAGGACAGCTGGACGACACCATCGTCCTGCTGGCGCGGCAGATGGGCTCCACGTGCGCCACCGACGGCGTCGGCGACATCGTCGACGTGGTGGACCTGATCCCGGGCGGCACCGCCACCTACACCGTCACCGGCCGCCTGATCCCCGGCGCCACGGGCGAGCTCGTCAACACCGCCCGGGTCGAGGCCGATCCGACGGTGGTCGATCCGGTGCAGGGGAACAACACCTCCACGACCGTCGACAACGCCATCGAGCCGCAGGCCGACCTCGCGGTGACCAAGACGGACGGTCTGACCGAGGTCAACGCCGGCGGGACGCTCGGCTACGAGATCCAAGTCACCAACCATGGTCCCAGCGACATCTACGGCGCCAGCCTGACCGATATCCTCCCTATCTTCCCCGGCGAAACGGCCGGGCTGACAGAGGGCAGCGTCAGCTGGACGTGCACCGCTTCGAGCTCGCTGGTGCCCTTCGAGATCCACACCGACGGCAGCAACGGCATCGCCGGCATCGCCGGCGCCACCTGGGTGGCGAGCAGTCCCGACATCGACGGCCCCGGCGGTGAACCGGGCGGCGACCACCTCTACGTCACGGGCACCACGGCGGACGCGGTCAGCGTCTTCGCCCTCGATCCGGGCGACGGCACCTTCGACCAGATTCAGGTCATCCAGGACGGCGACGCCGTCGCCGGCGGCACCGCCGACGCGCTCGGCGGTGCGGCCGGGGTGGCCGTCAGCCCCGACGGCGCCCACGTCTACGTCGCGGCCTCCAGCGACCACGCCGTCACCGTCTTCTCGCGGGACACCGACCCGGCGTCGCCCACTTTCGGCGAGCTCGAGCTCGTCGAGGCCCAGGTCAACGGCACCCCGATTCTGGGGTTGGAGGGCGCGCTCAGCCTCGAACTCAGCCCCGATGGGGCACACCTCTACGTGGCGTCCGTCGAGAGCGACTCGATCATGGTCTACCGGCGCGACCCGGCCACGGGCGTGCTCACCTACCGCCAGCGCAAGAGCGAAGGCGGTGGCGATGTGCCTCTGGTGGCCCTGGACGGCGTCCGCAGCCTGGTGGTCGCCCCCGACGGCGAGCACCTCTACGCGGTCGCCCAGTACGCCGACGCCGTGACAGTCTTCCGCCGCGACGCGGCCACCGGCGACCTCGCCTTCGTCGAGGTCATCCGCAACCTGGATCTCCAGGGCACGACAACGGTCTACGGTCTCGACTTCGTCCGCTCCCTGGCGTTCTCGCCGGGCGGCGCCTACCTCTACACCGCCTCTCTCGCCGACGACGCCATCGCGGTCTTCGAGCGCAATCGGGACGAGGATTCCAACAGCTTCGGCCGCCTGACCTTCCTCGAGGTCTACCGCGACGAGATCGACGGCATCCAGGGCCTGGACGGCGCCACCGCCGTCGCCGTCGGCCCCGACGGCAGCTACCTCTTCGCGGCCGGCTCCAACGACGACGTCGTGGCGGTCTTCCGCCGCGATTGGACCGACGGCAGCCTGACCCTCGTCGAGCTGGTGAGCGACGCCGCCCTCGACGGCGTCGGTGGCCTCGAGGTCTCCGCCGACGGCGCCAGACTGCTCACCGCGTCACCCATCGCCGACGCGCTGGCCGTCTTCGCCCGCACCGACGAGGCTGCCTGCGGCAACACCGACGCCAGCGGCGCCGGAGCGTCGATCATCAGCGAGAGCATCGACCTCACCGCCGGCTCGACGGTGACCTTCAACGTCATGGCGACGGTGGACCCGGGAGCGCGCGGCACGCTGGTCAACGAGGCTTCGGTCTCGTCGCCGCTGACCGACCCGATCCCCGGCAACAACACCGGCATCGACGACGACACCCTCATTACGGTGGAGTCGGATCTGGCGGTGACCAAGACCGACGGCCTGGAGACCGCCATCGCCGGCCTGCCGCTGAGCTACACCATCGTGGTCTCCAACGCGGGACCGGCGCTGGCCTACGGCGCCACCGTCACCGACACCCTACCGCCCATGCTCCTCGGCTGCGCCTGCACCCGCTCCGACGGGCAGGCCTGTGCCGTGGACGGCACCAACACCCTCAGTGAGGTCATCGACATCGCCGCCGGCGGCAGCCTCACCTACACCATCGACTGTCTTCTCGATCCCGCCACCGCGGCACCGGTGACCAACACCGTCGCCGTCGCGGCCGAGAACCCGGCCCACGACCCGGATCCCACCAACGACCAGGCGACGGACTCCGACGCGGTGGTCGCAGTGAGCGATCTGGCGGTGAGCAAGAGCAACGGCGTCGACGAGGTCATCCCCGGCCTGCCGGTGGCGTACCTCGTGGAGATCGTCAATCTCGGACCCAGCGACCTCAGCCTGGGGCGGGTGATCGACGATCTGCCCGCCCAGATCGAGAGTGCCGAGTGGAGCTGCATCCCCGGACCGGGCGCGGTCTGCACCCCGGGCCCGGTGATGGGCAACCTGCTGGACGATTTCTCGGTACCCGCGGGCTCTTCGGTGTCCTACACGGTGGGCGGCATGGTCAATCCGGCGGTGCTCGGCACCATCTCCAACACCGCCTTCGCAGAGGTTCTCATCGACGACGGAACCCCGGACGTCAGCGCGTCCGATCCGGACTCGGCCAACAACATCGCCACCGACCTCGACGACCTCACGCCGGTGGCCGACATCGACATCACCAAGACCGACGACGCAGACCCGGTGGTCACCGGCCACCCGCTGAGCTACACCGTCACCGTGGCCAACCCTGCCGGGCCGTCCTGGGCCCACGACGTGGTCATGACCGAGAACCTGCCCGCGGGCGTCACCCCGGTCTCGACCACCGGCTGCGCCGAGGATCCCTTTGGGGTCCCAACCTGCACCATGGGAGCCATCGCCAACGGCGCCACGGCGCAGGTCGTGGTGGCGGTCACGGTGGACGAAGGCACCCTCGGCACCATCACCAACACCGCGTCGGCGGTCTCCGTCTCGGACGACCCCGACCCGTCCAACAACAGCACCACCGAGGACACCCAGGTCGATCCCTGGGCGGACCTCAGTATCGCCAAGACCGATGACATCGACCCGGTGGTGGCCGGCACCGAGCTGGTCTACACCGTCACGGTGACCAACCCGGGACCCTACGACGCCGACGACGTCGTCGTTTCCGACACCATGCCGACGGGGGTCAGCCTGGTCGCCACGGCGGGCTGCGCCGAGGATCCCGCGGGGCTGCCCACCTGCAGTCTCGGCTCCATCGCGGCCGGCGCCTCCAAGGCCTACACCCTCGAGGTGGAGGTGGACAGCTACGTACTGGGAACCATCACCAACCTGGCCGACGTGAGCTCGTCGTGGTTCGACCCGAACACCTCGGACAACGATACCTTCGAGGACACCGAGGTGACCGCCGAGAGCGATCTCGTGGTCTCCAAGGACAACGGGCTCACCTTCCTGGTGCCGGGGTGGGACATCACCTACACCATCGTCGTGGCCAACGACGGACCCAGCGACGCGCCCAGCGCGGACGTCAACGACGAGGTTCCGCCGGAGCTGCTCGACGTCGACTGGACGTGTGTGGCCACCGGCGGCGCCAACTGCACCGGCGGCACCGGCAACCTGCTACTGGACGCGGTGATCATTCCCGCCGGCGACAGCGTGACCTACTCGGTCAACGCCACGGTGGACCCGTTCCTCGATCCCTCGACGACGCCGTCCATCTCCAACACCGCCGAAGCGGTGGTCACCGGAGCCGGCACCGACCCCGACACGTCGAACAACACGTCCACCGACAGCGACCCGCTGGAGGCCAGCGACCTGCTCTTCGCCGACGACTTCGAGAACGGCGACACGAGCGGCTGGTCGGACGTGACCGACTCCACGAAACGGCGGCCCATCCGCGCTGAATCGCGCGCGGCGCACCGCCGGAGCTCGCGGCCCGAGGGGAGCCGGTGACGGTGAACCGGAGCTTCTCCACCGCCATCGTCTGCGCCGTGGCGGCGGCGCTCAGCCTGCCGCCGCCCGGTATGGCCGCCGAGCAGGGTCAGTCCCCGCCGCCGGCCGACGACGCCGTGCTCGCGACGGTGGGCGCCGAGGTCATCACCGCCGGCAACCTGCGGCGCGAGATGGCACGCCGGGGGCGCGGCCTTCCCGGCCAGTACGCCACCGCCGAGCAGCGGCGAACCCTGCTCGGCGAGATGATCACCTACCGGGCCACGGTGGCACGGGCGCGATCCGAGGGCTACGCGGACGACCCCGAGGTCATCGCCATCCTCGAACGGGCGATGGTGACCAAGCTCCGCACGGACCTGCTGGAGGGGCCGCAGTCGGCCATCGAGATCTCCGAGGACGAGATGGCCGGCTACTATGCCGACCACGTCTCGGACTACGACCGCCCCGAGCGCTTCCGCGCCGCCATCGTCGTTTTCGAGGTCCCGCCGACAGCCTCTGCCGAGACCCGGCGGGCCATCGGGGACCGCGCCCGGCGAGCCCTTACCGAGGTCGATGAGCTCGACCCGTCGATCACCCACTTCGGTCCGGTGGCCAGAAGGTACTCCGACGACCGCGCGAGCCGCTACTCCGGCGGGGTCATCGGCTGGATCGTGCGCCACCCGGACCGCCGCAGCAAGTGGGAGAAACCGGTTGTCGACGCAATCTTCGCGCTGCAAGAGCCCGGAGAGGTGGGCCCCATCGTCGAGACCGACGCCGGCTTCTACCTGGTGCGGCTGGTGGCCCACGAGCCCTCGACGCCGCGGCCATACGACGAGGTCAAGAACGGCATCCGCCACCAACTGCTCCGCGAGCGGGCGGCGGCCATCGATCACGAGTTCACCACCGAGACCCTGGATGAAACCGAGATCACCATCAACGAGGATGTACTGGCGGGCGTCGAAGCGCCCGCGGCGGCGAACGAGCCGGTCGACGAAATGCGACCGCCCCGACTGCCGGTGGAATGAGGAGGAGTGATGGACCAGACAACGAATCTGAAGCACTCGACGGGACCGCGACGACTTTGCAGATGGATCGCCGTCGCCGCCCTGGCCGCCATGGCCATGGGAGCCGTGGAAGGCGAGTGCACCGGCATTCACCAGCAGTCCTTCAACCTCCAGCCCGGCTGGAACGCCGTCTTTCTGGAGGTCACTCCTCTGGAACGCAGCGTCGAGGCGGCCTTCGCCGGGGTGCCGGTGGCCAGCGTCTGGACCTGGATGCCCGACGACGCAACGGTGCAGTTCATCCAGGATCCGGCGGAGGGTCTGGAACTCAACACGGGCTGGTTGGGCTACTTCCCCCGCCCGCGCCCGGAGGCCTTCCTGACCAACCTCTTCGTCCTCCAGGCCAACCGCGCCTACCTCATCAAGCTGGACGGCACCCAGCCGGTGACCTGGAACGTCAGCGGCGTCCCCTCCCTGCGCGCTATGAAGTGGGTTCCCGACTCCTTCAACCTGGTGGGTTTTCACGTCGACCCGGGACGCCCGCCGACCTTCGGTTCGTACTTCGCCGACCGGTCCGCCCTTGACGGCCAACCCATCTACCACCTGAGCAACGACGGGGTCTGGAGCCTCGTGGAGCAACCCTACTCTTCCACCATCACACCCGGTGAAGCCTACTGGGTCTACTGCGACGGACCCACCGACTTCGACGGACCCCTGGAGGTCAACGTCGAGTGGGGCGACGGCATGGACTTCGCCTCATCGCTCAACTCCCAGGTACTGGTGGTCCGCAACCGGACGGTGGTGGATGTGGACATCACCCTCAATCAGCTGCAGTCTCAGGTCCCCGTACCCCTCTCCATGAAGGTCGTGGATGAGGTCAGCGGGCGCAAGAACTGGGCCGAGCTACCCACCACCTACGCCCTGCCGGCGCCCGCCAACCAGGAGCTGTTGCTCGAATTCGGCGTTCGTCGGGCCGAGCTCGCAGCCGACGAGGGCGGCGCCATTCTCGAGGTGACCAACGGGATTGGCGCCCGCCGTCTGGTTCCGGTGAGCGCGAGGAAGGTCCTCGCCCTTCCGTCAACCCAGCTCAAGGCCGGGCGAAAGAGCCTGACCCAGTTCGCCGGCCTCTGGCAGGGCCAGGTTCTGGTCACCGGGGTCAGCGAAGCCCAGATGGGCGGCACCACCCCCGAGGAGACCGGGCGAGCCTTCCCCCTGCGAGTCCTGATCCACGTCGATTCCGCAGGCAACGCCGTCCTCCTCAAGGAGGTCATCGAAATGTGGGAGGAGGGCACGATGGTCCCCGATCCCGCCAACCCGGGATTCCTCATCACCGAGACCCCGGGCCGCGCCGTCCTACTCACCGACGAGGATCTCATCCCGAGCTTCACCGGGGTCACCATGCGCGACGGCATCCCGGTGGGCGTTCGGCTGAGCTCCATCGCCTACGACTTTCCCGGAGAGACCCTGGAGATGGCCGGGGCCATGGGTCCCACCGGCAGCCTCGAAGCGACCCTGATCCTGGAGTCGGACTTCCCCACCAACCCCTACAAGCACAAGTACCACCCGGATCACAACAACCTCGACGAGCAGTACCTCAACCCGAGGCAGGAGGCCTACGAGGTCACACGCCGGATCCAGTTCGTCTTCTCGGACGTCGATCCCGAGGATGAGAACGATCCCGACTGGGGCGACTCCCTGCTGGGAGGCACCTACTTCGAGGAGATCTCGGGCATTCACCGCAATTCGATCTACGTCGGCGGCAGCTTCCGCATGCGCCGGGTCGCCGGCGTTCCCGAGCTCAACCGGTAAGGGCAGGAGATGATCATGAAGTCATCGACATGCATTCGACTCGGTCTCACGCTTCTGGTCTGCTTCGGTCTTCCGGCCACCGCATCGGCGGGTTGGCCGGTGAGCGGCGGCGGCACCCAGGATGACGGCGGCGCACAGATCCTCGTCGCGCCGTCGGGCAACGTCTACGAGGCGGGCAGCTTCCGCGGCGTGGCCACCTTCGGCACTGCCGAGCTCAACTCCGAGGGCTCGTCCGACGTCTACGTCGTCAAGTACTCCGACGACGGCGTCGTGGAGTGGGCCGTCAACGCCGGCGGCACCAGCGTCGACGAGGTCACCGGAATCGTCCTGGACGACGCCGAGAACGTCTACGTCACCGGCGTGTACCACAGCACGGTCTACTTCACGTCATCGGGCTTCGGCGGCCCCGGCACCCTCGAACTCGACGCCCACGACGCCTACTCCGATGTCTTCGTGGCGCAGCTCGCACCCGACGGGGTGTGGCAGTGGGCCCGGCGGGCCGAAGGTGACTACGCCGATCGCTCGAGCTCCATCGGCTTCCACCCCGGCAACGACGCCGTCACGCCCCCGGTCCCGGCCTCGCTCTTCGTGGGCGGCCACTACACCTGCAACATCGCCATGCGTGACGAGGACAACCACGTCGTCAACAGTCTCGACAACGGCCAGTGTGAGCCGAACTCCGAATACGTCGACAGCTTCGTCGCCCGCATCGACACCGACGGCAACTGGATGTGGGCGACCGACCACGGCAACGGCGCCGTCGGCTCGGATCGGGTGGACACCCTGGTGGTCAACCCCCAGGGCGAGGTCTTTGCCGCCGGGCCCTACGTGGAAACCACCTCCATCCCGCTCGCCGGGGATGCCGGTTGGATACTCCTCACCGATCCCGGTCAAACCCACTCCGGCGCCCGGTCCTACCACATCGACGAACCGGGACACGTCACCGATCGTCGCCTCAACCTGACAACCACCTTCAACCCCGACTCGTTGTCCAACCCGGTGCTCGAGTTCTGGCACTACTACGACACCGAGCGCCGTTACGACGGCGGCGTCCTCGAGGCATCGCCCGACGGCTCCACCTGGTACCCGGTGAGCAACGCCTGGATGATCGCCAACGGCTACCCCAGCAGTCTCAGCACCTGCTGCGCCAACCCGCTCCCCGGGCGCGAGGCCTGGAACGGCTACTCCGGCGGCTGGATCCGCACCCGCGTCAACGTCAATTGGGGTCCCGGCAACTGGCGGGTCCGCTGGCGCTTCGGCACCGATTGGTCGGTTTCGCGGCACGGCTGGTGGATCGACGACATCCGCCTCTACGACGACGGCGGCACCATTTTCTCCATCGACCTGGAAGGAACCGAGCAGTCCTACGTCGCCCGGCTGGAGCGCACCCTGGATCCGGATCCCGGGGCCAACCCTCCGTTCTGGTCGTGGCGCACCCTGACGCCCGACACGATCTCCTTTGAAGACAGCATCCTCACCGACGGCGGCGACGTGATCCTGACCGGCGCCACGACGGCGGCCACCACCCTCGAAGCCGGGGTGGCGGTTCCCACCGCCGGCGCCGCGGTGGCCGCCTACCGCCCCACCGGCTCGGGCGCCGACTGGCTGGCCGCCGCGGGCGCCACCGGCGGCGTTGGCAGCGGCGTCACCCTCGACGAGGAGGGCAGCGTCTACCTCACCGGCACCTTCAGCGGCACTGAGGACTTCGGCTCCACCCCCCTGACCTCGGCCGGCGGCACCGACGTCTTCGCCGCCAAGCTCGACAGCGGCCTGTTCTGGCAGTGGGCCAAGAGCGCCGGCGGCAGCGCCGACGATACGGGCGCCGATGTCGGGACCAGCGGCGAGATCATCACCGTCGACGGCAACCCCCAGGTGGCGAACCTCTTCGTCACCGGCTCATTCCGCGGCCAGGCCGCCTTCGGTACCGACGACTGCGGCGCCTCGCCCCAGCAGTGCCTCAACTCCACCGGCGGCAGCGACGCCTACGTCGCCAATTTGGTGAGCGAGGAGTGGTCCACCCTCGAAGGCTGGCTCGCCGGCGACCGCATCATGCCGCCCGACGGCGCCTACGTGGAAACGCCCGCCTCGGTGCCCGAGTTCTACGTCCAGGGCAGCCTGGTGGACGCCATTGGCCAAGGCTACGTCCTGTGGTACCACAACGGCGTCTCGGGCTACGAGGGCAAGCTCTACGCCCTGCAACCGATCCCCGAGATCGAGATCCGCTGGCACGTGGATCCCGACCCCATCAATCTGGACCGGATCCCGCAGCTCGGCAGCATTCAGTGGCCGTCGCGCGAGTGCCAGCCCCAGGATGACGGCAGCTGCTTCCAGACCCACGTGACCGGAGCACCCGTGGAGCTCGAGCCCGCGGTCGGCGGCTATACCTACTTCATCCTGATCAGCCCCAGCACCGACTCCAGCCTCGCCGAGGTCGACGAGAGCAAGATCTTCCGCGCCTCGCGGCCGGGATATGCGGTGGTGCTCTACACCGAGGACGCCAGCGGCGAGGTCGCCACCGAGGTGGTGAAGAGCTTTTCCTATGACCAGGCGCCCGAGTTCCAGGGCGACAAGCCGTGGACCATCGGAACCGCCCTCGCCGACGTCGACCACGAGGAGATCGGCCGCGCGGGCTACGTGCTCAATCCGACGGCCTTCTTCGACCCCTCGCTCTATGACCGCGACGCCCGCACCGGACCTATCTTTCCGGTGAACCGGGTCAGCCCCTTCCGGCCCCAGGACGCCACCAAGCACATGGTGGTGGTCTGGTACCGGAAGAACATCAAGAACGTCTTCTGGGGCGTCAAACCGGTTCACTACGACTGCAGCTGGCCGGCCAATCCCGAGAAAATCATCATTGCCAGCCAGCAGGGCGCCGAGGTCCTGGGCCAGGATCCGATGGATCCCCTGGTCTACCTTTCGAAACAGCTCTACAACCAGCCGGACCCGGCCCTGGCCGGTTACAACCCCAATGACGAGCACGCCATCTTCGCGCCGTCCAACACCGGTACCGGGATGGAGGCTCTGTTCGCCCTCAGGTCCGACTTCGGCGGCAAGCTCAACGACGACCTCTCGGCGGCCTCGGACCCCTACAGCCTGGTCAAGTACCGCGACGCCGACACCCTCGAGTGGCGCTTCCGCATCTACCAGGTCCTGGCCACCGGCGCCGGCTACGAGAGCTTCCGCTTCACCGGAACCGCCGGCACCACCGTGACGCCGCCCTACCCGGTTCTGCTGCTGCCGGGCTGCGCCGAGACCACGATCCTCGGCGAGCAGCCGGGCGACCCGCAGCCGCCCGCGCCGTTCTTCCGCGACTACGCCAACGTCCTGTGGTCCAAGTCGGCGGGCGACGGGGCCATCCAGTTCCACTACCCGCTGCAGCCGACCTTCCACTACGACCTGGACAACAACGACCAGGTGGACGCCGCCGAGGGCCAGTGCGTGCCCTGGCTGGCCCGCCTGCCCGAGTCCCAGGGAGGATCTCCCAACTCGGACGATCCCATCCGGGTTTTCTACTCCATCAGCTGGCCCACCGATGTTCCGCTGCTCCAGGTCGGCGAGACGCTGCTCAAGCCCAAACGCGGCCTGCCCGAGATTTACAACCAGGCGGCCGTGCGGGTGGTCTTCGACCAGCTCTACGAAGAGTCCCTGGCCGACGGCGACTACGATCCCGCCAACCGCCTCGTACGCCTCATGGATCCGCTCAACGAGCGCCGGCTCACCTTCGACCCGGGCGACCCGCCGTCCCCGGAAGCGCCGGACGTCTGCTACGGCCTCGAGGGCCTGCCGGCGGATATCGCCACCGAGACCGACCTCACCGGGCAGAAGGTGCTGCTGAGCTCCCTCGACGGCGTCACCAAGCTGCCCTACGTCGTCCGCAGCCGGCTGCGCTACGACCCGCTGAACTCCAAGCTCAAGTTCAAAGGCTCCTTCGACGATTCGGGCGCCGGCGAGCCCCTGCTGCTGCTCAACGTGATGACCCAGCCCGAGCGCGACCTGCTCAAGGACATCAGCGGCAACTCCAACTGGGACGCCTGCATCGACAAGATGTACCACCTCAGCCGCAACCCGAATCAGCTGGACCTGTCGCGGCCGGACTCGTGCATCGTCGAGTGCGTCGAGTTCAACATCATGGGCATCGAGTTCAAGATCTGTTTCCCGGCCCAGTGCGGCGTCCCTGACGGCGTCATGGACCACGAGCTCCTGGTCGGCTTCCAGGACAGCAACACCGACGGCATCCCGGAGCCCGTGGAAGGCGTCGGCCCCGGCCACGCCGTCACCGCCGGCTTCGCCCAGGGCAACGGCTACGTCACCCTGGTCTTCAACGACGATCCTTCGCTGTCGCCGCTGCCGGTGAGCCTCAACATCTTCAAAGTGGGCTGCCTCCGATTCCCCGAGGACGAGGAGCCACCCGAGCTGCTGAGCACCTACATGGGCGAGCTCAAGGTCATCCAGTCCGACAACATCTTCGACGAGCAGCTCACCCTCCGTCACAGTGGCGATTTCGCCGGCCAATCGGACGACATCGAGTTCGAGTGGTACTTCCACCCCGACGAGGACGGCACCCCGCCGACTCCGCTGCCCGACCCCGACGGCGGCCAGATGCACGGCTGGCTCAAGTTCCCGGTGGACGATCCCTACGGCGCCAACGAGATCACCATCGGTGGGGCCAACATCCTGGCCCTGTCGGACAACTGGTTCGTCGCCCGCTACCGGGGCCTGCCGGCCTGCAACAACGCCAGCGAGTGGAGCGTCTGGGCCGGCCAGCCCGGCAGCACGCCGCTGGAGCCGCGCGCCCAACTCGCCGAGGGCTGGGTCAAGCGCGTGGTGCGCGGGCTCAACCCCTTCGAGGCGCGGGTGCAGGAGTTCCACAAGTCTCCCACCAATACCTACGCCAGCATGATCATGCAGCTCGGTCAGCGCTATGAAGGCGACATCGCCTTGAGCCCGGATCCCGACAACCTCAACGAGATCGGGCTCATCGAGGCCTACGAGACGGTCCTGCGCCGGGCCATGAACCTGTCGGTGAACTCCACGCCGCCCGTGGACTACGACCCGGCCAACTCGGCGATCCTCAACGTGGCCTCCCGCATCGTCGACTTCTACGCCCTGCTGGGCAACGAAGGCTACGCCGACGCCCAGGATCCCATGGTGGGCCTGCGGACCAACGACGCCGTCTTCGGCCTCGGCTCCCTGGCGCCGACCATCTTCACCTTCGAGAACCAGCTCGGATCGCTCCTCGAGGAGGAGCTCGTCCTGCTGCGCGGCCGCGACGACTCGCAGGGCCCGGTGGCGGCACGGCCGGTCTACAACCGATTGTTTTGGAATTTCACCTCGGGCAACGGCGAGATCGCCTACGCCCTGTCCTACAACATCTACGACGTCTATCTCGACGGCGTCCTCGACGAAAAGGACGCCAAGCTGCAGTACCCCATGGGCCACGGCGACACCTGGGGCCACTTCCTCACTGCAACGAAGAAGTACTACGACCTGCTGCGCCACCCCTTCTTCACCTGGAACCCCCGGCCCGAAGCGGTGCTGGTTGCCGGCGTTCCCATTCAGGTGGACTACCTGGACGAGCGCAAGTTCGCCAAGACCGCGGCCACCAAGGCCAAGGTCGGCGCCGACCTGGTGGATCTGACCTACCGCTCGGCCTACGTGGAGAACCCCGAGGGCCAGTGGCAGGGCTACAAGGACACCGATGCCGACCGCGCCTGGGGCCTGGCCGAGTGGGGCAAACGCGCGGGCATGGGCGCCTACCTCGACTGGGTGGTGGGCAACGCCATCCTCCCCGCCGAGGATCCCGACCCGACTCACGTGGGGATCCAGCGCATCGACCGTCAACACAACGACGACCTATACGAGATCATCACCGCCTACCAGTCCATCCAGGCCAAGGTCGACACCTCCGACCGCGGTCTCAATCCCCTCGGCCTCGCCAAGGGAGTCGTGCCCTTCGACATCGACCCGACCCAGGTGGACGACGGCGTGACCCACTTCGAGCAGATCTACGAGCGGGCGACCAAGGCGCTGGACAACGTCGTCTCGGTCTGGGACTTCGCCAACCAGCTCAACAAGATGCTGCGCTTCAACCAGGACACGGTGGAAGACATCACGAGGAACTCCCGCTCCACCGAGTTCGACTACAGGAACCAGCTCATCGAGATCTTCGGCTACCCCTACGACGGCGACGAGCTCTACCCCTCCGACTACGACGGGCCCGACCTCTACCACTACATGTACGTCGATCCGCCGGTCCTCGAGGGGACGGTGCTCGACATCGACGTGGACGATCCGGACTCCAACATGGATCCGGTTCAGCCCACCAAGATCATCAACGCGGTCTACAACCCCATGCCCGCCGGCGTCGGATTCTTCGACCTGGTGGGCGAGGACGTCGGGCTCAACTGCGGCCAGTGGCCCTTCGCCTCCAACTGCAGCCTCGGCGACCCCGGCGACCAGGTGCTCCAGGTGGAGTACCCGGTGTGGGAGTCCCTCGACGCCGGCATCTCCTTCCCCAAGAAATCCACCTGGGGCAACCGCCGCGCCACCGGCAAGCTGCAGGACGCCCTCAACGACATCCTGCAGGCCGAGATCGCGCTCAAGAAGGGCCTGCGCCAGTACAACAACCACGCCCTCGACATCAAGGACATGGTCGACACCATGGCCGTGACATACAACATCCGCGAGGAGCAGATCAGCATCCAGAACTGGGCGCGAACCGAGACCCAGATCATGAGCTCGGTCATCGAAACCACCAAGATCGCGGGGGTCGCGGCCAAGCGGACCGCCGACGGTCTCCGCAGGACCTTCAGCGCCTCCGAGGAGTGCGTGCCGGACAGCTTCATCGTCGGCATGGCGGGCGGCGGTGACACCTTCGCGGCGGTCTCCTGCACCCTCAAGGCCTCCGAGTCGGTGGTGCCGTTCGTCTTCGACATCCTCGGCGACGTCGCGGACACCGCGGTCAGCCTCATGGAGGCGGCGAAGGAGGATATCGGCCAGCAGGCCGCCATCGAGGTCGACGTCCAGGGCTACCGCCTGGAGATGTTCAACCTCAAAGGCCAGCTCGACCACATGCTCCGCGAGGAGCCGGTGCTCCGCGCCGAGGTCTTCTCGCTGGCCGAGGCCGCCAAACAGGCCCAGCGCCAGTACTACCAGGTGCTCGCCGAAGGGCAGCGCACCCTGGCCGGCCTCATCGGCTTCCGCCGCAACAGCGCCTCCGCCATTCAGGAGTACCGCTACGAGGACATGGCCTACCGGATCTTCCGCAACGAGGCCCTCTCCAAGTACCGCTCCACCTTCGACGTGGCCGCCCGCTACGCCTACCTCGCGGCGGCGGCCTACGACTACGAGACCAACCTGCTCGGAACCGACTCGGCAGCCGGACAGGAGTTCCTCACCGACATCGTGCGCGAACGCAGCGTCGGTCAGATCCTCGAGGGCGAGCCGGTTCCGGGCGGTTCGCCCGGTCTCGCCGACCCCATGGCCCGCATGGAGCAGAACTTCGAGGTTCTCAAAGGCCAGATGGGCTTCAACAACCCCCAGACCGAGACCAACCGCTTCTCCCTGCGCCGCGAGCTCTTCCGCATTCCGGAGGAGGACGACAGCGACGAGGCGTGGCGCGAGGTCCTGCGGCGCTACCGGGTCGACGATCTCTGGACGGTGAAGGAATTCCGGCGCTACTGCCGACCCTTCGCTCCCGAGTCGGCCGGCCCGCAGCCGGGATTGGTGATCCCGTTGTCCACCACGGTGACCTTCGGACTCAACTTCTTCGGTTGGCCCCTCGGCCCCGGCGACAGCGCGTATGATCCGACCCACTTCGCCACCCGCGTCCGCGGCGTCGGAACCTGGTTCCAGGACTACGCCGACCTGCCGCTGTCCAACACCCCCCGGGTCTACCTCGTCCCGGTGGGCGCCGACGTGCTGCGCTCACCGTCCGCGGACGACTTCAAGACCCGAGAGTGGACCGTGGTGGACCAGGTGCTTCCGGTGCCCTTCCCCATCGGGGCGGGCGACCTGGACGACGAAGCCTGGCTGCCGTTGGAGGACATGCTCAGCGGTCCCTTCGGCGACATCCGCCGCTTCTCCAGCTTCCGGGCCCACCACTACTCCGAGCCCTTCGACGCCTCGGAGATCATCAGCGACAGCCGCCTCATCGGCCGGTCGGTGTGGAACACCGAGTGGCTGCTGATCATCCCGGGAGGAACCCTGCTCTACGACCCGACCGAGGGCCTGGACACCTTCATCGAAGGTCAGGAGATCCCCGGCGGCAACGGAGAACGTGACGGCAACGGCGTCGGCGACGTCAAGCTCTTCTTCCAAACCTACTCCTATTCGGGGAACTGAGACGATGAACGCGAGAAAGGGGCGCCCCGTGAATCTCAACCACCATCTGCGTCGTGTCGCTGTCGTGTGCCTGTGCACTCTGCTGGCGGCGACGGGCTCCTGGGCGGAGCTTTCCGAGCCCGACCACATCATCTACGGGTCGGCGAGCCTCTACGGCGAACCGCTCGCCGAAGGAACCCTCGTCAGTCTGATGCTTGACGGAGGGGCCAACCCGGTGGCTCGCCACGTGGTGTCGCCGGACTCTCCCTCCGGTGATCTTTACGTGCTGCGGGTCCCTCTGGACTCCGTCGGCGCACGGCTGGCGGGAACCGCACGGGTCGGTGACGAGGCCACGATTCTCATCGACGAAGAGATCGCGGGGCTGGTGACCGTCGGCGAACGCGGGACCGTCCAGGTCATGGACGTGGACCCCCAGAACGTCGAGGCGACACCCTCGCTGTCCATCGACGACGTGGCGGTCGTCGAAGGCGACGCCGGCGCCGCCGAGCTCGTCTTCACCGTCACCCTCTCTCCGATCAGCGAGGACGAGGTCACGGCGAGCTGGATCACCGGCGACGGCACCGCCGCCGGAGGCCCCTCCTGCGGGCCGGGCGTCGACTACGCCGCCGACTCCGGGATGATCACCATCGCCCCGGGAGACGAGACGGCGATGATCTCGGTGATGGCCTGCGGCGACCTCGACCCGGAGGATGACGAGGTTTTCTACGTCGACCTCCTGGATCCGGTGGACGCCGTTCTCCTGGACCCCCAGGGGCGGGGCACCATCGCCGACGACGACACGCCGCCGCGGCTGTCCGTCAACAACGTCACCGTCACCGAGCCGCCCAGCGGCATGGCGAGCACCTTCTTCCGGGTGAGCATGTCGCGCCTGTGGGACCAGGAGGTGAGCTTCGGCTTCGCCACAAGCAACGGCACCGCGGTGGCCGGTCTCGACTATCACTCGACCTCGGGGACGGGCACCATTCCCGTCGGCTCCCTGGAGACCACCATCGAGGTCGAGGTCCTGGCCGACACGCTGAACGAGGCCGACGAGACCTTCTTCGTCACCCTTTCGAACCCGGTCAACAGCTCCATCCTCGACGGCGAGGGCCAGGGCATCATCGTCGACGCCGCCCAGTTCCTGATCTGGCTCGAGGCGCAGGTCGACGGCGCTTCGGCAGTTGACGGCCTGGCCGGCGCCTACGCCTCGGCGGTGAGCCCCGACGGCAGCCACCTCTACGTGACGGGCAGCGCCGAGAACGCCATCGCGGTCTTCGATCGCGATCCCGTCACCGGCGCCTTGAGCTTCAACCGCGTCTACACCCCCGCCGACTTCATGAGCCGGGAGACCACCGATTTCGTCGGTCTCACCAGCCCGCAGGCGGTGGTCGTCAGCGAGGACGGGCTCAACGTCTACGTCGCGGCCTTCGCCGACGACGCCGTCAGCGTCTTCGAGCGCAACCCGGCCGACGGCTCGCTGAGCCTCCTCGAGGTGGAGATCAACGGCGCCAACGACATCGGCGACCCGGGCGCCGCCGTGGCCGGTCTCGACGGACCCACGTCGCTGGCCCTCAGCCCAACCGATCCCGACGGCCAGCACCTCTACGCGGCCGGCTTCATCTCCAACAGCGTCGCGGTCTTCGAACGCCAGGCCGACGGCAGGATCTCCTTCCTCGAAACCGAGGTCGACGGCGTCGACGACCCCACCGACCTCGGCGGCATGGTGGACGGCCTCCACCTCGCGTCGGGGATCGCGGTCTCTCCCGACGGCGCCAACGTCTACGTCGCCGCCCAGGGCGACAACGCCGTCGCCGTCTTCGAACGCGACACCGACCCGGGATCCGGAACCATCGGGACCCTCTCGTTCATGGCGGTGGAGCGGGACAACGCCGGCGGGGTCGACGGCCTCGCCGCCGCCACCGGGCTCGCCCTCAGCGGTGACGGAAACCACCTCTACGTCGCAGGCCAGAGCGACAATGCCATCGCCGTCTTCCAGCGGGAGAGCTCCGGCGCCCTGACCTGGACCGGCATGGTCGCTCACGGAGTCGACGACGTCGACGGCCTGCTCGGCGCCTCCTCGGTGGCGGTCAGCATGGACGACCGCTACATCTACGCCGGCGGTTATCTCAGCAACGCCGCCGCGGTCTTCGAACGCGACATCGACGACATGGGCCCGAGCTTCGGCGCCCTGAGCTTCATCGAGGTCAAGTCCGACGGCGTCGGCGGGGTGGACGGGCTCTTCCGCCCCACCTCCCTTGCCGTCAGCCCGGACGACGCCAACGTCTACGTCACCGGCTACGGCGACAACGCCGTCGCCGTCTTCTACCGTGACCTCACGGCGCCGACCGACCCGGCGGTGACCAGCACCGACCACGATATCGGCGTGTGGTCCAACAACCCGGTCATCGCCATGTCGTGGAGCGGCGCCGGCGACGATCCGGGCGGCTCCGGAGTCGCCGGCTACTCGTTCCTCTTCGACACCGTGGAAACGACCCAGCCCGACGCGGTCCAGGATCTGATGCACACCGTCGATCCCCACACCGCCTCGAGCGCGGCGGTGGCCGACGGCATGGACCACTGGTACCACCTTCGAACCTGCGACCACTCCGACAACTGCTCCACCGGCGTCCACGCCGGACCGTACTGGATCGACACCGTGCCACCGGACGCCGTGGCCATTCTTTCCAGCTCCCACGAGGTGGGGGTCCCGAGCTTCGACGACACCATCCAGATGTGGTGGGCGGATCCGACCCCGGATCCCGGAACTGTCGCCAGCGGCACCTTCGGCTACTCCTACACCTTCAACACCAATCCGGTGGGACAGTGCAACTTCGAGGTCGACGCCACCGTCGGCACCGGCAACGCCACCAGCGTCTCCCTGCCCGCCGGACTGTGGTACTTCCACATCTGCGCGGTGGACAACGCGGGGAACTGGAGCGCACCGGCGACCGCCGGACCATACGAGCTCATCAACGACACGATCCCGCCGAAGATCATCGACCTCGGCTCGGTCGCACAGCCCGAACCGGGCCGGCCGTCTCTCGGTCTAGTGGAGACCCACGGCATCACTCAGCTGCTGCTCGTCTTCTCCAAGCAGATGTACGACCCGGCCGACAACACCGACCCCAACGACGTCAGCAACCCGGCCAACTACCTGCTGGTGAACGCCGGACCGGACTCGGTCCACGACACGACCTCGTGCACCGTCGGAGGCGACGACGTCACGGTTTCCATCGCGGGGGCGGTCTATAACTCCTCCACCTCCACCACGGCTCTTGCCGTGGGCAACGGCATGTCCTTGCCGCTGGGCCGCTACCGGCTCTTCGCCTGCGCTGACAACTCGTTGCAGGACATCAACGGGAACCCGCTCGACGGCAACGGCGACGGCACCGGAGGCGACGACTACGCCTTCACCTTCCTGATGGGACGCACGAACGTCGTCACCAACCCCAATCTCGACGACCAGAACCTGGCGCCGGAGTGGACCCTGTCCAACCCCGCCCGCACCTCCTTCAGTACCGACGACGCGGCCGACGCCGAGACCTCGGGGTCGGTCCGCATCCACCGGGAGCAGGGAGTCGGCGACGACCAGGAGTTCTCGGTGTCCCAGTGTGTCGCCCTACCCGCGTGGGACGGTTCCGACTTCCACCTCTCCGCCGCGGCCAGGGTCAACGAGACCCTCGGCGGCGACCCGGGGGTGGCCGGCGCCTTCGCCGGCGTCACCTACTACGACGCACCCAACTGCGCGGGATCCGCCATCGGGCCCGAGCACCCCACCGACGTTGTTCTCGACGACACTCTCGGCCAGTGGGTGCCGGTCGCCGCCGACCTCGGACCGTCCCCGGCGGCGGCCCAGAGCGCACTGGTCTCGCTGACCGTGCAGATCCCCCTCGGCGAAGACTTCCCCTTCGACGTGTGGTTCGACAACGTCGCCCTCCAGGCGGCCGACAGCGTTCCACCCAGCGACCCGCTGGCGGTGCCGACGACCCACGTGCTCAACGGCTGGACCTCCGCCAACGTCATCGAGGTCAGTTGGGACGGTGTGACCGACTCCGGCATCGGCGTGGCGGGCTACTCCTACGTCTTCGACACGCTTCCGGGCACCGTTCCCGACGACGTCGTCGACCTGCCCCACACCGGCGGCGTCCACACCGCCTCCAGCGGCGTCGTCGCCGATGGCCAGTGGTATTTCCACATCCGCGCCTGCGACCACATGGACAACTGCACCGATGCCGTCCACACAGGATGGCTGGGCATCGACACCGTTGCGCCGAACGCGCCCACGGGCGTGGTGAGCACAACCCACACGACCGGCGTTCCCAGCCCCGACAACGTGATTGCGATGTCCTGGACAGCGGCGGTGGACAACCCGCCGGTTCCGTCCGGCGTCATCGGCTACGCCGCCCAGCTCACCGACAGCGCGATGCCGGACTGCGGCGCCGCGATGACCGCCGGCACCGGTGACACCACCTTCACCAGTGAGCCCCTCGCCAACGGTGAATGGTACTTCCACATCTGCTCCGTGGACCAGGCGGCCAACCGGTCGGCGGTGGCGACGGCCGGACCGCTCACCGTCGCCGATACCACCCCACCGCGGGTGCTCTCAGTGGGGTCGGTGGCCGCCCTGGACGACGGCTCCCTCGATCAAGCCGACGTCACCGACGTCGCCATCACTCGGCTGCTGGTGGACTTCTCCGAGTACGTCCACGACCCGCCCGGCGACTCCGACCCCGGGGACGTCACCAATCCCAACAACTACATTCTCGTGACCGGAGGGGTGGACGGAATCATCACCACCGGCAACTGCAACGCCATCCAGGGCGACGACCAGAACGTGCCCATCACGGGCGTTCTCTTCGACGCCGCCGCCCGGCAGGCGGCTGTCTCGTTGGGGGGCTCCTCGCTCCCGCAGGAGCGCTACCGCTTCTTCATCTGCTCCACAGGTGCCATCCGCGATCCGGGTGGCAACTTCCTCGACGGCGACGGCAACGGTACCGGTGGGGACGACTTCGCCGAGGACTTCCGTATCACCGGAACCAACCTCCTTGTGAACCCGAACTTCGACGAAGACCTGGACAGCTGGGAGACCACCACCGTGCCTCCCTCCGACTTCGAGCCGGCGGACGACGACGCCGACGGCGCCATCTTCTCGGGCTCCGCCCTGATGGTGAACGACTCGGGGATGGACGTGACCCACGAGCTCTCGCAGTGCACCGCGGTTCCGGCCTTCGACGGCGTGCTCCAGCTCGAAGGCGTCGTCCGCCTGACCAAGCTCGGCGCCGCCGACCCGATGGCCCTCGCCGGGGCCACCTTCTTCGACGGCCCCGGTTGCACCGGCGCCGTCCTCCGGGTCACCGGATCCACCGCCATCATCGGCGACACCGGAGGGATCTGGGAGCCCATCGAGATGCAACTCGGGGCCCCGCCGCCGGGAACGGTCTCGATCCGGACGTCCTTCTTCACCATGGTCGCTTCGGTGGCGCCGGCCGAGTTCGAGGCCAACATCGACAACACGGCGCTGCGCATGGTCGACGTGCTCTACGCCGACGGCTTCGAGTCCGGTGACACCACCGGTTGGGACGACGTCCAACCCTGATCAACACACCCATCATCCACACGACCGCCGGCCTCCGAGGTCGGCGGTTTTTTGCTGCCGTCTCGTCTCCACAGATTCGGATCTGTCGCCTTTGACCATCACACTGTCGCGATCGTCCATGGCGATGGGGCCCCGGGACGCCCATATTCTTGATCGTGAACACCAACAACGGAGGAGAGCCATGAACACCGCCACAATCCGACGATCCGCCTCGCTTCTCGTGATCCTCGTTTCGGCCGCCGGCGCCGTTTGGGGAGAGATCGTGACCATCCGGCCGTCCCAGGAGGGACACGTCACCGTTGACGATGACGGCTCCAGCGTCGCATTTTCCTCGATCCCCAGCGCGGGCGACAGCACCAACGGCCATTTCCTCCGCTCACTGGCCACCTTCGACCTGTCGTTCCTTCCTCCCGGCGCCGAGATCTCGTCGGCCGTGATTCACACTCGGATCGGTGCGCTCTACGGCAACCCGGCGGCGCTCGGGCCGCTGACGGTCGCCAGGGTCCCCGAGACCAGAGGACAGCCCAGCACCGATATCCAGACCTCGTGGGCGACGCTTCGTCTGTACGAGGATCCGACACCCTCGACCGGTGTCGTCGCCCCGGGTGAAGATCTCTCGGCTGACCTCAGCCCGGCGTTCGAAGGCGTTTTCCCGTCCCCGGAATCAAGCCCCGACCCCGGAAGAGCGGTGATTCGTTTCCAGTTCGAGGACGACAACAACGGCGACGACACCGACGATTTCGTCTACTTTCAGGACACCGTTCTCGAGCTCGACGTCCGGCTTCCGGAGCCGATCACCGAGAGGCCGGTGAACCGCCACGCCAAGAGCTGCATCCCGGTCGTCGCGTCCCTTCCCGGAGCCATGGGAACCAGTTGGACCACCGAGCTGCACATCACCGCCCGGTACCCCGCATCGGTGTGGCTCTATTTCACCGAGACCGGCGCCGACGGCGCGACCGATTTCAGCGTTCGGCGAGTGGATCTCGGGATGTGGGACACCGTGCGCTACGCCGATGTCCTCCCCGATCTCTTCGGATTGCAACGAACGAAGGGTTGGATCGAGGTCTTCAGCACCAATCCCGGCGTCACCATCAATGCGCGGGTCGCCAACATCGGAGGCGAGGGGTCCTACGGCCAGACCGTCCCCATGATCGGTGAGTTGAAGCTTCTGCGGTACGTCGGGCCCCGTTTCGACGACCGCTACCGCCGACTCGTCAACCTGGTGATGATGGACTCCGACAACCGCACCAACATCGGGCTCGTGAACCTCGGGCCCTCGTTGGCATCGGTGGAGGTGACGGCCATGGGACCCGACGGTCCCTTCCTGGGTCACACCACCGTCTCTCTCGGGCCCTTCGAGCACCGCCAGATCGACCGGCTGGAGACCGTCATTCCCCAAGCGGACGGAGCCGGTCTGATCGGGCTTTCCTTCGAGATGGTTTCCGACGACGCTCCCTGGCTCGACCGGGGCGTCGCGGTCTACGTCAGTCGCGTCGACAACGCGACCGGCGATGCGGTCTTCGTGCTGCCGTAGCGCGCCCTCCCCGAGGGTGCCCCCGACGCCAGCACCCGCCGGCTGTCAACGGCCGTAGAGTGTCCCGTGCCAGGCCGCGAACCCACCGCCGTCAAACCCGTCGCTGAAAAGGTGATCGGCCGGCGTGCGCGCCACAAGCGACCAGGTTCCGGCAGCGATCTCGAAAGAGATGCGCTCCGAAGTCGCTTCGACGAAGGTGACGCCGGTCAGATCGCGGTGGGCGCCGCGGTCCCAAACGACGGAGTCGCCGACACACACTGACGTGACTCGCCCGCCGCCCAGGTTCCGGGCGGGAACGCCGACCACGGTCGTCGTCTCGGGGGGGAGCTGCAGCTCGATCCGGTGCTCGAGCTCGGATCGCCGGTGCCCGGCGGCGACCGTTCCCCGCACCGTCGCGACCGCCGCCCGGGCTCGCTCGAGGTCGCCGAGCCTGGGGGTGATCCGGATCCGCGACCAGCCCGGGCTTGCGGGCTCGATGCCGACGACCAGGGCCGACAGCAGCACCAACGCCCCTCCCGACCAGCCGTGGTTGTCGCTGCCTGAGTCCCGGTCCCAGGTCTCCCACAGGGTCGTCCCCTCGTCGAGGACCATGGGTCCGAAGCGATCCTTCATCCGCTGGAGGGCCTCGTCGGAAAACCCCATCCGGAGCAGAGCCTGGAGGACGAATCGTTCCAGGTAGGGCGAGGCGTGACGCTCGTCGACCAGGACGTCCCTCACGGCCAACCAGCGATCCTCGGGCACCAGTCCGGCCAAGACGGCGAGGGCGTTCGCGCGATCGTCGGGCGGCCCGGTGTGACCGGGGGAGCGGTAGCTCGTCCCTGACCAATACTCCAGCTCGAAACCCGCTGCGAGACTGGACAGCCGTGCTTCCAGAGCCGCCGTGGTTCCAGCCGCCCCCGCGACCCGGGACATCTCGATGGCCCCTTTCAGCGCCAGGGCGTACCACGCATTTTCCACCACCGCGCCGTCGATGTTCGTCCCCCAGTCAAACCACTGCCAATCCCCCGGTCGTTGGATGACAAGGCCGTTCGCTGCCTCCTGCCAGAGATCCAGGTAGGACGCGACGTGCTCGAAGACCACGTCCACGGTCTCGACATCCGAAGTGTGGAGGACATACTCCCAGAACCCGAAGACCCCGATCGCTGCCAGCATCTGCGCCGGCAGCTCGCGGTCGTAGTTTCCGGATGGGACCGGAGAGTGCAGGACGGCATCGTCCTTGCGCCACTCGACGAGATCGTGGACGGCCTTCCTGGCCAGGGCGTGGGCGGCGGGGTCGAAGGCGTAGAACGCCTGCGGCATCTCGTTGACCACGTCGCCCCACCACTGGGCCCGTTCCCGGTCAGGACAGTCCATGAAGCTGTCGCGCATGTTGACCATCGTGGTCCGGACGGCCTTCCGCCAGAGCTTGTCCAGTACGGGGTCGCTGGACGAGAAGCTCCCGAGGATCTCGGTGTCGTACCGGGACTCCCGATAACCGAGGCGAAGGACCTCGACACCATCGGGAATCACGAAGCGCACCTCGTCGCCGTTGAACCAGCCGAGAGACTCGAAGGCCTGGCGACCGTCCTTCGTGATGTACTCGGTGCGAACCGAGGGGGTCGAGTCCACAAGGTAGTTGTCCGTCCGTATCTCGATGGTCAGACCCGAGGGTGCGACAACCTCGAGAAAGGCCGTTACCTGAGCGTTGAAGGGCAAACTGCCGGTGATGAGCGTACTGCCGTCATCGCGGTCGGTTCGGGTGGTTGCGGTGAAGTCCCGGACGTCGGTGAATCTCCAGAGTGGGATCTCCCGCGTCACCAGCGCACCCCAGGGTGCCGCCGGCGGGCGGCCCATGGCGATCGCCGGAGACCAGGAGGAGTCGTCGAACCCGGGCTTTGTCCAGCCATCGACGGTATCGAGCCGGGCGTCGAATCGGATGTTGTGCTCGGACAGCCGCCAGTTCGGCTGCGGGCCGGGGCCGGCCGGGAGGTGGCCGGGGTGGCGGACCGCCTTCCAATCGGCGCCGCTGGCGAGAGTCTCGTCATCGAGCTGCGCCTCGAAGAACAGCCCACCGGCGCCGCTGTCGACGTGGGAGAACCCGTCCCTGCCCCAGTACCACGCGAGGATCGCGATGCTGTTCCTCCCGGTCCGAAGGTGCGGGGCCAGGTCGAGCTCGTCGATCCACGTCGTCTCGGGCCTCGGCCCGCGTTTCAGCCCGCCTTCGAAGACGGCGAGCTCGCCGTTCACCCAGAGCCAGTATTTGGAGTCCACCGCGATCCTGGCCGTTGCGGTCGCGGGAACCGCGTCGAGGTCGAGCTCGGTGCGCACCGCGACCCAGGTGTTCGCACCCTCCGCCTGATCGGCCCAGATCCACTCCGCGCCATCCTTCGCCCCGGCCGGAGCCGCAGCGGCGACGATGCCGAGCACCAGCCCGAGCACCGCCCCATGCCACACGACGATTGCGATCAGCCGACCGGAGCGGAGAACCTGGGGGCCTTGGTGGGAACCGATCACGGACCCGCCCGGCCTCCGGCTGCGCGCGGTCCGGTCTGCGGCCGCAGTTTCCCAGTCGCCACCAGGGCGAAGTCCTGACCGGGAACCGGAATCGCGTGGGGCCCGACTTCGATGGTCCAGATCCCCTTGGTTGCCGCAGGCAGCCGTATCACCTCGACGTTGTTGACCCGGTCGGGCTCACCCCCCGGCACCGTGAAGCCGCCCACGAAGCTGTTTCCCATGTACACACCATCGGGGCCCGAGATCGTCAGATCGAGATCGTTGATCAGATTCGCGTCGGCCAGCGAGGTCGACGGGGGATCAGTCCACACCAGCACCACCTCCAACGGACCGCCGCCGGTGACGGCGACGTCCAACCGCACCGGCTCGTCGTCGGCCGAGGCGAAGCCCTCGCGGTGATCGTCGATGAGCAGACGGTAGCCGCCGCCCGGAACGGCCAGCGCGGTGTCGAGCTGGATCAGGCCCCAACCCTGGTCGCGGGATGGAGCCGGCTCGTGGTCGCATCCCATGGTTGTCAGGTCCACCGCAGAGGCGATGAGCACGGCTTTAACCAACGCCGCCGACGGCGTCACCGCGTCCTCGGGCCTCGCGATCCCGGTCGGGTGGTAGCCGTCGGTGAAGTACTGGCGCACCAGGGCCGCCAGCCCGGCGGCAGTGGGCGCCGCCATGGAGGTGCCCGAACTCACCGCCTCGAAGCACGAGGGATCCGGCACCCAGAGATTCGTGGCCGCCGACACGATGGCCCATCCCGGAACCACCACATCCGGCTTGATGCGCCCGTCCCTGGTCCAGCCCCGCGACGAAAACCCCGCCACGCAGGGAACCTGGGCATCCCCCGAATCGGTGGCCCCGACGCTGATCCCGTTCTTTCCGGTGGACGGCGAAATCACAGTGCCGTCCCACGGACCGGCGTTTCCGGCGGCGAAGAGGACCAGGGTCTCCTTGTGCTGCCACATGAACCGGTCGACGTCGGCCGTGCGCTCGGTGTAACGGCCCAAGGGCAGGATGTTCTCCTCGTCGCCCCACGAGTTGCTGTGGATCCGCGCCCCCTGGAGCCACGCCTGCTCCAGCACCGGCACCAGCGGCTTCATTGGACAGCCGAGGCCCGGGAGATCACCGCAGTCGTCGAAGAGGAAGCCGCCGTCCTGGATCACCAGCCGCGCCGCCGGCGCCATCCCGTCGACCCGTTCGTGCACCCCGTTGCCAAGCTCGTCGCCGGCGGCACTCCCGGCGACGTGGGTGCCGTGCCCGTGGTCATCCCAGCCGCCTCCCCACACCGGCCAGTCCTCGGACCAGTGGAAGTCTACCGCCAGGACCTTGCGCTGGGCGAGATCCACGTCGGTGCCGGTGGGGCCGTTCAGCGCCGGGAGGCCCGCCCCCGAATCGCGGAAACGGCAGTCGTCCGCGTCGAGACCCGTATCCATGATGCCGATGACCTGGCCCTCACCGCGGATCCCCCGGTCGTGGATCGGCGTTCGGTGCCGCACACCGGACTGGCAGCGCCACACCGACTGTCCGTTGAGCAGCCGGACGGGCGCCGATGCGTCGGCCCACACCAGCTCCGGCGTCTCAGCGAGGGCTTCGACCAGGTCTCCGAGCCGATGGTCCGAAACCCGTAGGCCGAGTTGCGGCGCCGGCTCGGCCGAAGAGTCGATCCACGTGACCAGTGCCCCCGCAGCGCTGAACCGCTCACCGGCCCGGTCGAGATCGGCCCCCGGCGCCAACGCCACCACAACCGACTGCTTCTGATCGCTGATGCTCTTCGTCTCGGCACGCTGCCGCAGGTCGACGGTCACCCCCTGCTCGGGTTTCCATCCGGAAACCCCGCGGACTCCAGCTGTTCCCGCGACCTCGGACGAGGCCCCGACAACCAGCCACCGGTACGGCGCCAGGTGGGCCAGGACCGTTGCTTCGGCCTCCTCGAGCCGCTCGAGAGCGGCTGGCACCGAGTCCGGATCAACCTCGATCACGACCACTGGCGGTTCGGGGACCGCACCGGCGATCCCCGGCCGATCCTCGGCCACCAGGCCCGCAGCGACGAGGACGAGGGCGACGACCAGACACGAAGCGAAGATCCGTTTCATGCCCACATGGTACGGCAGCGGCGGGATTCAGAGGCAGCGGCAGGGGAAGGGGCAGTGGTCTCCGTCGCGCTCCGCAACCGCGGCGACGGATGGCGGGCGGGACGCCCGCCGCCACAACCGTCGCACCGGGCACGGGCACGGGTACCGGCATAACCATCGGGGAAGCTCGGGTTGGGGCAGCCCGCGCGATGAGCCCACCGCCGCGGCCTTATAATGGCGGTGGATCTCCGAGTCGACGGAAGGGACGGTTCACCGCCAAATGGCCAATCCGGATCATGTTGCACAGCTTCGCGCCGGTCAGTGGAACCAATGGCGAGCCGCCAACCCGAGCTTGGCGCCGGACCTCATCGATGCCGAGCTGGCGGGTATGGACCTCCAGGGCCTCGATTTCTCCAAGGCCCACCTCAAGGGCGCCGACCTGACCAGCGCCAACCTCGACGGCGCCGACTTCAGCCGCGCGATCCTCGAGGCCGCCACCCTCCGCGGCGCCAGCCTGGTGGGGACCCGGCTGGACTTCGTCCGCTTCGAGTTCCTCGACCTCAGCGGCCTGGACCTCAGCGGCGCATCGCTCCGCGAGGCGATCTTCCGCGGCACCAATTTGACCGGCGCCCAGCTTCGCCGCGCGGACCTGTCCCGCGCCAATCTGGAAAGCGCCATTTTGGACCGGGCCGATCTCTCCGGCGCCCAGCTCGCCGCCGCGTCGCTGCGCGGCGCCCGTTTCGACAAGACGGTGATGCGGGGCATCGACGCGAAGAACGCCATCATGGAAGGCGTGGAGATGGCCGACCTCAGCCTCGAGGGAGCGTCGTTCCGCAACATCCAGGCCGATAACGCTCAGTTCAAGAACTCCCGCTTGAACCGTGCCGACTTCACCGGCGCTGCGCTGCGCAACACCAACTTCCACAGCTGCAACCTGACCGAGGCGGTCTTCAACGAGGCGCAGTGCGAAGGGGCCACCCTGGGCCACGCCGACCTCGAGAAGACATCCTTCGTCAAGACCAACCTCTCCATGGCCGACCTGCGGGGATCGAGCCTGCTCGGCGCCGTCTTCGACGGCTGCGATCTGCACAGCGCGAACCTCGCCGAGCTCGACTTCCGGTCGCCGAGTCTGGGCCGTGTCTCCTTCGCCTCCGCCAACCTCAAGAAGGCGGTCTTCACCCGCTGCGAGCTGCGCTCGGTGAACTTCAGGGACTCGAATCTCGAGCAGGCGGACTTCCGGCACGCCTTCCTCGAGGGGGCGAACTTCTCGGGCGCCAAGTTCTTCGACGCCACCTTCCGCCACGCCAACCTCAAGCAGGCCAACCTCGCCGACTGCCGGGGCGGCGGCGCCGACCTGTCGGGGACCAGTCTGATCCTCGCGTCGGCTCCCGGGGCCAGGCTCAACGGCGCCGATCTGCGCTTCTCCGACGCCGTGGGCATCGACCTCGACAAGGCCGACCTGCGGTGGTCCGACCTGCGCAACGCCGACTTCACCAAGGCCAACATCGCCACCGCCCGGCTGTGGGGCTGCACCGTCAAGAACACCAAGCTGCCTCCCAACATGGGCCACTGGACCGTTCTGCTCAAGGTGAGCCAGGTTTTCCAGAAGGTCAACCGCCGAGCCGAAAAGATGAAGGAGGCCAGAGAGCGCAAGCGCATCCGCCAGGTGGCCGAGCTGGTTCGGGAACGCGAGAAGGAACGCAAACGGCGCGCCCGGTGAGGGGCGCGGCGTCCCGCGAGCCGGCACCATGAGCACCCAGCGCCGATGCCGGTACGCCGCAGCTCTGGCAGCGGCGGTGATCTGGGCCGCGGGCCTGGGCGCCACCGAGGTCTCCGAACTCGACGGCCGGCCCATCGTGCGGATCATCTTCGAACGCTACAACGTTTTCGACACCTCGGACCCGAAGAGCTCCGCCTGGTTCTACCGCGCCGCCAACTCTCTCCACATCCGCTCCCGCGAGGGCCTGATCCGGTCGACCCTGCTCTTCACCGAGGGCGACGAGTACACTGAAGCTGAAGCCGCCGAGAGCGCCCGCCTACTCCGTAAGATGGGTTTCATCAACCCGGTGGAGATCACCGCGCGCGACGTGGAGGGCGGCGTCGAGGTGGTGGTGGAGACCCACGACCAGTGGTCGCTGCAGGTCGGCGCCGACGCCGGGGTGACCGGCGAGCGCACCGACTACGGCTTCCAGATCCAGGAGGAGAACTTCTTCGGCTGGGGTAAGACCGTGACCCTGGAGTACGCATCGGACGAGGAGCGCGACACCCGCGTCGTCCGCTACGAAGATCCCCACCTCTTCGGCAGCCGGTGGACGGCCGACCTGCGATACGAGGACCGCAGCGACGGCGAGCTCAACCGGGTGCGGATCGAACGGCCTTTCTACTCGCTCCACACCCGCCAGGCCTGGGGCGGCTGGTGGGAGTCCGAGGACATCGTCGAGCACCTCTGGGTCGGCGGCGACTCGGTGGTTCAGGGGCGGCGGGAGAGCCGTCTCCTGCGCGGCTGGTACGGCCTTCAGTTGCCGTCGCCCGGCGCCGTCACCCGCCGCCTGGTGCTCGGCTGGGATTTCCAGGAGGCTCGGTACGAAGACTGGAAATGGGAGGACTCCGGCTCACCCTATCCGGAGCCCGAGGATCGGGAGATCTCCGGCATCCGCCTCGGATTCGAGCGCGTCACCGACAACTTCGAGGTGGTGCGCGGCTTCCGGGCGTGGTCCTCGCAGGAGGACGTGGCCCTCGGTCCCAACACCGCCTTCGGCCTCACCTTTTCGGCCCCCGGGTTCGGCGGCGACGTCAACCGGGTGCTCTTCGACGGCTCGGTCTCGGCCGGCCTCCACCGAGGCGGGTGGCTGCTTCTCGGCGACACCCGCCTGGCGGGACGTTTCGACGAGGGGGAGCCGCGCAACGTCGTGGCCTCCCTCGAGCTGACCGCCGCGCAGATCGGCTCCCGGGGCTTCCAGTTCCGCCTCCTCGTGGACGCCTCCCACGAGCTCGACCTGGACCACCAGCTCACCCTCGGCGCCGATGTCGGCCTCCGCGGTTGGGACCCCGACACCTTCGACGGCACCGGCCGCGCCCTGGCCAATGCCCAGTGGCGGAGGATCCTCTTCCGCGACGTGCTCGAGCTCTTCTCCGTGGGCGCCATGGTCTTCGCCGATGCCGGCGCCACCTGGGACCCCCGGGTCGGACCGGACACCGACGGCATCCGGGGCGACGCCGGCGTCGGCCTGCTCTTCGACCTCTCCCGGTTCAGCACCAACAACGTCCTTCGCGTCGAGATCGCCTGGCCCGACGACGGCTCCGGGCCGGTGATCAACCTCACCGGGTCGTCGTTGTTCTGACCGTCTTCAGCGCCTGATCAGTTTCAAGTTCGGCCTGCCGGCATGGCTCGAGTCGAGGGATTATCATCCTCGCGGGGTCTTCCGACGGGATTCGTGCTAGGATTACCGTCAAGAAAATGAATTGAGATTGAGACCAGTAAATAGGAACGGTAACTGTTCTTGACTTCTTGATTGAATTCAAGCACATTTGTACAGTCATGGAAATGTCATGAAGACCCGAGCGCTCCGGAACGCCCTCCGAACCAGCGCCGGTCCCCCACCGGCTGTGATCCGCAGCCAACCCAAGAAACTGAAACAACGTCTCATGTTCGCCGATCGCCCAGCATATGCTCCGGGTCGGAGACCGTGGGACGAGTTCGTCTCGACGAAGGAGGCAGGAAAATGATTTCGTTGTCCAGAGGCCTGTTGGTGCTCGCCACCGCCGGTGCGGCGATCACACCCATCGTGACCCGAGATACGGGAGCCGGGCGCGCGGTGCCCGATCCCGATCCGCAACAGCTGTACGTCAAGGCCGAGGCCGAGTACTACCTGACCGCCGAAGAGCTCAAGTACATCCGCCCGGGCCTCACCATCACCGTCGAGGACGTCACGATTCCGGCCGACCTCAAGCCGGTGGTCGAGGTGAGCTTCGTCGACGACCTCGGCCAACCCCTGGATCGCGCCGGCATCGTAACGCCGGGGCCGATCGGTATGAGCTTCATCCTGACCTGGTACGACGCCGGCCTTCGCGACTTCGTCGCCTACACGACGCGCGAGCAGACCAGCCCGATCACCGGAGACACCGCGGTCCAGGCCTCGAGCGACTCGGGGGGCAGCTGGGAGGACCTGGAGATCGGCCGTGCGCGCTACACATTCGGCACCGAGCTGCCGGCCGACTACGACCCGTCCGTCACGCACACCGTCGGGATCTACGCCAGCCGCAACCTGAACGACACGCCGCTCGAGACGCAGCAGTACGCCAACGTGACCTACGACTTCGTCCCCGCCGGCGAACCGGTGGTCGACATGTGGCAGGGAGTGCTGGACCAAACCTGCAACAGCTGCCACGAGCAGCTCGCCTTCCACGGCGGCAGCCGACGCGACGTCAAGCTGTGCACCATGTGCCACAACAAGCAGACCTGGGACCCGGACACCGGGAACACGGTGGACATGAAGGTGATGATTCACAAGATCCACACCGGTGCGAACCTTCCCAGCGTCCAATCGGGCATTCCCTACCAGATCATCGGCTACCGGCAGTCGGTCCACGACTACTCCGAGGTCCTCATGCCGCAGGACATGCGCAACTGCGACCGCTGCCACACCGCCGACACGCCTGAAGGCTCGGTCTGGTTTACCCGCCCGAGCCGCGATGCCTGCGGCTCGTGCCACGACCTCATCGACTGGGAGGCCCCGGAGGGTCATCCGGTGCCGCAGTTCAACGACGACAATTGCGCCGATTGCCACCAACCCCAAGGGAATCGCGAGTTCGACATCTCGGTGATGGGCGCCCACGTCATCCCGACCAAGTCCGACCAGCTGCCGGGGATCAACATGGAGATCACCGACGTCACCGACGCAGCGCCCGGCAGCACTCCCACCGTCTACTTCTCCCTGACCAACGACGACGGCTCCATGGTCACCGACATCGCCGGCCTCCGCACTCTCACCCTGCGCATGGCCGGTCCGACCGGGGACACCATCGACCACACCATCGATCTCTCCGTCGATGCACGTGGCGCAGCACCGGCCGGCGACGAGTACATGATGACCTTCGAAGATCCCATCCCCGCCGACGCGACCGGCACGTGGGGCTTCTCCGCCGACGTTCGCCGGACGACCGTCATCGACGACGGCTCGGACGAGGGGCTCGAGGTGACCGAGGGTGCTATCAACCCGATCTTCTACGCCGCGGTGACCGACGACGAGCCCATGCCGCGGCGCGAGGTCGTGTCCTTGGAGAAGTGCAACGTGTGCCACGACGCGCTGTCGCTCCACGGCGGCCAGCGCTTCGCTGTCCACGAGTGTCTGTTCTGCCACCGGCCGAACAACGACGACGCCGATGTCCGCCCCGACGAGGAGATGCCGCCGGAGTCCATCGACATGCGCTGGCTCATCCACCGCCTGCACACCGGCAAGGAGCTCGACGTCGACTTCACGGTCTACGGATACCGGAGTTCGGTCCACAACTACAACCACGTCGGCTACCCGGGCGACCTCCGAACCTGCGACGGCTGCCACCTGGAAGGCACCTACAACGTGCCTGCGCCGGAGGGATCCCAGGAGGTCGTCACCCAGCGCAGCCACTACTCGCCGACCCAACCGGCGGCGGCGGCCTGCCTGGCGTGCCACAGCACGGTGGATGCGGCGGCCCACGCCTACACCCAGACGGCGCCGTTCGGTGAGTCCTGCGCCGCCTGTCACGGCGACAACCGCGTCTACTCGGTCGACGCCGTTCATGCCCACTAGAGATGTTGTGACCCGGCCCGCCGCCTCGGCGGCGGGCCTCGCGCGACCCGGAAAGGAACATCGGGTATGAAGAAACACATCACCATCCAGGCGGCCGGCGCGATCCTCCTCGGGCTGATCGTCGCCAGCGGAGCCCCTTCGGCGGTTCGGGCCGACGACCCTTCGGAAGACTGCGCCGTCTGCCACGAGGAGATCGCGGCTGACTACCTGCACACCGTCCACGCCATCGCCGATCGCGGAGGGCCCACCTGCGCCAGATGTCACGGCAACGGCACCCTCCACATGGAAGAGGGCGGCGATCCGACGCTCATCCGCGTCCCCGAAGGGCGGCAGGGCGAGCGGATGTGCCTGACCTGCCACCAGGACCATCCGACCATGTTCTCGAGTCACTCGGTGCACTCCGACTCGACTGTGTGGTGCGGTTCCTGCCACAACATTCACGCCGAACGGAAAGCCGAGGCGCCGCTGCTGCGGGCCGCGTCCAACGATCTGTGCGCCAGCTGCCACCCCTCCTCGGCCGGTTCGTTCGCCAAACCGTTCGGTCACGACCTGGACCGCGGCGGAGTTCAGTGCGTGTCGTGCCACAACCCCCACGCCGGCGCCGGCGAGCAGAGCCTGAAGCTCGACCGGTCGGGCGACTCGCCCTGCGTCACCTGCCACGCCGAGAAGCGCGGCCCCTTCGTCTTCCCGCACGTCTCCGACGTCGCCGGAAGCTGCCTGAGCTGCCACGAGCCGCACGGGTCAACGAACCCGATGGCGCTGACCCGGGCGCGGGTCGACCAGCTCTGCCTCGAGTGCCACAGCCTCATCGGGGGCGGCACCTTCGGGTCTCAGACCCCGTCGTTCCACGACCTGCGAAGTCCGCGCTACCGCGACTGCACGACCTGCCACGTGGCGATCCACGGATCGAACGCTTCGCCGGCGCTGCTGAAGTAGGAGGTTGATGATGAACACACAACGTCTCGTCATCGCCGCCGCCTGCTGCATCGTGGCCGGGGCCGCGGTGACCGCATCGGCTCAATCGACGTCGTTCGACATCGAGCTCGGATATCAGGAGGTCGACGTCGACGGCAACGAGGACATGTTCCGCACCCAGATCAACCAGGACGACGGCTTCGTGCTCCGCAATCTCTCGATCAGCTTCGTCGATCCGTCGAGCGAATCCGCTCTCGCTGACCACCTGCGCATCGATGCCGCCGGCTTCGGCGGCGAGCCGGCCGGACGGCTCCGGCTCGACCTGGGCCTCGGCTCCGCGTACCGGCTGTCGCTGTTCTACCAGCAGCTCAGCGCTTTCAGCGCCCTTCCCGGATATGCCAACCCGCTCATCGACGACGGGATCATTCCGGGCCAGCACACCTGGGATCGCGACCGCGAGATCATCGACCTGCGACTCGAGCTGCTGCCGGGCGGAAAGGTCACTCCGATCCTCGGGTACCGCTGGAATCGGTACGACGGCCCGGGCACGACCACCACCAGCGTCGGCAACGACGAGTTCCTGCTCACCTCGGATCTCGAGGAGACCGAGCAGGAGTTCTATCTCGGCGTTGCCTTCGCCACCCACTACATCCAGGGCACCGTGCTCCAGGGCTGGCGCGATTTTTCGGGCAGGTATCACGAGACACTCGCCCCCGGCGCGGGCGCCGGCAACAATCCCGGGGAGACGATCGGACGGCCCATCGAGCTCGACGGTTTCGATCGAACCAGCCGTACCGATGCCGACACCCCGGTCACCACCGTTCACCTGACCGGCAGGATCACCGAGAATGCCCGGCTCGTCGGTTCGTACGTCCGGGCCGACTACGAAGGCGAAACACGCCTCGACGAGCTCCTCTCAGGCAGCCTGGCTTCGTACCAGCTGTCGCGATTCTTCGCCGGGCTCGACCAGTCGGTCAGCAGCCGCACGGAGAACCCCGCATGGCGCGGCGAGCTCCGCTTCGAGTGGGACATCAGCGACCGGGTCGGCCTCAAGGCCGGCTACGAGGCGCGGGACCGCCAGCTCAGCGGCTGGACCATGATCTCCAGCCTCTACTCCGACACGACCAACTTCGGCGGCTTCGACCCACAGGACATCGAGACCCTGGTGGAAGCCCAGACCGGGTACGAGCGTGAGGATGGCATCGCCACCGTCCGTCTCGATCTCCGCGACCTGGGCGTGTTCTCGGCATGGGCCGAGTACGCGGTCAACGATCAGGACCTCGACGTATCGGCAGACGTCGCTCAGATCGTACTGCCGGGTGGTCAGGACGGCGAGTTCAACCGTGAGATCTCGTCATACAACATCGGTGGCGCCATCCGCGTCGGCGGTTTCCGCGTGCTGTTGGACGCCACCGGACAGGATGCCGACGAGATCGTCATGCGCACCGATTTCAACGATCGTCTGCGACTGCGCGGTCGGGTCGACTGGTCGCTGAAAGAGATCTTCCGGGTCCTGTTGACCGCCGAGTCCATCGACTCCGACAACGATGCCTCGGGAGTCGGCTATCAGTCCGACACCACCCGCTACGCCATCGACCTGACCCTGACCCCCACCGACAACTTCATGCTGCGCGGGTCCTACGATACCTACGAGACCGACACCGAAATCCCGATCCGGGTCCCCCAGAGCTTCGACGTCGTCCCGTCGATCTACGCCGAGGACGGCGAGCTCATGGAGGGCGCCCTCATGTGGCGGATCTGGCGCCTCACCCTCGACGCTGCCTACTCCAGCTTCGACAACAGCGGGAGCTTCCCGTTCCAGCTCGACCGGGCGTCGGTACGGCTGTCGGTCGACCTTTCGGAGAAACTTGCCATCGCGGGCGAGCTCGAGAACTGGGACTACAGCGAAGCGAGCTTCCCGGTGGCCGACTACGACGCCGACCGCTGGGGGGTCTTCGTTCGCTGGCGCCGGTAGCACACGGCGGTCCGACGGAGCATCCAGGGGGCCTGCGGGCCCCCTTTTTCGTACTGGACCGGGAGGCTGCACGTGCATCCTGGACCGGCACGGAAGAGTAGACAGACCGCCCGCGTCGAGCTACGGTTCGGGACTGCGAGAACAGGAGAGCCCATGACCGACACCACAGGCCTCAAGCCCGACACCCGCGACCGCAGCGAGATCGCCGACAATTTCAAGTGGGACCTGACCCACATCTTCCCCGACTGGAACGCCTGGGAATCCGGCCTCGGCGAGCTCGAGAAGCTCATGGCCCGCTACGCCGAGTTCGAGGGTACCCTGGCGGAGGGACCCGAGAAGATCCTGGCCGTTTCCACGCTCTCCGACGAGCTCGGCCACCTGCTCTACAAGGTCTACCAGTACCCGGGCCTGATGCGCACCGAGGACACCAGGAACAACGACGTCCAGGCCCGCCTGGAAAAGGTCAAGATCGTCATGGCCAGATTCCGCCAGGCCACCGCGTGGTACCAGCCCGAGCTGCTGCGCATCCCGGAAGAGACCATGCAGAGCTGGCTCGACGCGACTCCCGAGCTCGCCCCGTACCGCTTCGGCATCGAGGAGAGCTACCGGCAGCAGCGGCACGTGCTCGACGAGGCCGGAGAGCGCCTCCTCGCCTACTCCGCCAGCTTCAACTCGACCCCGTCGACCACCTACAGCATGATGGCCGACGCCGATGTCGACTTCCCCACGGTGACCCTGTCCACCGGCGAAGAGGTTGTCGCCAGCCACGCCAACTTCATGCAGGGGCTCTTTTCCCGGCGCGAGCAATCCGACCGGGAAGCACTCTTCAAGGGGCACTTCTCGGTCTACGACGCGTTCCCCAACGCCTACGGCTCCATCTACAACGGCATCCTCCAGCGCGACTGGTACCTGGCCCAGGCCCGAAGCTACGGGTCGTGCCTCGCGGCCAGCCTCGACGACGACAACATTCCCCCCGCGGTGGTGGAGAACCTCATCGCCACCGCCAAGGCCGGGACCGGCCCCCTGCGGCGCTACCACGACATCAGGCGCCGGGTTCTCGGAGTCGAGCGCTACCGCTACTTCGACGCCTACCTGCCCCTGGTCGAGGTGGACTGGACTCTCCCCTACCCCGATCTGCAGCCCCTCATCGTCGAATCCACGGCGGTTTTCGGCCCCGACTACCAGGCGACGGTCAAACGCGCCTTCACCGAGCGCTGGATCGACGTCTACGAGAGCGAGGGCAAGCGTTCCGGCGCCTTCTCCGCCGGGGTCTACGGCGTCCACCCCTACATGCTGCTCAACTACGCCGACACCGTCAACGACGCCTTCACCGTCGCTCACGAGATGGGCCACACCATGCACACGGTGCTCTCCAACGAGGCCCAGCCCTTCGCCACCTCGTCCTACTCCATCTTCGTCGCCGAGGTGGCCTCGATGACCAACGAGGACTTCTTCCTCGACCTGCTGCTGGAGCGGGAGACCGACCCCGCACGCCGGGTGGCGTTGCTCCAACATGCCATCGACGACATCGCGGCGGGGTTCTACCGCCAGGCCATGTTCGCCGACTTCGAAGTCCAGGCCCACGGAATCGTCGAGGGCGGCGGACCCATTACCGCCGAGATCCTCCAGGAGACGTACCTCACGATCCTGCGCGACTTCTTCGGCGACTCGTTGGACGACCAGGACTGGTACCGCAACACCTGGGCGCGCATCCCGCACTTCTACGGCTCGCCCTTCTACGTCTACCAGTACGCCACCTCCAAGGCGGCCGCCAGCCTCTTCCACGCCAAAATGACCGAAGGCGAAAGCGGCCGGCGTCAGGCCGCCGTCGGACGATACCTCGAGCTTCTGCGATCGGGCGGCTCCGATCACCCCGTCGCGCTGCTTCAGACGGCCGGGGTGAACTTCGACACCACCGAGCCCGTCGATGCTCTCGTGGCCACGATGAACAAGCTCGTAGACAGTCTCGAGCTTGAGCTCAAGACTGTCGAATGATGAATTATGAGTTATGAATTATGAATTGCATCGCAATACCGTCAGACCGATTCGTGCAGTGGTTTGATCGAGTCCATTGGGTTTGAATCGTGAACGATGAGATCCATCGCACTCAAGCCAGTACACCGCGATGTCATTCATAATTCATAACTCATAATTCAAAATTCCGACGAGATCGAAGCGATGAGAAGCGTCAGCTTCGAAGGGCTTCGATCTCGTCGACGGCGACGGGTTTCGCCGGTCCGAGGCGGCGGGCGCCGTCGCCGGTGATGACGAAGTCCTCTTCGTTGCGGATGCCGCCGAAGCCGCGCCACGCGTCGAGCCGGTCGAAGTCGAGGAACTCGGCGTTGCGCCCCTCCGAGCGCCAGAGATCCATGAGCTGGGGCACGAAGTAGATCCCGGGCTCCACGGTGAGCACGAAACCGGGCTCGAGCTCCCGTCCCAGACGCAACGACTTGAGACCGAACTGCGTGCTCTTGGCCTCACCGTTCCAACCGACCCACCCCTCACCGAGGCTCTCCATGTCGTGGACGTCGAGGCCCATCATGTGGCCGAGGCCGCACGGGAAGAACATGGCGTGGGCGCCGGAGGCCAGCGCATCGTCGGTGTTGCCTTTCATCAGGCCCAGGTCCTTCATCCCTTCGGCGATCACCCGGCAGGCGGCGAAGTGAACGTCGCGGAACGCCACCCCCGGCGCCAGCATCTCGATGGCGGCGTTGTACGACGCCAGCTGGATCTCGTAGATGGTCCGTTGCCGCCCGGTGAAGGTCGGACTCACCGGGAAGGTGGACGAGAGGTCGCCGGCGTAGCGCATGGCGGTCTGGGCGCCCGCGTCGAGGAGGAAGAGATCGCCCTCGGCCAGGGTGTTGCCGTGGAAGTGGTTGTGGAGAATCTGGCCGTTGACGGTGGCGATGACCGGAAAGGAGACCCCGCCCCCGGCCGCCAGGGCCACCCGCTCCACCTCGGCGGCGACGTCCGCCTCCCGCATTCCAGGCCGTGCCATCCGCATGGCGGCCACGTGCATCTCCACCGAGGTCGTGACGGCACGCTCGATCTCCACAACCTCTTCGTCGCTCTTGACGTTGCGCTGGTCGACGACCGCCCGGATAAGATCCAGCGAGGCCCGGCCCTCGACCTCGGCCGCATCGAGCCGGAGCACGCCGGAAAGCTCGAGGGTGTGCTCGGCGCGGTATGGCGGCAGGTATCGGACCTCGCGGCCCGCGCCCACGGCTCTGCCCACCACCGGCCCCAACGCGTCTCTCGGCCGGACATCCGTGACTCCGATCCGCTGCGCGCGATCGGAGATCGTGGGCAGGTCCCCCATCCACACGATGTCGTCGATGGTGAGCTCGTCGCCGAAGATCGCCGTCCAGCCCTCGTCGAGATCCATGACAGCGGCCAGATCCGGCTGGTCGAGACCGAAGTAGTACAGGAAGCTGCTGTCCTGGCGAAAAGGGTAGGCGTTGTCGGCGTAGTTCATGGGGCTCTCGGCGTTGCCGAGAAAGAGCAGCATCCCGCCCTCGAATCGGGATCTCAGGGCCTGCCGGCGGCGGTCGTAGATGTGGGTCGGAAACATCTCGGGTCCCTATTCTTCAGCGCGGCGTTCGTCGGTTCGCGGCGCGTTCTTCCGGCTTCCGGCGTAGAGCTCGTACTTGAGCAGACGGCACTCGATGGGGCCGTTGAAGAGCGGGATCCGCCGCTTCGGCTTGAGACCGATGCAGCCTGCGAGCTCGCGGTTGCCCACCAGCAGCCAGGCGGTGGCTCCCTGACCGTTGTTTTTGAGTGTGTCACCGAGCTTCTTGTAGAAGTTCCGGAGCTTCTTCACGTCGCCGATGCGCTTGCCGTAGGGCGGATTGGCAACGATGACGCCTCCCGATCCCCAGGGCAGCTCGAGATCGAGCACGTTGCGCCGGGTAACCGTGACGAAGCGATCCATCCACGCCGCCTTGAGGTTGCGCCGTGTCGCCTGGACGGCGCGATCGTCGCCATCGAAAGCGACGATGGGCGCCGGCGCTTCCCGCGCTTCGTGAACCGCGGTCCTGCGCACCTCGGTGAAAAGATCACTGTCGAAGGTCGCCCAGCGCTCGCAGGCGAAGTTTCGCCGCAGCCCCGGCGGGGTCCTGGTCGCGATGAAAGCGGCCTCCACCGCGAAGGTTCCGGTTCCGCAGAGCGGATCCATCAACGGCTCGGTGCCGTCGTAGCCGGCGTGGAGGAGGATCCCGGCGGCCAGGGTCTCGGCCAACGGCGCCGGTCCCCCGCGCGGCCGGTAGCCGCGGTGGGAGAGCTGCTCCCCGGTGGTGTCGAGGCTGATCGTTGTCACGCCGTCCGACAGATGCAGGTGAATCCCCACGTCTGGCCGCTCGCGGTCCACCGACGGGCGCCAGCCCTGGCGCTGCCGTAGGGAGTCCACCACCGCATCCTTGACCACCTGGGCGGTAAAGGCCGTGTTGCGGAAGGCGCGCGACCTCCCCGCCACGTCGACGGCGATGGTCTGGCCTCGCCGGAGCGCATCCTGCCACCTCACCGTCGAGGCGAGATCGTAGAGCTGGTCGCGGTTCCGAACCTGGCCGCGCGCCGTGGGGAGCACCACCCTCGCCGCCGTACGGAGCCGCAGGTTGGTTTCGTAGACCGCCTTCAGGCCGCCCGAGAATCCGACAAATCCACGGCCCGGCGAGATGCCGTCCATGTCCAGTGCCCGGAGCTCGTCGGCGAGCACCTCTTCCAGACCCCGACTGCAGGTGGCGACGAGTGGCTGCGGCGATGAGGATGCATCGATCATCCGAGAACGCTACACCGCTTCCGGACCGAGGGCAAGACTGAGCTATGACCGTTCGATGAACTCGATGGCGTAGCCGTCGGGATCCTTGGCGAAGGCGATGACGGTTGTGCCGTGCTTCATTGGGCCCGGCTCGCGGGTGACCTCGCCGCCGTACTCACGGACCCGGTCGCAGGCCGTCGAGATGTCCGCGGCGCCGATGGCGATGTGGCCGAAGCCGTTGCCGAGATCGTAGCTGGAGGTCTCCCAGTTGTGGGTCAGCTCGATCACCGCGCTCGAGTCCTCGTCGCCGTAGCCGACGAAGGCCAGGGTGAACTTGCCGCCGGGGTAGTCCTGCCGCCGCAGGAGCTTCATTCCCAGCGCCTCGGTGTAGAACGCGATCGATTTCTCGAGGTCTCCGACCCGGATCATGGTGTGTAAGAGCCTCACAGCCGTCGCTCCTTTCGGACGTAAGTTAATTATTAGTTGTGAGTTATGAGTTATGAATGACGTCGCAGGTGTTCCGACGTGAGTGCGAAAGACCTCATCTATCGCGATTCAGATCTCAGGAGTTAGATGGAACCCCAGCATGTAACAGCCTGACAACATTGCGATGCAATTCATAACTCATCACTCATCACTCATCATGACGAGCGACTAGTAGTCGCTCGTCATGATGAACACCGGCGCGCCGCCGAAGCGCTCGTAGGTGGGTCGAAGCCGCTCGGTGTTGTAGTACTTCTTCACGTCCACGGTCTTCTTGCGGCTCGTCACGACCTCGATGGGAACGTTGTCGTAGCGTCCGTTGCGGATGTTGACGAGCCGGCCCGATGTCCCGTCCAGGATGAGGTCCATGGCCAGGTTGCCGAAGGCCATGGGCACCATGGAATCCATGGCGTCGGGATCGCCGCAGCGAACCAGGTAGCCGAGGCGCTGGTTGATGACGTTGACCCGGTTCCCGTTGTTGTAGCCGGGCGAGATCTCCTTGAGGGCCCGCGCCACCCGGTCGCCGATGCCGCCGAGCTTGCGGTGGCCGAACATGTCCTTCTCGTGGTCCTCGAAGATCATCCCTTCGGCGCCGGTAAAGGTGGCGCCCTCGGAGACGAGCACCACGCTGTAGTTGGACGGGTTCTTGTTGCGGTCGAAGGTGAGCAGGTCGCAGAGCTCCTCGATGTCGAACTGGTGCTCCGGAATGACGCACCGGTTGGCGGCGCCGGCCATGGTGGGCAGCAGCGCCGTGAAGCCGGCGTAACGGCCGAAGACCTCGAGTACGCAGAAGCGCTCGTGGCTCCCGGCCGAGGTTCGCAGGGCGTGGGTCATGGCGATGGTTCGGGTGATACAGGTGGAGAACCCGATGCAGTAGTCGGTTCCGGGAACATCGTTGTCCATGGTCTTCGGAATGGCGATGACGGGCACACCCTTCTCGTGCAGGTGGACGCCGTAGCTCAGGGTGTCGTCGCCCCCGATGGGAATGAGGATGTCGATGCCCAGGTGCTCGAGGTTGGCCATGACCTCGGGCGTGAGGTCGTTGATCTCCTTGGCGTAGGAATCGCGGAGGTGAGGCGGCACCGACGTCGGCGGGACGTGGCTCGGCCGGGTGCGCGAGGTGTGGAGAAAGGTCCCGCCGGTGCGGCCGACCTTGTTGACCACCTCCTCGGTGAGGTTCATCACCAGGTCGTCGGTTTGGGGCTCGTCCCGGTTGAGCTCGATGAGACCCGCCCACCCCCGCTTGATTCCCAGGACCCGGTAGCCCTCGCGGAGCGCCCGCACGGTGACGGCCCGGATGGCGGGGTTGAGACCGGGGACGTCGCCGCCGCCGGTGAGAATGCCGATCGTACCCTTGTTCTTCTTCACATTCGCCATCATCGCTCCAAATTTCCTTGCATGGTTTTCATATCCTGATTGAGCTCCATCGTGCCGGCTCCCGAAAAATGCAGGCGTCACCAGCGATGGAGCTCAACAACTCGAGCGCTCGACCCTCTCCTCCATCATGCAACCACTTCGACCTTCCACTTGATTTCCTCACCGGCCCTCAGCGACACCACCGACCCGTTACCGAACGGGTAGCGGTTGGGCGCCGTCCAGGTCTCTCGGATCAGCCGGACCCGGTCCCGGTTGCGCGGCAGGCCGTAGAAGTCGGCGCCGCGGTGAGAGGCGAAGTCCTCCAACCGGTCCAGGGCCCCTGCCTCTTCGAAGACCTCGGCATAGAGGGCCAGCGCCACCGGCGCGGAGTAGCACCCCGCACAGCCGCAGCCGGTCTCCTTGGTCGCTCGTTCGTGCGGCGCACTGTCGGTGCCGAGAAAAAAGCGCCGGTCGCTGCCGGTGGCCGCCGCCACCAGGGCCTGCCGGTGCGATTCGCGCTTGAGCACCGGTAGACAGTAGTGGTGAGGACGAACGCCCCCGGCCAGGATGGCGTTGCGATTGAGCAGGAGGTGTTGCGGGGTGATCGTGGCGCCGACCTTGGGCGACGCCGCGCGAACGAAGTCCACCGCGTCGGAGGTGGTCACGTGCTCGAAGACGATCGTCAGACCCGGATGCCGTCGAACCAGGGGTTGCAGCACCCGGTCGATGAAGACCTTCTCGCGGTCGAAGATGTCGATCTCCGGGTCGGTGGCCTCGCCGTGGACCTGGAGGACCAGGCCGTGCTCCTCCATGGCCTCCAGGACCGCCGCCACCCGATTCATCGCGGTGACGCCGTCGTCGGAGTTGGTGGTTGCTCCGGCCGGGTAGAGCTTGCAGCCGACCAAGCCCTCCTCTTTCGCCCGGGTGACCTCACCCACCGCCGTTGCATCGGTGAGGTAGAGGGTCATCAGGGGCTCGAAGCCGGTCCCGTCGGGGAGGGCGGCGAGGATCCGGCGGCGATACGACAGCGCGGCGTCGACGGTGGTCACCGGCGGGTTGAGGTTGGGCATGACCACCGCTCGACGGAAGATCGTCGCCGTGGCGGCAGCGGCGTCCGCCATGGCCCTGCCGTCCCGCAGGTGAAGGTGCCAGTCGTCCGGTCGGGTGATGTCCATGTGCATCGCGTCATGATCGCACACCCTCCCCCGTCCGTTTCCGTGCCCGTTCCCGTACCCGTACCCGTACCCTCACCCGATGAAACATGAATCGTGTTTCGTCTCCAACCGCGGTCGCTGAATGCGCTACCCTCTTCGAGGAGGCCGGGATGACCACACCCGATGAGTTGCGCGACATTGTCCGTTACCTGCAAGGCCGCATCGAGCTCGTTGCGGGACGGAGCATCGTCTTCGATGTTCCGTCGCCGGACGAGATGACCGCCGCCGGCCTCGAGGCCGGTGCGGCGCACACGATCCTGAGCGCGCCGTGGTGGTCCGAGCTGGTGGATGATGTCGTCGAAACCCCGGATTTCGCCGATCCTCACGACTCTGACGACGCGATTCTGGGTTATGCGCAGGACGTCGTGCAGGAGTATGTGTGGAAACGGTTCGATCTCGGAAGCTGATCGGCCGCGGCTGGAATAACCCCAGATGTTCACGAGGTTTCGCCGCGGAAACGTCGAGGGGCCGTTGACTCTCCGCAGTGCCGCCTCCTAGAATGGCCCCCGGAGTCCTGAAAGGCGATGCCGTCAATGTCCCACGAAAGCCTGACCGCCAAGCTCTCCAAGGCCGCCACCAACATGAGGAGGCTCTGCGAGTTCTTCGCTGCCCGACGGGAGTGGAAGCTTCCACACGACGGGGAACCGGCGGCGCGCGCCCTCGGCGAGGCCACGCTTGGGGTCGGCGAAGAGCTCCGTTCGATGATGGCGCTCTGCGGCGCCAATCCCGTCGGAGAGCGGGTCCCCGATGTGGAGAGCCTCGGCGAAGGAACCCACGACAGCGCCAGGCTCGAGCGTTTCATCACCTTCCTCCGTGACCTCCGCGTCTGGTTCTCCGCCCAGTCGAGTCCACCCACCGACTCCGACGGCATCGCCGCCTTGCGCGAGATGGAAGGCCATGTCGCCTGCATGAGCACGATCATCGGTGAGACGCTCAAGCGACAACCGGCGTCCGCACCAGCAGCTCCCGCCGCCTCCACAGCACCGCCCGAGCCGGTGGAAGAACCCCTCGACGCGAACCCGGTGGAGTTCGAAAAACGGGCGCCCCAGCTGGTGCTGGACGACACCGAAAGCAATCCCATGGTGCAGGAGTTCCAGGGGAGATCGGAGCTCACACCCGAGTGCGAGCGACTGGCCGACGCCTATCTCGCCGCCTGGGATCTGAAGCTCAGCTACTTCAACCGCAAGAAGCTCCTGGAACGGATTCTCCGCTGGATCACCTCGGCGCCCGACGGCCAGGTGCTCGTCATCAAGATGAAGACCCTGGAGGAGCCGTACGAGCCGTATCCGAGCTACGTATCCCGCGAGGTGCTGCAGCAACGGCAGCTCCCCAACGAAGAGTAGGCGGCCACCGTGAGCACCACGAGATCTCCGGTCGCGGCAGTCATCTCCCGGCTGATCCCCGGCATCCGTTTTCCGTGGCTCTTCGCGATCCTGGCCGGTCTCCTCGCCATCGACCTGGTGGTCCCCGACCCCATCCCATTCATCGACGAGGCGATATTGACCCTCCTGACGGTCCTGGCTGCGTCGTGGCGGAGCGGCCGGGACGAGCCCGTCCCGCCGCCGCGGGACGTCACGCCGGCGGACGCGTCGGCGGGGGCGTTGCAAGAAGGCGATGCGGAGCCGAGCGGGGTGGAGGATCGGGACTGATCTCCGGCAGGGTGAGCTCGAATCCCACCTCGGCCGCGGGACCGTTGACCGCGATCCGGAGCTCGAACCAACCGACGTGGTCGGCGAGGTCGTGGCGGATCTTTCCCCTCTTCCGCTTCCCGCCGTCGAGGGTTCGGCGCCACACGTGGTCCACCCCCCAACGGCTCGCCACCCTGGCCAGGTTCACCGTAACGACGGCTCCCGGCACGCGACGACCGAAGCGGTAGTCCACCGCGAGCGTCGATCCCGCGTCGGCAGTGCGGAACCGAATCACCAGCTCGCCCGGCGCCCGCACCACCAGGCCGCGGGCCGAGCCGTGCGCCACGACGGTGCCGTCGGGAGCGGCGGTCGACGTGGTCGGGTCCACCGGAACGGCCTGCACGCCATCTCCGCCCAACGCTTCGTCGAAGACGAAGCTCAGCTCCATGGTGTCGTCCTCGCGAGGGAGAAGATCGTACCGATGCGCCACGATGGCCAGGAGATCAACCACGAGGATGAGCGCGAAGACGCTCACCACAGAGACCGGCAGCCACCGGCTCCGCCGAGGGTCGCTCCCACCGACGGGCTCGGTCACTCGAGCTCCAGTGCCTCGAGGAACGCGGCAACCCGGTACCCGCCGGCGCGGTGGGCCGACTGAAGTCGCTCCAGTGCCTCGATCACCGACGGCTCGGCCTCGTCATCCATCCCTGCGTCCACTTCGGCCGCCACACCGAACCACCCGAGGAGCTCCTCCATGGCTTCGGCGCGATACCAGAGCTCGGATTCCCACTGGTTGACGCCGAGGTACGATCGGCCCGGGTCGCCATCGGTCAGCTCTTCGAAGAGGCTCCTCAGGTCCACCGCCCCGTCCCGCTCGCACCACCAACCCTCGAGGTCGACGAGCAGGCGAACGGTGTCGGGCACGCGATCCGCCGCGTCCGGCGACACGCCGGCGGCCTCGGCCTGCCGACGGAGAACCCGCCCCATGTGCCACTCGGCGAAGAGCTTCGCCCGAAGATCGCGCGGCGACCGGAGGTCGATGGCCTCGGCCACGCTACGCAGCATCAGCCACGCCACCAGGGCGATCCACTGATCATCTCCCTCGGGCACCCGGGCCTCGTGGTCATCCGCAAGGCGCAGCAACCGCTCCAAATCCCGTCGCAGGGCCCGCACCACTGGTTCGGGTTCGCCCCTGAGCGTTTCCCGCTCGAGCACCGCATTGACCAGATCGACGAAGGCCTCCAGCACGTCACCCACCACAGGCGCGACGGAACTCCCGTCCCCACCGGCTTCACGCGCCGCTTTCAAACCGGCGAGGTTCTCCACCGACAGCAGCTCGGCCCACGGTTCCAGGACGTCCCGGTGCTCGAGCTCTCCCAGCGCGAGCTCGACGCTGTCGATGCCCCGACCCTCGAGCTCGGCCTCGAGTCGACGGACCGTGCCGTCGGCGTCCTCAAGCTCGGCGAAGTCGACGAAGACGTGGCAGCGATAGGCGTCGAGCTCGAGGAAGAGCCCCTCGTCGACGATCCGCCGGCTCGGCCGCAGATACTCGAGCCCGCTGACGGCGTCGCGGAAGCAGATGAAGCTCTCGTTCTCCCGCCCGACACCGAGCCCCTCGGCGAGGCCGAATCGAACCAGCTCCTCGCCTCCGCTCCCGTCGCGGACGAGCTTGGCGGTGGACATCCGCAGCCGGCCGCGGGTGTCGCCGAAGGTGTTGTTGAAGACCACCAGACTGCGCTCGCCGCCCACATCGTTGGAGTAGGCGAAAACGTTCTCGTCGACCCCTCCTCCCTCGGCCTCGAAGTCGTAGAGCAGAAAGCGGTCGACCTCGGCGAAGCTCCCCCTCCGGTGCAGCAACGGAAAGAGCTGGCGCTCGTGGCGGCGAACGAGATCCGCGTCGGGCGTCTCCTCCCACCGGGGCCGGCGAAACTCCATGCCGTACTTCTCGGCGAAGCCCTCTACCTGCCCGTGGCCGAACATCGGCAGTCCGGGCAGAGTGGCCATCATGGCAGCCACGCCGAAGTACTTGCCGTCGGTACCGAACTGGTCGACGGCAGTGCGCTCGTCGGGGTTGGACATGAAGTTGACGTAGCGCTTGAGAATTTGCGGATCGAACTCCAGCGTGCTCTTGATGAGCAGCCGGTAGTCGGCGTTCCGTTCGTCGCGCAGCATGTTCATGAAGGCCGAGTTGTAGACCCGGTGCATCCCCAGGGTGCGGACGAAGTAGCCCTCGAGGAGCCAGAACGCCTCGGCCAGGAGCAGCGTGTCCGGCGCCTCCTGGGCCACCCGGTCCACCACCTCGCGCCAGAACTCCTCGGGCATGACCTCGTCGAAAGCGGCACGGCTCATGCCGTGCTCCGCGCGGGATGGGATGTCGCCGCCGGTGCCCGGCGCCGGGAACCATAACCGGTGGTAGTGCTGCTTGGCCAGGGTCATGGCCGCGTCGAAGCGGATGATCGGCGAGCGTCTCGCCACGTGGAGAATGGTCTGGATCACCGCCTCGCGCACCTCGGCCTTGCGGTAATCCAGCTGCGCCGTGTCGTTCCACGGCATGGAGGTGCCGTCGTTGCCGTGGTAGATGTACCGCGTATCGCCGGTCCAGTGATCGATCCGTCGGAAAACCACTGCTGCATCGCTGCGGTTCCAGTAGCCATCCTCGATCTGGATGCCGACCCGCTCGTCGTCGCAGAGGTCGGCGCCGGTGAATCGGTAGCTGGGGAAGGGCGACTCGTCAAGGCCGATGAACCAGTCGGGGTGCTCGACCAGCCACCGCGAGTCGATTCCCATGTGATTCGGCACCATGTCGGTGGAGAGCCGAATGCCTCGGGCGAAGGCGCGACCCTTCAGATCGTCGTAGGCCCACTCGCCCCCGAGATCGCCGGCGATGGCATAGTCCGCCAGAGAGTATGCCGACGCCACGGCCTCGTCGTCGCCCATCCAACGCTTGATGGTGGCAGACGCCCGGCTGCGCTCCCAGACGCCGATGAGCCAGAGCCCCGTGAAACCCCAGTGGGCGAGACGGTCGAGCTCCTCGTCCGGCACCTGATCCAACGTCGTGATCCCGCGCCCGTACTGCTCCGACAGCTGGTGCAGCCAGACGTGAACATTCTTGGCAAGCAGCACCACCCTCGGCATCCAGTCGAGGTCGGGTGAGTACCGCTCCGGTGCGTCACCGGTGTCCGAGTAGTCGGGCGGATCCACCGGCCCTGGTCCGACGCCGAAGAAGGGCCTGTTCTCCTCTGCCACGAAGTCGAGGCTCGGCAGGATGCGAATCTCCAAGCCATCCAGATGACCGGCCCACGCCGCGCTGATGAAGCCCAGCTGCCCTTCGAGGCTGGTGGGCGCCGCCCGCACCGGAGCCAAGAGCAGGTCCAGGAGCGTCGTGCCGTCCTCATCGAGTCCGGGCCGGCCGGCGAAGCTCGCTTCGAGAGAGGCAACGAAGGCGTCGTAGGCGGTTTCGTTGCGCAGGCGGCTGTCGTCGAAGAGCTCGTGGAACGGGGCGAAGGCCGGATTCGTGTTCGCCAACCGCAGCAGCGCCAGCTCTTCCACGGCGATCTCGCGATTGGGGCTGCCGTCGGTGGTTCCTTCGAGATAGTCCTCGACCGAGATCTCACCGCGATACACCGCCACTGGCGGGAACTCATCGATGAAGACCCGCAGCACCTCGGCGACGCGCCCTTTTCCGACCCGTTCCCCGAGCTCGCGGAGGGCGTCGGCGAAGATGCGCGGCCGCACCGTTTCACGATACCGGGCCACGACCGCGTGCAGCATCTCGTCGACGAGCCCCATGGCATTGATCTCGCTCGCCTTGACGGCCTGCTCGGGGTGGGCCTCCAGGTCCCGTTGCTCGTTCATCCGATCGGCAAAGAGCCGCGCCGCACGAAAGTCGGCAAAGACCACGTTCCCGGTCGACTCGAAAATGCTCAGGTCGAAGCCGTATCGGTCGCGAACCCGCCGCGACACGTGGAACTCGTTGCGTGCTCTTCGCCAAGGCAGTGCGTTCTTCATTTGCCGAGATCATACCGCGAAATCGGCGGATGCGAGGGAGAAGATCCCGGCTCCATCACACCGGGCGCCGGAAAGACGCCGGAAGCTCCGTGCTGACGCCTCACGACGACCCGGATGATCCCTTGAACCAGCTCGTCACGGCCCTTCGTCGCTCGCGAACGATGCCAGGCCGGAAGCACGAGGACAAATGTCGCCCCACCATCCGGCGAGGCCCCCTCCGTCTGCCCGCCATCGTGCCGCCGCGCGATCGAGTAGGCGACCGTCAGACCGAGTCCGTTGCCGTCCGGCTTGGTCGTGAAAAACGGCTCGAATATCCGCTCCTGGTCTTCCTTCGGGAGGCCGACCCCCTGGTCCGAGACCGAGAGCTCGACGTAATCGCCAGGCGGAAGGCCGAGGCCGGGGCCGAGCCGGCCAGCAGCGCCACAACGAGACAGAGGATCCTCGACGTCATTCGACGACCATCTCAAAGGTCAGAGGGCAGTGATCGGAGACATCAAAAAAGGTCCCGTCCTCCTCTCCGATTCGGGAGATCAGCTCGCCGCATTGGAGCCGTTCGCAGTGCAGCCAGGATCGAGCCGGCGCTGTCGCAACCAGGCGACGCAGGTAGACGTGATCGAGCAGGGAGGACTCGAACACGCCGTCGCGGCCACCCGGCCCGTCCCAGTACTGGGAGCACCCGGTTTCGTTCGCCAGCCGGACGAGCCCCGAGGCGGAGAGCAGCTCATCGACCAGACCGATCTCTGCGGCAGCTTCGATGCCGACCCCGCCCATCGTGTTCAAATCGCCCAGCATGACGATGTCCGGATCGCCCGTGTGCTCGACCCACTCCCTGACCCAGCCGGCGAGCACATCGACCTGGCGAAGACGGTGTTCGAGATCGCCGCGACCGGCATCGAGGTGGGCCTCGACCACCGTCAGGTCGAACGAGGGATCGCGCGTCGATCTCAGCCGCACGGCAAGGGCGGGCCGCAGCCCCTCCTTGACCACCACCTCGTGAATCTCCATCGGGCCCTCCACGAGCTCGAAGAGATCAGCGTTCCAGGCTACCGCCAGGTGCTGCCCACCGCGACCGCCCTCCTGGGAGAAGAGGACTTTCAACGGCCGGTCGCCCCCGGCGCGGCGCAGAATCGGCGGGAAGCGTCGGGTGTCGCAGACCTCGACGAACCCCATGATGTCGGCGTCGAGGCCTGACAGCACCACCTCGAGATCGCAGATGTTGGTCCGCCGGCTGAAGCCGAGATCGTCGGTTTGCGGGCGCTCGTCCAAAGGGTAGTTGCGGAGGTTGAAGTGGGCCACGCGCACCACGCCGTCGTCCGCTGGCGGCGGCAGCTCAGCCGCCGTCACGGTGGGGCCCGGGAAACCCGCACAGCGCATCCGCTGTCTCAACTGAAGAGCATAGATCGCGATACCGACGATCACCACCGCTGCCGCTACGACGAAGATCTTCGATCGGTTCATGACTCAAGTGTCGCGCAGGTGGTGAGGTCTGGCAAGGCCATCGCAAGGACCGAGCTTCTGAGCGGGTGCTGCCGTCAGGAAGATCGTTCACATCTGCAGAGCGCCCCCCACCGGACGGCGCAGCGATCGTATTCCGGCCCCAGGTGCTATCCTCCCTCCGCGCCGGATGCACCGACGACGATGGAGAAGAAACCAACCCTCACCCAACGCCGGATCTTCCTCTTCTGGCTTCCCCTGGCGGCCACCTGGCTGATGATGTCGGTGGAGGGCCCGTTCCTGACCGCGGTGATCGCGCGACTGGGATCGCCCGAGGTCAACCTGGCCGCCTTCGGCGTCGCCTTCAGCTTCGCCCTGCTCGCCGAGGCGCCGGTGATCATGATGATGAGCGCCGCCACCGCTCTGGTGGAGGACCGGGCCTCGTTCATCCGTTTGAGGAACTTCACCTACGCCCTCAACGCCGCCGTCACCGTGGCCCTCGGCATCCTCCTGATACCCGCTGTCTTCAACGTTGTCGGACGTCTCGTCGGTCTGCCCACGGGGGTCGCGGACCGAACGTGGGTTGCGCTCCTGGTGCTCCTCCCGTGGCCGGGCGCCATCGGCTACCGACGGTTCTACCAGGGAGTGCTCATCCGGCACGGCCAGACCCGGCGCGTCGCGTACGGCACCATCGTCCGCCTTGCTTCCATGTCCGCCTCGGCTCTGATCCTGTTCACGGCCACCGAGATCGAGGGATCGGTGGTGGGCGCCGCCGCCCTTTCCGCGGGCGTCATGACCGAAGCCGCCGCCAGCCGCGTGATGGCGAACCGGGCAGTCCGGTCGTTGGTGTCCGAACCTGCCGCCGACACCGATACGACACTGCACTACCGCGAGATCTTCCGATTCTACGTGCCTCTGGCCCTCACCACCCTGCTCGCCCTGGGCGTCCACCCCCTGGTGACGTTCTTCGTGGGCCACGGCCGGCTGGCGCTGCAGTCCCTCGCCGTCCTGCCCGTGATCAACGCCCTGATCTTCATTTTCCGCAGCATCGGCCTCGCCTACCAGGAGGTCGGGATCGCTCTCATGGGCGAACGGGAGGAGGGCTATGTCGCCCTGCGTCGGTTTGCCGTCGTCCTCGGCATCGCGGTGACGGTGGGCCTCGGCCTCATCGCCTGGACCCCCCTGGGCCCCATCTGGTTCTCCCGCGTGGCCGGGCTGTCTCCCGAGCTCACCCAGTTCGCCCTACTGCCGACCCGGATCCTGGTGCTCATTCCAGGTCTCGCCGTCGTGCTGAGCTTCCAGCGCGCGGTGCACGTCCGCGCCAAGCGAACCATGCCGGTGACCTTTGCCACCATCATCGAGGTCGTCGGTATCGTCGCGGTTCTCGGCGCCGGCGTCTTTTTCTTCGACGCGGTGGGGGCGGTAGCGGCTGCCGCGGCTCTGCTCGTCGGGCGGCTTGCCGCCAACGGATATCTCCTGCCCGCTGCGCTGCGCAAATCTTCTGCAAACGACTCTCGATCTCAAAACTGACGTTTCTCCGAATGGATATTTGCGAAATCCCTGTAGTAATATGGGCGGCGACGAAACCAAGCCCATCGGGGACTTCGGTATTTTTTTGGAGGCAGAGTCCGTGAGTCACCGCCTCCGTAACTGAATCGGGGAGGAGAACCCATGAAGAAGAGCATCATTCTGATCGCACTGATCGCCATGATCGCAGCGCCCGTCGTCGCCGACGCCGGAGAGTGGATCCTGCGCGCCCGCGTCATCAACGTCGATCCCAACGAATCCAGCGACCCGGTCCTGTCGTTCGGCGGCGAGGTGGCCGTCGATGACGCCACCACTCTCGAGGTGGACATCACCTACATGTTCTCGGATCACTTCGGACTCGAGGTCATCGCCGCCACCACCAAGCACGACCTCGCGGTTGCCGGTGGCGATCTCGACACGGCGAGCCTCGGATCGATCAAGGTCCTGCCGCCCACCGCGGTCTTCCAGTGGCACCCGCTGCCGGGCGGCCTCTTCGACTTCTACGTCGGCGCCGGCATCAACTACACCTACTTCTACAGCTATGACCTGTCGGACGACCTCGCGGGCCTCGGCGTCACCGACCTGAATTTCGACAACTCCTTCGGTCTCGCCGGCGACATCGGCTTCAACCTCAACTTCGGCGAGAACTTCCTGGTCAACGCCGACGTCAAGTACATCCAGATCTCCACCGATGTCGATGTCAAGGCGGACAGCGCCACCCTGGGCACCATCGGTGTCGACATCGACCCGTGGGTGTTCGGCGTCGGCGTCGGCTGGCGTTTCTAGATCCGATTCACAGCAACAACAAGCCACCCTTCGGGGTGGCTTTTTTTTGCGTCTTGAACCGAGTAGACAGTCGAAGGTCAACAGCTGACTGTTTCGTCGCATGCTGCCACGGCGGATCATCGGGTACAGATACGAATGCGGCCACGGCCACGGTCATCGGACACGGACACGGGGTCGGGATCGGGATCGAACTCGCAAACCAGCACACCGCAACGACCACGACTCGGGCATAGGAGTGAAGCGGACGTTGTACCCTTGAGGTCTGATCTCAGGAGGTGGAGATGGAGTATCGGAATCTTGGAAGATCAGGCCTCAAGATCTCGGCGCTGTCGTACGGCGCGTGGGTCACCTTCGGCCCGCAGATGAACGAGGAGATCGCGGCGGAGTGCATGCACCGGGCCTGGGACGCGGGCGTCAACTTCTTCGACAACGCGGAAGCCTACGCCGCCGGCGTGGCCGAAGAGATCATGGGGGCGGTCCTGGCCAAGTCCGGGTGGGACCGATCGAGCTACGTGGTCTCGACGAAGATCTTCTGGGGCGGCGACGGACCGAATCAACGCGGCCTTTCCCGCAAGCACATCGTCGAAGGGACCGACGCTGCTCTGCGGCGCTTCGGCCTCGACTACGTCGACCTCATCTTCTGTCACCGGCCGGATCTGCACACTCCCGTGGAAGAGACCGTCCGGGCGATGAACCACGTTATCGACCAGGGCAAAGCCCTCTACTGGGGGACCTCCGAGTGGCCCGCCGAGCTCATTCTCGAAGCCGACCGCATCGCCCGCCGTGAGCACCTGATCCCACCGGTGATGGAGCAGCCCCAGTACCACATGTTCCATCGCGAGCGGTTCGAACGGGAGTACGCCCCGCTGTACGAGCGGCTGGGCCTCGGCACCACCATCTGGAGCCCGCTGGCCGGCGGTCTGCTCACCGGCAAGTACAACGACGGCATTCCGGCGGACTCGCGCGGCAATCTGGAGGGCTACGAGTGGCTCCGCGAGCGCTTCGAAAGCGACCAGGCCCGCCGGCAGATCGCCCAGGTCCGCGAGCTCGCGTCGGTGGCCGACGAGCTCCGCTGCAGCATGGCGCAGCTGGCCCTCGCCTGGTGTCTGACCAATCCCCATGTGAGCACGGTCATCACCGGCTCCTCCCGTCCCGAGCAAATCACCGAGAACATGAAGGCGATGGAGGTTGTCGAAAAGCTCACCCCGGAGGTCTTAGAACGCATCGAGGAGATTCTCGACAACCGGCCGAAACCCGAAACGGACTGGCGAACCCTCTGAATTTTGGATCATCCCGCAAATGCCGGGATGATCCAGAATTGAGAACTGAGAATTGAAAATCCTTCTCTTCGACATCGACGGCACCCTGATGCTCTCCGGAGGCGCCGGCCGGCGGGCCATGGACCGGGCCTTTTTCGAGATCCACGGAATCGAGAACGCCTTCGACGGCATCGCGCCCTACGGCAAGACCGACCCGGCGATCTTCACCGAGATCTTTTCCAACCACGGCCTCGGCGACGACGTCGGCGACGAAGAGATCCGACCCGTGGCCGACCTCTACACCCGGTACCTTCCCGAGGAGGTCCGCACCTCGACCGGTGCGGAGCTGATGCCGGGGGTCGCTCCTCTCCTGGACCACCTGGCCGGCCTCGACGCCGTCGTGCTCGGTCTGCTCACCGGCAACTTCGAGCGCACCGCCCGCACCAAGCTCTCGCGCTTCGACCTGAATCGGTACTTCTCCTTCGGCGCCTTCGGCTCGGACGACGGCGACCGCGTGCGCCTGGTGCCGGTGGCCCTGCGACGAGCCGCCGCCCACACCGGCCGGACGATCGCGGCAGGGCCACACGTCGTGGTCATCGGCGACACCCCCAGGGACGTGGAGTGCGCCCTGGTCCACGGCGCCACCGCCGTCGGCGTGGCCACCACCCACTACACGATCGACGACCTTCAGGCGGCCGGCGCCCACCACGTCTTCCAGGACCTCGCGAACACGGCACAGTTCACCCGCGCCCTCGATCTCGACGAGCCCGACCCACCGGATTCCACGACCTGAATCCACCCCCCACGAACGAAGAACTGAGGGGCGAACGGCGACGGGCCGCCGTCCTTCTCGCGGGAGGCCGAGCTACGGGTGAGGTTCGACGCCCCGGAGTCTTCCGACGGAATCGCGAGGATCTCACGGCGCCGACCGCAGGCCCAACCACCGGCGAACGATGATGTCTCGACATTCCCCGGGCACCGTGTTGACTGCCTCCACCGCCGGGACTACCCTTGGTGGGTCGACAACCGAATACACCAGCGACCTCGGGATGACGACGGAAGGAGGCTCGATGTGAAAAGGCAGATCGTGTTGACTGCGGTGGTGCTTGCGCTGCTGCCGTCGCTTTCGTGGGGGGCAGGCTTCGCACTCTTCGAGGCTGGCAACAAGGGACTTTCCATGGGTGGCGCGATGACCGCCGTCGCCGACGACCCGTCCGCCTGGTTCTGGAACCCGGCCGGGATGGCATTCCAGATCGACGAAGGCACCCAGATCATGGCTGGCGCCATCTTCATCATTCCGAAGCAGGATTTCGAAGGCGAACCGCCCTATCCGGGCACCGGCTACTCGGCGACCCAGGAAGACCTGCTCTTCTATCCGCCCCATTTCTACATCGCCAAACCCCTCAACGACCAATTCAACTTCACCTTCGGCATCGGCGCCCCGTTCGGGCTCGGCACCGAATGGCCGGATGACTTCGCGGGCCGCTACATCTCCCAGAAGACCGACCTTCAGGTCATCGACATCGGTGGCCAGCTGTCGTGGAAGATCTGCGACCACTTCGCCATCGGCGGCGGCATCGACTACATGCTCGGCACCATCGAGCTCAACAGGAACATCCCCTACATCGATCCCTACTCCCAGTCGGTGGTCGACGTGGGCAAGGTCACCCTCGGCACCGACGGCCTGTCCAACAACGCCTGGGCGTGGAACGCCGGTGTGCTGATCAAGCTCGGCGGCGGGTTCTCGCTCGGCGGCATGTACCGCTCCAGCTTCACGCTGAAGAGCACCAGCGCCTCCGCCGAGTTCACCCAGATCCCCACCGGAAACGCGGACTTCGACGCCTTGGTGGCCACCGCGATTCCCTTCGGCGGGAGCACGGATGTCGCCACCGTCATCGACTTCCCGGACTACTGGCAGGTCGGCCTCGCCTGGTCCAACGAGAAGTTCACCATTTCCGGCCAGTACGGCGTCATGGGTTGGAGCTCGTTTAAGGAACTCAACATCGAGTTCCCGGACTACCCGTACCTCAACAGCTACACCCCCGAGAACTACGAGAACTCCGCCCAGTACCGGTTCGGCGCCGAGTGGCGGGTGGCCCGGAAGTGGGCGCTCCGCGCCGGCTACGTTTTCGACGAGACACCGCAGCCCATCGAGTCCATGTCGCCGCTCTTCGCCGACGGCGACCGTGACTGCTACTCCGCCGGTGTCGGCTACATCAGCAAGAACTCGAACTGGGGTATCGACGTCGCCTACGAGTACCTCGAGCTCGAAGACCGCTCCACCCAGGGCCGATCCTACGACGGATTCGAGGGCCATTTTTACAACGGCACGGCCCACCTCTTCGGCGCCAGCCTCTTCTGGAAGTTTTAGGAAAGGGGGGCAATGATGAAAAAGACAGCACTCGTTCTGCTCGTGACGGCGCTCCTCGCGGCGCCGGCCATGGCCCAGGTCGACTTCTCGCGCTACGTCGCCCTCGGCGACAGCCTCACCGCCGGCGTCGCCTCGGGCAGCATCATGGATTATTACCAGCTTCGTGCCTACCCCCAACTCCTGGCGAACCAGGCGGGAGCCGGTCTCCTTCAGGGTCCGTTCGTCGCGCCTCCGGGGCTCGAACCCATCCTGGAGCTCGAGAGCCTTTCGCCGTTGGTCATCGACTCGACTGACATGCTGCCGCCGGCCGATCCGTTCGCGTACTTCTACAACCTGACCCTCGAGTCGCCATATCAGAACCTCGGCCTTTCCGGCGCCAACACCAACGACCTCCTCACCAAAACCGGGAACGCCCTCAACCTCGCCGCCGGCAACTTCGACAACGTTGTCTACGACGTCACGCTGAGAGTGCCGCAACAACCCGACCCCAACACCGGCGAGATGGTCGACTACACCGCCATGGTCGCCGCCATCGGCCAGCAACCCACCTTTGTGACGGTCTGGATTGGCAACAACGACGTCCTCGGTGCGGTGCTCGGGGCCACGCCCATCGAGGGGATCACCATGACCCCGGTGGACAGCTTCGCCGCCGACTACGGGACACTCATCGGCGGGCTGGCAATGAGCCTTCCCAGCGCCCAGATCGTCGTCCTCGACGTCTTCGGCGACGCCCGCTGGATCCCATTCACCACGTCAGTGTCGATCACCGTCGATGTCCCGGGTGTGGGGACGGTGCCGCTCATGGGTGAGGACGGCCCGTTGGTGGACGGCGACTACCTGACCCTGCCAGCCGCCTCGTTGATCGGCCAGGGCGTGGGCCTGCCCATCCCCGGTTCGCCACCTCTACCCGAAAATCTCGACCCCGCCACCGGCGCCCCCGGCGTCATCCTGCGGGCCGCCGAGATCGACGTCATCAACGAGCGCATCGCGACGTTCAACAGCATCATCGCTGCGACCGCCGACCAATTCCCCAACGTCCACCTCTACAGCATCAACGAGCTCTTCGCCGAGATCGTCGCTGGCCACTACCAGCGCTTCGGCGGCATCCACCTGACCACCGACTTCCTCACCGGCGGGATCTTCTCCTACGACGGATTCCACCCGCAGAACATCGGCCAGGCAGTGGTCGCGGAAGGCCTCATCGAGTTCCTCAACGAGAACCTCAACGCCGGGCTACCGATGCTCGACATGTACTCCATCCTCACCGAGGGCGGCTGGAACGGCGTCTCGCCCGCAGCCCTTCTGGGCGGCGGTGATCCCAAGCAGGCGAGGCTCACCGACGAGGCGTTCCTGCAGCTCTACCGGCTCATGCTGCCCGAGATGGCGGCCCGCTGGCAGACCCCGCAGCAGCTCGATCGGGACGTCTCCGCCGCCGACTGATCAACATCACTCGAAAAACAAACGCCCGGGCCAGGCCCGGGCGTTTGTTTTTCGTTCATCCCGCAAATGGCGGGATGAAACAAAGTTCTTAGTTTTCAGTTCTTAATTCTCAATTATCATCGCAAGGGACGGTGCGGCGGTTGACGCAGTTTTGATTCAATCCGGAGCGCCAGCGACACAAGCAGATTCAGCCGGTGGTAGCCGGCACTGCGACGCTTGCGATGACTGCGATGACTGCGATGACTGCGATGACTGCGATGAAACTCATAACTCATAACTCATAACTCATAACTCATAACTCATAACTCATAACTCATAACTCATAACTCATAACTCTGGTTCATCCCGCAAATAGCGGGATGAACCTTTTCCAGACCTCATCAATGAATGAACTCGTCCTTGTCGCCGTCGATGACGTCGAAACCGCGGCGGCGGCGCATGCGGTCCAAACGGGCACGCAGGACCTTCTCCTCGAGCCGCTTTCGCCACATCCTGAGAACTCGCCTCGGTCCGCCCGGCTGCAGGCTCGCGTAGGTCAGGAAGACCGCGACGCAGGTCCCGACGAACCCGGCGATGTCCTTGAACGGCAGAAAAAAGAAGACGAAGGCGAAGAGGATCTCGAGCCAGAGGAACCACCTGGCCTTCACGGGAAGCACGAAGAACAGGAGGATGGTCGCGTGGCCGTTGAGGGTGGCGAACGCGGCGATGACGATGGTCATCAGCACCCTCTGGCCCAACAGAGTGATGAACGGTGCGTGCGCGAAGCCCGGCGACACGGTGACCGCGATGAGCTCGACCACGACCGCCACCACCGACGCCGCGAGCGCCGCGCTGATCAGGAGCCGCCAGAATGCCCGCCGGCCGAGGCGGGAAAAGACCGATCTGCCGAACCAGTAGAGGATGAGCAGCTCGAGCAGGAACCAGAAGCCCGACGAGGGCGTCGCCACGAAGGGATAGCTCACCAGCTGCCAGAGGAATCCGGAAAAGACCCCGGCGTTGAGGCTGAACAGCTGCAGCAAAGCTCGCGTACCGTCGAAGTACTGCAGCGAGAAGGTGACGAAAAGCACACCGAGCAGGATCAACAGGTCGCGCGGCGGCGGCGGACCGTCGGAAAGAACGCCGAAGCCCCGTTGCGGATTTGTCCGGTAGATCATGGCATCTCCATCGAGAGCATCATAACGCCTCGTTCACCTGACAGCCCTGACCGCGAAACCCAACCAACCCCCGGGTCCAGTGGCGCCTCGGACACCGCAGTGCCGTTGGGCGGGCCGTGGCCCACCAGATCACCTCCCGGCAACGTCGATGCACCATGCCCCCACCACGGCCTGTCGCCCGACATCCCGCCCGATACGGGAATTTGAGCAGGACTCACTCAGGTTCACCCTAGTGCATCTGGCAAGACCACTTGAAATGTCCTTTCCAGAGGCTACATTGACAGACACGGGTCCCGACCCTGGAGGTTCCAAATGTCCGACATGATCAATCTTCCGGTGATTCCTCTCCGCGAGGCCGTCCTCTTCCCCGGTGTGACCTCGCCCATCGCGGCAGGACGACCCGGGACGCTGCGCGCCATCGAGGCCGCGCTGAAGACCGACGACAAGACCATTTTCGTCGTCGCCCAACGCGAGAATCTCGAGGACGTCAACCAAGAGGTGCTCTTCACCATGGGCACCGTCGCCACCATTGGCCCGGTGCAGCGCGGGCCTTCCGGAATGCGCCTGCTGCTCAACGGACTCCACCGCGGAGTCGCCATGCGCTTCGACGAGGACGGCGATTACATGGTGGCCACCGTCCGCCAGGCCGAGGAGATGCCGCCCCTCGATCCCTCGGCACCGGAGTTCACCGCCCTCTACTCGGAGGCCCGTGAGCGCGCCTCCGAGCTCGGCCGGCGCGCGGGAATGCCCAAGGAGGCGGTGCAACAATTCCTGGCTGAGACCTCGGAACCCGGACGCTTCGCTGACCTCGTGGCCGGTCACCTCGAGCTCAAGCCCGCCGAGGCCCAGCGCCTTCTCGAGGCTCTTTCGGTGGACGAGCGCCTGCGCTCTGTGCTGCTCCACATTCAACGTCAGATCGACGTCATCGACGCCCAGGAGAGCATCAAGAGCCAGGTCCAGGAAGAGCTCGGCGACCGCCACCGCGAGGCATTCCTCCGCCAGCAGCTCAAGGCGATTCAGAAGGAGCTCGGCGAGGATGGCGGTCGAGAGGATCTCGACGAGCTCAAGGCGAAGCTCGAGGAGCTCCCACTACCCGAAGCCGCCCGAAAGGAGGTGGACCGGGAGATGGCGCGCCTCGAGCGCATGGGTCCCGAGGGCATGGAGGCGCAGGTTATTCGCACCTACCTCGAGACCATCTGCGAGCTGCCCTGGGACACCCGCACCGACGAACGCCTGGACATCGCCAAGGCAAGCGAGATCCTCGAGGAGGACCACTACGGCCTGCCCGAGGTCAAGGACCGGATCCTGGAGTTCCTCGCGGTCCGGCTTCTGCAGCTGCGCAAGGAAAAGGAAGAGGCCGAAGCCGATGCTGACGCAGGCTCGGCCGCGGAACCAGACAAACATCCGGCAGCGGACGAGGATACGGCTCCAGAGCCTTCCACTCCGTCTCCCACCCTGGCGCGGGACGCGGTCGGCCGGAACCCGATCCTGCTCTTCGCCGGACCTCCGGGAGTCGGCAAGACCTCGGTGGCCCAGAGCATCGCCCGCGCCATGGGGCGCGAGTACGTCCGCATCTCGCTCGGCGGGGTCCGCGACGAAGCCGACATCCGCGGTCACCGTCGCACCTACGTCGGCGCCATGCCCGGCCGCATCATCCACGGTATGAAACAGGCGGGCAGCCGCAACCCGGTGTTCCTCCTCGACGAGGTGGACAAGCTCGGCGTTTCGTACCAGGGCGACCCGGGGTCGGCGCTCCTCGAGGTTCTCGACCCGGCGCAGAACGACACCTTCACCGACCACTACCTCGGGGTGCCGTTCGATCTTTCCGAAGTCCAGTTCATCTGCACCGCCAACTACCTGCAGAACATCCCCGGCCCGCTGCAGGACCGCATGGAGGTGGTGGAGTTCGCCGGCTACACCGAGAACGAAAAGCTCGAGATCGCCAAACGCTACCTCGTCCCGCGCCAGGTCAAACAGACCGGCCTCAGCGACGAGCAGATCACCTTCGAAGACTCCTCGATTCAGGAGGTCGTGACCGGCTACACGCGTGAGTCGGGCGTCCGCCAGCTCGAGCGGGAGATCGGCCGCCTCGCCCGCAAGGTGGCGCGCAAGATCGCCGCCGGCGAGATCGAGGACTTCGTCGTCGGTCGTGAGCAGGTGGCCGAGCTTCTCGGTCGGCCCAAGGTCCACCCCGAGCACGCCGCCGAAACCGACCAGATCGGCGTCGCCACCGGGATGTACTACACACCCATGGGCGGCGACATCATGTTTGTCGAGGCGTCCCCCATGGCCGGCAAGGGCAACCTCGTGCTCACCGGGCAGCTCGGCGACGTGATGAAGGAATCGGCCCAGGCTGCGTGGACCTACGCCAAGGCCAACGCCGACGAGCTGTTCATCGACCCGCGTGACTTCCAGCAGGACGTGCACATCCACGTTCCCGCCGGCGCCATTCCCAAAGACGGCCCCTCCGCGGGCATCACGATGGCCACCGCGCTGGTCTCGGCACTCTCCGGGCGACCGGCCCGCAACGACGTGTCCATGACCGGTGAGATCACGCTTTCCGGCCGCGTCCTGCCCATCGGCGGCGTCAAGGAGAAGATCCTCGGCGCCGTCCGGGCCGGTATTTCGACGGTGGTGCTGCCCAAGGAGAACGAGGCCGACCTGGACGACCTGCCGGATGAGATCCGCGACGGTCTGACCATCCACCTCGTCGAAGAGCTCGGCGAGGCCCTGGCCCACACCCTTCGCGGCGGCGAGTTCCGCGAGGGCAAGCTGCGCTTCGCCGCACCGGACTCCGGTGACAAGGGTGGGTCGCAACCGTTGCAGCACTGAGTATTTCGGCATCGACAACACGGGGTGGGCCGCGGCCCACCCCTTTTTTTCATCCGCGTCGTCTTCATCCATCTGAATGTCGCGTTTGTCCATTCCCCTCAGCTCGTCGAGAAACGATACTTGGGCGAACCGAGGAGGATGACCATGCTCCGTCACGCTGTTTTCATAGCCCTCGTCATTGCTGCGCTCCCTTCCGCGGCCGAGGTCGGCATTCCCGACACGTTGGTGGTCGGGGTTCCCTGGGAAGACGTCGACGGCGTCATCGATGCAGGAGCGGTCCAGGCCGTCTTCGGTCCCATCGAGGCGACCGGCGATATCGACGACCAGCTTCTTCACCAGTACGGCAGCCTGCCCGGAACGGGTGAGCTGGAGGACTACTTCGGTTCCGCCATCGTCGGCGGAGACTTCAACGGCGACGGTCGGATGGACCTCGCCATCGGCGTACCGAACGAGGACCATGAAGCCATCGCAAACGCCGGCGTAGTTCACGTCCTCTACGCTCGAATCGACGGAATCTTCGATGCGGCCGACAGCGAGCTGTGGAGAGACGACGACACATTCGACGTGATCGAGGCCGACGACGAATTCGGCGCCTCCCTGGCCGCCGGAGATTTCAACGGCGACACGATCGACGATCTCGTCGTCGGCATCCCTGGTGAAAGCACACCGACGAACGACCACGTCGGCAGAGTTGCCGTGATTTTCGGTTCTTCAGAAGGCCTCACCGACATCGGACTCCAATGGTGGCACCAGGAGATCCCCGGAGTTCCCGACGACGACGAAACCGGCGACCGATTCGGTTCCACCCTCGCCGTCGGCGACTTCAACGGCGACCACTTCCTCGACCTCGCCATCGGCAGCCCGCAAGAAGACGTCGCCCAGTTCGACGACGGCGCGGTCACCGTGCTCTACGGATCGGCCCTCGGCCTCACCGCGGCCGACGCATCCTTCCTGACCGATCCGTTCCCCTCCGGTGAGGACTCGGCGGAGTTCGGGTTCGCCCTCGCGGCCGGCGACCTTGACGGCGACGACGACGACGAGTTGATCGTCGGCGCTCCACACACCAACGTCATCGGATTCTCCCAGGCCGGTCAGATCACTGTCTATTTTGGTGATCACGTCGGTGTGTCAAACCTCCTGTTCACGAGCATCGTCCAAGGTGGCGACATCCTCGGGGAAACGGTCGCCGGTTGGCCCGGCGAGACGAATCTCTTCGGCCGCGCCCTGGCCTGCGGCAACTTCAACGGCGATGCCTATGACGATCTCGTCGTCGCCGCTCCGTGGGACGACGAGGCGGGGCCGTCGCTGTCCGGCGCTGTGCACGTATTCTACGGATCCGCGGATGGGCCGTCGGCTGCGGACGACCAGCTCTGGCACGGCGACACCCCGGACCTGCCGGTGGTCGCGGGCGCCATGACCTGGTTCGGCTTCGCAGTCGGCGCCGGCGACCTCAACGGCGACGACATCGACGACCTGGCGGTCGGCATTCCGCTCGAAGACGGTCCGGCATTCTCCAATGCCGGTGGCGTCGTCACGATTCCGGGCGGTCTGATGGGCCTGACCTCTTCAGGCAGCCGGCTTCTCCAGCAGGGGGTTGACGGGCTCTCGGGCATCGACGAGACCGACGACTACTTCGGGGCTCCCATCGCCGTGCTCCGTGGCGTAGAAGATCCCCTCTTCGCCGACGACTTCGAGACCGGCGGCACAGGAAGCTGGTCCGAGGTCAGTCCGTAGGGCGGATTCCAGGCAAGAGAGAACCGACAGCGCAAGCTATTTCGCCAGACTCAAGGCCAAATCCTCCAGTGCGACGTTGAGTCGGTCGTCGAACAACCTCGGTTCGCCGCCGCTCTCCAGATCCGTTGCCCGGAGCACGACCGAGACAGGGCCCTGCTGAAGAAGCTCAGCGAGCCCCTCCCGCCCATCCCGCTCTTCGATGGACCAAACCAGATATCGGCCGAATCGGCGGAGATCCCTGCGGGCATTGATACCGAACAAAGGCAGTGGTCTCGGGCGGGCGTTCGGGTCCTGTGCGATCATTGAGAACACAAGCGCGCCGTCCACTGCTTCCTCTCGTTCTGGCGGCATCGAATGTCCGTTGCAGATATGGTCCACCGACCCCTCCAGCACCGCGAAGGCGGCGAGCGAGTAGAGATCCGCGAGATAGTCGTCACCCGTGACCACGTCGTCCACCTTGGCCGGCCAGTACGCGGCCTGCCGGCCACCCTCGCTCCACTGCTGCAGCAGATGGCGCCGGAAGAGACCCGCGGCCACACTCCGAACCGCCCCTACCCAGCCCTCTCTGAGGTGCGGCAGATTGGCCGCCGACATCTCCGACGAAACCCAATCTCCGATGAGACAACTCGGGGCGAACGCCACCGTCCCGCTCACTCGGCTACCGAGGACGAGGAAGGGCTCGATTCTCGAGCTCGCCTCGTCCGCCAGCTGGCGCTGGTGCCGTTTGACCTCCTCGATCGCCACAGCGTACTCCGGGGCATGGGTCGCCAGATCCGCATATCCGAAGTCGTTCATCGGGTTGATCCACCGCCACAGGCGGTCCAGCGGTTCCGTGGAACCGGCCTTCCACACGAGATAGGCCAGAGTCTGCTCGTTCACCTTGGTCTCGGTCCCGAGGCATTTCGCACAGATCACCCCGAGCACCTCGCGATTCGGTTGCAGCCCGGTGATCACCCGCGCCTCGCCCATGGTCACCTTGCCGTCTTCCAGAGCTTCGAGAAACGCCTCCGGAACCGACACATCGATGGTCACGTCTTCCCCGGCGCCCGGGACGCCACCAGCCGCGATCGGAGCTTCCATCGAGACGAACGACAACTGAAATCCCACCTCTTCGAGGGTCCGCAGATTGTCCTCGCGTTGGCGGGCGAGATACATGGCGGTTTCGATGGCGCCGGCACGGTCTACTGGAAGCGGGATCTCGTCGGCGAGAACGAGCTGGTCGGCGATGCATCCACCGAAACCGCCTCCCATTCGATCCTGCATGTTTTGAAATCGGGCGAGCTGACGAATCGAATAGTACGGCTGCACCCGCTGGATTTCGTCAAGGAGCATCGCCTCGTCCTCGCTGCCCACCATCGCTCGAAGATCGCGTTGCGACGACCCGGACTGAGCGAGGGAGAAAGCCCCCGTCAGCGACACCATCACCATGAGGGCAAAGACGACAGCGGCCTTGTGTTTGTCGTTGGCCGTGCACATGACGCACCTCCAGATCGTTTAGTCGTTTCCGAACCAGTTGGAAATCGCATCCACCGTTGCGGTGATGATCGGATAGACCACCGGCGACGAGGTCAGCAGCGGGTGGGTCCCGATCTGCAGGGTGTCGATCTCCATGTCGGTCATCTCGTTCTGGATCATGACCGCGAGGATATTGGCCATCTCGCCCACCGAGTCGCCGCCCTTGATCTGGCCGCCGAGCAGGGTGTGGCAGAAGCGCGAGAAGAGCAGTTTGATCTCGATGATGGAGACGTCGTCAAGGGTGCCCGGGTGGCGGTCCGGGACTCTCGCCCGTCCCACGACATATTCGAGGCCCATGCGCTGCGCCTGCACCTCGGTGAGACCGGAAACCCCCACCGCGGTGCCGCCGATCTTGCTGGAAAAGGTCCCCAAGACCCCCTGGAAGGTCTTGACCACCTTGATGGAGTAGAGGTTCGAGCCGGCGAGCCGGCCCTGAGCCATGGCGGTGGAGGCCAGCATGATCGGCCAGTTCTCCCCGGTGTAGCAGTTGTGCTGCTCGGCACAGTCTCCGACGGCGAAGATCCCCGGCGACGAGGTCCGCATGTACTCGTCCACCTTGATGCCGTGGCCCGGGCTGACCTCGATCCCGAGCTTGGCGCCGATCGAGTGATTCGGCTTGAAACCCACCGCCATGATGACGAGATCGCATGTCAGGCGCTGCCCGTTGTCGAGGAGTACAGCCTCGACGTGCTCGCCTCCTTTGATATCGGTGACCGATGTCCCCAATCGAAGCTCCCCGCCACGATCCGCGATGGCCGCCTCGATGAAGGCGCAGAACTCGGGATCCAGCGCCTGGGGCAGAAGGTGATCCAATCGGTCGATGATGGTCACTCTCTTGCCCTTGGCAAGGAGTTCATCGGCGAACTCGACGCCCACGTAACCGCCGCCGATCACGACAATGTCATTGGCCTGATTCGCCGCCTTTTTGAGCGTTCGCAGGGCGCTCATCTCCTTGATGACCGTAAAGACGCCGCCCTTGTCCAATCCACGAATGGGCGGAACCATGGGGATGGAACCGGTGGCCACCACCAACCTCTCAAAGCGGATCTCCTCGCCGCCGGCGCACTGCAATCGCCTGCCGTTTCGACCGACCACGGTGTCGATGATGATGTCGATCCCGGCCGCCTCCAGCGGGGCGTCCGGCAGAATATCGTCATCCACCTCTTCCAGGCGGTTCATGGTGTAGGGAATCCCGCATGGAATGAGCGCCGTCTCCTCTTTTCGGATGAGCGCGAGGGTCTTGTCCGGGTACGTCTTCCTGGCCGACATGGCGGTGGCGAACCCAGCGGGACCACCCCCGATCACGACGATATCGAACTCCTTCATCGAGTCCTCCCCGGCAGGACTGTCCGCCCGGCAGAATGCCCCGCCTCGTCCACTCCGGGCGTTGGTCGCCCGGTTCCGATGTTTCGAAAAAGAACCGTGAAGCCCCGCAGGCGGTCAGCTGGAAGATGGGATCGTCCGGAATGTCGTCCCAATCGATCAGCTCGTCGAGCACGTACTCGTTCACCCGAAACGGCAGCACCAGCGAAGCCGCCTCGAGCCCGGCCCGAAG
>JAZBOQ010000020.1:0-163473 GCA_036351195.1 Thermoanaerobaculales bacterium | reverse complement strand
TCGGTCTCGCTCCGCACTGCGTGAGACGCCCATCGGATCTATACTCGTTGGCCGAGGGGGAGCCGCCATGCAATCACGTCGTTCGCTGTGCGTTGTTCTGATCGTCGTCAGCCTGTTCCTCATTCCCGACAGCGGACTTGCGACGGCGCCTCGAGTCACCTGCATCGAAGGCGCCACCGTGATCCCGGCGCCCGGCGAACGGCTCGACGACGCCGCAGTGGTGCTTCGCGACGGGCTCATCGAAGCGGTCGGCCGCGGGATCTCGCCTCCTGCGGACGCGGTGGTGATCGACGGCGAGGGACTGTGGATCTATCCCGGCCTCATCGATCCGCTCGTCGCCCTCGACTCCGTCACCTCCCAACCGAGCGACGACGCGCCTCCGGCCGGACCCGTCCACCCGGTTTCCAGGGTCCACCCCGAACGCCGGTCCGGCGATCAGCTCACCCCATTCACGGGGAAGAACGCCGCAAGGGCCGAGGCGCTTCAGAGGCTCGGCTTCACCACCGTCCTGGTGGCGCCCACCGACGGCGTGTTCCGCGGTTCGAGCACCGCCATTCTCCTCGCCGGCGAGCGGCCGGTCTCCGAACTCATCCTGCGCAACGACGTCGCCCAGCACATCGGCTACGAGCGGGGCAGGTACGGCGGCAGCTACCCCACCAGTCTCATGGGCGCGGTTGCCTTGATCCGCCAGACGGTCCTCGACAGCCGCCGTTTCGCCGTGTGGAACCAGCGCTGGGCAGCTGATCCCAGCGGCATGGCGCGCCCCGAACCGGTGGCCGCCTTCGTCGCCCTCCAGGACCTGGTGGCCGGCGAGCAGCCCGCCGTCTTCCACGCCGCCTCCCCGGCCGACGTCCTCCTTTCGGCACGACTCTCCGACGAGCTCGGTCTGGAGGCGGCCATCGCCGCGTCGGGCCACGAGTGGGAAGTGGCCGAAAGGGTCGGGGCAATCGGCCGAACCCTCATCCTCCCCGCGGCGTTCCCCGAAGAACCCGAGGTGGCGACCGACGCCGAAGCGCTGGAGGTCACCGTCGAGACCATGCGCCGCTTCCTCGAGGCGCCGGCCAACCCCGCCCGACTCGAGGACGCCGGTGTCGTCTTCGCCTTGACCACCAACGGCCTGGAGGATCCCGCCGATTTCACCGCCAACGTCGGGTCCATGATCTCCCGCGGGCTGAACCCGGCGACCGCGCTGGCGGCAGTGACCACGGTCCCGGCCTCCCTCCTGGGGATCGACGCCGTTGCGGGGACCCTCTCGCCCGGCAAGATCGCCAACCTGGCCGTCTTCGACGGTCCCATCTTCGACGCGGAAACCACAATCCGTCGGGTCTTTGTCGATGGCGTCGAGGTCGACCTCGACCGCGACGAATCGAAGTCGAAAGCGACCGAAGAGAAGGCCGAGAGTGAACCCCTCCCGGCGTGGCCCGTCGATCTCGAGCCGCCGGACCGCGAGGCGCGCCGGATGTGGCTCTTCAGCGGCGCCACCGTCTGGACCCAGGGCCCGATGGGCGTCCTGGAGAACGCCGACGTGCTCGTCGCCGACGGCAGAATCGCCGCCGTGGGCGCCGACCTCACCCCGCCGGAGGGCGCCGGCATCATCGATGCCGCCGGCCGTCACATCACTCCCGGGCTCATCGACGTCCACAGTCACCTCGCCCTGCGCGGCGGCGTCAACGAGGGCTCGGACAACATCACCGCCGAGGTCCAAATCGCCGACATCCTCGTCCCCGGCGACGTCAACATCTACCGCCAGCTCGCCGGAGGAGTGACCGCCTCCCACCTGCTGCACGGCTCGGCCAACTCCATCGGCGGCCAGGACGTGGTGATCAAGCTCAAGCCCGAGGCCAGCGAGGCCGAGCTCGTCATCGAGAACCGCATGGGCATCAAGTTCGCCCTCGGCGAAAATCCCAAGCGCAGCAACTTTTCCGGCCGGACGAAGACGACCCGCTACCCGAAGACGCGCATGGGCGTGATCCAGGACATCCGCCGGACCTTCGTCGCGGCGGAGAACTACCGGCGCGAGTGGCTGACGTACGACGCGCTCAGCGCCGACGAGCAGCTCCATCAGGTCCCGCCGCGGCGGGATCTCCGCCTCGAGAGCGTGCTCGAAATCCTCGACGGCGAACGCACCATCCACTGCCACGCCTACCGCCAGGACGAGATGCTGGCCATGATGCGGTTGGCCGAGGAGTTCGGGATCACAGTGAGAACTTTCGAACACGCCCTCGAAGGCTACAAGATCGCCGACGAGCTCGCCGCCCACGGTGTCGACGTCACCACCCAGAGCGACTGGTGGGGCTACAAGCTCGAAGCCTATGACGCCATTCCCTACAACGCCGCACTGCTCACCCGCCGCGGCGTTTCGGTGAGCATGAGCTCGGACTCGACGGAGCTGGCCCGCCGGCTCAACCTCGAGGCGGCCAAGGCCGTCAAGTACGGCGACATCGACGAGGTCGCGGCTCTGGCCATGGTCACCAGCGGCGCCGCTCGCCAGCTCGATCTCGGCCACCGGATCGGGTCCCTCGAGCCCGGCAAGGACGCGGATCTCGTGGTCTGGTCGGGCCACCCCCTGAGCGTCTACTCGACGGCCGAGCAGACCTGGGTGGACGGGGTGCGGGAGTTCGACCGCAGTCGGGACCGGGAGCGCAACCAGGCCGTCGATCGGCTGCGCGCCGAGCTGGTCGCCGCGATCCGCGACGCCGACGACGAGACGCCCGACGCCGAAGACGAGGCGCCCACGGACGAGCTCACCGCTGCCCTGCCGCCGCCGCGAGCGCTCGAGTATCGCGACCGCCTCGCTTCCCTCGGCGGCGCCGTGTCCATCGTCGGCGCCACCGTTCACACCGTCACCTCCGGGACCATCGACAACGGAACGGTCTCCTTCCGCGACGGCCGCATCGTCGCCGTCGGCGAAGGCCTTCCGCCGCTGGACGACGCCGATGTCATCGACGCCCACGGCAAGCACGTCTACCCCGGGCTCATCGACGCCAACAGCGTCGTCGGGCTCAGTGAGATCGCCTCGGTGGCGGCGAGCGTCGACATCGCCGAAACCGGGATGGTCAACCCCGCCATCAACACCGCCATCGCCGTCAACCCCGATTCGTCGGTCATTCCAGTGACCCGCGCCAACGGCCTCACCCACAGCCTGACGGTGCCCACCGGCGGGCTGGTCAGCGGAACCTCGAGCCTCATCCGCCTGGACGGCTGGACCTGGGAGGACCTGACCGCCGCCGCACCGGTGGCGATGCACGTCAGCTGGCCCCGCACCAACCCGAACCGGAGCTGGTGGGGACCGCCCAAGAGCGTGGAGGCGCTGGCCAAGGAGCGAAAGGAGAAGCTCGCGCTCCTCGAACAGCTGATGGAAGACGCCCGGGCCTACGCCATCGCCCGGTCGGCGCGGCCCGCCGACCTGGTCGTCGACCCGCGTCTCGAAGCCATGCTCCCGGTCCTCGACGGAACCATTCCGGTGATCGTCCACGCCGAGGAGCTGCGCCAGATCGAGGCCGCGGTGGCCTGGGCCGAGACGCACGGCCTACGGCTCATCCTGGCCGGGCGCCAAGACGTTTGGCGAACGGCCGAGATGCTCGCCGAGAAGAAGATCCCGGTGATCGTCCCCACCGTGCTCGCCCTCCCGGTGAGGGACGACGAGCCCTACGACACCGCCTACGCCACCGCCGCCAAGCTGCACCAGGCCGGGGTCGAGTTCTGCATCGCCGGAGCCGCCAACGGCTTCGCGACGGCCAACGCCCGCAACCTTCCGGACCACGCGGCCATGGCGGCTGCTTTCGGTCTGCCCGTCGAAGCCGCCCTGGAGGCCGTCACCATCGCACCGGCGAGGATCCTCGGGGTCGGGGAGGAGCTCGGCTCCATCGAGGTCGGCAAGTCGGCGAGTCTGATCATTACCGACGACGACGTGCTGGAGATCAGCACCCACGTCGACTGGGTCTTCATCGACGGCCGCGCGGCCGACCTCGAGACCCGCCAGACCCGGTTGTACGAGCGCTACGCCAATCGACCGGCGGTGCAGTGAGGCCTGGTCGTCGAAACCTCAGCTCAGGTCGATCTCGTCGCCAAGGCCCAGGCGCTCGGCGTTGCGAAAGGCCAGGGCGGCGGCGGCCATGTCCTGGACCGCGAGACCGACGGACTTGAAGAAGGTCAGCTCGCCGTCAAAGGAGCGGCCGGGGGCCGTCCCGCCGACGATCTCGCCAAGCTCGACCCACTCGGCCGGATCGGTGAGACCCGCCTGCGCCGCAGCAATGAGCTCACCGGCCTCGGAAAGGGCCGCCTCGCGCGAGTCGACCACAATGCGGGCGCGGCGGATGACCTCGTCGTCCACCTCGCACATGGCGGGGGTGAAGCTGCCGACGCCGTTGAGGTGGGCGCCATCGACGAGCCGGGCGCCGCGGATCACCGGCTCGGTCGTGGTGGTGGCCGCGCAGACCACGTCGGCGCCGTCCACCGCCTCGTCGGCGCTCGCCGCGGCCACCAGTCGGGCCCGCAGCCGGGGCGCCATCTCCTCGACGAAGGCCTCCGCCTGGGCAGGAACGGCATCAAAGATCCGGATCTCCTGGAGCCGGCGCACGGTGTCCATGGCAAGGGCCTGGGTCCGGCCCTGCACGCCGCAGCCCACCACGGCGCCGATGACGGCATCGTCGCGGGCGAGTAGGTCGGTGGCGGCTCCCGATGCGGCGCCGGTGCGCCACGCGGTGAGGAAGCCGCCGTCGCAGAGGCCCGCGGGCTCTCCGGTGGCGGGATCGAGGACGACGACCACCCCGGTGATCACCGGCAGCCCGCGCTCGCGGTTGCCGGGAAAGACCGAGATCAGCTTGGCGCCGAGGGCGGCGTCGGGCAGCAGGGCCGGCTTGACCAGCAGCACCGACTCGTCGGGGGGAACCCGGACCGCGAGGCGCTGGGGCTGGACAGCGACCCCCGAGGAGTAGGCGGCGAACGCCCCCTTCATTGCCTCGATGGTGTCGGCCATGGGCATGGACTCGCGCAGCGCGGCGGCGCCGAGGACCCGCAGCTTCATCTCGCCTCCTACCTCAGCATGAAACCGTGCACGAGGTCGTCGTCGGGATCGAGAACGAACTCGTGCCGGCCGGTGATGTGGGCCCGTCCGGAGACCTCGGAAACCACCGCCGGGTGGGGTCCGAAGGTCGTCTCCTCGACGACCCTGCCGGCAAAGCTCGAACCGATGAGGCTTTCGATGACGATCTTCTCGCCCATGGCGATCTCGCCCTTCGCGAAGTGCAGAGCAAGACGAGCGCTGACCCCGGTGCCGGTGGGCGACCGGTCCACCTCGCCGTCGGCGAAGACGCAGCAGTTGCGGCTGTGGACGCCCGACGTGGAAGAGGGCTCGACGAAGATGACGCCGTAGAGAAAGCCCAGATCCTCCTCGAAAGGGTGGACGATCTCATGCGTCGCCGCCACCGCCTTCTTGATGGCGCTGCCGGCCTCGATGAGGGATCGGACGTGCTCGCCGTCGCAGCGCAGACCGAGGTCGGCAGTATCGACGAGGGCGTAGAAGGCGCCGCCGTAGGCCAGGTCGTAACGCACCCGGCCGAGGTCCGGCACCTCCACCTCGGCGTCCAGCGCGACGACGAAAGACGGCACATTGAGGAAGCGGACGCCGAGAACCCTGCCGTTGTCGACCCGCCCGAAGGCGCGGACGAGCCCGGCGGGGCTGTCGATGCCGACGGTGGTCTCCGGCTCGACCGCCTCAACCATGCCCGTCTCCACCGCCGCGGTCGCCATGGCGATGATGCCGTGGCCGCACATGGACGAGTAGCCCTCGTTGTGGGTAAAGAGGATCCCGAAGTCGGCGCCGTCGGAGAACGGCCGGGTGATAATGCAGCCGTACATGTCGGCGTGGCCGCGGGGCTCCCACATCAGCGCCCTGCGCAGGTGGTCGAAGCGCTCGCGGGCGGCGCGGCGGCACTCGAGAATGGTCGCGCCCTCGAGCTCGGGGCCGCCGTCGACGATGATCCGGAAGGGCTCTCCCGCGGTGTGCATGTCGATGGTCCTGATTCGCCGCCACCCGGTGGGGGCCCGCCAGTCCTTCAGTCCCATGTCACTCCCCCCGGTAGGGGACGCCGTCGGTCATCCAGCCGGGCGCGGGCTCCCCCTTGAGGTGGTGGTCGAAGAACTGTTTCATCTTGATCGAGTAGTCGAGCTTGTTGGCCGTCTTCTTGAGGTGGTGCGGCTCGCCCCGGTACTGCAGCATGATGCAGTCCTTGTCGAGGCGGCGGCAGGCGAGATACAGCTCGATGCCCTGCTGCCAGGGCACCGCTTCGTCCTCGTCGCCGAACTGAATGAGCAGTGGAGTATCGATCTCGTCGGCGAAGAAGACCGGCGAGTTCTCGATGTAGAGCTCGGGCACCTCCCACAGGCTGCCGCCGATGCGGCTCTGGGACTTTTCGTACTGGAACTGGCGGGCGAGCCCCGTCCCCAGCCGGATTCCCGAGTACGCCGAGGTCATGTTCGACACCGGCGCCCCGGCCACGGCGGCGGCGAAGACATCGGTCTGGGTGACGACATAGGCCGTCTGGTAGCCGCTCCAGCTGTGGCCGTGGAGCCCCACCGCCTCGGGGTCCGCCACCCCGATCGCCACCAGGTGCTCGATGCCCGAAGTGAGGCACTGCACGGCGGACGGACCCGGCCGGCCCACCTGAAAGCGGATGTCGGGCAGGAAGACAGCGTAACCGTGGGAGGCGTAGACCGGGAAGCTCGGCCGGTGGTTGACCACCGGCTCGTTGAAGAGGTGGAGCCGGTGGGAGAAGAAGCGGTAGTAGTAGACGAGCACCGGGACCCGCTCGCCGGGCTTTCGGCCGTCCGGCGTGATGAGCACGCCCTGGAGCTCGGTACCGTCGTCCGTCGCCCACTCCACGAGCTCGGCGGAGCCCCAGGCGTAGTCGCCGATCTGCGGGTTGACGTCGGTGAGGCGCGCTGGGTCTTCCAGGTCGAGGTTCGACACCCACAGGTCGGGAAACTCGCTATAGCGCTCCCGGGTGAAAACGATGGTCTCGTTGTCCTCGGCTTTCCCAACGAACTCGAGCCGGTGGTTGCCGTCGCCGAAGAGCTTCACGGCACCGTCGCGACCGGTGTGGGCATAGAAGGCGTCGTGCTTGAGCCGGTCGTGGTAGCCCTCGACGAAGAACGGTCGAGTCGGGTCGATGAGCTCGCTTTCGGAGTCGAGGTCCACCACCCGGAAGACGATCTCCTCGTCTCGGCCGACACCCCGGGTGAGGTTCTGCAGCTCACCGTCCAGGACATCGACCAGCCACATGTCGTACTTGTCGTAGATCACGACCCATTGCGAGTGATCGGCCCACTCCGACGAACCGTAGCCGGGCGGATCCGCCGGGTAGTCCCAGTCCTCGTCGGCGAAGGATACGGGCAGGTCCGCGGTCAGGTTGCGTGTCGTTCCCTCGATGGTGGAGTAGAGGCGCCAGTCGCCGTCGTGGTAGTACAGAGCGTGCTTTCCGTCAGGGGACAACGACGCCGATGGCGACCGCCAGCCGCCCGCGATGCGCGCGGCGAAAAGGCTGCGTTCACCGGTTTGCAGATCCACCGCGAAGAGATCGGCGAAGCGGCCGTCCCAGGTGAGCTCCCGCAGGTAGGGCAGATCCGAACGGCCGAGGGCGAACCGCGGGTTGTCGGTCGGCTCCACCTCGGGCAGGTCGAGATCCGCCAGGGGCACGACCTTCCCGTCATCGAGGTGGACCACCGCCCGGTAGACCCGGTCCTTGTCGTGCTCGGACCACCGTTCCTTCTGGTTGGGGATGATCCTCGGGTCCTTCCAGTGCCAGACGTCCACTTCGCGGTCGGCGAGGATCGCGTCGGGGTCGTAGGGATCGAAGGGGTCCTCCGTCGCCGTGGCCGTGGCCGTTTCCTTACCAGTGGCAGTGGCAGTGGCGGTGGCAACGGCCGTATCCGTCTCTGCCGCCGGCTTGAAGCCGAAGAACAACCTCGCCCCGTCCCGGCTCCACTGGAGCTCGTTCACCGACGGCACTGTGAAGCCTTCGGGCGCATCGGCCTTGGACGCCACCCGTCGCGCGGCGCCGGAGCCCGTCCAGGTCCAGACCTCGGCATCCGCGGCCGGTTCGCCCTCGTCATCGCCGGCGACGACGAAGGCCACGTGCTCGGCCTCGTCGGCCCAGGTGGGGTGCGTCGCGTGCTCGCCGGTGTCGGTGTGGAGCGTCACGAGCACCGGTTCCTCGTCCCGCAGGTCGTGGACCTGCACTCCGTTGCCCTCACCCTCCGGCGCCGAGATGGTCACCGCGAGCAGCGGCGCCGACTCGGCGAAGACGAAGTCCACCACGTGGGCCATTGTGAGCTCCGACCCGCCGCCGAGATCGCGCAGCACGAGGTCACTGCCGATCTCGCGCTCGTTCTCCTCATCCTCCCTCTGCTCCTGGGTGGGGGCTGTCTCTCCGCAGTCGTTCTCCTCGCCCGACTCCTCGTCGTTCTCGAACCGGTGGTACGCCAGCCAACGTCCGTCGGCGGAGAGGGCGAAGCTCTCAACCGCGTCGAGACGCTCCTCCTGGCCGGACACGAGATCGAGAATGGCGAGGCCCGGCCTCGGCGGGTCGTCGTCATCCTCGTTCTTCTCGCGTTCCTCGAGGGTCGGGATGACCTCGGCGACCACCCAGCGGCCGTCGGCGGAGATCTCCGGTGCGGCCCCGCGCTCGATGCGGTGCTCGACCTCGCCGGCGGTGGAGCGGACGACGACCTCGCCGTCACCGCGGTCGGGCGCCAGAGCGTAGGCCACCCAGCTCCCGTCATGGGAGATGACCACATCCTCGATCTGCCGAAATTGCATCAGATCGACAAAACCCAACGACCCGTCGCCGGCCCACGCCACCGTGGCGACGAGGCAGAGTGTTCCGACCGAGATCGACGCGAGCTGACACCTGCTCATGTGCCCCATACGTCCCTCCATCCGTTCCCCTGGAGCATAACCCACCAACGCTCGGTAACCCTTCGGCCTCCCAGTCGTAGAAGATGAAAGGACTATACTCGCCGGGCTTCAGAACGGAAGCCGGCGGGGTCGGCCTCATTCGGCTTCATTGGGGGAGGAAACCATGCGACAGACTCTGGCGGCGATTCTCGTATTGACGGTGTGTGCGATCCCGGCGGTGGCGGACGACGGCGGAACACGCCTGCTGCGCTTCCCGGATATTCACGGCGACACCGTCGTCTTCAGCTACGGCGGCGATCTGTGGACGGCATCCACCGGCGGCGGCACCGCCACCCGGCTGACCGCCCACCCCGGGCAGGAGGTCTTTCCGCGGTTCTCTCCCGACGGCGCTCAGATCGCGTTCACCGGCCAATACGACGGCGACGAGCAGGTCTACGTCATGCCCACCACCGGCGGCGAGCCCCAGCGGCTCACCTGGTACCCGGCCCGCGGGCCGCTGCCGCCGCGGTGGGGCTACGACAACCTCGTCCTCGGCTGGACACCATCGGGCGCCGCCGTCGTCTTCCGCTCGCTGCGCGACGCCGGCGGCGGCTCCGAGGGCAAGCTCTACACCGTACCGGCGAGCGGCGGCCTGCCCGAGGCGCTGCCCATGCCCAACTCCGGCGCCGGCGATTTCTCACCCGCTAGCGACCGGATCGTCTACTCGCCGCTGTTCCGCGACTTCCGCCACTGGAAGCGCTATCAGGGCGGCTGGGCCCAGGACCTCTATATCTTCGATCTCGAGTCCTCGGCCGTCACCCCCCTCGCCCACAGCGAGCGCACCGAGCGCGACCCCATGTGGATCGGCGACGCCATCTACTTCGCTTCCGACCGCGACGACCGACTCAACCTCTTCCGGGCCGATCCGGCCACCGGCGAGGTCGAGCAGCTCACCGACCACGATCCCTACGACGTTCGCTGGCCCGCCACCGATCATCAGGACCGCATCGTCTACGAGCTCGACGGCCGGCTCAGAATCTACAACGTCAAAACCAGCGCCGACGAGGCGGTCTCCATCACGGTGCCGGACGATGGCCTCTGGAAACGTCCGAAGCGGGTCTCGGTGGCCGGCAACGTCGGCGATTTCACACTCTCGCCCAAGGGTGAGCGCGCCCTCTTCGTCGCCCGCGGCGATGTCTTCTCAGCCCCGGTGGAGAAGGGCCGCACCCGCAACCTGACCCGCTCCTCCGGCGCCAACGACCGGGTCGCCTCCTGGTCTCCGGACGGCGCTCACGTCGCCGTCATCTCCGACGCTTCCGGCGAGGACGAGATCTGGATCCTCGATCCCATCGGTAGCGAGCCGGCGCGCCAGCTCACCGACGGTCATTCGGCTCGCCTGACCACGCTCTCGTGGTCGCCGACGAGCGACCGCATCGCGTTCTCGGACTATCTCGGCCGCCTGATGGTGGTGACGGTTGCCGACGGCGCCGAGACCCAGGTGGCGGACGACATCTTCGGCGCCATCGGCGACTTCGAATGGTCGCCCCACGGCGGCCACCTGGCCTTCAGCCTCAGCAACGACGCCGGCATCGACCGTGTCTTCATCTGGAGCGCCGCCTCGGGCGAGCTCCATCAGGTGACCTCCGATTTCTTCTCGTCGTACAGCCCGGCCTGGAGCCCCGACGGCGACTACCTGTTCTACATCTCCGAGCGCTCGTACGCGCCCCAGATCTCCAACCTGGAGTGGAACTTCGCCGGCAACCGCCGCGACGGGATCTTCGCCACTGCGCTGCGCGCCGACGTCGAACCGCTCTTCCCGCCGGAAGAGGACGAGGTCGAGGTGACCACCGACGACGCCGAGGACGACGACCAGGCCGACGAGAAAGCCGACGAGAAAGCCGAAGACACGAAGAAGTCCAAGGGCGACGACGACGGGGACCAGACCATCGCCATCGACTTCGACGAGCTCGCCAACCGCGCCATGCGAGTGCCGGTCAAGGCCAACAACTACGCGGGGCTCGTCGCCGGCGACGGCCACCTGCTGTTCTTCACCACGTCACCGTTCTTCTACGGCGGCAGCTTCGGTGGCGGGATTAAGATCCAGCACTTTTCCCTCGACGATCGGGAGGAGGAGGAGCTGGCGAGCGGCGTTCGCGGCGCCGCCCTGTCGGCCGACGGCAAGAAGCTCATGGTCCGCACGGGCGGTGGTTTCAACATCTATGACGTCAAGCCCGGCGCCAAACCCGAGCCCGTCAGCACCGCAGGGCTCGAGATGGATCTCGACCCGGCGGCGGAGTGGCGTCAGATCTTCAACGAATCCTGGCGACTTTTCCGCGATTACTTCTACGTCGAGAACATGCACGGCTATGACTGGCCGGCTTTGAAGGAACAGTACGCAGAGCTCCTGCCCTACGTCGCCCACCGTTCGGATCTCAACTACGTGATCTCGGAGATGATCTCCGAGCTCAACGCCGGCCACACCTACATCGACGGCGGCGACTTCGAGATCCCCGATCGACCCGCAGTCGGTCTTCCCGGCGCCCGGTTCGAGCTCGACGAGGCGGCCGGGCGCTATCGGATCGCGTCGATCTTCACCGGCCACAACGAGGAGCCCAAGTACCGCTCGCCCTTGACCGAGGTCGGCATCGACATCGCCGTCGGCGAGTATGTCCTCGCCATCGACGGCCGCGAGCTCTCGGGCTCGGACAACCCCTACCGGCTGCTCCAGTACGCCGACGACGCGGTCACCCTCACCGTCAACGCGACGGCCGATTTCGATGACGCGCGCGAGGTCACCTACGTGCCGGTGCGCTCGGAGAGCTCGCTGGTTTACCTCGACTGGGTGCTCGCCAATCACGCCCGGGTGACCGAGATGACCGACGGTCGGGTGGGCTATCTCCACATTCCGGACATGGGCCCCGACGGCATCGCCGAGTTCATCAAGTGGTACTACCCGCAGATCCGCAAAGAGGGCCTGGTGGTCGATGTCCGCGGCAACGGTGGCGGCAACGTCTCCGCCATGATCATCGAGCGGCTCCGCCGCGAGGTGCTGGGCACCCGCTTCGGCCGGGTGCCCGAGGTTCCGGGGACCTACCCTCGGCAGACCTTCCACGGCCACCTGGCCTGCCTGATCTCCGAGACCTCGGCCTCCGACGGCGACATCTTCCCGCACTACTTCCGCGCCGCGGGCCTCGGCCCCCTCATCGGCAAGAAAACCTGGGGCGGCGTGGTCGGCGGCGGCTACATCGGGCTCATCGACGGCGCCACCGCCTTCGTGCCGCGGTCGGCGACCAACAACCCGGAGGGCGAGTACATCATCGAGGGGATCGGCGTTCCACCGGACATCGAGGTCGAGAACGATCCCGCCTCGGTCCTCGCGGGCCGCGATCCCCAGCTCGAGCGCGGGGTGGCCGAGGTGCTTGCCGCCATCGAGGCCGACCCGAAGAAGCTGCCCGAACGGCCCGAAGACCCGGTCAAGACTCCGGGCGCGCGCTGACGCTCGCGCTGCGAGCAGACTTCACGCCCCGGAGGCGGTGCCGCCTCCGGGGTTTTTGCTGCTTGCGGGTCCGGCCTACTCGACCGAGAACGCGGTCAGCTCGACGGGAACCATGTCCTGGAAGACGGCGGTGTCCGGGATGGTGACCTCCAGGTCGTCGATCCACACCGTGTCGCCGTCGGACGAGTAGGTCCGGACCTCGATGACCAGTCCCGTGTGGCCGTCGGCCACCGTCCAGGTGTGGCTCGTCTGGTCCCAGCCCGTGCCGGGGCCGTAGTCGTCGTTCCCGCCCGCGCTGCCGTCGTAGCCGGTGATGTCGCCCGGATCGTCGTTCCAGTGGCCCCAGATGCGGCAGCTCGGCGCAGCGCCCGGGGTGTCGTCGTAGCGCCAGAAGCTGGCGGTTACCTCGTCGCCGTCTGTCAGGCCCGCGATCCAGGCGATATAGACCTGCGGGGTTCCACTGGCGGCGTTGTCCTCGAGCCGCAGGCTGCGGCTGCCGGACTGCACCGGATCGGGCGCGCCGACGTTGGTGGAAAGGATGGAGTCGGGATCGGGGTAGGTGGAGACAACGGTGGTCGTTCCATCCTCCCAACCGAAGCTCTGGGTTTGTTGTGCCAGCGCCGGCGACGCCGCGACCAGCACGACCGCAATCACCATCAAGGCTCTTCGCATCATCATCCTCCTCGCGGGCTCTCGTTCGTTCACCGGGGATGATACACCGGCACTGCCGCCTCACCCCAGGAAACTGAGACTGCTCGGTCGACGGATCCGACGGCCGGGACGAACGATGACCGGGGACCGGCCGGACCCGGAACGCAGCCCGGGTCGACACGTCGGCGCGGGAAGATTATGATGGAACTGACCAATTGAGAATGTGAAGGAGGAAGTGATGAAGACTCGACACGCGATCGCGATGGTCGTTGTCTGCGGTCTAATTGCGCCGGCCGCGGCGCACGCCGCGATCGTTCAGTACGACGACAGCGCCGCCTGGCTCGCCGCCGCCGGCGGGGCCACCGACCTCGATGAGGACTTCGAGGGATTCGCCAGCGACACCTCGTTCCGGTTGGCGCCGGTGAACATCAGCATGGGCACCCTCGCACAGACCGGGGTGGATCTGGAGTTCCGGAATCTCATCGAAACCCCGCCCTTCGAATTCACCGACAACAACGGCACCAATCACGCGTCGTGCTTCGTCAACTACCCCGAGGGCGGCACGGGAACCGAAACCAACGTCGAGCTCGTCTTCAACGACCCGGTGACGGCGTGGGGCGCCGAGTTCATCGGCGTGCTCGGCGGCGAGTTCCTCGCCATCGATGTCAACGGCGCCGAACAGACCATCATCGGAACCCTGCTCCCCGCCGCCAACGACACCTTCCTCGGCTTCGTCGCGGATGCCGGGGAGGAGATCGACATGGTGATCTTCCGATCCCAGAACAACAATCCCGGCGGCGCGGGAGAGGGCTTCGGCGCCGATGACTTCGGCGTGGTGCTCGCGGCATCGCAACCGCCGCCGGAGCCTGCCATTCCGACCCTCGGCACCCTGGGCCTGATGGTTCTCATCGGCCTCCTCGCCGGGATCGGCATCATCCTGCTGCGGGCGCGCCACTGACTTCGGACCCCCACATCATGCACTCACGAACCGGGGCCTCGGCCCCGGTTTTTCGTTCCCCGGTGGGGGCCGTCACTCCTGCTCGGGCACCCTCAGCGGCGTTTTCCCGGCGGTCTTCCGGATCCTGTTGAGCGCCCGGTGGACCGGGGGGCGGCCGAAGAGCCTTCTTTCGAACGCGAACTTACCGGGGAAGTTGGTCAGGGCAAGTCCGATGAGGATGGTCAAGATACCCTGGCCCGGCAGCACCAGCATCGCCGTTCCGGCGACGATCAGCACTGCGCCGACTGCGTTCTTCGCCACTGACAGAACCGCCCACAGCGCCGGGTGCTGCCGACGCCGCCGCACCGGCTCACGGTTCTCCCGAACGAAGTAATCCACCGGAAGGTGCACCACCACCAGTGGAAAAACCACCATCGACACCACGAGCAGGGCCAGCGACAGCAGCGCCAGGATCGAGAAGACCGCCTGATGCTCCACCACCCACGCCACGAGCTCTTCCATGCCTGCCCCCGACATCCGCATTTCCCGGCGCGCCGCCCCAACTGTACCCGTTCCCCGGCTCGACACGCCCACTCGGATCTGAAGCGGGTAGAATCTCCGGCATGTCAGCCACCCCGCCGGACCCAACCATCGAGCACATCGCGGCCCTCGCCGACGAGGCGTGGCAGGTGCGGGGCGAGGTTTCACCCCTCGGCGGTTGGGAAGACGCCAACTACCTGCTTCGAACCGATGACGGGCGAGCATATGTGCTCAAGATCGCGTCTGCCGCGACCACGCGAGACACCCTGGAAAACCAGGTGGCGCTCCTGGATCATCTCGCGTCGAGCGAGGTCGCCGCGCTGGTTCCCCGGGTGGTTCTCACCGCGTCAGGCCGAGCCCTTTCGCCGGTGACAACGCCGCAGGGTGCGGCTCGTTGGGCGCGGATGCTGACCTGGCTCGAGGGTCGGCGCCTCGTGACCATCGAAGAGCGTCCGCCGCAGCTTCTCGACGCCATCGGCCGCACCCTGGCCGAGCTCGACCTAGCGCTTCGAACATTCGACCACCCGCACACTCGTCGAACCCACGAGTGGGATCCCATGGCGGCCCCTGGTCTGGCTGACATGGCGGACGCGATGGACAGTCCGGTTTACAGGACCCGGGTCCTGGCCCATCTCGAACATTTCGCGGCGACGGTGGTGCCCCGCCGAAACGAGTTCGAGCACAGTGTCATCCACGCCGACGCAAACGACCACAATCTCCTGGCGCGAGTCACCGGCGATGGCCCGCGTCTGACCGGCATCATCGACTTCAGCGATGCCCTGTTCGCACCCGTCGTCGCCGATCTCGGCATCTGCCTGGCGTACCTCATGCTCGATCGCGAGGACCCGTTCTCGGACGCGGCCCTTCTCATCCGCGGCTATCACACGGTGCGCCCGCTCAGCGGGCTCGAACGCGAGTTCCTGCCCGACCTCGTGCTCAGTCGGATCTGCTCCAGCGTTCTGCACGCGGCCCAGGGGTTGTCGCGCGATCCGGACAACGACTACCTGCAGGTCTCGGCTGCTCCCATGCGGCGCCTCTTCGAGACTATCGACTCGTCACCCGCCGACCGCTTTCGCCACACCGTGGAGGCCGCCTGCTCATGACCGAACGAAGCACCGACGAAATCATCGAGATCCGCCGCCGGCACGTCGGCCGAAACCTCTCGATCTCGTACGCCCGGCCGCTCAAGATCGTCCGTGGCGATGGCCAGCACCTCTTCGACGCCGACGGTCGCCGCTACCTCGACCTGGTCAACAACGTCTGCCACGTCGGCCACTGCCATCCGCACGTCGTCGCTGCCGGTCAGCGCCAGATGGCCGAGCTCAACACCAACACCCGCTACCTGCACGACCACCTGGCCGAGTACGCCCAGCGGCTGACTGCCGCCTTCCCCGATCCCCTGAGCGTCGCCTTCTTCGTCTGCACCGGCACCGAGGCCAATGATCTGGCGCTGCGTCTCGCCAGGGCCCACACCGGCACCAGGGAGATCGTGGTCCTGGAGCATGCCTACCACGGCCACTCGCCGTCATTGGTGGAGATCAGCAGCTACAAATGCGAAGGTCCCGGCGGCGAAGGCCTCGCCGCCCACGCCCACAAGATCCCCATGCCCGACGCCTACCGCGGACCTCACCGCGGGAAGGGAGCGGGAGCACGCTACGCCGACGAGGTGCGGCGGACGGTGGCCGAGCTCGCTGCGGCCGGCCGGGCACCCGGCGCCTTCATGGCCGAGTCGCTCATCGGCTGCGGCGGCCAGGTGATCCCCGCTCCGGGCTTCATGACCGGCGCGTGTGACGCGGTGCGCGCCGTCGACGGGATCTCCATCGCCGACGAGGTCCAGGTGGGGTTCGGCCGCGTCGGCAGTCACCGGTGGGCCTTCGAGGCTCTCGACGTGGTGCCCGACATCGTCACCCTGGGCAAGCCCATCGGCAACGGCCACCCCATGGCGGCAGTGGTGACCACCCCCGAGATCGCCGACAGCTTCGCCACCGGGATGGAGTACTTCAACACCTTCGGCGGCAACCCGGTCTCCTGCGCCATCGGCCTGGCGGTGCTCGAGGTCATCGAGTCGGAGGGCCTGCAGGAGCACGCCCGCGTGCTCGGGGAACAGTTCCTGGCGGGCTTTCGCGAGATGCAGCCGCGCCACCGCCTCATCGGCGACATCCGCGGCCTCGGACTCTTCCTCGGCGTCGAGCTGGTGCGCGACCACGACAGCCTCGAGCCGGCCGACACCGAAGCCACGGCCGTCATCGACACCATGCGCGAACGCGGCTTCCTGCTGTCCACCGACGGCCCGCTCCACAACGTGCTCAAGATCAAGCCGCCCATGGTCCTCACCGCCGGCGACGTGGACGCCGTGTTGGACAACCTGGACGAAGTCCTCACCGAGATCGAGAGGAAGCCGTGAAGACCGCGATCGTCGACGCGAGAGAGAAGATCCGGAGCCGCATCCGGCTCACCGCGTGCCGGTTCTCCGCCGCCCTGAGCGATGCCGGCGGCGCCGACGTGTTCCTGAAGCTGGAGAACACCCAGCTCAGCGGCTCGTTCAAGATCCGAGGGGTCCTGAACAAGCTCCTGTCGCTGACCCCCGAGGAACGCTCCCGACGCCTCGTGGCGGCCTCCACCGGCAACCACGGCGCCGCCTTCGCCCACGGGGTCAACGCTCTCGGTCTCCATGGGCTGCTCTTCCTGCCGACGACCGCGACGGGAGTCAAGCTCGAGGCCATCGAGGCCTCGGGGATTCCGCACGAACTCGTCGGCTCGGACTGCGTCATCGCCGAGAACCACGCGCACGCCTTCGCCGAGGCCAACGGCTGCACCTGGGTCTCGCCCTACAACGACCCCGAGGTGATCGCGGGTCAGGGCACCATCGGCCCCGAGCTCGTCGAGCAGTGTCGGGACGGCCTCGACGCGGTGCTCATCCCGGTGGGCGGCGGCGGACTCGCCGGGGGCATCGCCGCCTACCTCAAGGCGGTTGCGCCCGCCGTCGAGATCATCGGTGTCGAGCCTGAAGCCTCGGCGGTCATGGCCGAATCGGTGGCTGCGGGAAGGATCGTCGAACTGGCGAATCTGCCCACCCTCTCCGACGCCACCGCCGGCGGCATCGAGGCGGGCTCCATCACCTTCGACCTGTGCCGCGAGCATGTGGATCGGTGGGAACGAGTCGCCGAGTCCGAGATCGCCGACGCCGTCCGCTTCGTTCACGACAACGACGACATGGTGATCGAAGGCGGCGCCGCCCTCGGCGTCGCACTCCTCCTCCGCTGTCCCGAATACCTGGCTGGAAAGCGGATCGCGGTCATCATCACAGGTTCGAGGATCGACCCTGAGGTGCTGGCAGGAATCGTCGGCGGCGAATCGTCCGCCGCATGATGGCAGGCCATCGCAATCAACACATAGAGCACGAAGATCCACAAAGGCGCCGAGTTGAATCGGCGCTGCTGTTGTCTGTCGATGATTCTCATTGCTGACCCTGTCGCTGCATCGGGAACGGGATCGGGATCGGGTTCGGGATCGACTCGGGCACGAACTCTCGGCTTCGCCTGCGGCTACGCCGTGGCAAGCGAACGCGGACGCGGGATAATGGCGCGGCGGAGGAGAGATGAAATTTCCGATCTTCGAGTTGGAGCGCGTGCAGTCGATCTACGAGAACACGGTGGAGTTCAACCTCACGGAGAGCGGCTTTCACCCCTTGAGCATGGCCGAGCTGCTGGACGACGCGCAGCTCGAGGCCATTGCGAAGACGGCCCTCGGCTACGGCCAGACCAACGGCTCCGTCGAGGTGCGGGAACGCATCGCCGCGCTCTACCCCGGTCTCGGGGCCGACAACGTGCTCGTCACCAACGGCTCGTCGGAGGCCAACTTCGTCGCCTGCCACACGCTGCTCGAGCCCGGCGACGAGGTGGTGATGATGGTGCCGAACTACATGCAGATCTGGGGCATCGCCGAGGCCATGGGTGCGCGCCCCGTCGCCTTCCACCTGCGTGAAGAGAACGGGTGGGCTCCAGACCTCGACGAGCTCCGCCGGGTGGTCACCGACGCGACGAAGATGATCACCGTCTGCAACCCCTCGAACCCCACCGGCTACGTGCTGTCGGCCGAAGAGATGGGGGAGATCGCCGCGATCGCCGACTCGGTGGGGGCCTGGATCCACGCCGACGAGGTCTACCGAGGCGCCGAGCTCGACGGTGAGGAGACGCCGAGCTTCATCGGGTTCGCCGAGCGCGTCACCGTCAACGGCGGGCTCTCCAAGGCCTACGCCCTACCCGGCCTTCGGCTCGGCTGGCTCGCCGGCCCCGCCGACACCATCGCCACGAGTTGGGCCTACCACGACTACACCTCCATCACCGCCGGAATTCTGAGCCATGCCATCGGCGCCATCGCGCTTTCCCCCGACGTCCGGCCCGGGATCCTCGAGCGAAACCGGTCCATGCTGCGCACCAATCTCGCATTCGTTTCGGAGTGGGTCGAGAACCTGGCGCCGCATCTGCGCTACATCCCACCCAAGGCTGCCGGGGTGGCGTTCATGCGCTACGACTTCCCGATCAATTCCACCGAGCTCGCCGAGTGGCTCCGCGACGAGCACTCGGTCTTCATCCTCGCCGGTGACTGCTTCAACATGGACGGCTTCGTCCGCATCGGGATCGGCGCCGAGACCTCGGTGCTGTCCACGGGGCTCGACAGGGTCGCGACAGCGTTGAAATCGCGTTTCAATTAGGTAAATCCTTCAGGTTTCTTTGCACTCGCCGGGTGCTCAGTGTGTTTCAATGGGCCGCGATCCCGCCACCGCGGACGGGCCGGGTTGATCATGCGACCTCGGCCCGATGTCGATCGTCGGGGTTGAGCGGGCAGTCGCGACGCGGCCGACCCCAATGCCATCGAAAGCAGACACACGATGAAAAGACACACACCGACCGACACCACCCGGCACTCCGGGTTCCCGACACTGCTCCTTGCGGCGGCCCTCGTCGCCACGGCGGCCTGCGGCGGCGCCCCCGAACCGCCCGGAGCAGGTCGGCAGGGTGGAGGGCCGGGGGTCCGGCCCGGTGAGGGACCGCCGGGTGGTCAACCTCAGCTGCCGACCATGGCCGTGGCCGTCCAACCGACGGCCCGCGGCGAAATCGCCACCTACTACCGGGCCACCGCCTCCCTCGACCCCGACAAGCAGGCCGAGGTCCTCGCCCGCGTGGCCGGGGTCGTCGAGACCATCATCGCTGAAGAAGGCGACCGGGTCGGCAGGGGCCAGGTCCTGCTCCGCATCGAGGACGACGAGTACCGCCACCGCGCCACCATGGCACGCGTCGACCTGGAGAAGCAGCAGGCACGCCTCGCCCGTGCCGAAAAGATCTTCACCCAGGGCTTGAGCTCGGCGGAGGACTTCGACACCATCCGCACCGACGCCGCCTCGGCGGCGGCGGCCCTGGAGCTGGCCCGGCTCGAGCTCGGCTACACCGACGTTCGCGCGCCCTTCGCCGGCCACGTTGTCGAGCGGCTCGTCGACCAGGGACAGACGGTGGCCAACGGCACGCCGCTGTTTGTCCTCGCCGACATGCACCGGCTGCTGGCGCGGGTCTTCATCCCTGCCAAGGAGTTTCGCAGCATCCGACCCGACCAGCCAGTTCAGCTCCGGGTGAGCTCCACCGGCGACCGGCTCACCGGCCGCATCGACCTCGTCAATCCCCTGGTCGATCCCGAGAGCGGCACCATCAAGGTCACCGTCGAGGTCACCGACTACCCGCCGTCCACCCGCCCCGGCGACTTCGTCGAGGTGTCCATCGTCACCGACAGCCACAGCGACAGCCTGCTCGTTCCCCGGGTGGCGGTGGTCACCGAGCGCGGCCAGCGTTCGGTCTTCGTCGCCGCCGACGGCGTCGCCCGCCGGCGGCCGGTGGAGGTCGGCTTCGAGGACGACGCCAACGCCGAGATCCTGACCGGGCTCGCCGCGGGTGAGGCGGTGGTGGTTCAGGGCCAGCGCGCGCTGCGCGACGGCCAGCCGGTCAACATCCTCGACGCTCTCGATCTCGACGAGACGCCGAACCCGGCGGAAGAGACCGCGGCCCCCGCTCAGGTGCCCTAGTGCGGTCCTTCGTCGCCCTCGCCGTCCGACGCCGGGTGACGGTGCTCATGTGCGCCCTCGCCTTCGCCGCGTTCGGGGTCGTCGGCTACCAGCGGCTGCCGCTGGACCTGCTGCCCGACATCTCCTACCCGTCGCTGACCGTCCAAACCGACTTCCCCGACACCGCACCGGCGGAGGTGGAGAACCTCATCACCCGGCCGGTGGAGGAAGCCGTCGGTGTCCTGCGCGGCCTGCGCACCGTGCACTCGGTGTCGCGCCCCGGGGTCTCCGAAGTGACCCTGGAGTTCGACTGGGGCGCCGACATGGACCTGCTCCTGCTCGACGTGCGCGAGAAGCTCGACCGCCTCATCCTGCCCGAAGACGCGGAGGATCCGGTGGTCCTGCGCTTCGACCCGTCGCTGGACCCGATCGTCCGCATCGCCCTGGGCGGCACCGGCGATCTGACCGAGAGCCGCCGTCTCGCCGACCGCAAGCTCAAGCAGGCCTTCGAGAGCCTCGACGGCGTCGCCTCGGCGCGGATCAAGGGTGGGCTCGAGGAGGAGATCCACGTCGAGGTCGACCAGGAGCGGCTCGCCGCTCTCGGCATTCCTCTCGAGCGCGTCCGCCAGGTCATCGGGGTCTCCAACGTCAACCTTCCGGGCGGATCGCTGCGCGGCGCCGACAGCCAGTACCTCATCCGCACCGTCAACGAATACACCACCGTGGAGGAGATCGGCGATCTCGTGCTGTCGGCGGCCGGCGCCTCGCGGGTGAGGGTGCGCGATATCGCCGAGGTCAACTGGGGCGCCCGGGAACGCGAGGAGATCATCCGGGTCGGCGGCATCGAGGCGGTGGAGATCGCCGTCTACAAAGAGGGCGACGCCAACATCGTCACCACCGCCCGCGGCGTGCGTGAGTCCCTTCCCGAGATGCGCGCCCTGGTGCCGGAGGGCTACGATCTCACCGTCCTCTTCGATCAGTCGCGCTTCATCGAGCAGGCACTGGTCGAGGTCCGCTTCACGGCGGTGGTCGGCGGCGCCCTGGCGGTTCTGGTGCTTTTCGCCTTCCTCCGCGACCCGCGATCGACGGTGGTCATCGCCACCTCGATCCCGCTGAGCGTGCTCTTCGCCTTCATGGCCATGTACCGCCTCGAGGTCTCGCTCAACATCATGAGCCTGGGCGGCCTGACGTTGGGCATCGGCATGCTGGTGGACAACGCCATCGTCGTGCTCGAGTCCATTCACCGCAAACGAACCGAGGGCCTGGACCGAACGGCGGCGGCAGTGGCGGGCACCACCGAGGTCGGCGGCGCCGTGGCGGCATCGACCCTGACCACGGTGGCGGTGTTTCTGCCCATCATCTTCGTCGAGGGCATCGCCGGCGCCCTCTTCGGCGACATGGCGATCACCGTGACCCTGAGCCTGCTCGCCTCGCTGGTGGTCGCCGTGACCCTGATCCCCATGCTGAGCGCCCTGGGAGGGGGCGGCGCCGCATCCCCCGGCCGCCGCCCCGATGCCCCGGCCGAGGCCAGCCTCGGGGTGATCTCGAAGCTCTACGACACCGTCCTGCGCGCCGCTCTCCGTCGGAGGTGGCTGACGGTGGCGGCCGCGGCCGCCATCTTCGCCGTCGCGGTGGCCGGGATCTCCAGGCTTCACACGGCGCTCATCCCAGACATCTCCCAGGGGGAGTTCTTCTTCGAGGCCACCATGCCCGAGGGCACCGCTGTGGAAGCCACCGACCGAGTGCTGCGGCAGATGGCGGCGCCCATCGCAGACGACCCCGAGGTCGCGGTGGACTACGCCACCGCCGGCAGCCGGCTGGTCTCCGGGGGCTTGAGCCTGTCCACCACCGCCGAGCACTACGGCCAGCTCAACATCGTCCTCGCCGACCGCCGTGACGAGACCGCCGAACAGCGCGTGGCGAACCGGCTCCGGGTGGGTTTCGAGGCCATCCCCGAGCTCGAGACCACCTTCGGCAAGCCCACCTACTTCAGCCTCAAGACGCCCATCGAGGTGATTCTCTTCTCGGACGATCTCGAAACCCTGTCGGCCTACGCTCCGGTTCTCGCCGACGGCCTCGCGGCGATCCCCGGACTCGTCGACGTTCGCTCCTCCCTCGAGGAAGGCAACCCCGAGCTCCAGGTCATCTTCGACCGCGACCGCCTCGCCTCGCTCGGTCTCGACATGCGCGTCGCCGCCGAGACGTTGCGCGACCGCGTCCTCGGCGCCGTTCCCACCCGCTTCCGGGAGGAGGACCGCCAGATCGACATCCGGGTGCGCAACCTCCAGCAGCACCGGCAGACCGCCGAGGACGTCCGCAACCTCATGATTCCGGGCCCTGACGGCCGCTCGCTGCGGCTGCTCACCGTGGCCGAGGTGCGCTCGGACCGCGGCCCGGCCGAAATCCACCGGGTGCAGCAGCAGCGCGCCGCGGTGCTCACCGCGAACCTCGAGGGCCGCTGCCTCGGCTCGGCGGTTCGGGACATCGAGGCGCTGCTCGATCGCGAACCGCCGCCGCCCGGCGTCCTCGCCGAGCTCGGCGGCCAGGTCACCGAGATGCAGACCTCGTTCGCGAGCCTGCGCTTCGCCCTAGCGCTGGCCGTCTTTCTCGTCTACCTGGTCATGGCGGCCACCTTCGAGAGCCTCGTCCACCCATTCGTGGTGCTCTTCACGATTCCGTTGGCGTTGGTAGGCGTCGTCCTCGGCCTTTATGTCACCGCCACCGAGGTGAGCGTCATCGCGCTCATCGGCGTCGTCATGCTGGTCGGGATCGTGGTCAACAACGCCATTGTCCTCATCGACACCGTCAACCAGCTCCGGCGGCGCGGGGCCGCCAAGCTCGAGGCGGTGATCCGCGGCGGCCACCTACGGCTGCGGCCCATCCTCATGACGACCACGACCACGGTGCTCGGTCTGCTGCCCATGGCCTTGAGCCTCGGCGAGGGCGCCGAGCTGCGGGCGCCGCTGGCGATCACCGTCAGCTTCGGCCTCGTTCTGAGCACGGTGCTGACCCTGGTCGTGATCCCGGCGGCCTACCTGCTGGTGCCGTCGAGGGTGCGACTCGACGAGGGCGTAGACGGGGAGGACGGATCATGACCCTCCCCGAGCTCGCCATCCGCCGGCCGGTGGCCACCCTGACCATCATTGCCTGCCTGGTGGTTCTCGGCCTGGTGGCTCTGGACCGCCTCCCCCTGGGCTTCATGCCCGAGGTCGAGGAGCCCAGACTCTTCGTCCACCTGCCCTTCCCCAACGCCACCCCGGAGCAAACTGAACGGCTGGTCGTCCGGCCCGTTGAGGAAGCCCTGGGCTCGGTCAAGGGAGTCGAGGAGATGTGGTCGCGATGCAATGCGGACAGCGGTCGAGTCATGCTCCGCTTCGCCTGGGGCCACGAAATGAGCCTCGCCCGCGCCGAGGTCACCGAGCGCATCGACCGCATCAAACGCGACCTGCCCGACACCATCGGCGACATCACGATCAGCGGCAACTGGAACTCTGCCGACGAGGACGCACCAGTCCTCGAGGGCCGGTTGTCGTCCAAGCGCGATCTCTCCGAGAGCTACGACCTGCTCGAGCGCAAGATCGTCCGGCCGCTGGAGCGCATCGACGGCGTCGCCTCGGTGAGCCTCGATGGGGTCAACCCCAAGGAGGTACGGATCAACCTGAGGGTGTCCGACCTCGAGGCCCACGGCGTGGACGTGCGGGAAGTGGCGCGGGCTATTTCCAGTGCGAACTTCGACCTCTCGGCGGGTGTGCTGCGCAACGAGGAGCGGCGGTTGAGCGTGCGCACCGTCGGCGCCTTCACCACGGTCCAGGAGATCGCCGACCTGCCGCTCGGCGGCGACGGTCTTCGTCTCGCCGACGTCGCCGACGTCGCCTACGACGAGCCGCCGCTGGAGTACGGCCGCCACCTCGACGGCGACTTCGCCATCGGCGTCACGGTGAGCGCCGAGGCCGGCGCCAACGCTGTCACCATCTGCGACGAGGTCCGCCTGCGGGTCGACGAGATGAACTCGGATCCCGAGCTCGAGGGGGTCACCTTCCTGATCTGGTTCGACCAGGGGGAGGAGATCCGCAAGACCCTCAAGGACCTGAGCTTTACCGGCCTCTTCGGCGGATTGCTGGCGGCGACGGTGCTCTTCGTCTTCCTCCGCCGGGTCTCCATGACCCTGGTGTCGGTGCTCTGCATCCCGTTCTCCGTCGTCGTCGCCTGCGGCGCGATCTGGGCCCTGGGCAAGACCATGAACACCCTGACCCTGCTCGGTCTCATCGTCGGCATCGGCATGCTGGTGGACAACGCGGTGGTGGTGATGGAGAACATCTATCGACACCAGCAGCGCGGATTGAGCCGGGCGAAGGCGGCGTTGGTGGGATCGCGCGAAGTCTCCATGGCGGTGATCGCCGCCACCTTGACCTCGATCATCGTCTTCCTGCCCATGATCTTCAACAAGCCGTCGGAGATGAACATCTACCTCCGCGAACTGGCGATCACGGTCTGCCTCACCCTGCTCGCCTCGCTCTTCATCTCCCAGACCCTCATCCCCCTCGCCACCTCGACCTTCATCCGCTCCCGTTCCCGCGGCCGGGCGCGGCTCATGCTCTGGCTCGAAGAGCGCTACGAGGGCCTCCTCCGCTGGTTTCTCAGCCACCGCTGGTCGGTTCCGATCATCGGGCTGGCGGTCATCGCCTCGACCTGGATCCCATTCGACCGGATCGACAAGAACTTCGACGTCAACGAGTCCGAGGTCTTCGTCCAGATCCGCTACGAGTTCGCCGAGCCTCTGAGCCTCGACCGGATGGAGCGCGCCGTGACCATCGTGGAGGAGCACCTCGTCCCCCACCGCGACGAGCTCCTGGCCGAGCACATCTACAGCTTCTGGTCCGACCGCTTCTCGCTGACCCGGCTCTACATGAAGGAGGGCCACGCCAACGATACGTCCATGGCGCTGACCCGCGCCAAGCTGCGCGAGCTCCTGCCCGAGCTTCCGGGCATCACGCTCGAGGTCCAGGACCAGGCGAGCCGCGGCTGGCGCCGCGGCGGCGGCAAACGCATCGCCTTCCAGTTGGTGGGCGAAGACACCGGAGTGCTCTCGGAGCTCGCCGAGGAGGCCAAGCTGCGGCTCGAGGAGATCCCCGGGCTCACCGATGCCTGGACCAGCGCCGAGTCGGGCTCCATGGAGCTCCACGTCGACCTCGATCGCGAGCTCGCCGCCCGATACGGGGTGCCCCTCAACCAGCCCGCCGAGGTGATTTCATTGACTTTCCGCGGCCGCCGGCTGCCGCGCTTCCGCACACCATCGGGCGAGCGCGAGATGCGCCTCACCCTCGACGAACGGGAGACCGAGAGCCTGAGCCAGCTCAGCACGCTGCCGGTGTGGACCGATGACGGCGAGAAGATCCCCCTCGCCTCGCTCGCCGACTTCCGCCTCGAGCCGGGTCCGGAGCGGATCCAGCGTGACAACCGCCAGACAAGCGTCTGGGTCGGCGCCCGCTACTCCGAGGGCACCATGGGCGATTATCAGCCTCAAGTCAGCGCCGCCATGGACGCCATGGACTTTCCCTTCGGCTATCACTGGACCATGGGCGAATGGGCCACCCGCCAGCAGGAGCAGTCGCGCGAGTTCCTCGTCAACCTGCTGCTCGCCCTGGGCCTCGTCTTCGCCGTCATGGCAGGGCTCTTCGAATCGGTGCGCCAGGCGATCGGTCTCATGGTCGCTCTGCCCTTCGCTCTCGCCGGGGCGTTCTGGGCGCTGTGGATGACCGGCACCGACTTCGACCAACCGGCGGCCATCGGGCTGCTGCTGCTCATCGGCGTCGTCGTCAACAACGGCATCGTCATGATCGAGCACATCAACCTCTATCGCCGCCAGGGAATGGACCGCACCGAGGCCATGCTCACCGGCGGCCGGGAGCGGCTCCGACCCATCCTCATGACCGCCATCACAACCCTCGTCGGGCTGGTGCCCATCGTCGTTCAACGACCGGCCCTGGGTGGGGTCTACTACTACTCCATGGCCATCGTCATCATGGGCGGGCTCGTGGTCTCGACCTTCCTGACCACCCTGCTGCTGCCCACCACCGCCGCCCTGTCCGAAGATCTCTTCGCCGCCGTCGGTAGGCTGTTGGGGAAAGCCTGGCACCTCATGCAGCCGTGGAAACGGCGATCTTCGGAGATCTGAGGCGCAGATCAGAGGCAGACAGCAGCGGCAGGTGGCAGCGGCAGAGACCAGCAGTCAGCGTCAGTAACAGCGAACAGCAGCAGCCGTCAGCATCGGGAATCCGACCCCAAAACGGTGGTTCGAACCTTGGCGCACGGTCGATCCCGATCCCGCTCCCGATCCCGCTCCCGATGCGATGAACTGCATCCGCGTCCAATGCAGTAGCAGGGACAGTGCCAGAGGTCAGTGACAGCATTCAGGTCCAACAGCCCCCTGGGTGACGAGGTTGTTTTGCCTCACGGGCGGCGGATTGCTACAGTTGACGACGATCTGGAACCCGTGAGCCAAGCATTCGACGACCCGTCCATGCGCTTGACCGGGACCGTCGCAGACGATCCCGCGGGCTCCGACCGCCCGCTGCCGGCCGACGTATGAAGACCGGGCTGCTCCTCGTCGGCGGTGGGCTCGCGAACAGCCTCATTGCCTATCGGATTCTGGACATCCAACCCGACTTCCCACTCCTCATCGTCGAACGCAAAGCATCTCTCGGCGCCGACCACACCTGGTCGTTCCACGACTCGGATCTGACTGATGAACAGCGGCGCTGGCTGCAACCGCTCATCGCCCACCGCTGGTCGAACCACGAACTGCGCTTTCCCGGCCGCCGGCGCAGCTTCGACGACGGCTACAACTCGGTCACGTCGGAGCAACTGCACTCGGTCGTCAGCGCCGCGCTTGGCGACCGGGTTCGGCTCGAAGCCGAGGTCGCCGAAGTCGGGGCCGGCGGCATCGTCCTGGCCGGCGGCGAGCGCATCGAGGCCCAGGCGGTCATCGACGGCCGCGGCGACCCCGGCGGCTGCCACCTCGACATCGGCTACCAGAAGTTCCTCGGCCTCTTCATCCGCCTCAGCGAGCCGCATGCCCTCAGCGGACCGATTCTGATGGACGCGACGGTGGAACAGACCGACGGCTACCGGTTCATCTACACGCTACCGTTTTCTCCCACCGAGGTGCTCGTCGAAGACACCTACTACGCCGACGCCCCCGACCTCGATCGGCCCCGGCTCCGGGCCGGCATCGAGGCCTACGCCGACCACCAAGGGTGGTCGATCGTCGAGATCACCGGCGAGGAAGCGGGGGTGCTGCCCATCGTCCTCGGCGGCGACCTCGACGCCTTCTGGGGCGAGGGCCCGCCCGGCGTGGCCCGGTCCGGGATGCGGGGCGCCTTCTTCCATCCCACCACCGGCTACTCGCTGCCGGAAGCGGTTCGGTTGGCGGATGAGATCGCGGCCATTCCCGACCCCGCAACCGCACCACTGTTCGAGCTCACCCGGCGCCGTTCTGCCGAGCTCTGGCGCGCCACCGGCTACTACCGGCTGCTCAACCGGATGCTCTTCCGGGCGGCGGAGCCCGAGCTCAGATATCGGATCTTCGAGCGCTTCTACGGCCTGTCGGCAGGCCTGATCGGACGGTTCTACGCGGGCCGGTTGAAATGGACCGACAAGGTCCGGGTGTTGATCGGAAAGCCACCGGTTCCCGTTCTCCGCGCCCTGCGATGTCTGGCGGAGGATCGAGGACCGGGCACGACACTCTCATCATCGAGCAGGGGGTCTCAGTGAAGCAACAACGCGCAGCGGTCATCGGCAGCGGGTTCGGTGGACTCACTCTGGCGGTGCGTCTGCAGGCGGCCGGCATTCAAACCACCGTCATCGAGAAGCGCGACAAGCCCGGCGGCCGCGCCTATGTCACCGAATCCAAGGGCTACGTCTTCGACGGCGGACCGACCATCATCACCGCACCGCCGAGCCTCGAAGAGGTCTTCGCCGCCGCCGGCCGCGACATGTCCGACTACCTCACCCTGCTGCCGGTGATGCCGTTCTACCGCCTGTACTGGGAGGACGGCTACTCCTTCGATTACTCCAACGACCTGGACGCGACGACCGAGCAGATCGCCGCCAAGAACCCGTCCGACGTGGACGGCTACATGAAGTTCCTCGACTACGCCGAGGACGTGTTCAACGAGGGCTACACCAAGCTCGCGGCGACGCCGTTCCTCAACTTCTGGAGCATGATCCAGGTGTCGCCACAGCTGATCCGGCTACAGAGCTTCCGCAGCGTCTACTCGATCATCTCCAAGTTCATCAAGGACGACCACCTGCGCCAGGTCTTCAGCTTCCACCCGCTCCTGGTCGGCGGCAACCCCTACACTTCGTCGTCGATCTACACTCTCATCCACTACCTCGAGCGCAACTGGGGGGTCTTCTTCGTCAAGGGCGGCACCGGCGCCCTGGTCACGGCGCTGGTCGAGCTCTTCACCGAGCTCGGCGGGGAGATCCGGTTGGACTCGCCGGTCGAGCGGATTCACACTTCGGGAGGCCGGGTCACCGGAGTGACCACGGCCGACGGCTGGCACGGCGACTTCGACGCCGTCGCCTCCAATGCGGACGTGGTCCACACCTACGACGCCCTCCTCGCCGACAACATCGTCGCCCAGCGTGAGGCCGCGAGACTGAAGCGGCGGCGCTACTCCATGTCGCTCTTCGTCGCCTACTTCGGGGTCAAGCGCCGGCACACCCAGATCGCCCACCACGACATCCTCTTCGGACCGCGCTACAAGGCGCACCTGGACGAGATCTTCAACGGCCCCGAGGTCTCGGACGACTTCTCGCTCTACCTCCACGCCCCGACCCTGACCGACCCTTCGGTGGCGCCGGAGGGCTGCGAGGCCTTTTACGTGCTGTCGCCGGTGCCGCACCTGAGCAACGCACCGGTCGACTGGAGCGAAGAAGGGCCGCGCTATCGCGACAAGATCCTCGACTACCTCGAAAAACGCTATCTTCCCAATCTCCAGGCCGATATCGAGACCGTCCACATCATCACCCCCGATCACTTCCAGAAAACCCTCAACTCGCACCTGGGTTCTGCTTTCTCTCTGGAGCCGATCCTGACCCAGAGCGCCTGGTTCCGGGTCCACAATCGGGACAAGAAGATCGGCGGGCTCTACTTCGCCGGCGCTGGCACCCACCCCGGAGCCGGCGTCCCCGGCGTCGTCAACTCGGCCAAGGCGACCGCGGGCCTGATGATCGGCGACCTGCTCGGCGAGAGCGGCTGAGAAACGATCGATGGACCACGTCGTCAACCACGGTCAGGCCGTCATCGAAAAGGGATCAAAGAGCTTCGCCGCGGCGGCCAAGCTCTTTGATCCGGCGACCCGCGGTCGCGCCTACATGCTCTATGCGTGGTGCCGCCACTGCGATGATGAGACCGACGACCAGGAGCTCGGATTCGACGGCTCACAACTACCGCAGGCAGAGGGTCGGGCGCGGGTCGACCGGCTGCGAACCCAGACCCTGGGCGCCCTCTCCGGCGCGCCCACTGACGACCCCATCTTCGCCGGGCTGCAGCGTGTGGTCTCCGACTGCGAGATCCCCCACCGCTATCCCATGGACCATCTCGACGGCTTCGTCATGGACGTGGAGGGCCGCGAGTACCGGACCCTCACCGACACGGTGGAGTACTGCTATCACGTTGCCGGCGTGGTCGGGGTCATGATGGCCTACATCATGGGCGTTCGGGACGAGCCGACCCTCGACCGGGCCACCGACCTCGGCCTCGCCTTTCAGCTCACCAACATCTGCCGCGATGTGGTGGAGGACGCCGAGGTGGGCCGGGTCTATCTCCCCCGCGACCTGCTGGCTGCGGCGGGTGTTCCGACCGCCGGCCTGGCGGCGCCCGAGCACCGGGACCGCCTCTTCGAAGTGGTGGGGAGGGTTCTGGCGGAAGCCGATCGTTACTACGAGTCGGCGTGGCTCGGGATCTCCCAGCTGCCGCCTCGTTCGGCGTGGGCGGTGGCGGCCGCCAACGCCGTCTACGGCGACATCGGCCGACAGATTCTCGCGCGCGGTGCGCGGGCCTGGGACACGCGGACATCGACCAGCAAAGCGCGCAAGATCGCCCTCGTTCTCGGCGCCGGACCCCGGTCCTGGAAGGCGAGAAGGTGGGGCAAGGGGCCACATGACGAGCCGCGTGACCGGTTGTGGACGCGGCCACAAACACCCGGTTCCCCAGGATGAACAGCGGCCCTCCGACCCCCGCAGGCATGGAGCCGACCTTCGCCCTTCAGGTCTGTGACGTGTCCAAGCGATTCGGTGCGACAACCGCATTGGACCACGCCGGGCTCCAGCTGCGCCGGGGGGAACGCCTCGCCCTGCTCGGACCCAACGGCGCCGGTAAATCGACCCTGGTGGGCTGCATCTGCGGCCGATCGGTCCCCGACTCGGGGGCCATCGAAATGCTCGGCCGGCCCCTGCCCGCGAGCGGCGGCCGACACCAACTCGGGTTCGTCCCGCAGGAGATCGCCCTCTACCCCGACCTGACCGCCCGCGAAAACCTCGACGCCTTCGGCCGATTCCACGGTCTCACCGGCGGTGATCTCCGACAGGCGGTCGATTGGGCGTTGCAGTGGACCGGGCTGGCCGACCGGGCCCGTGATCTGACGAAGACCTTTTCGAGTGGTATGAAGCGGCGGGTCAACATCGCCTGTGGCGTCCTCCACCGGCCACTGCTCCTGCTCCTCGACGAACCGACGGTTGGAGTGGATCCGCAGAGTCGTGACCGGATCTTTGGGATGCTCGATGAGCTGTGGAGTCAGGGAACCTCGATCCTCCTGACCACCCACCAGCTCGAAGAAGCGGAGCAGCAGTGCGACCGGATTGTCATCATCGATGCCGGTCACGTGATCGCCGAAGGAACCCTGGCGGAGCTCATCGCGGGCACCATCGGCACCAAACGGCGCGTCGTCTTCACCCTCGCCGGGGCGTGTCCCGAACCCACGGGATGCACCACCGGCGACAAGCCGCACGAGCTCGTCGCCGAGGTCGACGACGTCGCCCTCGAGCTCCCCGGGCTTCTGACGCGGATTCGGGAATCCGGCGGCCAGGTCGCCGACCTCGATGTCCATCCGCCGTCGCTGCACTCGGTCTTCATCCACCTCACCGGCCGGGAGCTGCGCGAATGATCGGCACGGTTGTTCGCGTCGGTCTGTTGCGGATGTGGCACGGTCGGACGGAGATCCTCTTGACCTTTGTCGTCCCCATCGTCTTCTTCACCATTTTCGCCTTCATCTTCGACGAGCAGATCGGCCTCGGAAAATCACCGCGGGTCGACCTCGCCGTGGTCGACGCCGACAGGACCGAGCTCAGCCGCGAGCTCGTGGCGGCCCTCGCCAGGGTCGAGACCCTTCACCTCTACGCCCCGGCGGATCACGAGGGAGGCCTTTTCGTCTTCCACTCGGCGGCGCCGGCCAGGGAACTCGTGCTCCGAGGCACACTGCCGTTGGCGGTGGTCGTCCCGGCGGGTTGGTCGAGATCGATGGCCAACCGCGGCGAAGCGGCGCCCCTCCAGCTGCTGGCCGACGCTTCGGACCCCGTGGCAACCCAGGTGGTCACCGCACTGCTGCAGCAGACGTCCGGACAGATCATGGCCGATCGGGCGCGAGAGCAGATTCGGCTCGCCCTTGCCCTGTCGCCGGAGCAGCTCGAGAGCTCACCGGTGTCGCAACTCGGAGCACCTCCTGACGTGGAGGTCCTCGATCTCTTCGCCGCCGACAAAGCCAATCCCGTGGTGTCCATGTACGCCGCCGGCATTGCGGTGATGTTCTTGCTCTTCGGCGCCGTCGGCAACTCCGGCACGCTGCTCGAGGAAGAGGAGAACCAGACCCTCGACCGGCTCCTGTGCTCCGAGCTCGGCATGAATCAGCTTCTCGTGGGCAAGTGGCTGCTCATGACCATCGTCGGGATCGTCCAGGTGACCATCATGTTCGCCTGGGCTCAGCTCGCCTTCGGCGTCGATCTCGTCGGCCACCTCCCCGGGTTCACCGTGATGACGGTGGTCACCGCCGGCGCCGCGAGCAGCTTCGCCCTCACCTTGGCCACCCTTTGTCGAAACCGCGCCCAGCTCAACGCTGTCGCCGTCATCCTGATTCTCTGCATGTCCGCCCTCGGCGGCAGTATGGTCCCCCGCTATGTCATGAGCGAGACCATGCAGGAGGTCGGCAGGATCACTTTCAACGCTTGGGCCCTCGACGGTTATATCAAAGTCTTCTGGCGCGATCTTCCCATCGTCGAACTCGCGCCGGAGCTCGCCGTGCTCACCGCCACAACCATCATCCTCTTCGGTGTCGCCCGCCTGCTGGCCCACCGCTGGGAGAGCTCATGATTTCATCCCGTAGCATCACGCAAATTTCCCTGCGCACCCATGCGCCGAGCACCTTCACCCTTCAACGGCTCGGGGTCGTTCTCGTTGCCGTTGTGTTCACAGCCTGCGCCTCGGCGCCGGCGACAGCGCCCGAGCCTCGCCCCGGAGGCCGTGGAACCGTCGAGATCACCATGACCGGCTTCGCCAACGAAGAAGGGCTGGCCCTCGTCGCGTTCTTCCTCGACTCGGAGGACTGGCCCGATGGCGGCGACTCGGTCTTCGCCACCGAGGTCGTGCCCATCAGCGGTGGCCGCGCCGTCGCCGTCATCGATGACGTCCCGGCCGGCGCCTTCGCGGTCTCGGTCTTTCACGACACCGACGGCGACCGCGAGCTCGACACCGGCGCGCTCGGTATCCCGTCGGAGGCCTACGGGTTTTCAGCCGACGCCCGCAGCACCTTCGGACCGCCGAAGTTCGACGAGGCTCGACTCGAGCTCGCTGCCGGCGAGACAAAGCACATCAGCATCCGGGTCAAGTAGGAGGTGTGATGGAACTCATCCTGCCACGCGACGGTACATGTGAACGGGTCGAAACGCCTCAGCGGGCCGTGATCGCCGGCGGCGGCCTGGCCGGAGTCGCGGCGGCGGTCGTCCTCGCCGAGCGCGGTGTTTCGGTGGTCCTCGCCGAACGAGAGTCGTTTCTCGGCGGCCGCGCCGGCGCCTGGACCGACCAACTGGCCACCGGCGAGTCCTTCGAAATGGAACGCGGCTTTCACGCCTTTTTCCGCCAGTACTACAACCTGCAAGCGCTGCTCCGCCGAATCGACGACGACCTCGGTTTCCTCGAGCCCCTCGAGGACTACCCGATCCTCGGACCGGGCGGTCAAATGGAGTCGTTCTCCGGCCTGCCCAACACGCCGCCGTGGAATGTCATTGCGCTGACGAAGCGGACCCCGACCCTCGGTCTCCGTGACCTCATGGGGGTCAACGGGCCGGCGGCGCTCGCCATGCTGCGTTACGAACGCGGATGGACCTACGGCCGCTACGACGAGCAGACGGCCGGCGAGTATCTCGACTCGCTGCGCTTTCCTCCTGACGCCCGCCGGATGCTCTTCGACGTCTTCGCCCACTCCTTCTTCAACCCGGAGGACGCCATGTCCGCGGGCGAGCTGTTGATGATGTTCCACTTCTACTTCTCCGGCAATCCGGAGGGGCTCATCTTCGACGTCTCCAAGCAACCCTTCTCGACGTCGATCTGGGGCCCCCTCGGTGACTACCTGAACGGTCTGGGCGTCGATGTCCGAACCGGCTGCACGGTGTCGAGGATCGCCACGGGCACCGATCGAGAGTGGAGCGTCGAGCTCAACGGTGAACCGGTCGAAACCGATCACGTGGTGCTCGCGCTGACGGTGCCCGGACTCCAAGGCGTGGTCGCGGCGTCGCCCGATCTCGACGACACCGGCTTCCGACGTTCGGTCGAGGGTCTCGAGCTGACCAACCCGTTTGTCGTCTGGCGGCTGTGGTATGACCGCCCGGCCGATCCCGATCGTCAACCTTTTGTCGGGACCACCGGTGTCGGTTGTCTCGACAACATCTCGGTCTACAACCTCTTCGAGGATGAAAGCCGTGAGTGGGCCGAACGGACCGGTGGTTCGGTGGTGGAGCTCCACGCCTACGCGGTCGACCCGAACATGGACGAACCCGAGATTCGAAACGACCTGCTGGGCGCCCTCCACACCTTCTACCCGGAATACGTCGACGCCGGGATCATCGAGGAGCGCTACCTGATCCGACGGGACTGCCCGGCCTTCGCGCCGGGCTCCCATGCCGACCGTCCCGGAGTCGTGACCCCGCACGAGGGGGTCGCGCTGGCCGGCGATTTCGTCCGGCTGCCGATTCCCAGCGCGTTGATGGAGCGCGCGGTGGCGTCGGGCTTTCTCGCCGCCAACCACCTCCTCGCGCCGCAGGGTATTCGGCCCGAACCCATCCGATCCATCCCGCGCCGCGGCCTCTTCGGCCGCCGCGTTCGAGAAACGGAAGCGAGTCGTCTGCGATGAGCAAATGGATCAAGTTCGGCCCGTCACTCCCGACCGTTGAGATCCCCGAGTCCTCCCGCACTCCCGATTGGCAGCAGGCTCGACCGCGCGCCATCGCCCGTGCTCTCCAACGGGCGATGGCGAGGCCGCACGGCAACTGGTATGTCGTCGGTGAGTCGCGACTGTTGGGCGAGACGCCCCGGCGGCTCCGAATCGCCGGCGAAGACCTGGTGGCGTGGCGGGTCGACGGCGAGTTGATCATCGCCCCGGACGCGTGCCCGCACATGGGGGCGTCGCTGGCGGACTCCCGTGTCTCAGAGGGTCGGCTGGTGTGTCCGTGGCACGGCCTGGCACTGGGGACGGACGGTTTCGGGAGATGGCAGGCTCTCTCGGTTCACGACGATGGTGTTCTGACCTGGGTCCGGATCGGACCGGAGGATCCCGAGACACCGTTGCCCGTGATCGCCCCGCGCCCGACCACCTGTCTCGAGGGAGTCGTTCAGCTCGAGGCCCGTTGCGATCCCGAGGACATCATCGCCAACCGGCTCGATCCGTGGCATGGCGTGCACTTCCACCCCTATGCATTCGCGACGTTGACCGTTCTCGCTCTCGACGACGATGTCCTGACGGTTCGTGTGGCGAAACGGCTCGTGGGCCGCATCGTCGCCGAGACCGATGCCACCTTCCACAGCCCCGAGCCGCGGTCCATCGTCATGACCATCATCGAGGGCGAAGGCAAAGGATCGGTGGTCGAGACCCATGCAACGCCCATCGAGCCCGGTCGGTCCATGGTCGTCGAGGCCACGTTGGCCACCTCGGACCGTCCCGGGTTTCGCCACGCTCTGCGGCTGCAACGCTTTATCCGGCCGTTCATCGAGCGCTCGGCCCGACGCCTCTGGGTCGATGACGCCGCCTACGCGGAACGCCTGTACGAGCTGCGGAACCTTACGAAAGTTTCGGGCTAGACGGAGACCCGCTCCATGGTCGACTGGGTGTACGACCGGGCGAGGTTCGCGAGCTGGTGGCCCGATCGGCCCAACGGCTCGAGGGCCGATGCGGCCGACTCGATATAACGGTGGACTTCCTGTTGCGTGCCGTGGGCGCCTAGGCGCGACGCGAGGGTCGATTTCTCGTCATCCTGGCCGGTGTCTTTTCCAATGTCCTCGCGCGACCCGAAGGTGTCGAGGAGGTCGTCCAGCAGCTGGAAGGCGAGGCCGAGGTTGACGCCGTACTCACGAACGGCGCGGACCCACGCTTCGTCGACGCCCGCAACTCTGGCGCCGGCCTCGAGCGCCGCGACGAAGAGCGCCCCTGTTTTCATGTCGTACATGTCGGTCAGCCCGGCAACGTCGTCGCCGTGGCCTTGGCGGATCTGCAGATCGCAGAACTGTCCGGCGATGATCCCGTTGCTGCCCACCGACTCGGAAAGCAGCCGGGTCAGATCGAGCCGCGTCTGGGCGGGCAGGCGATCGCACTCGGCGATGACGCCGAACGCCCGATTGAGCAGCGCGGTGGCGGCGAGGATGGCAGTGTCCTCGCCGAACACGAGGTGGTTCGCGGGCTTGCGGCGCCGCAGACTGGCGTCGTCCATGCACGGGAGATCGTCGAGGATCAACGAAGCGGCGTGGACCATCTCCACCGCACAGGCGACGTCGAGGGCGTCCTCGATCGGCGCACCGAGGTCCGTGGCGACCTGAACAGCGAGCACCGGGCGAATCCGCTTCCCTCCGGCGAGCAGGCTGTAGCGCATGGACTCGTGCAGCGGACGCGGGTCCACGGTGGCGTCGGGGATGAGCTCGGCCAACCGGTCATCGATGCGCTGCCGCCACCTTTTCGCAGCATCTCTCTGACCGACATCGCGCGGCGCAACGCGGAGCCGACCATCAGAGCCAAGACCTTCAATACTGATACTCATTTTCATAATTCTCGCTTTTCTCGACGTGTCACACAACGCACCGACAATCTGTCGCGAATTGGTTCGCTATCCCTGCAAACCCCTCAGCTCGGCACTTGTATTCCACGACACCAGTCGATGAAGCATCGCTCCACCCGCCGGACCTTCGAACGTCCTCGACGAGTCAGCACCGGTGAACCGGCGTCGAAATCGCTTCCTCCACGCTGGAATAGACCGTGTTCCGAGGCCCTTGCACTGACCGAAGGAGCACGCTCATGCCGCATTCTCACCGCTTTCCCGGCGCGCCTCCTCCCTCCGACGGACCGCCGCGAGGAAGAAGACCCGAACGACGGAGAAACGTCGCCGTGATCGGCGCAGGGCTGTCCGGGCTCACCTGCGCCCGCCGGCTCGCGGCAGCGGGCTGCCGCGTTCGTGTCTTCGACAAAGGCCGCGGCCCGGGCGGCAGGATGGCCACCCGGCGATCCGGCCCGCTCCGCTTCGATCACGGCGCTCAGTACTTCACCGTCCGCGATCCGTGGTTTCGCCGCTCGGTGGAACAGTGGCGCGCCGACGGGGCCGTCGCGCGGTGGCCGGGCACCTTCGTGGCAGTGCGGAACGGCGAGGTTGCGCTCACGGAAGATTCCACGGAACGTTGGGTGGGGACGCCCGGGATGAGCGCCGTGTGCGGCCAACTGGCCAAGGAACTCGACGTCGCCTATGGATTTCGGGTCGTCCACATCGAGCGTCGTGACGGTGGGTGGCGACTCGTGACCACCGACGGAGAGAGAACGGGCCCTTTCGACACCGTCGTGCTCTCCGCCCCGGCGCCGCAGACGGCAGCGCTGCTCACCACCGCGGCGCCTGGTCTCGCTGCCCGGGCCGCGTCGGTCGAAATGGCGCCCTGTTGGGCAGTGATGGCCTGCTACCCGGCCGAGCTGAATCTCGGTTTCGACGGCGCATTCGTCGAAGACTCGCCTCTCGGCTGGATCGCCCGCAACAGCGCCAAGCCCGGACGCCCGTCCGGGGACCACTGGGTCCTCCACGCGTCCCCCGAGTGGTCCCATGACCACCTCGAGCTCGACCAGGAGATCGCGGCCCAATGGATGGCCGAGGCCTTCGCCCAGACCCTCGGGCGCGATCTTCCGCCACCGACCTCGCTGACCGCCCACCGTTGGCGCTTCGCCCTGCCGGTGAACCCGCTTTCCGAACCGTGCCTGTTCGATGCCGACCTCTCCCTCGCCGCCTGCGGCGACTGGGCCGGCGGCCCGCGGGTGGAGGGCGCCTTCCTCTCCGGCTGGGCCGCCGCGGACCGGGTTCTGGAACAGCTGGCCGTGTCGAACCGCGTATAATCGGCAGACCGCACCTGGGAGCGACATGAGCCACGACCCAAGCCATCTGGAGATCCTGCGCGAGCTGCTGAACGGCCAACTTCTCGGCGTGCTCGGCACCCACCACGACGGCGAGCCGTACACCAGCCTGGTGGGCTTCGCCGCGACACCCGACCTGAGGCGGCTCTTTTTCGCCACCGGCCGAGCCACGCGCAAACACGCCAACCTGGTCGCCGACGCCCGCGCCTCCATGCTGGTGGACAACCGCACCAACCGGCCGGCTGACTTCACCGAGGCCGCGGCGGCGACGGCGGTTGGCATCGTCGAGGAGATCGGCCCCGGCGAGCGGGCGGACTACGAGGATATTTTCCTCGCCAAGCACCCGCACCTCGAGACGTTTGTCCGATCTCCGTCCTGCGTCCCGCTTCAGCTGCAGGTGTCGGTCTACATGGTCGTCACCCGGTTTCAGCACGTCATCGAGCTCCACTTCGACTGATGCCCCTCGTCGTCGACCTCCGCGCCTCCGAGGCCAGCGATCCCGGCCTGGTCGGCGGCAAGGGAGCGGCGCTGGCGACGCTGGCACGACACGGCCTGGCCGTACCGCCGGCCCTCTGCCTGACGACCGCCGCCTACGAGATCTTCGTCGACGCCGCCTCACTCCGTCCGGTGATCCGCCAGGAGCTCGGCCGCAAGAACTTCGACGACATGCGCTGGGAGGAGATCTGGGACACGGCGCTGCGGATCCGCAACCGCTTCCTGCGCGCCTCGGTGCCGCAGGTCGTCACCGCCGCACTGGCCGAACGCCTCATCGGCGACTTCGCGTCAACCCCGTTGGCGGTGCGCTCGTCAGCGCCGGGTGAGGATGCCGCGGGCGCCTCGTTCGCCGGTCTCCACGATTCGTTCGTCGGGAGTCGCGGCATCGACGAGGTCATCGAGGCCGTGCGCTCGGTGTGGGCGTCGCTGTGGACCGACCGGGCCCTGCTGTATCGGCGCGAGCTCGGGATCGATCCGGACCGGAGCTTTATGGCGGTCGTCATCCAACCTCTGATCCAGGGAGAGGTTTCGGGGGTCGCGTTCGGAATCCACCCCACCCGACCCGGCCACCTGGCCGTCGAGGCGGTTCACGGGCTCAACCAGGGCCTCGTCGACGGTACCATCGAGCCCGACCACTGGGCCATCGATACCGCCACCGGCGGTATCGCCGAGCACCGCCCACCCGAGAGCCGTCGGCGGCTCACGCTCACCGCCGCAGGGACCGAGATCGACGATCTCGGCGAGGCGCCGGCACCTCTCGATGCCCACCGACTCGGTGAGCTCGCTGCCGCTCTCCGCGCGGTAGAGACGATTTTCGGCTCACCGCAGGACATCGAGTGGACCATCGACGCCGGCAACCTCGTGCTGTTGCAGTCACGCCCGGTGACGACCTCGACCACCGACGAATCCGACAAACGCGCGTGGTACCTGAGCCTGACCCGGAGCCTCGACAACCTGCGCGGACTTCGCCGCCGGGTCGAGGATGATCTGCTGCCGGCGATGGACCGTGAGGCCGACGAGATCGCCGCCCGAGACCTGGATTCCCTGGACAACCGCCGGCTCGCGGCCGAGATCGAGGACCGACGTTCGACCCACGACCGGTGGGTGGATGTCTACTGGCGGGAGTTCATCCCGTTCGCACACGGAATCCGTCTCTTCGGTCAGTTCTACAACGAGATCGTCCGACCGGATGACCCACATGAGTTCATGAACCTGCTCGTCGGAACCCCCATGCTGAGCCTGCGGCGAAACCAACGGCTGGCCGAGCTCGCTGCCGCGATCCGCACCGACCCGCAGCTCGCTTCATCGGTACAGCGCGGTGAGCTTGACGATTCCAATTTCAGCGCAAGGGTCGATGCGTTTCTCGATGAGTTCGGCGACGCGGTCTATGGCCATCGAGCCGTGTTCGAGGACCGCCGCGGGCTCATCCGACTGCTGGGCACAATGGCGGCGGCGGCGCCAACGGAGCAGGCATTCGGGGCCAACGACGTCCACGAGATGACCGCGGCGTTCCTCGCCGCAGTGCCAGCCGCGCGTCGTCAGCTGGCGGAGGAGATTCTCGACGTCGGGCGGGTCAGCTACCAGCTCCGCGACGACGACAACATCCACATCGCACGGCACAAGGCGCTGGTGATCGACGCCGTCGACGAGGGACGGCGCCGCCTTTGTTCAACACCGACGGCCGGCGAAGAGATCACCGATCCGGACCAGGTCGTCGCCGCCCTGCGCCATCCGAACCTGGTCGTGGAACCACCACCGGAGCCGGTCGCATTGGAGACCGCCGAGGGGATCCGGCCGCAACCGCGCCAATTGGTGGGGCAACCCGCCGGTCCCGGGGTCGCCACCGGCCCGGCGAGACGCGTCACCGGGGTTGACGATCTCTTCGACATCGAGCCCGGCGAGGTCCTCGTCTGCGATGCGGTGGAGCCCAACATGACCTTCGTCGTGCCGATGGCGAGCGCCGTCGTCGAACGCCGGGGCGGCATGCTCATCCACGGTGCCATCATCGCTCGCGAGTACGGTCTGCCCTGCGTCACCGGCGTGCCGGACGCCACCAGCAGGATCCAAACCGGCGACCGGTTGACCGTCGACGGCTATCTCGGCATCGTCACCGTGGTTCCCCGGCCACCCGATGAGCACACCGAAGACCGACACGTCGCCGACTGATTGCGGCGTTTCTCCACCGGTCGGCAGCGGACGTGGCCGAATCTCGACTTCGGTACACTGAACTCAATGATCTGTCTGTTCCGCCGCACAACGCAGCGGTTGGCCCGAGAGTTGGCCCCGCTCACCCTTTCGCTGGCGACCCTCGCGCTCGTCGGCCTCGGCTCTCGTCTCGCCGATCAGTGGCACCGGCACGAAGGACCGGGCGCCGGGTTCACGCACCTCCACATGCTCGTCGGCGACCACCTGCACGACGACGACCGACCTGGCCGGGGCCGTCGCGAGCCCTCCCCGCCGTCACCTGACGGCGGCTCGTGCGGTGTGGTGACCTTTTCGCTCGGCGTCGCCACCGCGGTTGAACCGCCGGCCGCCATTGCTCCGACCGCACCGGTCGGTGAGCATCGGATTGGCCACCTCTCCGCCATCGGCGACTCCCGCCTCGATCGCGAACCGTGGAGCCCGCGAGCCCCTCCCGTCTGAGCTGCAGGTCACCGCTGCGGCGCCCGCCGCATGGCGGGCTTCAGGACGAGGACACCGGATGTTGCCGGTATCGCCCGAAGAGGAGACATGATGACGATTCGACGCCTCCCAGTTATTGCACTGATACTCGTGTGTGCGACAGCCCCGGTGTGGGGCATCGACGGAACCGCGACGGCCGACGACACGCCGGCCACTGATCCGCCTCGTGACCCGGCCTCCACCGAGGCCGAGCCGCAGGAGGGCGACGACCACGATCTCACCTTCTACGAGGCCATCGAGGTCTCGGAACGACGAGAAAACCTCATCGGCATCTCTGCGTCGTCCAATGAGGGAACCACCGGACGGGAAGATCTCGCGCGGCGGCCGAAGCTGCGCGCCGGCGAGCTCGTCGAAACCGTGCCCGGCGCCATCGCCACGCAGCACTCCGGCGGCGGCAAGGCCAATCAGTACTTCCTGCGCGGCTTCAACCTCGACCATGGGACGGATTTCGCGGTTTCGGTGGGGGGAATGCCGGTCAACATGCCGACCCACGGCCACGGCCAGGGCTACGCCGACCTCAACTTCCTGATTCCCGAGCTGGTCGAACGGGCGCGCTACCGCAAGGGTCCGTACTTCGCCGAGATCGGCGACTTCTCGTCGGCCGGCGGCGTCGACTTCGACCTCACGCGGGCGCTTCCCGAGTCCATCGCTTCCGTGACCCTCGGCTCGTTCGACTTCCAGCGTGCCCTGGTGGCCGGCACGGCGGCGGTAGCCGGCGGCGATCTCACCGGCGCCCTCGAGTACTATCACTACGACGGTCCGTGGGACCGGCCCGACGACTACGAGCGGTGGAACGGTTTCCTCGGCTACGCCCGGGGCAGCGCCATGAAAGGGTGGTCGGTGACGGCGATGGGCTCGGACGGCGAGTGGCTCTCCACCGACCAGATTCCTCGCCGCGCGGTGAACGAGGGTCTCATCGACCGGTTTGGTCTCATCGATCCCGGCCCCCGGGGCTCGACCTCGCGCTACAGTCTGTCGGGGGAGGTCCACCGCGGCACCGAGAGGACGCTGTCGAGTCTGTCGGCCTACGCCGTCAGCTACGACTTCGACCTGTTCTCCAACTTCACCTACTATCTCGACGACCCGGTCGACGGCGACCAGTTCGAGCAGATCGACGACCGCTGGATCTTCGGTCTCGACCTCGACCACCGGTGGAGCGGGCACATCGGCTCACGACACCACAACAGCGCGGTCGGACTCGATCTCCGATTCGACGACATCGCCAATGGCCTGTACCCCACCACCGATCTCATCCGGACATCGATCACGCGACAGGACGACGTCCGCCAGCTCGGCGGTGGGCTGTGGGGTGAGACCTGGATCGGGTTGACGCCGACCCTCCGCCTCAACCTGGGGCTGCGGGCCGATTACTACCGGGCCGAGGTCGACGCCTACCGCGAGCCCAACTCGGGGACCGCGGACGACTGGATGCTGAATCCCAAGCTCAGCCTCGTGTGGCGAACCAGCTCATCGACCGAGCTGTCGTTCAACGCGGGATCGGGCTTTCACTCGAACGACGCCCGCGGTGCAACGATCCACATCGACCCGGTGACCGGCGACGCGGTGGATCCGGTGGACGCACTGGTCCGGGCGACCGGGTTCGACACCGGTCTTCGTATCTTCACCGACGGCGGCTACCACGCCACCGTCACCGCCTTCTGGCTCGAGCTCGACTCCGAGCTGCTCTTCGTCGGCGACGCCGGCACCACCGAGGCGAGCCGGCCGAGCCGGCGCATCGGGCTCGAGTGGACCAACTACTGGCAGCTCACCCCGGTACTCGCCGTCGATCTCGACGCCACCTGGACCGACGCCGAGTTCACCGACGACGATCCCGCCGGCAAGGACATTCCCGGCGCCATCATCGCCACCGTTGCGGGCGGCGTCACCGTGAGCGATCTCGGACGGTGGTCGGGCAGCCTCCGCCTCCGCTACTTCTCCGGTGGTCCGCTCATCGAGGACGGATCGGTGGACTGGGGACCGACGGTGCTCGTCAACGGAATGGTCGGGTTCCGGGCGACCGATCAACTCAGCTTCGCTCTCGAAGGCTTCAACCTGCTCGACCGGAAGGACGACGACATCGCCTACTACTACGCGTCGCGGCTGCCCGGCGAACCCGACGAGGGCATCGAGGACGTTCACTTCCACCCGATGGAAAAGCCGTCTGTCCGGCTGACCGCCACCTGGACGTTCTGACGGCGACCGGCCCGGGAGCAATCCCGGGCCGGGAGCGTCGGTTGCACGAGGCTCATCCGCCGCCCGATCCACGTCGCCGGTGGAGGAGTTGCTCCGGGCCGGACCACTCACCGGACACCGCCGCGAGGCCGCGGGGGTGAGGTCAGCTCTCGTCAGGCACAACGGTGAACGTGGCGGCCCCGGTACCGGCTTCGGTGGACCACATGCCCCAACCTTCGTCCTTACCGGGACGACACAGCTCGTCCTCCGGACAGGCCCGAACCACCAGGCTGAAGCGGGTCGGCCTGCCGTGCACCCTGAGTTGAGCACGCCCCGTCAATCCGTCGGTGACCCCGCGAACGGCCGGCCGCCGCCCTCCCGGCTCCATGACGAGATACTCGTAGCTGCCGGCACCGTGAACCGCCGACCACCGGAGGATCACGTCACCCTCCGTCACGGTCGATCCCGGCGCGGGTTCCAGCGGCTCCGGCGCGGTGGTCGACGTTGTCCGAAACTCGACGACCCGGCTCGCGGACTCCTCGACCCCGCCCGCTGGAAACGAGACGGTGGTTCGCCAGCTCCGGTAGGTGGGGAGCGAGGCAGAGAGGAAGTTGTCGCGGGTCCGTTCCTCGATCACCAGCTCTCCCGTTTCGGCGTCGATGATTCGTACGACGTGGCGTTCGTCCGGGACCGCCGGGAACCAGCTGATCAGAACCGGCGTGACGACCTCCGCCCCCGGTCGCGGCAATCCGATGATCGGCTGCGGGCGCCTCGCGCCGGTTCCGTGCAACGGACCTCGCAACGCCCGCGGACCGCACCCGAGAGCGTTGCAGGCTGTGACGGTGAAGGAGACCGGGGTTGCCGAGATCGGAAAGCGTGCGCGCGGCTCGTCGATGACGGCCGAGTAGACGTGCAACCCGCCACCACCCGGCCCGGCGGGCGACGCCTCGACAACCTCCAGCTCGTAAGACTGCGCACCATACACGGGAGCCCATCGCACCTCGACGTCCTCGCCGGACCCGCTCGACACGATCTCTGTGCTGATCGCGGCCGGTTGTGCCCAACCGAAGCTGACACCGAGCCAGTCGTGGGGATCGTCGGAGCGGCGAGCCTCGACCCCGTGCTCGACCAGCCGGCGCATCTCTGCGCGGAGACCGCCGACGTTGACTGCAACCTCTCCCCGGTCGGCGAGGTGCGCGATGCGCTTCCGGATGAAGGCGTCGGACTGCACCGCACCGGCGCCGTAGACGACGACGACGAGGGCGATATTGGCGCCGCCGAGCAGCAGTACAAACCAGGCGAGAACCGATGTCGCTCGGCGCCCGCAGCCGAGACACGCCGCCGCCGGAATGAGCGGGAGCAACCATGAGTGCGGGATCAGGCGATACACCCATGGATAGGGAAACGCGAGCACCGATACCGCCACCACCCCGACCGCGGCAAGGGTAACGGCTGCCCGACGGGGCCGGCCGATGGCAAGCATCGCGATCGCCAAACCCGCCACCAAGAGCATCTCGCCGAACATCGGGCCCCAGCCGCCGATGCGCACCCCATCGACACGGAACACGAGGAGGTCCCCGGAGTTGAGGCGGAAGAGCGGCTTGCGGCTCGTTTCACGGATCAGTTCGCTCCGACTGGCCCAAAGGGACGGAGCATGGCGGGGCCGAGAGTAGATGGATGTCACGAAAGCCTCGAGTCGACCGATTCTGGCTTCGCCGAGCGCCGGCGCCTGATGCCCGGATACCGTCGTTTCCTCGTGCGGATACGCCCAGCTCTGGTACCGCACCAGGTTGGTGACGTAAGGGTGGAAACCGATGCCCACCGAACCGACGACCAGGGCGGCGACGACGCCGACCAGGGCCGCCCGCGTCGGAAGCCGCCGAGCGACTCCCAGGTGGATGATCAGAAGACCGGTGAGGATGATCGAGATGAACGGCAGGGCGCTGTGCTTGATGTTGACGCCCACGACGATCGCGGCGCCCAGCAGGACCAAATCGGACACCGACCCGGTTCGGGCTCGGGAGAAGGCGGCCGCGATGACGATGGCGATGAGCGAGGCGAGCTGCCCGTCCACGAGCGGTGACGTCAGCTGGCACACCGCGACGGGGTTCAACGCGACGATACCGGCAACGGCCGCGGCGCCGATCCCACCGGCGCCTGGAATCCGACGGACGGCGGCGAAGGTCGCGGCAGCCGCAGCCACCAACAGGGCCAAGGAAAACGCGCTGCCGGTTTCAACGCGACCGGTCACCGCCACCACCGACGAGGCCAGGATCCACGGCCCCTTGGGGTAGCCGTTGATCCGTTCCCTCGCCCCTGCATCCGGTACCTCGTCGGAGGTCACCTCACCAACCAACGGGTTCCACCCGTCGGCCAGAAGGACGACGGCGTCTCGGTGATACCACCTGCCGTCCCAGGTGAGATCGAGCACCGCATCACCTACGGCGCCGCCCACCACCAGCGCCGCCACCGCCACCGCCATCGCGCCGAGCGCCGTCACCGCCGCCCCCCGCGGTGTGCCGCGGCAGAGCCGCCACAGCCCGATGGTGCCGCCGATCACGGCGCCCGGGAGCGTCCAGGGCGAAAGACCACGTCCGACGGCGAACGTCACGACGGCGAGGGCCTGGGTGACGAGCGCCAACCCGACGATGGCCAACGCAACCCGCTCGGCGAACACCGCCCCGGCATCGTTGACCGCCGGTTCGTCGCCGACGCCCATCCCGGCCACAACCGCCGACGACGCCACGCCGGCCCTACCCATTGCCGCCCGCGGCGCCGGACTCGAGGCGAATGGAGCGCACCCTGACGCCGAGCCTCCTTCGGTCCGTCGACCCCTCGACGGTCTCTGCGGGGACGAAGGTGTCGCTCTCCAGCTCGACCAGGAGCTCGTCCCCCAACGGCACCGGGCTCAAATCGAGCGTCCGGCTCCACGTCTCGTCCGACACCCGGCCGTCCCAGAGAACGACACCATTCGCTCGGATCCTGAGGGTGGTCTCGTCGCGCCCGGGAACCGCCACTTCGACTGCGAGCCGCCGAGGCCGGTGCCGCAGATCCAGGGGGACGCGCAGGCGCGCCATTCCGTGGGTCCACCTCGCAGACCCCTCGCCGTGCCGCTCGCGTGGGTAGAAACCCGACTCCGGATACCCGAGAACCTGCTCGGCGCCGAGCACGAGGCCCCCCACCGCTTTTTCCGCCAGGCCCTCACGACTGTCGAGCCTCAGCTCGGTGATGAACAACCCGAACTCCCGTTCCCCACGCTCTTCTCCCGACCGACTCGCCGACCGCTTGGTGTCGCTGAGGACCTCGATGGTCAGGGTGTCGCGCAGCGGCACCGCGTCGAGGAGGAAGGTCGCAGCGCCTCCGGCTCGAGGAACCGGGTTGTTCCAGAGCGAAACGCCGTTGGCCCGCAGCTCGAGGATGGCGTCGTCGCGCCCCGTGGAGCCGACCCGGATGCCCAGCATGAGCGGCGGTCGCTCGGGGTTTACGTTGACCGTCAAGGAGGCCGAACCATCACTCCATCGGCCGATGCGGTTCGCGTTGCGTTCAGGGGGGCCGAAGCCGAGGTCGCGCACCCCGACAACCGGTTCCGCGCCCAGCACCTCTCCCTCCGGGGCCCAGCGATCGACCCGTTCCAGCAGGGGTCCGGGCATGAGCCAGAGGGCGACTTTGGAACGTCCTTCCGCCAGGTAGAACTCGGCTCCAAGGGGTTCCGCCTGATGCCAGAACTTGCTGGTGATCACCGCGTCGCATCGAGGAACCTCACCGCCGCGGCCGGAGAAGCGAACGAACTCGGACGCCGGCAGGAGGTACTGGAGGCTGGCGAACAGGCCCCGCACGTCGTGCCTGGTGTCGAAGGCGATGGTGGCCGCGGAGCCGATTTCAGCGAGGCGTGCCGCGAAGACACGTCTCGGTGCGAGCCGCTCGGCAGAGGGAACCAGGTACAGTCTCTGGTTGGCGACGGCCAACGCCACGAAGAGCACCGAGACCAGCGCCAGTCCGAGGCGGCGTGAGGAGCTGAACCCGGCGACGACCACCACGAAACCGACGACGGCCAGCGCGGACATCGCGACGAGATTCAACCCACCGACGAGGGCGACCAACGGATACACTCCCGGAACGCCCGAGGCTTGAATGCCGGACAGTGGAACCCGGTCGACCTCCGCCTGCGAGGGACTCGCAGCGGCGTGCCGGGTGATCGCGTCATCGAGCTCGGCCGCGCCCACTGCCGTGAGCAGCACGATCATCGCCACGACCGCGGCCATGCGCCACGCGAGAGCCTTCTTGCTGAACCGGGCCCGGTACAGCCAGCCCAGGGCCACCGCGAGAAAGACCACTGCCGCCGCCTCGTTGTAGCGACCGTGAATGAGATTGCCGGCGCGAACACCCTGGGCCCCGTGCAAGCTGTAGAGCTTGGCGGCGCACGAGGCGAGAAACACGCAGGCCGACGTGACGAGGGCGACGAAGAGCACTCCCGTGGAGGGTTCGCTCAACGCCCGCCGCAGCGACCTCGACACCACTTTCTTCGCAACCACTCCGCCGGCAACCAGCAAACCGAGCACGACCAAGCCCGCCGTCGCCTGGGCGAGATAGAGCATCTGGCCCGCCATGCGCTCCGCCATCATCAACGCGTCCCCGCCCGGCACCACCCGCTCGGCGAGCTTACCGAGAATATCCTCACCGCCGCCTGCCCAGCCGAGCTGTTTCAAATGGCCCAGGACGAGACGGGTCGCCGCGACAACGGCGCCGAGGATCGCCGTGAGCGTGACCGCACTGCGGATCGGTATCGCCTTCACCACCAGCAGAAGCACCACGTACGCCAGGACGCCCGCGATCACCGGCGCCCCCCGCGGGTGGACCGCATAGAGCAAGCCGACAGCGAGACCCAGACCCGCGGCATCCAACTGCCGCCGGGACCCGAGGAATCTTCCGAACAGCACCAATCCGGCGGCATACAGCGGTATGTAAGCGTTCTCCGACCACGCGATCCAGGAGTGGAAGATCAGCGGCGGGTAGAGACAACAGGTGAAGGCGATCCACCGTGCTGACCGGGCTGGGACCCGCAGAGGACCCGTCAAGAGAAAGAAAAGCGGCACGATGAGCGAGCTGGCCAGGAAGGCGTTGACGGCGATGACCGCCTGGTAGGTCGAGACCGGATTCGAGAACAGCCAGAAGGCCGGCAGCAGCACCAGCGAGTATCCGAAGTGGTACAGCTGAGTCCCTTCCATGTTCGGAAGATGCGCGGTGCCGGCAAGATACCTGGCGTTGCCGAGATATCCCAGCTCATCGGACAGCACGGTCGGTTGCTGCGCCGGCAAACCCAGCAGCAGGTGGATGAGGACGAGCCCCAGGTACCACCACAGGAGTCGGCCGGACTGCCGAGCTCGGCGACCCTCACTCGCATCTTCGGGAATCGTCACGATCCCCATTGTTGCACCACCGATGGCGGACGGCGGAGATCGTCGGCACCCGAGCGCTGCTGGTCATCGGCTGCGGTCACGACAACCGGCCCTGCGCATCGAACCGAATCGACAACGCTGAAACAAACCAGGCTCACGCAATGTTGCTCTCGTTCATGAGACAGGCACACCGGGCATCGCTGGGAGAAAGAATCGCCACTCGACGCAGCTGGATTCTGTAGGATTGTCCCACGAGTCGTTAAAGACAGACGCGAACGTCGTCGGGGGAGTTTGAACGGACGCCGGAGGGCCGATGGATTTCGACTGGACCGAGGAGCAACGCGCACTCCGCACCAGCGCCACCGAGTTCGCCTCACGGCGGCTCGCTGACGGCGTCGTCGATCGTGAGGCCACGAACGCCTTTTCCCGCGAGCTCTGGCAGGCCTGCGCCGACTTCGGTCTCCAGGGTTTGATGGCGCCCGAGGGCTACGGCGGCGGCGGCCACGATCTGCTGACCTCCGTCGCCGTTCTCGAAGCGATTGGCGCCGGGGGCCTGGACAACGGCCTCGTCTTCGCCGTCACCGCCCACACCGCGTCGTGCGCCGGACCGATCGTCGAGTTCGGTGACGAAGAGCAGCAAAGCCAGTGGCTTCCGGGGCTGATCGACGGTTCGATCATCGGCGCCACCGGCATCACCGAACCGGACTCGGGTTCCAACGCCCTCGGGCTCACGACCTCCGCAACCCGGGACGGGGACGACTGGATCCTCGACGGCGGCAAGACCTTTGTCACCAACGCTCCGATCGCGGACCTGTTGCTGATCTACGCCCGAACCGCCGCCAGCGGCTTCGCGGCGCTGACCTGCTTCGTCGTTCCCGCCGACACCACCGGGATCGAAGTCGGTTCACCCATCGAGAAAATGGGATTGCGGACCAGTCCGATGGCGCAGGTGTTCCTCGACGGCTGTCGGGTCCCGGCGTCGGCAGTGCTCGGCGGGGTCGGTTCCGGCGCCATGGTCTTCAACCAAACCATGGACCTCGAGCGATTGATGGTCATGGCACCGGCGGTGGGAGCCATGGAGCGGGTTCTCGCTCGCTGCGTCGAGCACGCTCGGGAGCGTACAACCGGCTCGGGCCCCATCGGCGGCAACCAGGCGATCTCCCACGCCATCGCCGACATGGAGCTCGATCTCGACGGTGCCCGTTTGCTGCTTCACCGGGCGGCCTGGCACCGGATGCACCACGGGACCGCGACGCGCGAGTCGGCGCTGGCCAAGCTGGCAGTGAGCGAAGCCTACGTTCGCTGCTGCAGGCGGGCGGTCCAGATCTTCGGAGGATATGGCTACATGACCGAATACGAACTCGAGCGCGAGCTGCGCGATGCCCTGGCGACCACCCTCTACGTCGGCACATCCGAGATTCAACGGAACTTGATCGCCGGCCTGCGGGGGTTGAAATGAAGGGCGCCGGCGGACGACGAGCAATGGGTTCGCACGACGCCCCTGTCCGGCGCGTGATCCTCGCTGCGGCGGTGGTGGTCGTCGGTACCCTCGGCGCGGTCCAGGTCGAGGGCCACACCGTCGGCCAGAGCTACCTCTACCTCCAGGTCTACGAGCGTTCGCTGACCGGCCGGTTCGAGATCGCCCTCGAGGACCTCAACCCGGCCCTCGGGCTCGAGGGAACCGACCGCGAGATCACCGAAACCAACCTCGACGAGCACATCGGGTTCCTGGAAGACTACTACCAGAAAAAGGTGACCATCTCGGCCGACGGCTCGGAGCTCCCGATCACCTTCCGCGAGCACGACTTCCTCCCGGTGAACGATGGTTACGTGCTCATGCCCTTCGACATCGGCGGCTATGATTCGGTTCCCGAACGCCTCACCTTCGATTACTCCGTCCTCTTCGACGAGGACCCGGCGCATCGCGGCTTCGTGCTCATCGAGACCAACTGGGCCACCGGTACCTTCGCCAACGAGGCCGGCATCTCGCTGGTGTTCAGCCCGGACTCGCGGCGTCACTCGCTGGATCTGACGACCACGGGCCGCTGGCGCGGTTTCGTCGCGGTGGTCGGGCTCGGCATCGATCACATCTGGGAGGGCATCGACCACATCCTGTTCCTCATCGCCCTGCTGCTGCCGGCGGTGATGACGAGAGAAGACGGAAAGTGGCGACCCATCGACCGGTTCGGACCCGCGCTGCTCAACGTGATCAAGATCGTCACCGCCTTCACCGTCGCCCACAGTCTGACCCTCAGCCTGGCGGCGCTCGGGGTGATCGAGCTGCCGGGACGTTTCGTCGAGGTCGTCATCGCCGCCTCCATCGCCATCGCCGCCGCCGATATCCTCCTCCACATCTTCCGCGGCCGAGTGTGGCTCGTGGTCCTCGGCTTCGGCCTTTTCCACGGCTTCGGATTCGCCGGAGCGCTGTCCGAGATGGGCGTCCTCGGCGAGCACCTCTGGCTGCCGCTTTTCGCCTTCAACCTGGGGGTCGAGATCGGCCAGGTGGTCATTGTCGCCGTGGTCTTCCCAATTCTCTTCCTGCTCCGCCGCCTGCCCGCCTACGTCCGGTTTCTGATGCCCGCCGGGGCGGTCTTTCTGATCCTGGTCTCGGCGGCTTGGGTTGCCGAGCGCTCGCTGGACATCGACATCCCCATGTCCGAGTTGGTCACGCCGATCTTCGACAAGGTACTGAAGTGAAACGATTTTTGTCACTCGGAGGTGCGGGATGCCGGTGACCCTGCACCGAATGGTCGACGAGGCGGCGATGCGCCGGCCCGACGGCGACGCCGCCCGCTGCGACGGCGCCGGCCTGACCTGGCAGGAGCTCGCGGTCCGCGTCAACGGCGTCGCTCGGGCGCTGCTCGACACCGGGGTCCGCCGCGGCGACCGCGTCGCGGTACTGCTCGGCAAATCCCTCGACGTACCAGCCGCCTTCTACGGGGTTCTCGCCGCCGGCGGCGCGCTCGTCCCCATCGACCCCAAGTCGCCGGTGGAGCAGATCTCGCGGATCCTCCGGGCGACGGGTGCCACCCGTCTGGTCACCGAGCCCGGACGGCGAAAGACCGTCGCCGATCTCCTCGCTGCAGATGTCGATCTCTCCCACACCATCGGGCTCGAACCCGGTGACACCGGATCGGTGCCAACCTTGCCGTGGTCCGCGGTCGACCAGCTCGCGTCGGACCGGCCGCTCGTTGTCAACGTCGGCGGGCTCGATACGTCGTATGTCCTGCACACCTCCGGCTCCACCGGCGAGCCGAAGCTGATCCGCCACACCCACTCCAGCGCCCTCGCCTTCGTCGAGTGGGCAGTGGAGACGTACGGCTTGAGGCCCGACGACAGGTTGAGCAACCACTCGTCGCATCACACCTGTTTCGCGACCTTCGACTTCTACGCTGCCGCCCGAGCGGCGGCGACGACGGTGATCCTGACCCCGGCGGCGATGCTCATGCCGGCGAGCCTGGCGCAGGTCATCGAGGGCGAGCGGGTGTCGATCTGGTACTCGGTGCCCACCGCCCTGGTCCAGCTGCTGCTGCGCGGCAACCTCGAGGAGCGGAATCTCGCGTCGCTCAGGTGGGTGTTGTTCGCCGGCGAGACCTTCCCCGAGAAGCACCTGCATCACCTCAGGGCACGGCTTCCGAGCGCCCGCTTCAGCCACGTCTACGGCTCGACTGAGGTCAACGTCTGCACCTACTACCACCTGCCCGAGAAGGATGCCGCGCCGTCGCCGCTGCCCATCGGCCGGCCCTGTTCCAACACCGAGGCGCTGGTGGTCGACGATGCCCTCGAGGAGGTCACCGGCGGCGGCACCGGCGAACTCCTGATCAGGGGCTCGACCGTCATGTCGGGCTACTGGGGCGACCCCGACCGCAACCGCCGGGTCCTCGTCCGCCGGCCCGCCCCCGGTGGTTTCGACGACATCTACTTCCGAACCGGCGACCGGGTGCGGACGCTTTCAGACGGCAACCTGACGTTCGCCGGGCGGGCGGATCTCCAGGTCAAGGTCCGCGGCTATCGGGTCGAGCTCGAGGAGGTCGAGACTGCGCTGCTCGGTCTCGCTCCGGTCCACGAGGCGGCGGCGTTCGCGGTTTCCGACGGCGAGGGCAGCTCGATCGTCCGCGCCGCAGTGGTGGTCGATCCGAACGTAGAGGTCACGCAGAAGAGCCTGCTTGATGGTCTCAAGACATCGCTGCCGCTCTACGCCGTGCCGTCCGAGATCGAGATTCTGAGCTCGCTGCCGAGAACCCCCACGGGCAAGGTCGACCGGAAGAAGCTGGTGGCGGCCCTCGCTGATGATGGTGAAACTCATGCATGATGATCGACCCGTGAACCCAGCCGGGATCCAGCGGCGGATCCTCGATTTCATCGGCGAGGAACTCATCGCCGAGGGCCTCGACATCGGTCCGGACGACGATCTGCTCTCCGGAGAGCTGCTCGACTCGGTGGCGGTGCTCCGGCTCGCCACCTTTGTCGACGAGACCTTCGCCATCGGGATGAAGCCCACCGACTTCCTGGTCGAGAACTTCCAGAACGCGAGGGTGCTGGCCGCCTATGTCGTGCGCGCCACCCGAGACCGCGAGTCGGACGGCTGACCGGCATGAGCATCCACGCGAGAAGCGCGACGACGGGCGGCGCCCTGACGCACAGCCAGCTGCAGATCCTCATCGGCCAGCGGCTCCACCCGGCGAGCCCGCTCTACAACATGGCGTTCGCCTTCGTCCTCCCCGCCGATCTCGACCGCGAGGTCTTTCGCCGGGCCTGGCGGGAGGTCGCCGACGCCAGCGACGTCCTCCGAACCCGGATCTCCACCGACCCGTCCGGCCAGGCCACGCGGTCGATGCGAGACTCGGCTCGCGAAACCGTGGTCGTCGAGCTCGACGACGGCGGCGTTACCCGCGACGACTTCGACCGCTGGTGCGCCGACCGCTGCCGCCGGCCGCTCGAGCTGTCGGGAGAACTCGTCGACAGCGTCCTCGTGCCGCTCGCCGACGGCCGCACGGGCTGGTATCTCAACCAGCACCACCTCGTGTGCGACGCCTGGTCGACCGAGCTGCTCGTCCGGCAGGTGAGCGACACCTACCTGGCGATGGTCGACGGTCGCCCCGACCGACCCGGTGCTCCGGCCGACTCCTACCCGACGGCGGCAGCCCTGCTCGCTCGCACCGGCAACACCGACGCGGCTCGCGCCCACTGGAGAGATCGCGACCACCGGCCCGGCCGCATTGCGCCACTTTACGGGCGTTCGGCCTCCCCCACCGACACCCCGAGCACGAGGGAGACCCTCGTTCTCGATGAGGCGCGGACCCGCGCGCTGGACGCGCTCTGCGCCGCGGAGGGTTTCGCGAGTCCGTCGTTCGAGCTCGCTCGCTTCAACCTCTTCGCGACCGCGCTCTCGGCGTGGCTGTCCCGCGTCGGGGGCGGCGACGAGGTCGGGTTCGACGCACCAGTGGCCGGGCGCCCGACGGCGGACGCTAAACGTGCCCTCGGCTGCTTCATCGAGCTCTTTCCCTTTGCGGCCGAGGTCCGACCCGACGACACCTTCCGCAGCCTCGCCTCGCGGTGTCTCGACGAGTCCATGCGGTTTCTGACCCACGCCCAACCGGGACTGAGCTCGCCATCGGCCGCCAGCGCGAGCAACATTGTCCTCAACTACGTCCCTGTCCGGTTCGGCGAGATCGCCGGCCGGCCGGCCGATGTCACCTGGGTCCACCCCGGCCACGGCGACAGCGTTCACGCGCTCCGGCTCCAAGTGCACGACTTCTCGGGCTCCGGCCGGACAACCCTCCATTTCGACTGTAACGACGGCGTTCTCCCCGAGCCGCTGCGCCACCGGATCGCCGGCCACTTTGCCCGTTTGCTCGACGCCGTGCTCGCCGACCCCGACCGGCGGATCGCCGAGATCGACCTGGTACTCGACGACGAGATCGAGATGCTCGGCCGGCTCAACGACACCGGCGGTGCCCCGCTGGCCGACCGCACGATCGTCGATCGGTTCGAGGCGTGCGTTCGGCTCCACCCCGACCGGGTGGCGCTACGCCAGGGCGGTGTCGAGCTTCGATTCGGCGAGCTGGCGGACCGAGTGCTCGCCCTGGCGGCGGTGATCCGAGCGCACGGCGTCGAACCCGGCGACCGGGTCGTGGTGGCGGGCCGGCGCTCGGTGGAAACCGTCACCGCGATCCTCGCCGCGTTGCGGGCTCGGGCCGCCTACGTTCCCGTCGATCCCTCAGCGCCCGCGTCGCGGCTCGCCGAGATCGTCGACGACTCGGGAGCCACGCTCGTCCTCGCGGCCGCCGGCTCACCCCACGACCGTGCAGATGCGACGGTCCCCGTTCTCGATATCGCAGAGACGGTCGCTGCACAAGCCGGGGTCACCGAGCTCGACGCCGGCCCGCGCCTGGACGACGTCGCCTACCTCATCTACACCTCGGGATCGACGGGTCGGCCCAAGGGCGTCGTGGTCGACCACCTCGGACTTGCCGAGTACCTGGGTTGGGCCGAGCAGCAGTATGTCCGGGGCGAGCGGCTGACTTTCGCTCTGTTCACCTCGCTCGCCTTCGATCTGACCGTCACCAGCCTCTTTCTCCCGTTGATCAGCGGAGGGACGCTCGAAATCTACCCAGAGCCCGACGGACCGGTGGACACCGCGCTGATGGACGTCGCCGAAGCCGACGCGGCCGACCTCATCAAGTTGACGCCGTCGCACCTGGCGCTGCTCGTCCGGATTGGGCTCGAGGGCTCGCGGATCCGGCGGATGGTGCTGGGCGGCGAGAACCTGCCGACCCGGCTCGCCGCGGCGGCCAACAGCCAGCTTGACGGCCGTCTCGAGCTGACCAACGAGTACGGCCCCACCGAGGCGGTGGTCGGTTGTGTCGCACACTGTTTCGATCCGGCGGCGGACAGCAGTCCCGATGTTCCCATCGGCCGCCCCGCGGACCACGTCACGGTGGAGATTCTCAACGAGTCCGGCACCGCCGTTCCGGTGGGCGTACCCGGAGAGCTGTGGGTGTCCCGACCGGGTCTCGCCAGGGGCTACCACGGGCTCGACGATTTGACCAACGAGCGATTCCGGCCGGACCCCGCCGGGAGGGACCGGCGCCGCTATCGCACCGGAGACCGGGTGCGGTTGCGCGAGGACGGCGTTCTCGAGTACCTCGGCCGGCTCGACCGCCAGCTCAAGGTTTCGGGGTTCCGGGTCGAGCCCGGCGAGATCGAGCACGCCGTGCGGTCGCTTCCCGGAATCACCGACTGCGCGGTCATCGCCCGCCGCCCGGCCGCCGCCGCGACCGGAACCGGGTCCGTCCGTCACTGCGTCCGCTGCGGTCTCGCCACCAATGTCCCGAAGACCGCCCTCGACGACGACGGGGTGTGCAGCGTGTGCCGCACCTTCGAGTCGATCGAGGCCCACGCCGCCGACTACTTCAAATCCGAAGACGAGCTGCGAGCCGTCTTCGATGAGTCGCGGCGGACGAACACCTCCGACTACGACTGTCTGATGCTCTACAGCGGCGGCAAGGACAGCAGCTACGCCCTCTGCCGGCTCGTTGACATGGGGCTCAGGGTCTACGCCTTCACCCTCGACAACGGCTACATCTCGGAGGGCGCGAAGGAGAACATCCGCCGGATCACCTCGGCGCTCGACGTACCCATCGAGTTCGCCACCACCCCGGCGATGAAAGCGATCTTCCGCGACAGCCTGATGCGGTTCTCCAACGTCTGCAACGGCTGTTTCAAGACGATCTACACCCTGAGCATGCAGCGCGCCCACGAGCTCGGCATCCCAATCATCGTCACCGGGCTGTCGCGCGGCCAGATGTTCGAGACCCGGTTGACCGAGGACATGTTCCGCGGCGGCCGCTGCAGCCCGGAGGAAGTCGACGACGCGGTGCTCGCGGCGCGCAAGGTCTACCACCGCGTCCCCGACGAGGCGACGCGATCGCTCGACACCTCGATCTTTGCTGACGACAGGATCTTCTCAGAGATCCGCTTCGTCGACTTCTACCGCTATGTCGACGTCGGGCTCGACGAGGTCTACCGCTATCTCGGCGAGCAGGCAGCGTGGTCGAGACCGACGGACACCGGACGGTCGACCAACTGCCTCATCAACGATGTCGGGATCTGGGTCCACCAGACCGAGCGCGGCTTCCACAACTACGCGTTGCCCTACAGCTGGGACGTGCGGATGGGGCACAAGACGCGAGACGACGCCCTCGACGAGCTCGACGACGATATCGATCTCGAACGGGTCGAAACGATCCTCGAAGAGATCGGCTACGAACCCGAGCCCGCCGGTGGAGCGCAGTCGGTGCTCGAGGCCTACTATGTAGCCGACGAGGAGCGGCTCGAGAGCGAGCTGCGCGCCGAGCTGGCCGAAATCCTCCCCGGGCCGCTGGTTCCGGTCCGACTCGGCAGGGTCGACGCCATCCCGCTCGCCGCCAGCGGCAAGGTTGACGAACGGGCCCTCGCCGCGGCGGTTCACGGCCGGCTCCCGGAACGGCCCTACCGCGCCCCGGACGGCCCGGTGGAGGAGTTCCTCGCCGATCTCTGGCAGACCGAGCTCGGGGTCGAGCGGGTCGGCGCCGACGACAGCTTCTTCTCACTCGGCGGCTCGTCGCTCACGGCCATGCAGGTCATGCTGCAGCTCTGCCGCGAGTACGACATCGATCTGCCGCTCGAGTCATTGTTCTCGCACCCGGTGCTCGCCGAACTGGCGCGGTTGGCCGAGGACCGCATCCTCGCCGACGTCGAGGAGATGCGGACGGAGAGCTGACGACGACAGCGGCCGGCGTCAGCGGCCGGCGCCGAGGAGCCAGCTCGCCAGCACGCGGAGCCGCTGGAGCGCGGTGAGCTCGCAGAAGCCGTCGATCTGCGTGTTGGTCTCCGTGTAGAGCCGGAGACGGCGGGCGCGGTCGCGCGCCCGGGTGAACTCGTGGTGGGTGATCCGCATCGCCGGGTCGTAGCGGAGCTCGAGCTCGGGTCGCTCGGCCGCCATCCGGTGGACGAGCTCGCTGTCGGCAGCCCGCCGCCACTCGCGGAAGAGACCGATCTCGTCGAAGAGCGAGGCGCGGACCGCCATGTTGTTGCAGTAGGCGAACCGGTTGGCAGGTGGGCAGCGCCGGGTGACGTGGGCGGCCTTGGCGTTCTCCCAGGCGCCGAGCACCCGCAACGTGCTGCTCGCGTCCTTCGGATACCGACACTGGCCGATGACTGCGCCGGTCTCAGGGTCGGCCATCGACGCAAGGATCGCCCGGGCCCAGTCGCGGTCGACTGTGCAGTCGGCGTCGGTGAACGCGATAATCGGCGCCCGGGCCACTCGGACCCCGGTGTTGCGCGCCGCATAGGCCCCCGGGGTCGCTTCGTGCAGCACGGTGATCCCCCGAAAACCCGCCGCAATGGTCGCCGAGTCGTCAGTCGAGGCGTTGTCGACGAGGATGAGCTCGACCTCGCCGGGTGCCACGTCGAGAGCGAGCAGCGCCTCGATGCAGGCTCCCAGGTGGCGGCCGCTGTCGTAAAACGGCACGACGATCGAAACAAGCGGCTCGCGGGTGGACGGTTCAGCCATGTCGGGCGCCGCCCACCGCCTGTGTTGCGACGGCGTCGTAGAGGTTGCTGTGAAGCGATGCCGTGACGTGGTCCCGTTGTTGTTCGCCGAGCTCGAGCCCGGCGGTCGCCGACGGGCGGATTTCCCGACCGACACCGTCTTTCCAACTCTCGTCGGCGGCGACAACGCCCTGGGCAGCTTCGCCATAGCCGGTAAGGATCTCGGGTTGCCAGGGGAGTTCGAGGGCGGCGAGCAGCGGCCGCAGCACCGCCTCCGGGTCGGTGGTGAGGGCCTCGTAAAGCACGGCGTGGTGGCCGGGCTCGCCGAGGCGGCCGACGGTGAGCGCGACATCGTGGTTCCACCTCCGAACGCACTCATCCAGAGTGTACGTCCGCTCCCACTGTTTTGACGCGCGGCGAAGCGACGCCACCGTCTCGAGCCCGTCGCGGACGAGGTGGACGAAATGGGCCGGAACGCCGTCGTCGCAGACCCGCTCAAGCAGCGGAATCGACCGCAGGTTGCGCGGCGTCTTCTCGAGCCAGACCGAAGCCCCCCGGCGGAGAGCGATCTCGTCGAGGACGTCGACCAGGCGCCGCGCCACCCGCCGGGTGCGCATCGGCATGAATGCACGCCACCGGAGTTCAAGCGGCGGCGGCGGACCGAACCAGCGGGCGGCATCGAGCTCGGAAGCGTCGTTCTCGGCGAGGAACTCGACCAGCCGCGGCGTCGGATCCGAGGTCAGGATCGGCCCGAGTCCGGAAACGACCGAAAAGGAGCGGTCGAAAAGGTGGCTCTCGGTGAATGAGGTGACGTCGTCGTGCGCCGCGAGCAGCGCCTGGAGCAGGGTCGTGCCCGATCGGGGCACCCCGACGACGAAGATCCTGCCGGTGATCCCGCCGCGAGTCATGGAGCCGCTTCCCCATCGCGCACCCGCGGCCGGCGGGCGATGACCGTGACGAAGGGCCGCATGGACGGGGTGAGCCGTTCGGCGAGACCGACGACCCCCCGGCCGTGGCCGCCGCGGAAGACGAGGTCCTCGGTGGCGAAGCCGCTCCGATGGAGGAAGTCGATGGTCTCCGAGGTGGTGTACTCGCGGACGTGGCCCATGTGGCCGAGGGTGCGGAGCTTGTCGTACTGGCGGTAGACGCCACCCGAGACCGCGTGACCCTGGTTGCGCAACACAAGGTTTCGAATCCCGCGAAACGACCGAAGGTTCGGCGTCGACAGCAGCAGCACACCGCCCGGCACAAGCACCCGGAGTACCTCGCCCATGGTGAAGATCGGGTTGATGCGCAGGTGCTCGAAGAGCTCGTTGAAGAGAACTGCGTCGACGTTCGCGTCGGCGATGGGCAGCAGCTCCGTTTCGATATCGCAGCGCCGAACATCGAGCCCGAGCTCATCGATGGCACTCGCGAACCGTTCGGGCCGGAGATCCACCGCCAACACGTCGTAGCCGAGCGACGCCAGGGCTGCGGTGGCGACGAAAGGAGCCGCCCCGGTGTCGATCACCCGGGCGCCCGCCGGAACGTGTTCGACCACGAGGTCGATGTCGGTGGCGAGCCGCAGCCGGTGTTCGCGCAGATAGTTCGAGGTCCAGTCCTCGAGCGCCGGGTCGTCGGGCCGGATCCGCGAGGCGACTCCATCGACCACACCGAGGCTCCGTTCGGACGGACGCTGCGGGGCGGAGATCGTGGACGGTCTCACACGTCCTCCAAATCATCGAGATGCTCGAGGATGACCCGCCGGGCCGCCTCGACCGAGCCGCCATCGAGGTGCGGATCGGGGCTGTCGACCACCGTCAACGGTCCTTCAAAGATCGCCCGCCAGGTCGCGGCGGCGTCGGTGGAGGGTTCCACGGCGTTGAAGATCACCGTGGGGGTGCGAACCGTGCCGGGACGGTAGCGGGAGTGGAGCCGAAACCGGTCGACCCGGACATCGGCCCAGAGGATCCTTTCGGTCAACGGCAGCCCGAGCGCCCGGCGCATCCGACCGACGTGGCAGAGCCACCGCCGCCACCCCTCCACCACCACCCGGCGCCACAACCGGCGGTATGGGGCGAGGGTCAGCGGGCTGTTGGCGCGGAGCCAACGCCCGGCGACCTCAACGCTCGTCAGTTGGTCCACCGGCCGGCCGAGATCGTCGATCTGCAGCCGCAGCGGGCCCAGGCGAGCAATGTCGAACGGCATTGGGGCGATGAGCAGCAGCCGGCGTACCGGGATCCCCCGCTGCTCCAGGATCCGCACCGCCTCGAGGGCCATCGACGCGCCGAAGGAGTAGCCGGCGATGATCAGCGGCCGGTCCGGAAACCGGTGCTCGATCTCGTCAACGAGCTCCCGGCCCAGGTCGGCCATGGTCCGCCACCGACCGAGGTTGCCCTCAGGCCGGTGACCCACGCCGCGCAGCCCGTAGACCGGCCGCTCGCCGCGAAAGCGGTCGGCGAAGAGATCGGCGAAGAAATGCGGGATCGCGACGATGAACGGATCGCCCCCCCCTCCCGGCTGGATCGGGAAGAGGTGTTCGAACAGCGGTGTGTCGGTGCCGGCGTCATCGTCGATCCGGGCGGCCAGACGGCGGACCGTGGGGTTGGCGAAGACCTCCGCCGGAGGCAGCACGACCCCGAGGTCGCGCTCGATGGCGAGGGCGAGTTCGACCGCGAGCAGCGAGTGCCCGCCGAGGGTGAAGAAATTGTCGTCGGGACCGATGCCGCGCCGTCCGAGCAGTCCCTCCCAGATCGCGATAAGGGTCGCCTCGCGCGGCGTGCCGGCAGCTGCCGCATCGCCGGGGCGATCCTCGGGCGCGAGCCGGGCCTCGACCAAGCGTCCGCGGTCGATCTTCCCGTTCGGCAGCTGCGGCAGCTCTTCCACAACGATCAGTCGAGTCGGAATCATGTGCGCTGGCAACTGCCGTTCCAACCCGCTCCGCCAACCGTCCGGCATCCCGCCATCGACCGTCTCGACAAAGGCCACCAAATGATCGGCCGCTGCCGGATCCGAGCCCAGACCCCGGGCCACCACCGCCGCCCGGTGGACACCATCGAGATCGGTCAGCGCCGTCTCGATCTCCCCCGGTTCGATGCGGAACCCGCGAATCTTGAGCTGCTCGTCCTCGCGACCGTGGAAGCGCAGCAGCCCGTCCTCGGTCCAGCTCATGAGGTCGCCGGTGGCGTAGCGCCGAGCCGGAGGGCCATCCACCGGGTCGCCGGCGAAGCGCCCGGTGGTGAGCTCCGGCTGCCGCCAGTAGCCCTCGGCCACCGTCGGACCCGCGATCCACGCCCGGCCCGGCACACCGAACGGCACCGGTCGACCCCGGTGGTCGACGATATCGACGCGGACTCCGGGGATCGGCCGTCCGATCGGCACCGGTCGGCGTGCATCCTCGGCCGCCATCTCGTGGACCGTCGCCCAGACCGTCCCTTCGGTTGGACCGTACTCGTTGAAGAGCCGGGTGTCGGGAGCGACGCGGAGGTGCTCGGCCACCAGCGCCGGCGGGCAGCTCTCGCCGGCGACGATGGCGACTGCGAGCCTCGAGGCCGCCTCCGAGTCGGCCTCGAGCAGCCGAGCGTAGAGCGACGGAACGCAGAGCAGGTGGGTGACCCCGGCCGCGCGGATCAGCGCCGCCAGCCGCCGCGGGTCGAGCACCTCGTCGTCACCGGGGATGACCAGGGCGCCGCCGGCGGCCAACGTGCCGAAGATCCCCGCCACCGAGCTGTCGAAGGCGACGCTCGGCAGCAGCAGGTAGCGCGGCGGGTCGGCGCCGTAGACCTGGAGCCGGGCGGCGGTGGACGCCTGGAGGTTGCCGTGCGTCACGACGACTCCCTTGGGCCGTCCGGTGGAGCCCGAGGTGTAGAGGATGTAGGCGGCGCTCCCCGGGTCGACGGTGGGCGTGTCGGGCTCGGTTTCGTCGCCCGGCCCCACGCTCTCCGTGTGGACCACCGACCACGGGCCTTCAGGCAGATCTGCCCCGAGCGCGGAGGTCGTGAGCACCGCGCGGACCTCGGCGTCGGCGAGCACCTGTCGGTTGCGCTCCGCGGGATAGGCCGGATCGAGAGGGACATAGGCCGCCCCGCCGCGGTGGATCCCGACCAACCCGGCGACGAGCTCCACCGAGCGCGGAAGGAAGACGCCGATCCGATCCCCGGGGCCGAAACCCGCGTCACCAAGCGCACGTTCGATGGCCGCGGCGCGCCGCGACAACGCCGCGAAGTCCAGGCGATCGTCGCCGAATCGGACCGCGGTGGCGTCGGGGGTGCGACGACTCCAGCCATGGATCTGCTCAGGCATCGTGGTCGTCGTCGTGAGATCGAGGACCTCGCCGCGGGAGACCCGATCGATTCGAGCCAGCTCGGCGGCATCGAGGACGAGGACCTCCGCCACCGTCCGCTGCGGGTCCTCGACCAGCCCGGAGAGCCCGGCCGCGTAGCTGACCAGGAGCCGGCTGATCGCCCTGTCGTCGAAACGGTCGGCGCGAAACTCCGCCGCCACCTCGAGAGCCCCGTCGTTGTCGGTGAGAAAGAGAGTCAGATCGAACTTCGAGTCGCCGAGGTCGAGGATCACCTCCTCGAGTCGGGCGCCGCCGATCTCGGGAAGCGGGACACGCTCCTGGTGGACGAACATGGTCTGGAAGAGTGGGTGCCGGCCGGGGTTGCGCGCCGGGGCCAGCGTCTCGGCGATGGTGTGAAACGGCGTCGCGGCGTGGCCGAGCAGCTCCCGAAGCTCGCGGTCGAAGCGCCGCATCTCGTCGTCGACGGTGCGATCCTCGTCGATGGCGGTGGGCACGACGACGGGGTTGATGAAGGCGCCGAGCATCCCGACCACCGACGGGTGTGAGCGGGTCGAGACCGGGGTGGCGAAGGCGAACGAGTCCTCGCCCGCAAGACGCTGCAGCAGCAGCCGGTAGGCAAACGCGCCGATGGCGAACGGCGTGGTTCCAGTTGCGCCGGCGAACCGGCGGAGCCGCTCCGCCACCCGATCGTCGAGCCCGAGGGTCTGCAACCGTCCCCGCGGCCCTTCAACATCGACCGATCGATCGAACGGCAGCTCCAGGTCGCCGGGCGGCGGATCGAGCCGCCGCCGCCAGAAGTCGAGCCCGCCGGCATCGGCTTCGGGATCAACAGTTCTCCTCCAGTACGCCCAATCGTCGTACTGCGGTGCGGGCTCGGCAGCGTCGAGCTCGCCGGCCACCGCCGCCGCGAGCTCCCGCCACAACCCGGCGAGCGAGCGCTCGTCCGAGAGCAGGTGGTGGAGCACGAGCACCAGCAGCCGCTCACCGCCGCCGGCCTCGTCGACGAGGTGCAGTCGGATCAGGGGGAGCGTTTCCAGGTCGAAGGGTCGCTTCGCCACCGCGATTGCCGTCTCGACGGCGCACCCCGGCTCGGTTTGAATCCGATCGAGCTCGACGGAGACATCGGGGTGGATGATCTGGAGAACGTCGCCACCATCCGTCGCAAAGGTCGATCGCAGCAACCGGTGGCGGGCAACGACCCGAGCAAAGGCGGTGTCGACAGCGACCGGGTCGAGCTCACCACGAACCCGGCAGGCGCTGACCAGGTTGTAGGCCGGCGATTCGGGATCCATGGTGTGCGCCAGCCAGATCCCGCGCTGCAGCTCGTCGAGGCGCGCGGGCGCCTCGAGCGGGCGGGCCGGAAGGCTCTCCCGGCGCGCCGAGGCAGAGGCCTTCTTGAGACGGATGGCCTCTCGTAGCCGCTCGACGCGGGTGTCGCTGGTCGAATCGCTCATTGGATGGTGCTCGTTCCGGTCCTGATGTCGCGCCCAGTCTAGCCCAACCGAATGTGGCCCGCGGTTCTTTCCACCCTGCTACGATCCCTCCATCGAGGACCGTGATCGGATGACGAGACTGCCATGAACGACGCGGCGGGGACCCCCCTGCGAGTGCTCGAGATCGAGACCTTCGGCCGCGGAGGTCTGATCCACTACGCCTTCAATCTCTCCGGTGCGTTGGCGGGGCGCGGCCACCGGGTCGATCTGGTGACCGCGGATGGCTTCGAGCTCGCCGATCGTGAGCTCCCCTCCGGCGTTCGATTGCACACGCCCGTGGGACGGCTCGGCCGGCGCTTCGGCCGCGGTTGGCCGGGGGCGGCAGCCACACTGGGCCGCAAGGTGGAGGCGGTGCTCGACGCCCGCGCCGTGGCCCGGCTGGCGCGGGACATCGGCCCCGACGTCATCCACTTGCACAGCACCAACACCTCGGCGGTGGTCTACCTTCGACTGCTGCGGCGGCTCGGCGCACCGCTGGTGGCCACCGCGCACCAGGTGACACCGCACGAGCCCATCGCGTTTCAGGACGCGATCTACAAACGGATCCACGGGCTGCCCGATCTCGTCATCGCCCACTCCGAGGTCGACCGGCGGCGACTGGCCGACGAGTTCGGCGTCGGCGCCGACCGGGTCGCGGTCATCCCGCACGGCGACTACGGGTTCTTCGTCGAGGTCGACGACCCGCGGGACCGGAAGACCGCCCGGGCCCGGCTCGGGCTCGGGGCCGACGAGCCGGTGGCGCTGTTCTTCGGCTATCTCCGGGAGTACAAGGGGCTCGACCTGTTGCTCGACGCGTGGCCCGAGGTGGCCGCGGCAGTGCCGGGAGCCCGGCTCGTCATCGCCGGCGACCCCGTTCGACTGACCTCCGAGAGGCGCGACCAGCTCCGGCGGCAGGCCGACGAGCTCGGGGCGATCCACCGCTTCGAGTACATCCCGTTCGACGAGGTCTCCTGGTTCTTCGCCGCCGCCGACCTGTTGGTGCTGCCCTACCGCAGCATCAGTCAGTCGGGAGTGCTCTACCTGGCGCTGGCGTTCGGCGTGCCGGTGGTGGCCACCGCGGTCGGGGCGTGGCCTGAGATGCTCTCCGATGGTGAGAGTGCGCTCTTGATTCCACCGGACTCGCCCGCCGAGCTCGCCTCCGCGGTGGCCCAAGCGCTGGGCGATCCGACGCTCCAGTCCCGACTTGCCGACGGCGGCCGTCGGGTCGCGGCGGCGCACTCGTGGCCGGCGGTTGCCGGCCAGACCGAACGAGCGTTCGGCTCTCTACTCGGGCGGTGAGGGACGGAGGTCGAGGAGTCGGCGCTCCAGCCCCGGCGGCCGTCCCTCGACCCGCCACAGGCAGGCCACAACCGCGGTGAAGACCGTGGCGCCGACCACGACGGTGCCGGCCAGCGAGACCCATGAGGGTGGGGCAGCGAGGAAGGCGGAAGGCAGGGCGGCTCTGAGGCCGAGCACGGCGCCGACCATGGCCAGGGCGGCGGCCAACGGGCGGCGGAGCTGGATCGCCAGCTCGCCCGGGCCGAGCCCGAGGCACCGGTGGAGCATCCACGCGTTCAGGGCGGTGTAGACAACCCCGGCGCCGACGATGCTCCAGATGGCGCCCGACAGGCCGAAGGCGGCGGTGCAGCCGATGAACAGCGGCAGGTGGATCAGACCGTAGACCAGGCTGACACCGAAGAGGAGGCGCGTGCGCCCGAGGGCCATGACGCACGGCAGCGCCATGGACAACGTGGCGCGGAATCCGAGATAGGGCACCAGGACGACCAGCAGCGGCACGGTGGAGGCCCACTGGTCGCCGAGCACAAGGGGCACGAAGTCGCCGGCGATGAGAGCGAAGCCAAACCCGGCGGGGAGGCTCAGCGTGCCGATGACGTTGACCGACTCGAGAGCCGCTTGTCGGAGTCGGGCGGTGTCCGCTACGAGCTCGCTGAAGGAGGGAAAGAGGATGCGCTGCAGCGGGCTGACCAGCTCGCGGGTCGGTAGGACGCCGATCCGTTGGGTCATGAAGTAGTAGCCCGCCTCGGTGATGCCGAGCAGCCGGCCGACGATGATCTTGTCGGTCTCCATCGCCAGCGTCGTCACCACGCTGGTCAACGACAGCCAGCCGCTGAAGGCGAAGATATCGCCGAACCGCGCCAGCGACGGACGGGGCCGAAACGGCCGCAGCACATACCCCAGCACCAAGCTCGCCAGGGTTCCGGCGAGCATGCCGATCACCAGCGCCCAGTAGCTGCGGGTGAGCACCGCGATGACGACCGTGACCGCGAAGGCGAGGATGCGGGCGCCAAGGGTGAGGATCGCGAGCCGTGAGTAGACGAGATCGCGCTCGAACATCACGAACCGTGGGTTGGCGAGACCGGTGAGGATCGGGCTCAGGGCGAGGGCGACGAGGATCGCCGCGATCCGCGGGTCGTCGACAATCAGCGAGATGACGATCATGATCACCGCGGCGAGCAGACCGCGAAGCGCCGACAAGGTCCACGCGGTGTCGTAGAGCGAGCGGTCGTCGTCGCGGTGGCGGATCAGGGCCTTGGTGACGTCGAAGGCGCTCAAGCCCTCGATGATGGTCACCACCGAGGCCGCGATGGCGACGAGACCGAAGTCGTCGGGAGCGAGAATCCGCGCCAGCACGACGACCGAGGCGAAGTCGATGATCCGTTCGACCCAGCGGTAGCCGTAGAGCCAGCCGACCCCGGTGGCGATGCGGCGGGTCGACCCGGTCACGGCGGTGCTCCGCGACGGCCGCCGAGGAGATCGTCGACGACCCGCTCGACCTCGCCGTTTTCGGCATAGGTTCGGTAGGCGAGACCCATCCGATCGAGGTTTTCCTTGATGGCGGCATCGCCGAGCAACCGATCGAGCCTGCCGAGGATGTGAACCGCGCCGTCCCCGACAGGATCGGCAGCGAGCCCGAGGCCGTGGTGGAGGACCCTCGCCGTGTTGCCGGCCATGTCGGTCTCGCCGCCGCAGACGACGAGCATGGGGACCCCGGCGAGCACGCACTCGTCGATGGTGTTGATTCCGCCGTGGACGATGGCGGCGTCGGCGTGCGACAGGACCTCGAGCTGCGGCACCCAGGCGAAGGCATAAACGCCCTCCGGGAGCCCGCCCAGCTCCGCCGGATCGAGGCCGTCGCCGAGCGCCAGCACGAGCTCCCGGTCCGGCCGTTTCCCGACGGCGTCGATGAGCCGGCACAGCCACCTCCGGTCGGCGGTGAAGAAGGAGCCGAAACCGGCGTAGAGCAATGCGCCCTCGGATCCGGATCCCCGGCGGCGATCGAGCACGGCGTCGAGGCGACGTCGGTCGGCTTCGGGCATCGGCGGATCGAGCCGTTCCTCGAGCACCATGGGGCCGACAAAGCGCACCCCGGGCGCCGGCTCGTGGTGGAACTCGAACTCGAAGGCGTGCAGACTGAGCGCCGGGAGCCGTGGATAGGTGAACGGGATGAGCCACTGGCTCGGGTCGGCTTCTCGATCGAGGTCGAACCCGGCGTCGCGGGCGATCGACCGCAGCACGGAGACCCGATCGCAGCCCACACGCCCGATTCGATGCCGAAGCGAACGGATCCGCTTGCGGAGATCGAACGCGGTCCACGCCAACGCCATCCCGAGTCGGTTTCCCCGCCATCCCACCCCGGGCCGAATCGGGGTGTGCGGCGGTGGCAACCCAGGTCGCCGCCAGATGGAACAGAAGGTGTTGAGCAGGGCAAGCTGCACGCCCGCACCGGCCCCGACCACGATGTGCTCGTGCATCTCGCCGTCGAGCAGGACCAGGTCCGGCCCGAGCTCATCGAGCAACGCCGCGAACCGGCTGGCACCCGTCGATGCTGCTGCCGTCCGCCGTCGTTCCGGGATCCGACGCAGCCGGTCGACGACGCCGGCGGTGGAGTCCTCGTTATGAAAGGCGCCGAGACCATTCGGCTCGAGCTCGCGGTAACCGAGCCCGTGATGCTCCGCCAGCTCGCGGGCCGACGCCGCGCCGGCAAAGATCACCGCGTGCCCGGCAGCAACGAGACGCCGGCACAGCTCGATGGTCGAGAACCGCATGCCCGCGGGACCGTCGGTGACGGCGAGGATCTCGGCCACGGTCTCAGTCCGGCGGGTAGCCGAGCCGTTCGACGAGATCTGCCCACTCGGCGTCGAACGCTTCTTTGACGCGTGGCGTGAACCGGCTGCGCCACTGACCCGAGGTCGGGTTGCGGATGTGCGGATCGGGGGCCCGTCGCCGGGCGAGGGAGTGGCGCTCGGCGAAGAACAGTCCAAGGCGCCGCTCGAGCCACGTCAGCCCGTAGTGGTCGAAGATCTCACCGAAGACCTCGACCTCGCGGCCGAGAACGTCCTCGTAACGGAAGAGAAGAATGTCAGGGTGGGATTCCGGCCACCCGGTCATCGACTCGAAGTGCGGCCGGCGAAACTCCAGCTCGGCGAGCAGCCCGTCCTCCTCGGACAACGATTGGAGGTGGACCGCGAAGGACCCGCCGGCCTCCCGCAGTCCGAGCGGGACGCTGCCGTTGGCGAACTCCCAGTCCTCGTCAGAGGGGTTCTCCATGGTGCACCACGGCTCGGCGCCGCGCCGATGGTAGAAGTAGCCCGAGACCACCAGGTCGCGGGGGTCCCGGATGAACCGCGTCAGGCGAAACTCGCCCAGCCGCTCCAGGTCGGGCACCCGGTTGTTGACCGTCGCCACCCGGCACGAGGCAAACCCGTCAACAAAGGCATCGATGTCGCTGTTGAAGTGCCGGTAGCCGCCGCTCCACGGCAGACAGCGGTTGAAGACGGCGTCCATGACCCGGCGGAAATAGACCGTCAAACACTTGTGGTAGGAGCAGTGGACGAGGTTGGGGCGCATGACTCAACCCCCCCGGACGCAGCAGCGCCGGGCCCACACTGCGAAGCCGCGAACGGGGTAGTTGACCGGGATCATCGAGATTTCATGGTACATGATGCGGTGGGCCACCGGCTGGCCACGCCGCCATCTCGGAAGCTGCTGGCAGGATTCGACTTCAGCGAAACTCCGTTTTCTGGAACGATCCGCGCCGAGAATCTGTTACCCTCGTGGATACGCAATCAGGGCGGTGGTTTCTCAAAATGAGCTCGATATCAAACGACTCGCACACGGTGATCGTCGGCGCCGGCCCGGCCGGCCTGACCGCGGCTCTCGAGCTCGGCAAGCTCGGGCGCCGGGCCACGGTTTTCGAAGCCGACGACATCGTCGGCGGCATCTCGCGAAGCGTCATCTTTGAGGGCTGCCGGATGGACATCGGCGGCCACCGATTCTTCACCAAGGTCAGCGAGGTCGAGGCCCTGTGGCACGAGATCTGCGGCGACGATCTGCTCGTCCGCGAGCGCATGTCGAGGATCTTCTACAACGACCGGTTTTTCGATTACCCGCTCAAGCCCGCCAACGCCCTGCGCGGCCTCGGCGTCACCGAAGCGGTCCGGGTGGTGTTGAGCTACCTCCACGCGCAGCTCTTCCCGGTCCACGACGAGAGCACCTTCGATGCCTGGGTCAGCAATCGCTTCGGGCGCCGCCTGTACGAGATCTTCTTCAAGACCTACACCGAAAAGGTGTGGGGAATGCCGTGCGAGGAGATCAGCGCGGCCTGGGCCGCCCAACGAATCAAGAACCTCAACCTGGTCACCGCGCTGAAGAACGCCTTCGTCGGCGACGGCACCCGCGGCGGCGAGGTCGTGGCGAGCCTCATCGAGCAGTTTCTCTACCCCCGCCTCGGACCGGGAATGATGTGGGAACGGTGTCGAGACCTGGCGGCGGCGCACGGTATCGACACCCATCTGCGGTCGCGGGTGACCCGGGTGCACCACACGGCCGGACGAGTGGTGGCGGTCGACGTCGAAGAGAGCGGCGGCGCCCGCCGGGTGGAGTGCGAATCCGTAGTGTCCTCGATGCCCGTCGGCTCGCTGGTCCGCGCCATGGACCCGGCACCTCCGGCCGAGGTGCTCGCCGCCGCCGACGGTCTGAGTTTTCGCGACTTCCTCATCATCGGGCTCATCGTCGACCGCGCGGAGCTCTTTCCGGACAACTGGATCTACATCCACGCCCCCGAGGTCAATGTCGGCCGCGTCCAGAACTTCAAGAACTGGAGCCCGGAGATGGTCAGCGACCCGTCGCAGTCCTTCATCGGTCTCGAGTACTTCGTCAACCGCGGCGACGAGCTGTGGACCATGGCCGACGAGGAGCTGCTCAAGCTCGGAGCCGCCGAGGCCGAAGCTATCGGGCTCTTCCGCTCGGACGAGGTGCGGAGCGGAACCGTGGTTCGGATGCCCCGAGCCTACCCCGTCTACGACGGCGAGTACGAGGCCCACCTCGACGTCATCCGAAACTGGCTCGCCGGTTTCGACAACCTCTTCACCGTCGGTCGCAACGGCCAGCACCGCTACAACAACCAGGATCACTCCATGCTCGCGGGGCTCTACGCCGCACGCAACATCGACGGCGCGGACTTTGACCTGTGGGCGATCAACGAGGACGAGAGCTTCCACGAGGAGGTCCGCACCGACGAGGCTGCGAAGCCCGGGGTTCGAGACCGGCTGACGCCGTCGCGCATCGACGACGGGGACGTCGATCAACTTCTCGCCAACGCCTTCGCAACCTACGACGAGGTCGCCCTCGGCGGCGCCGTCGGGATCACCGCGAGCCTGGCCCTCGCCGTGGCGACCTTGATGCCCCTGCTGCGCGCCGACACCAGCTTCGTGCCGATGCTGTCGCTGCTCGGGAACTACCTGTTCGGATTCGAGATGAGCTGGCCGGGCTTGGCGGTGGGGATGGTCGAGGTCGGCGCCATCGGTTTCGTTCTGGGCTGGGCGACCGCGAAGCTGATCAACGCCATGGTCCGCGTGTTCGAACGCAACCTCGAGCGGCGGCTGGCCGAGCTGACGACCCTCGAGGCGTTGAGCGGAGGACGAATTGAACGCATCACCTGACGAGCTGCTTCTCATCACCAGAACCATCGCCCGCGTCCGGGTCGCCATCGTGGCCATCGTCGCCGGCATGGTCGGCGGGTTCGGGCTCTTTGCCGCCACCGTCTGGCTGCTCATCAAGGGCGGTCCGGACGTCGGCCAGAACCTGTCCCTGCTCGGGGTCTACTACCCCGGATTCACGGTGAGCTGGGCCGGTTCCATCGTCGGCTTCGCGTACGGCGCCCTGACCGGTGCGCTGCTCGGCTTTTCCGTGGCCTGGCTGTACAACCTCCTGTCCCGGCTGCGTCTCCACCGAACGCCATCGCGCCGCGCCTGAGGGCAACGGCAGGAGAGGAGCACGGATGAGCCGTCCGAGCGAGGTTTCCGGCAGCGTCTTCGCGGCATCGGATGTCGCGATCGTCGTCCCGGTGGGCGGCGCTGGCCATGGGTGGCGGCGGTGTGCACGGGCCCTGGCAACGCTGGACCCTCGACCCGGACAGCTGATCGTGGTCGTCGACGGCCCCAACCGCGCTCACGAAGACATCGCCCGCGGCACCGGCGCCACCGTGCTCGTGCTCGACGAACGCGGCGGGCCGGCTCGGGCTCGCAACCGTGCGGTCGAGGCGGTCGAGGTCGAGATCGTCGCCTTCGTCGACGCCGATATCGTGGTTCCCCTCGACTTCGCTGCCCGGGTCGCCTCGCTGCTGTCAAACCCGGACATCGCCGCGGTGATCGGCTCGTACGACGATAATCCCGGCGATCCCAGGTTCTTCTCACAGTACCGGAACCTACTGCACCACCACGTCCACCAGCAGGCCTGCGAGACGGCCTCGACCTTCTGGTCCGGGTGCGGTGCGGTGCGGCGATCTGCCTTTCACGAGGCCGGGGGCTTCGACGAGAGCTTCGGCGAACCGAGCATCGAGGACATCGAGTTCGGCGGCCGGCTCATTGCCGCAGGCCACCCGATCCGGCTGGTCAAAGCGCTTCAAGTCCAGCACCTCAAGCGGTGGCGGCTCGGTGACATGCTGGCGACCGATCTCTTCCGTCGTGCGATACCCTGGACCCGGGTGATGCTCGATGGCGGGGGACTCATCAATGACCTCAACGTCAAGACCGGCGATCGGCTCAGCGTCGCCGCCGCCTGTCTGCTGCCGATCTCGCTCGCCGCAGTGTTCTTCGAGCCCTGGTGGGGGCTCGCCATCGCGGCGCTGTTGCTGCTGACCATCATCCTGCTCAACCGGCGCTTCTTCTCGCTGCTCACCCGTCGCCGGGGCCTCGGTTTCGCCATTGCCGCCGTTCCCGCATATTGGGTCTACCTCGTGATCTGCGGCCTCGGTTTCGTCATCGGACTGACCGGCCATGTGCTCCACGGTTCGCGGGGGACCTGACGGGTGAACCACCCGGATTGCTCACACGGCGAAACCTGCAGACGACGCTGGACGGTTCGCCCCGAAGCACGTACGATCGTCAGGCCAGCTCACGTGAAGAACAGATAAGGTGGTTCGAGATGGAGACTCTCGTCGTAGTCCTGCAAACCGTCGTCGCGTTGGGAATCTTCAACGTCTGGATCCTGCGCTTCGGGAAAGCGACCCAGTGGCGAGGCGGATCAGCCGACAGCATGAAGGCCGAGTTCGACGCCTACGGACTCCCGGGATGGTCGGTGATGGTGATCGGTTTTCTGAAGATTCTGTTCGCTGCCTGTCTGATCGCCGGCATCTGGTTCCCGGTGCTCGTCCGCCCTGCAGCTATCGGCATTGCAATTCTGATGCTCGGCGCCGTGGCCATGCACATCAAGGTCAAGGACCCCGCCATGAAGTCGCTGCCCGCCTTGACGATGCTGGTCATGAGTCTGGTCGTCGGCTTCGCCTGACCTGCCTTCGGCAGCGCTTCGTCAGCCGGACATCGCCGCCTGACTGACCTCGTGACGAAACCTCATGAAGGCTTCCAGTTAGCTGGTCGCCTTGGTCCGCACCGACGCCAACCCGCCATCCACACCGATGACCTGACCCGTCACCCAGGCACTCTCACCGGCGACCAGCCAGGCGATCACCTCGGCCACTTCCTCCGGTCGGCCGATCCTGCCCAGCGGGTGCATGGCCGCGGATGCCTTGAGCATCAGAGGGTTGCCGGTGATGCCGGCCGCCATGGGGGTGTCGACCAGCCCGGGAGCCACGATGTTGACCCGAATCCCCTTCGCGGCGTAGGTTGCCGCCGCCGAACGACCGAGACCGATGACGCCGGCCTTGGCCGCCGCGATCGCCTCGTGGCTCGGCATACCGACCCGGGCCGCGGCCGAGGACATGAGGACGATGGACCCGCCATCCCGGCGCATCGCCTTCGCGCCGGCTCGAACCACCGCAAAGGCCGAATCGAGGTTCGCCGACAGGGTTTTTCGCCAGTCCTCCTCAGATGTCTGGTGGGCGGCCTTCAACAGAATCGATCCAATGCAGTTGACGATGCCGTCGATGCGGCCGTGACGCGAGCGGATCTCGGAGACGAGACCATCGACGGCGCCGATATCCGTGCCCTCGACCCGATGGATCTCGAGACCGTCGACGTCGGCGGACAGGTCATCGAGACGGTCGAGCGAACGCGCCGCGACGATGACCTTCGCGCCATCACCGGCCAGTCGCCGGACCACGTGGGAACCAATACCTCCGGTCCCGCCGAAGATCACGTACACTTTCTCTTGCTCCATGATGTCCTTTGTCACAACTCTGCGATCCTCGAAGGACAAGGTCGTCCGGGCGCCGGAGAATTCCCGGCCAGGCCCGTCCGAGCCGGTGTCGTGAGCCATTTCGGCCGCGCGCTGGAGCGGCTCAACCGCGATCCCACCGGCCGCCGCTGGCTCTATGTCCCCTACGACCAGCTGTCGAGCGACCTGGGTCGGTTGTCCCGCGATCCACCGTCCAGCCTCGGGCTGATTCTGGTGGAAAACCCGTGGAAGGCCGACCGCCGCCCCTACCACCGGCAGAAGCTGGCGCTGATTCTCGCCAACGGCCGTCACTTCGCGCTCGAGCAGGTGCGTCGCGGCGTCGCCGTGCGGGTCGCCGTCGCCGACGGGCCGTACCGGAGCGCCCTGCAACCGCTCATCGGCGAGTTCGGTCCCATCGAGGTCATGCGGCCCGCGGAGCGTGAGCTCAGGGCGGACCTGCAACCGCTCATCGACGACGGCGGCCTGATCGAGGTCGCCCACGAGGGTTGGCTTTCCGAGCCGCGGGACTTCGCCGCCAGCCAGAAAAGCACGCCACCGTGGCGGATGGACGCCTTTTACCGCCACCTGCGGCGGCAGACCGGGCTGCTGATGGATCGAGGCAAGCCCATCGGCGGCACCTACAGCTTCGACGCCGACAATCGCAAACCGTGGCCCGGCGAGCCGGCGGCGCCGACGCCCCCGGCCTTCGAACCGGACCCGATCACCCGAGAGGTGGCGGATCTCATCGAGCAGCGGTTCCCGCACCACCCCGGCGCGGTCGATCTCGAGAACCTGCCGGCCACCGCGGCCGACGCCGAGCGTCTCTGGAGCTGGGCGCGCGACCACTGCCTCCCGCTCTTCGGTCCCTACGAAGACGCCATGTCCGTCCACAGTCGCGGGCTTTTTCACACCCGCATCGCCGGCTTGCTCAACATCCACCGGCTGCTGCCGGCCCGGGTGGTGGCCGACGTCGCTGCGATGGATCTGCCCATCGCCAGCCAGGAGGGGTTTATTCGGCAGGTTCTCGGCTGGCGCGAGTTCGTCCACCACGTCCACGAACGAACCGACGGCTTCCGCTCGCTTCCGGGCGCGCCCGCGCCGACCGTCGCCGACCGCCCAGGGGACGCGGGATGGGGCGCCTGGACCGGGGAGAGCTGGCCCCGCACCGCGACGGGCCACGAACCCGACGGCGGTGCTGCTCCCTCGCTGCTCGGCGCCGACCGCCCTTTGCCCAAGGGCTTCTGGCCGAACCGGCCGACCGGGCTCGCCTGTCTCGACCGTGTGGTCGGGGACGTCTGGGACGAGGCCTGGAGTCACCACATCACCCGGCTCATGGTGCTGTCCAATCTCGCCACCCTGCTCGAGGTCGAACCGCGCCAGCTCACCGACTGGTTCTGGGTCGCGTTTCTCGATGCGTACGACTGGGTCGTCGAGCCCAACGTCCTCGCCATGGGCAGCTTCGCCGTCGGTCCGCTGATGACCACGAAGCCCTACGTCTCGGGCGCCGCCTACCTCAACCGGATGAGCGACTACTGCTCGACCTGCGCCTTTCGACCGACTGCGGACTGCCCGATCACCAATCTCTACTGGGCGTTTCTCGACCGCCACCGCGAGATCCTCGCCGACAACCACCGGATGCGACTGATCCTGTCGTCCCTCGGCAAAAGAAGCGCCGAAAAGCAGGAACAGGATCGCGCGGTCTTTACGTGGGTGTCGGACACCCTGACCACCGGCGGTCGACTTCGCCCGAGCGGCCGACCGGAGGCAACATGCTCGACCCCCTGACCACCGAATCCATCACCACCGGCGACACCGAGCCCGACTTCTCGACCGCCAAGAGGCTCGCCGACGAGACTGCCGAGCGACGCCTCGATGCGCCCATCTGCCTCTCCTGGTACGACCGCGCCGCCGACCGCGAGAGCCCGGCCCACGCCAGCGAGTGCCACGGCGATTGCGAGATGCCCGGCTACGTCGAGTACGCCGTCACCCGGGGCGCCGAGCTCAAGGTCATCGTCGACAACGGCGCCTACGTTTTCTGTTACCGCCCGATCGGCGAGTTCGCCGAGAGCTGATGGAAGGCTCGAGACCGGCGAAGGGTTTTGCTGGATGATGAATACCGTCGTCGAACTCGTCAACGCCGGGCGCGACTACAGGCGGGGTGAGGAAACCGTTCGGGCTCTCGGTGAGCTGACCCTGACCCTCGACCGCGGCGAGCTCGTCGCCCTCGTCGGGCCGTCGGGCTGCGGCAAGTCGACGGCCCTGAACCTGGTTGCCGCCGTCGACCGCCCCGACCGAGGCACGGTCAGGGTGTGCGGCATCGACGTCTCCGCCGCCTCGGAGGCCGAGCTGGTCGCGCTGCGGCGGCGTCGCATCGGCATGGTGTTCCAGGCATTTCACCTGGTTCCCCACCTCACGGTCGAAGAGAACATTGCCCTGCCGCTGGCCCTCGACGGGCGGCGCGACCGCGACCGGGTCCGAGCTCTCATCCACCGCGTCGGGCTGTCGCACCGGGCCGGACACTATCCCTCCGAGCTCTCCGGCGGCGAGCAGCAGCGAACCGCGGTCGCCAGGGCGCTGGTCCACCGGCCGGGCGTCGTCGTCGCCGACGAACCCACCGGCAACCTGGACAGCCGCACCGGTGCGGCGGTGATCGAGCTCCTCGACGAGCTTCGCCGCACCGAGGGCGCCGCGTTGCTGCTCGCAACCCACGACGCCCGAGTGGCGGCCGCCGCCGATCGCACCTGCACGCTGGCCGACGGACGGCTGGTGGAATGAGCTCGGACCGGGTTCAATCATGATCCTCCGCGCTCTGCTCCTGCGACCGCTGCTCCGGCGCCCGTGGCGCTTTCTCGTCACGGTCGCCGGCGTCGCCACCGGGGTCGCCGCGGTGATCTCGACCGTTGCCGCCAGCCGGGCCGCCATCGCCTCCTTCGCCGAAGGCGTCGACGAGGTGGCCGGCGCCGTCCGGCTCGAGGTCACCCGGCCAGGTGGGCTGCCGGAGGAGCTGCTGGCCGATCTGCGGCCGGTCTCCGGCGACGCGCTGCTCGTCCCGGTGGTCGAGGACACGGTGCTGCTGATGGAGCTCGGCGACGGCGTTCGTCTGCTCGGCGTCGATCTCCTGCTGGACGCTCAGGTTCGACCGGTCCTTGCGGACAGCGGCGCCTTGCCGGATCTCGAGACGACGCTCCTCGGTTTCGGTGCGCTCGTCTCGCGCCCGCTGGCCGCCACACTCGGCGTCACCCCCGGCGACCACCTGACGGTTTCGGTGGGTGGCCGCCTGCGAATCGTCGAGGTGGCCGAGGTCTTCGACGCCGACGGGCTGTCGGCCGTCTGGGAACGCGTCCTCATCATGGATGTCGCGCCGGCACAGGAGGTGCTCGGCCGGGTCGGCCGGCTCGATCGAATCGAACTCGTCCCTCGCGCCGGCGCCGACCCCGGGGCCCTGCGGGAGCGGACCATCGAGCTGCTGCCCGCTGATGTCTCGGTGGCTGAGCCCGGGGAACGGCGGCGCTTCGCCGAGCAGATGCTGGCCTCGCTGCGCTTCAACCTGATTGCCCTGTCTGCGATCTCGTTGCTGGTCGCCGGTGTGCTCATCGCCACCACCCTGGCGACATCGGTGGTCCAGCGGCGATTCGTCGTTTCCCTGCTCCGCTCCATGGGCGCCGCTCGTTCGAAGATCGCGGCGGTCGTGCTCGTCGAGGCCCTCGGCATCGGTCTCATCGGCGGCGCCATTGGCGTCGCGGCCGGCTTCGGTGGCGCCCGGCTAGCGCTGACCAGCGTCCGCTTCACCGTCTCGTCGGTGGTTCGTGGCATCCCGGCGTCGGAGATCCGATTCGACCCGCAGCTCGCCGCGGTGGGACTCGCCATGGCCGTGGCCACCGCGCTCGCAGCCTCGCTCCTGCCGCTGAAGGAGATCATGTCGGTGCCGCCGCTCCAGGGTCTTCGCAGCACCGCCCCCCAGCGAATGCCGCGGCAGGCACGCCTCGCCGCTGTGGCGGTACTCCTCGCGATGACTGCCCTCGCCGTCATCCTGGTGCGCGCACCAGCCGTCAACGATCTGCCGATCCCGGCGCTGACCGCGGCACTGGTGGCCATGATCGGCCTCCTCGCCGCCTCCGGCCTCCTCCTCGACACCCTTGCCCGCGCCGGCCACCTGCCCTTCGCCAGGTTACGGGTCGCCGCCCTTCAGCTCGCGGCAGCCGCCCTGTCGGCCGGTCGCCAGCGGGCCGCCTGGGCTGCCGGATCGGTGGCGGTGGCCATCGCCCTCGCCGTCGCCATCGCCACCATGGTGAGCTCCTTTCGGGCGACGGTGGAGAGCTGGACGGAGTCGGGCATGCGGGCCGATCTCTGGGTCCGGCCCATGGCCGCCGACACCGGCGCCTGGATCGGCCGCCTCGATCCCGAGGTCGTCACTATTGCCGAGGACCTCTTCGGCGCCGAAACCGTCGATCCCTTCTACTCCGAGACCATCGAGTACCGCGGGCGCCCGGTGAGCTTCGGCGCCGCCGCCTTCGACGTCGTGCGCTTCCACGGCAGCGTACCTTTTCCGGGGCGTGACTCGGCCGCGGTCTTCGATCTCGCGTGGCGCGAGCGGGCGGCCGTCGTCAACGAGCCCTTCGCCACCCGATTCGGCATCGGCGAGGGCGACACCGTCCGGCTCGAACTCCCCGGCGGCGTCCTGGAACGCGAGGTGGTGGGGGTCTTTCGCGACTACTCTCGGTCGCACGGGCTGGTGGTTGTCGACCGGACCGACTTCCTGCGCTTCTTCCCCGATCTCGGGCCCGATGACATGGCACTCTTCCTGCCGCCGGAGACCGACCCGGCAGCCGCTCGAGAGCGTTTCTTCGAGGCGACCCGGGGACGGTTTCTCGTCGAAGCCCTGGACAACCGCGAGCTCAAGGGGGCGGTGCTCTCCGCCTTCGAACGGACCTTCGCCATCACCACCGCCATGTACCTGGTGACGGCGGTGGTGGCCGGGGTCGCCATCGTGACGGTCCTGCTGACCCTGGTCGGCGAACGGCGGCGTGAGCTCGCCACGGTCCGCGCCATCGGCGGCTCGCGGCGCCAGCTCCTCGCCATGGTCGTCGCTGAAGCGGGGCTCCTGGGAGTCGCAGCGGCAGCGGCGGGGACGTTGGTCGGCATCGCGGTGGGGATCATTCTCGTCAAGGTGGTCAACCTGCAGTCCTTCGGCTGGTCCCTCGAGCTCGTGCTGCCCTGGGGCTCCATGGCCGCCATGGCCACATGGGTCGTCGTGACGTGCCTGATGGCCGGTCTGCCGCCGGCGGCGGTCGCCGCCCGGATGGAACCCGCAATCGCGCTTCGCGAGGAGGTCTGATGCGGATCGTTTCATGGGTGATGGTGCTCGCGATCGCCGCGGGTGCGGCCGCCGCCGCAGCGGACGAGCGGGTCGTGTGGAGGGAGATCACGGGACCTCCCGAGCTCAGCTTTCCCCGCGACCACGGCGCCCACCCCGACACTAGAACCGAGTGGTGGTACGTCACCGGTCGGGTGACCGCCGCTGACGGACGGCGCTACGGCTTTCAGGTTACCTTCTTCCGTCAGGGGCTCGCAGCAGGCGACCCGGAACCCGGGGCGTCGACGCTGCGCGCCCGACAGATCGCCGCCGCCCACCTTGCCGTCGCGGACATCGACGCCGGCGAGTTCCACCACGCCGAGCGCCTGCGGCGCTCCGGCGGCGGCCTCGCCGGCTGGTCGACGGACGACCTCGATGTGTGGCTGGAAGACTGGGAGATGCGCCGCGACGCGGCAGGACGGATCCGCATCATCGCCCACGATCAGAAGATCGGTCTCGAGCTCGAGCTCGATCCTGAAAAACCGCTTGTTTTTCAGGGTGACCGCGGCTACTCGCAGAAGGGCCCATCTCCCGGCAATGCTTCGGCCTATCTGACCTGGACTCGGATAGCGGTGAGTGGACAAATCGTGGTCGACGGCCTCGAAACCGAAGTGACCGGTGCTGCCTGGTTCGACCACGAGTGGGGCAGCTCCCAGCTCGGCGACGGCGTCTTCGGCTGGGACTGGTTCAGCCTGAGACTGTCCGACGGCCGCGACCTCATGGTCTACCAGCTCCGCCGGGACGACGGTTCATCAGACCCCTTCTCGTCGGGCTCGGTGGTGGCCACCGACGGGTCGAGCTCCCATCTGCTCCACCACGACTTCGACATCGAACCCGTGCGGTGGTGGACGAGCCTCGACACCGGCGGCCGTTATCCGACAGGGTGGCGGGTGAGCGTTCCCGCGCACGGCATCGAGCTCGTGGTCACCGGTCTGCTGCCGGGCGCCGAGCTCGACGGCCGCGCGACAACCGGGGTTGTCTATTGGGAGGGCCCCGTCGACGCCGAAGGGAGCCAGCGCGGTGAAGGGTATGTCGAGCTCACCGGCTACGCCGGCAGCCTCGAGGGACGATTCTGATGACCGGCAGCAGATGGTCATCCCAGACCCGGAGACCGGTTACAAGGAGAACGAGATGACAGAACACCGAGATCGGAACCGCCGCCACGACATCGTGCTCTGGGGGGCAACCGGATTCACCGGAGAGCTGGTCGCCGAGTACCTGGTCGAAGGTCTGTCCGAGACCGGTGTCCGGCTCGCCCTGGCCGGGCGCAGCCGACCCAGGCTCGAAGCCCTGCGGCAGCGACTGGCCCAGGAACGCCCGGCGGCCGCCGAGCTGCCGTTGGTCATCGCCGACAGCCACGACCGCTCGTCGCTCGACGCCCTTGCCGAAGAGACCGAGGTGGTCTGCACCACCGTCGGACCCTATGCCCATCACGGCCATGAGCTGGTGGCGGCCTGCGTCGAGGCCGGCACCGACTACTGCGACCTCACCGGCGAGGTGCCCTTCATCCGAGCGATGATCGACCGGCACCACCAGCGGGCGCGCTCTACCGGTGCCCGAATCGTCCACTGCTGCGGCTTTGACTCCATTCCGTCGGATCTCGGAACCCTGATGCTGCAGGAGGCGGCGATCGCCCGCTTTGGGGCGCCAGCGGACCGCGTCCTCTTCGTTCTCGGCGCCAACCGCGGCGGCTTCTCGGGCGGCACCGTCGCGAGCCTCGTCAACGTCATCGAGGAGGCGAAGAGCGACCGCCACACCCGGCGCATCGTCGGCGACCCCTACGCGCTCAACCCCGAGGGCGAGCGCCACGGGCCGGATGGTCCCGATCTCGCCCGGCCGAGATTCGACCCCGAGCTCGGCCGCTGGACCGGTCCCTTCGTCATGGCGCCGATCAACACCCGCGTCGTCCGCCGGTCCAACGCCCTCGCCGGCTGGCGCTACGGCCGCGACTTCCGCTATGCCGAGGTCACCGGATTGCCGCCGGGACTCAAGGGCCGGATCGCCGCCGCCGCCCTCGCCGGTGGCCTGGGCGCCTTCGTGGCGGCGCTGAGCTGGGGTCCGACGCGTTCGCTGCTCAGCCGGACCGTGCTGCCGGCACCCGGCGAAGGACCGAGCAGGGAAACCCGAGACAACGGGTTCTTCCACATCAGTCTCCACGGCACCGGAACCGCCGCTGGCGGCGACGACTTCACCATGACTGCCCGGATCCAGGGCGACAAAGACCCGGGCTACGGTGAGACCGCAAAGATGCTCGGCGAGTCCGCGCTCTGTCTCGCCCTCGACCACGCCAAGCTCGACGGCGACGGCGGCGTTCTGACGCCGGCCGCCGCCATGGGAATGAACCTCGTCGACCGCCTCCGCCGAGCTGGAATGCTCTTTGCGGTGGCGTGAGGCTCCGCCTCAGCCAGCGAACTTCGAAAGGTAGTCGACGACCCCGTCCGGCGAGGCGTCCATGCCGTCGTCGCCTTCCGACCAGTTGGCGGGACAGACGTCGCCCTTCTCTTCGTGAAAGCGCAGCGCGTCGAGCATTCGCAGCGCCTCGCCGACACTTCGCCCGAGGGGCAGGTCGTTGATCACCGAGTGCCGAACGATACCCTCCCTGTCGATGAGAAACAGGCCACGCAGGGCCACCTCATCGTCGAAGAGAACCCCGTAGTCGCGGGCGATGTCCTTCTTGAGGTCGGCCACCAGTGGATAGCGGATGGGCCCGATGCCGCCGTTGTCCGGGGCCGTCTTCTTCCACGCGAGGTGCGTGTACTGGGAGTCCACCGAGACACCGACCACCTCGGCGCCCCGCTGCTTGAACTCGTCCAGCGCCTCGTCGAAGGCGAGGATCTCGGTCGGGCAGACGAAGGTGAAATCGAGGGGGTAGAAAAAAAGAATTACGTACTTGCCGCGCAGCGAGGAGAGCGAGAACGACTCGTCGATGCTGTTGTCGGCGAGCACGGCGTTGGCGGTGAAGTCGGGAGCGGGCCTGGTCACGAGGGTCGGCATTGTGCCTCCTTGAGAAAGCAGCGCCGCCGGCTCGTTCAGCACGGCGGCGCCGCTGGTTCGCTTACTTCGGTCGGCAGGTCGCGGTCAGTCGTTCTGGGGATTCTCCGACTCGTCGACACAGATGGTCTTGAGCTGGTCTTCGGTCGGGTTGTCGAAGCGCTGGAGCGCGTCCACCGGGCACAGGTAGGTGCGGCCCGACGCGCCCTTGACCCACTTCACGCTCAGCTGTTTCTTGAATTCGATGTTGGCTTCCTGGATCTCGGCCATGATGTGCTCCTTTGTCGTTGATGGTTGGTATTCATGCGGTCCGCGACCGCGCATTCTCCCCGTAAACAACCCTATCCAGACGTCTCTTCTTCCATTGCCGCACGAACCTGGTCCATGTCGAGACCCTCGGCCTTCTCAACGATCTCGTCGAGAGCCTCGGCCGGGGCGTGCCCGGGCTGGCGCAGCAGCAGGATGCCGTCGCGAAACAGAATCAACGTCGGGATGTGCTTGATCCCGAGCTTGTCGGTCAGCTCGCTCTCGGCCTGGGTGTTCAGCTTGGCGAAGGTGTGGGACGGATGGCGCTCGGCCGCCGCGTCGAAAACGGGGTCGAACTGTCGACACCCCTGACACCACGGAGCCCAGCAGTCGATCAACGTGATTCCGTCACCGAGAACCAGATGATCAAAGTTGGATTTGTCTAGCGCCACCGTCGACATGTTCTTGACCCTTCAATGTTGAGATTCAGCTTACACCACCTGAAACCGACGCTGTCACCCGCCATATTCCAACCACGCCGGATTTTCTGCGAAGCTGTCCGTTGCGGGTGAGCGAAGTCTCCCTTACCCGAGCTTCGAGGTGATGTTGTTCTCGATCCAACGGGCGTCGAGCCACTCGACGGGATCCACCGACTGGCCGTGGACAAAGATTTCGAGGTGGAGGTGGTCACCGCCGGCGAGACCGGTGGCGCCGCTGGCGCCGATCCTCTGTCCGCGCTCGACCGACTCACCGTCGCTGACCTCGATCGCGGACAGGTGGGCGCTGATCGAGAGCAGGCCGTAGCCGTGGTCGATGATGACGGCGTTGCCATACAGGGTCATCCAGCCGGCAAAAAGGACCCGCCCAGCGTTCGGCGCCGGAACCGGGGCGTGGGAGGTGGAGGCCAGGTCGAGCCCGAGGTGGGTCTGGCGGTCGACCTCGCCCCCATCGTAGACGTAGGTTCTGGTCTCGGCAAAGCCCGCCATCCGAGCCGAGTTGGCCATCTGGAGAAAGGGCCCGGACCACAGGAACGTGGGATCGCTCAGCGTCGACAGCTCCGCCACTCGCTCGAGCTCGGCGTGCCGCAGGTTCGAGTTGATCTCGACATACTGATCGAGAAGCGATCCCGAGTCGTCGAAGCCGGGGGTCCGGCTCGCGATGGCGGGCACGACCCGCTCGAGGAAACCGTCGCTGATCCGGATGGTATCCCTCCGCGGTGGACGGGCCTTGAAGAGATCGATGAAGGGCCGCTCGACCCGGTTGCCGGCGTCGTCTTCGGCAAAGAGCCGCACCTCACCCGCGTCATCCAGGTCCCACGGAAGGGCATAGATCACGAATCGGTCGTCGGGGCCGCCGCCCTCCAGGGGTGAGCCGGGTGAGACGTGCGCCGCCGCCCGTACGCCTGAGGTCACAGCGGTATCGCCCACCCTGTAGACGACGGCTCCGGCACCACCCTGTCGGACGTAGTGCTGTGACGAGACGAGCTCCAGGCGGGGCGGCCGCAGCCGCACCGGCAGGGTCGCCTCCTCGACCACCGGCGGAGTGCGACGGAAAAAGCCCGACGCGACGTCGGCGGTGGCTCGAAGCGTCACCTCGCCCTCAGCGAGCCAGTCGAAGGCCTCGGAGCCCACCGACGATGACAGTGCGGCATCGGCGGTGCCCCGGTCGCCGGACCACGGCAGCGGGGAACCGGGCTCGAAGATCTCACGGTCCAGCACCTCGATCCGGTCGCCCTGGATGAGCTCCAGGCGAATCTCACCGAGCCCGCGCCCCGGCTCCGAGAACAATGCCGTCACGATGGTGGCCCTGCCCACCGCCGGATAATCCGTGGAGAGCATGATCTCGGGGTCGGGTCCGACCCGGAAACCGAGCCAGCCGACGACGGCGAGGAGTGTGATCACGACGAGGACCAGGACAGCTCTGAGCTTCTTCCGTGGTTTGCGAGTGCCGATTTTCATGAGGACTCCTTGATCGGTTCGGGGCGCGGCCCCGCTCGAAGCATAGCTCAATCGAGACCCGGAATCATCGAGGATCTCGCCTCGGGTGACGCCGGTCACCCGGCCGGGGCGTCGTCCGTCGCCGTGGCCGTGGCCGTGGCAGCCATCATCTCGCCCCCCCCACCCGAGCGCGCACATTGGCGTTGGGACGGACGTGCCATTCACGTCATTGTGCATTCCCTTGACCTCACGGCTCAGAGCGAGCTGCGCACAATGCACGTGAGTGGCAATCGCCGAGCCCGACCGTCCCGGGTCCCATCTACCGGCCCCAAGGTAGGCCGCCGCTCGCCCGATCAGCGCGGTCATTGTCTTCCCGGTCGCTTTCGCTGACCGCGCTGATCGGGCGACGCTGTACCGGCGCCACCGTCAGGTGGCGCCGGTACAGAAGGCCGGATTTGGGGAAGCCTGCTCCACAATCAAGGACCCGATGGCCCCAAGAACGTCCCTCCCCTTGACCCACGAAGGAATCGGCGTAGGCTCGGAGCAATCTCGCTACCTGACAGCGAGCGGGACGTGGAGGCATCATGCGCACCATCATCGAGCCCTTTCGGATCAAGATGACCGAGCCGTTGAAGATCACCACCGCCGCCGAACGCGAGGCCGCCCTGGCCGCGGCCCACCACAACGTCTTCCTCCTCGACGCCGAGGACTGCTGCATCGACCTGCTCACCGACTCGGGCACCGGCGCCATGTCCACCGAGCAGTGGGCGGCACTGATGATCGGCGACGAGAGTTACGCGGGTTCGCGCTCGTGGAAGCGGTTCGAAGCCAGCGTGCGCGAGATCACCGGCATGAAGCACATTATGCCCACCCACCAGGGCCGCGCCGCCGAGGGGATCCTCGCCGAGTGCATCGCCTCGCCCGGTGACGTGATTCCCAACAACAGCCACTTCGACACCACCCGCGCCAACATCGAGTTTTGCGGCGCCGTCGCCTTGAACCTGCCCTGCGCCGAAGCCTTCGACACCCAGGCCGAAGCGCCGTTCAAGGGCAACATGGACGTCGACGCCCTGCGCGCCTGCATCGCGGAGCACGGGGTCGAGAAGATCCCGTTCGCCATGATGACCGTGACCAACAACACCGGGGGCGGCCAACCCGTGTCCATGGCCAATCTGAAGGAGGTCAAGGCGGTGCTGGCGGAGCACGGCATTCCCTTCGTCATCGATGCCTGCCGCTTCGCCGAGAACGCCTACTTCGTCCGCGAGCGCGAGGCGGGCTACGGCGATAGGGACCTCATGGAGATCGCCCAGGAAATGTTCGCCCTGGCCGACGGCGCCACCATGAGCTGCAAGAAGGACGGCCTGGCCAACATCGGCGGCTTCCTGGTGTGCCGCAACGACGCCTGGGCGGAACAGTTCAGAAACCTTCTCATCCTGCGCGAGGGCTTTCCCACCTACGGCGGGCTCGCCGGCCGTGATCTCGAGGCCATCGCGGTCGGTCTCCGGGAAGCGCTGGACGTCGATTATCAGGTCTACCGCCACGCCACCGTGGAGTATATGGTCACCCGCCTCGACACGATCGGCGTCCCCATGGTGCGGCCCGCCGGCGGCCACGCAGTCTTCCTCGACGCCAAGGCCATGCTCCCCGACATGGACGCCCTCCACTACCCGGGGGTCGGCGTGGTCAACGCTCTTTATCTCGCCGGCGGCGTGCGGGCGGTGGAGCTCGGCACGGTGATGTTCGGTCACTTCGATGCCGACGGCGTCGAACAGCCCTCACCCCTCGAGCTCGTCCGCCTGGCCTTCCCGCGCCGGGTCTACACGCAGAGCCACTTCGACTACCTGGTCGAGGTCATCGAACAGGTTTGGGACGAGCGCCACCGAATTCCCGGCCACCGCATCACCAAGCAGAAGAAGATGCTCCGCCACTTCACCTGCCACTTCGAACCTCTGCCGTAGCGGCAGACGCTCTCACCACAGAGACACAGCGGCACAGAGCCGCACAGAGACATCGCTGTATTGATACCCGCGAACGTCAGCGTTGACCACTCTCAGTGGTGAGTCGCGTGGCTTCTTCGGTTCATCGAGCCGCAACGGTCTGGCTCATCGCCTGCTCCCAGCCGATGAGCGCGGCTTTCCTGGCGGCGCCCCAGCGATACTGTCCGAAAGCGCCCGTGGCACGGATCACCCGGTGGCAGGGAATGAGGACCGCGATGTGGTTCGCCGCCACCGCCGACGCCACCGCCCGGGTCGCCGATGGCCGGCCCATGGCCGACGCCAGATCGGAGTACGAACAGAGCGCACCCTCGGGAATCCGCAGGAGAGCTTCCCAGACCTTGAGCTGGAAGTTCGTCCCTGACAGCAACACCGGCGGCCGCCGCGAACCGCCGCCCGGATCGTCGAAGATTCGGGCCACCAACCCCTCTGCCGCCGCGGCGTCTTCGACCACCGTCGCGCCCGAGAAATGCCGCTGGAGCTCGGCCCGGCTCTCATCGGCGGCTTCTCCGGGAAACGCCAGCCAGCAGACTCCGCGCTCGGTGGCGGCGACGAAGCAGCTGCCGAACGGGCTGTTTGCCGAACCGCACCGGATGGTCAGCCCGGCCCCGCCCCTGCGGTACTCGCCCGGGGTCACGGCATCCACCGACACCATGAGATCGTGCAGCCGGCCCGGCGAGGAGAGCCCGGCCTCGACGCTGGCCTCGAGGACCGACCGGGTCTCGGCGAGGCACCGTCGTGCGTGCTCGACCGTGAGGAACTGGAGAAACCGCTTGGGGCTGATGCCCACCCACCGGCTGAAGAGCCTCTGGAAGTGGAACTGGCTCAAACCGACGTGCTGGGCGACATCGCCGAGGGAGGGACGCTGCCTGCGGTGCTCGGCGAGGACCTCCAGGGCCCGCGCGATCGTTTCGTAGTCGCGATGTGGCTGATGCATGTCCATGGCGCCAATCTACCTGTCGACCGGCATCCGATCCACCCGATTCTTGCTCGTTGTCTCCCCATCGGGCGTCGACTGCGCCCGATGCGGAGACAAGGACTGCTTACGCCGTGATCAGCAGCAGCGCAACGGCGTAGTAGATGCCGATGGCGACGATGTCGTCGATGGTGGTCACCGCGGGACCGGCGGCGATGGCCGGGTCGATCTTGACCAGGCGGAAGAAGAACGGAACCAGCACGCCGAGGACGGCCGACGCGACGATGGCCACCGTCATCGAGATGGCAACGGTGGCCGAGAGCCTCACATCGCCGTGCCAGATCTGACTCACCAGACCCGACAACGCTCCACAGGCAAGACCCATCAGGGAGCTCACCACCAGCTCCTTGAACAGAAAGTGGCCGAGATTCTGGAAGTCCACACGCCCGGTGGCGAAGCCGCGGACGACGATGGTCGCCGACTGGGAACCCACGTTGCCGCCCATGGCTCCGATCACCAGAACGAATGGCACCAGGGCCTCCATGTGCGGGAAGGAGACCTGGAACCCCCGGGTCAGCACGGCGGGCACCGCCAGGCCGGCGAGGGTGGCGAGCAGCCACGGCAGCCGCATCCCGGCGATGCGGAAGAGCTGGTCGGTGTAGACCAGCTCGGGCTCACCCGTGGTGGCGCCCGCCATGTGCATGATGTCCTCGTCCGCCTCTTCGTGGAGGACGTCGACCACATCATCGTAGAGAATTCGACCGAGCAATTTCCCGTCGGCATCAACCACCGGAAGCGCCACCAGGTCGTAACGCTTGAACATCTGGGCCACGCTCTCCTGATCCTCTTCCGGATGGACGGCGTGAATCCTGGTTTTCATCAGGTCCCGGATCGGCCGGTCGCCTTTGAACAGCAGCAACGCACCGAGGTTGAGCACCCCGACGAGCCGCCCGCCGGCATCGACCACATACACGAAGAAGATCTCGCCGATACCCTCGGTCAGGGACCGCAGCTCGGCCACGACCTCGTCGACGGTGGAGTCTTCGCTGATGGAGACCAACTCGGTCTGCATGAGTCCGCCGGCCGAGTCCTCGGGGTAGGCGAGGAGGGTCTCGACCTCGCGACGATCCTCGCGGGACATGGCCCTGATGACGTCCTTGGCCACGTCGTCGGGGAGATCGGCGATGACGTCGGCGGCGTCGTCCGAAGCCATCTCCTCGACGGCGTCGGAGAGCTGCTGCGGCAGCAGGTGCTCGGCGAGATCATCCCGAAGGTGATCCGGCAGCTCCTCCATGAGATCGGAGATCCGGGCGATGTCCAGCCGGCTGAGGAGAACCGGCCACAGCTCGTGGGACAGAACTCCCAGCAGCGCCGCCAGGTCCGCCGCGTGGGTTCCCCGGACCACCTCGTCGAGCGCAGCGTCATTGCCGGCAGCGATCAGATCTTCGACCCTGGACGCCGCGTCGCGCAGACCATCCGGCGCGAAGTTCACACCGGTCGCGTCGGCAGCCGGCTCCGGCACGCCCTTGAGCGGCTCCTGGTCATGCAGCGGTTCGGTCACTGTTCCCCCAACGAATGAGCCTACTTGAGCGCGGCGGGTCGATCAATGTTGTCGTCTGCGCGCGAGGACGCGCGCACCACAATCCGGGCCCGGTTACGAGCGCGTCGAATCAACGCCACCGCGCACATCGGCGTTCGGCGGGACGTGCCATGCACGACATTGTGCCTGCAAATTCCACCGGTCACGAGCGCCAATGCACAATGCGTGCTTGGCAATCCACGGGGAGCTCATACAGGGTGCGTCGATGAATCCTGCAGGCAGGCCGTCGCTCGTCCGAGCAGGCGGTCAACGCGTGCTCATTCTCTGACATGACCGCCTTGCTCGGACGACGCTGGGTTGTTGCTGCCGGTAGGCGGCGTCAACCCAGAAGGCCGGCGATGAGGGTACAGCCCGTCACCGTGGCAGTACCCGTGGCAGCGGCAGTGGCATCGGCAGCGGCGGGGGCCGTAACAGGAATCGCGGTAGGAAATCGGCGCCAGGGATCACCCCGAGCCCGGGCGGCTCTGGCTCAATCCTCGCCCATCGCCACGGGGTTCGAGGATCCTCGTTTGTACCCGGCCAGATCCACCGTGACGAAGCGGAAGCCCGCAGCGCGGACACCATCGAGGAGCTTTTCGCGCACAACGTTGTCAGCTAAACGCACGATTTCGTCGGCGGGCACCTCGATCCGGGCCAGATCGCCGTGGAAACGCACCCGGACCTGTGAAAACCCGAGCGTCGCCACCACCTGCTCCGCGGCAGCCACCCGCTCGAGGCCGGCGATGGTGATGGCGGTTCCCGTGGGAAACCGCGAGGCCAGACAGGCGAGCTCGGGCTTGGACGCCGTGGGGAGCCCGAGCCGAGCGGAGAGTTCCCGAATCGCCGCCTTGTCGAATCCGAGCTCCACGAAGGGAGAACGAACCCCGGCTTCGTCGGCGGCCCGGTTGCCCGGTCGGTGGTCCGACAGATCGTCGGTGTTGAGGCCGTTGACGATGACGGCGAGTCCGCGCTGGGAGGCCACCCTGGCGCAGATTCGATACAGCTCCGTCTTGCAGTGGTAGCACCGGTCGCCGTCGTTGACGAGATACTGCGGCAGCGAGGTCTCGCCGGATGTCTCCAGGAGATGGGTGATGCCGATGTCCGCCGCCAGCGCCTTGGCATCGTTCAGCTCGGCCGGCGCCAGCGAGGCCGAGACTGCGGTCAGCGCGACGGCCCGGTCGCGGAGCGCATCGGCCGCTGCTCGAGCGAGGAGGGTGCTGTCGACCCCGCCCGAAAATGCCACCAGCACCGAGCCCCGGTCGCGAAACCAGTCCAGCAGCGCGTCCCAGCTGGGGCCGCCCATCAGTGGTCGTCCGTCCCACCGCCCGCGGCGGCCAGGATGTCTCTCACCGGCACTCCCGTCGCACGGGCCAGAGCCGCACAGGCCTCGAACTCCGGCACCCGCCGCAGAACCGTGTCGCCGTCGAGAGCGAGCTTCACCGGCACCTCGCCCCACGGCGTCGCAACCGTCTCCATCCGCCGGCCCAGGTGGTGCTTGGTCACCGGGTAGCTGCGGCAACCGAGGGAGGTGGTCTCGCGCAGGAGCACCCCGACCACCGCGTCGAGGGACGCCGCCGGCGCCAGGGCCGAGATCAGGTGGGCCGGCCGACCCTTCTTCATGACGATGGGGGTCACCGACGCGTCCAGGGCGCCGGAAACCAGGAGGCGGTCGATGACCACGGGCAGCACCCGTGGGTCGCAGTCGTCGACGTTGCACTCGACGATGACGTGGTCGGTGCGCCCGATTCCGGCAGGCTCCACCGCCTCGCCGACGAACGCCCGCAGAACATTCGGCAGGCCCGGCCGTTCGGCAGATCCGGCGCCGACCCCTACCGCCTCCACGGTCATGGCGGGCATGGGCGCGAATCGGTGGGCGAAGGTGGTGACCAGGGCAGCGCCGGTGGGAGTGACGGTCTCACCTTCCACACCCGCCGCGTGCACCGGCACCCCGGGCAGCATGGCCGCTACGGCGGGCGCCGGAAGGGGCAGGGTGCCGTGAGCGCACTCCACGGTCCCGGTACCCATGGGCAGGGACGAGCACACCACCTCGTCGACGGCGAGCTCGTCCAGCGCGAGGCAGGCGCCGACGATGTCGACGACGGCGTCCACCGCGCCGACCTCGTGGAAGTGGACCGACTCGACGGTGGCCCCGTGGACCTCGGCCTCGGCCTCGGCCAGGGTTCGGAAGACGTGCATCGCCATCAGCGTCACCGCGTCGGGGAGCTCCGCGTCGCCGAGGAGGGCCTCCACGTCGGCAAGCGTCCGGTGCTCCGGATGAGCCGCTGGGTCGAAGCCCACCCGGAGCCGCCGGGCGGCAAAGCCCCCGGCGCGGCCGGCGGGCCACTCGATGGTGACGTCGGAAAAGCCGAGGGTCCGCGGCAGCTGCTCGATGCGGTGGGCGCAACCGGCGGCCTCGGCGAACGCGCAGAGCACCATGTCGCCGGCGGCGCCGCCGGCGCAGTCGAGGTACAGCACCCGGCGGCTCACCCCTCACCTCCGTCGCTCAGCGCGATCCGGTGGACCAGGGTCGCGGCGCCGAAGCCATTGTCGATATTGACCACCCCGATTCCGGCGGCGCAGGAGTTGAGCATCCCGAGCAGGGCGGCGACGCCGCCGAACGACGCCCCGTAGCCCACCGAGGTTGGGACCGCCACCACCGGCCGATCGACGAGCCCGGCCACCACCGAGGGCAGGGCGCCCTCCATCCCGGCGGCCACGACGATCGCCCGCGCCGCCCGCAGCCGTTCGAGCTGGGAGAAGAGCCGATGGATCCCGGCGACGCCCACGTCCGCCACCCGGTCGACGGAATGGCCCAGGTGCTCGAGCACCACCGCGGCCTCCTCGGCGACTGGTAGATCCGATGTTCCCGCCGAGACTACCGCCACCGACGGGTAGATCGGATCCTCCACGGGGCGGGCCTCGAGAACCCGGGCGGCATCGTGGAAGCGCAGCCCCGAGTACCTCCCGAGCAGCGGCAGCGCCCGCTCGGCCTCGAGCCGGGTGACCAGCACCTTGCCGTGGAGCTCGAGACAGCGGCTCACCAGAACCTCGAGCTGCTCGTCGGTCTTGCCGGGGGCGAAGATCACCTCGGCGATGCCGGTGCGGCGCTCCCGGTCGGTGTCGATGCGGGCAAAGCCCAGGTCGTCGATCCCCGCCGAGGCCAATCGCTCAGCGGCGTCATTTACCCCGGCCGATCCCGAGGCCACCTCTTCGAGTATCTGTCGCAGCTCGTCGCGATTCATGGTGCCTCCGCTCGATGTCGTCCACTGAACTCGACAAGGATACCGAACGCCATGCGTCCCCGCCGAGGACACATCAGCGATCAGCAGCCACCGAGAAGACGTAGAGCATCTCGCGGGCGATCCGCCGGCACCGCTCGTCGTAGGCGGCGGTCTCGCCTTCGGTGCCGTCGTGGTCTCCCGGGTCCTCGTAGGGAATGGAGATCCGCCGCTCGGCGCCGAAGACCACCGGACAACCGGCGTCGGCCGCGGCACAGGTCAACACGGCGCCGTAGCCTTCGTTGGGGTTCGGCGGATCCGTGTAGACCTTGGAGAAGGCCTGCAGAGGCTCCATCCCCGGCTCGAAGCTCACCTCGTAAATGGGGTTGGCTCCGTCGCTGAAGGGCTCGACCAGAAAGCCCGCGCGGTTGAGCGCGGCCACCGCCCGGCAGTTGAAAGCGGTGGCCTCGGTACCGCCGGAGTAGGTCTCGACTCCAGGCACAGCGAAGACCCGGGCGGCGAGCTGGGCCCAGAGCTGGGCCATATGACTCCGGCGGGAGTTATGGGTGCAGATAAAGATCAGCTTCACCGGTTGCCCGGCGTTCATTCGTTCCCCGACCCATTCGGAAAGGCTCTCGAGATTCCGCCTCCTCGGTGAGGGAATCTCGTCCAACTCGGCGATTCTCTCCGCCACGTACGTCTCGAGCTCCGGCAGGAGCGACACCCCACGAACCATCACGCGGCCCTCCTCCAACGGCGGCGCTGCGAGCCTCTCGACCCTGCGGCCGGACCGCCGAAACAAAGCCCAACCCTAGCATCGACCACGTTCGACCCGCGGATTCCGCACACTCTCGTGAAGCCCCGGAGCTCGAAAGAAACGCGAGGCGCCCTCGCCGGCGATCTGCCTCTGAGCATCGTCCTTTCCTGGAATCCGATGTTGTTGCAAGAGGCTGAGGCAGTGGCAACAACCACGCCATCCGGCACTCGCGATGGGGTTACCTGACAGACGACGACGCGATGCCGGACCGGCCCTGAGGGCAACGTCAGCGGTGGACCGGGACCGACCACCACCCCTCCGTCGGCCGCGCCGGTTCGAACTCGAGCCCGAGGAGTACGATGCCGAGCTCACGGGTGTCGGGACTCCCTTCTGCCCAAGGGTGGTAGGGGTCGCTGACGAGCTCGAGCTCGACCACTTTGTCCTCGACGGCATCCTCGTCGACCCGGACCGTCACCACCGACCCCCGGTGGCCGACATCCACCGGACCGACCACGGCTCCGTTCTCGACCACCACCGTCGGTCTCGCCGGAGTCGGCCGCGGTGATGCGAGACGCAGGTGAAGGAGTCCCGGTTCATTCACCAGGAGCCCGAGCGTCGCTCGGGGCCGAAGCCACGCCCCCGGCCCGAGCCCGCCCAAGTCCTCAACCGGAAAAGCGCCGCCGAGTTCGAGGCGCAGCCGTTCGGCGTCGACCACGGATCCACCCCATACGGAGCCCGGGGGCCGCACCACCACGTCGAAAAGCTGAACCGCCAAGGGGCGCTCGTCATCCCCCGCGGGCGGATAGCCCTGGGCCCGGTGGAGCCGGACGATCACAGGTTGGTCAACGCTCCCGATTTCGGTTCGGAACCACAGGCGCTGCACCCCGGAGCGGCCGTCGATCTCCATGCGGACGGCTCCGTGGCTCACCTCCACCGTCAGCGGGGCGTCGCCCGGGGCGGGGCGCAGCTCGAGACCGATCAGGGTCCCGGCGGGAGAAGGCGGCAGCCAGAGCTCGGCCTCGGGCCCACCCCACATGAAGGGTCGACCATCCTCGACACGCTCCACACTCCACCACCGGCCCACCGGCAGCGGCGGGTTGTCGATGACGGCGGCGGCCAGAAACCGATCTTGGGTCAGCGGGCGAAGGCGGTCCGACACCCCTCCGTAGTCGGTGCGGACTCCGACCAGCGACGGCCAGTAGAGGTGCGGGTGGACCGTGGCGACCACCCAGGGCCGATCGACGCCGGTCCAGGGCTCCGGTGCCCGCGGCGTCAGGATCATGGGCGGCGCCGCCTCGCCGCGGCTCTCGAGCACCGACCACCAGTACGAGGAGAAGACGTGGATCTCGGGCTCCACGATCACCGCCCAGTCGCGTTCCGCCGCCCGGTCGGCGCCGTCCAGCGTCGCCTGCCAGGCCCCGAAGGTCTCGTGGTGCTGCTCCCGGAGCAGGGGAAAAGACGACACCGCCGACGAGCCGGCCAGTCCCAGCAGAACAACTGCCGCCACCGGCGCCGGAGCCAGGCTCGCCGCTCCCGCCACCAAGGGCGCCGCCGCCAGTTGGACCCCCACCGCGTAGCGGGCGTAGGAACGGTTCTGGAGCATCAGCAGCTGGGCAATGGTGAGAACCAGAACCACCGCCCAGACCGAGGCGGCGCGGGCGCCGGTTTTTCGCCACCACACGCCGAGCCCGATCAGCGAAAGCGCCCCCAGAGCCGCCGACACCGCGAGTCCACCGACCCCCTTTACCAGCCCGAGCTCCGCCACCACCTGGGTGTTCCGGTGCAGCCGTGCGGCGTGGAAATCAGCGTGCGCGCGGAAGGGCTCGACGAAGTCCGCCCACCCCCCCTCCAGGCGCACCATCACCAAGGTGGCGACGGCGATGGCGGCGACTCCCAGGGCAATCCCGGCAATCAGTCGGCGGCGTGGCCGCACCGTCTCCGCGCCGGCCAACCAGACCAGCGCCACGGTGGGTAGCAGAATGGGCCGGATGAGGAACGACGCCGTCAGCAGCAAGGTGAAGCCCGTGGCCCGCCGCCCCCCGAGGCCCGCCGTCAGGAGTGCCGCAGCGGCGAGGAGCGGCGCCACCGCAGCCATGGTGGAGAAGCCGCGCACCGAATAGAGCCACGGGCCCGGCAGAAAGAGCACCAGCAGTGCCGCCGCCGCAGCCACCGCCGGCGGCGCCACCCGGCGCCCGAGGATGGCCAACGGCCACAGCATCAGCACGGAGGCGACGGCGGACACCAGCTGGAGGGCGGCGTAGGGCGTCCCCGCCAGCGGCATGAGCAGGTGGCCGAGGGCGAGCAGACCCGGAAAGCCCGGCGGATGAGGAAAGTGTGCGGCGAGAGAAAAGTCCAGCATCCCCCGGGCGAAGATGGTTTCGTCCCACTCCCACGGTCCCGACGCGAGCAGGGCGAAGCGCGAGAGAGCGAGGCCGGCGGCCGCGAGCACGGTCAGGACGAGATCCAAGCGCCGGTCGGCGAGCCCCCAGAGCCTCAGCCACCCCCGCCCCTCGTTGTCGCCATTCGTTGCCATCCCGGCGATCATACCCGGACGCGAAGTCGCCGCAGTTACTCCGTCAGGGCGAAGAGACAGTTTCGGCAGATGAAATCGTCCGGCGCATCCTCGATGCCGTAGGCCCAGCGGCGCAGCTGCGCGAGCTCATCGCCGGTCAGCACCTCGTCCACGCTCTGCCGGGTGAGATCGCCGACGGTGTGGACCTCGTCGTAGTCCTCGCAGCAGAAGACGACCTTCCCGGCGGCGGTGATGTGGAGATGCTCCAGCGGCCGCGAGCCCAGGTTCTCGCAGCCGCGCAGCTTCCGGTGCGGCTGCTCGGGGCCGAGGCCGGTGTCGAGCCAGCCGGCGCGATCCATGATGGAGAAGGGCCGGACGACGAAGTTGGAGCCGGCGAAGCGCTCCTCCAGGGCCGCGACCTCGGCGCGGTGGGCGTCGTCGTCGTGGCCGAGCACCACCAGGGCCATGGTCTCCGCCAGCGGTTTGTCCTTCATGTAGTCCAGGTGCTCGAGGACCACGAGCAGGTGGTCTTTACCGCGGTCCCGCCGGTAGCGCTCGCGGTCGAGGGTGGAGATGTTGATGCCCAGGTAGACCAGACCACCCAACGCAACCACTGCATCCACCTTGTCGGGGGTGAAGGTCGAGGCGTTGGAGAGCACCGCCGGTGGCAGACGGTGCTGGTGCAGCAGGGCCACCTGATCGACGAATCGGCGGTCGGCGGTGGGCTCGTTGTAGTTGGACAGCCCAACCCCCTCGATGGTTCCCCGGTGGGCGGCAAGCTGGTCCACGATGGACTCGAAAAGCCCCGTGGGCATGAGCCCGGCCGGCCGCGGCGCCGCCCCCACCGGGCAGAAGTAACAGCCCTGGGTGCAGCTCGCCGAGGTCTCCAGGGAGACATAGCGCAACCGAGACTCGTGGGAGCGGTCGGCGGAGACCGGCTCGAGCCAGCCGGCGGCGAGCCATTCCTTCTCGCGACCTCCGAGCTCGTGGAGGTCGGTCCGGGTCTCCATCAGGCGCCGCAGCTCGTGGTAGCCCGAATCTCCCGGTGCGAGCTCGTTGTTCTCCAAAGGGTGGAAGAGCCGGTGCTCCTCCAGATGGACCCAGGGGCTCGGACGCCAGGGCCCGGCGACGCCGGTCTCTCCGTACTTCGACATGGCGAGCATTATACGGATCGGGCGCCCAGGGTCGTCTGCCCCCTGGCGTGTTCTTGACAATCGAAATCGCTACCCCGAGACTGGAGAATCCGATTATCGGAGAAAGAACGAAGCGACTGTGTGCGCTTATGGCGCCGTTCGTCGTTATCAACGGTAGGAACGCGAGTTCGACATTACGAGGGAGGTATGAGATGCGACGTCAAGCCCGTTCGCCGATGTATGTGACCACCGGCTGGATGCTGGCTGTTCTCCTGACCGTTGTGGTGGTAGGTCCCATCGCGGCGCAGGAGGCGCAGGGTGATCCCAAGCGGTGGTGGAACCCACCCACCCTTGACCTCCAGGTTCTCGCGCCCTGGGGTAACGAGATCGCTCTCCAGGACGACGGTGGCTTCGCCTTGACGCTGCACATGACGGCCTGGGAGAACGACGTCCTCGGCATCGGCAAGGTCGCCTATCCACCGACCCTGCCCGGGGACAAGTCTCCGGGATACCTCGTCTTCGAGGATCCCGATGGCTGTCCGTCCTTTCTCTCCATCGGCACCCAGGCGATGGTGTACGCCGACGTGCACTGCTACGAAACGCCGCCCATGGCCTGGCCCGACTGCGAGCCGGACGATTGGAGCCCGCTGCTTTCCTACGCGTGCCCCGAGAACGCCCCGGACTACCCCACCTGGTTCGCCCAGTTCGACACCTTCGACGGCTGGGACTTCGACGAGACCTGGGTCGAGTTTTTCTCCGGAAGCGACTCCGCATCGAATGTCCCCGCCGACGAGTGGGGGCAACGCCCCGAGGTGTGGGCCCACGGAATCGAATGTGAGGAGCTGCCTCCCGGATCCACCGATCCGCCGAACTGTTGGCCGGTGCTGATGCCGTTTGGAGTCGGCCCGAGCGTCGGTACGGACGACGACTCGATCCGATACGGCAGGTGGGACCGGCTCCCGGGCCTCGTGGTCATCGCCGACCACGGTCCGGGTCTCATCACCGCACCGGTGGATCCGGACCTTCCGCCGTACGACGTCAACAGCCCGTTATCGCCGACCCCCAGCGGCTTCTTCGACACCGAGTACCCGCTCCGGGCCTGGAACCTCGCGGGGCTCTTCAACGGCGTCGGCCACACCCTGCTGGCGAACCTCAATGCGTGGCCGGGCTGGGGACGAACCACCCTGACGGCGCAGCTCGTCGCACCGAACAATCTGTTCAAACCGGTCGGTTTGGTGGACCGCTTCATCACGATTCCGTTCGTCGACGACCACGGCACCCTCTGCGAGGCCGGCGACTCTGCATACCGGCTCGACGGCGGCCCGCTGACCTGCCACTCCGGCCTCCTCAACTTTCTCGACTTCTACACCAACGAGATCATGGTCACGGTAAGAATTTTCATCGTCAACGGAGACGCGCCGGACATCGTCTGGGATGTGAACGGCAACGGTGTCATCGACCGCGCCGACCTGGAAGCGGATGGCTACGAGGTCCTGACCCGCGAGCGGACCGTTCGGTTCTACCAACTGAGCCAGGGCTACTGCGGCGTACCCTACGACTTCGACGGCGACAACAAATCCGGAGACTGTGTCTACGGCGCGCGAGCCGGAGGCATCACCGGCATCCCGCGCTGATCACCCCGGCGATCGAGTGAGTCCGCGGGCGGTGCCTACCCGGCGCCGCCCGCGATGCGTTTCGCCTCGTTCGGGTCGGTGACCTCCGGATCGGCGTCGCTCCACAGGTTCAGGAAGACCCCGGCCTCCGCCGCCGCCTTCGGGGCGCGCCCCATGGCCTCGTGGACCCGGGCCAGAACCAGCCGCGCCCGGACCCGGTCGAGCTCCAGGTCCAGCCGGGGGTCGGCCGGATCACCGGGCTCGGCCGCCTGCCGCGCCGCCGCCATGGCCTCCGGCAGCCGATCGGCGGCGAGAAAGGCGCGGGCGAGCTCGAGGCGATAGACCCCGTAGCTGTAACCCGAGAGGGCCACTGCGCGGGACAGCTCCGACACCGCCGCGTCGGGATTGCCCTCGGCCAGCAGTGCGGCGCCACGGAGATAGGCGGCGGCCTTGTTTTCGGTCCGGTCGGGGTCGCCGGCCGGCAGGGCGTGGCCCTCGATCTCGTCGGCAGTGGCACGCACGGCGCCGAGCTCCGACTGCCGAAGCTCGAGCAGCCCACGCGCAAAGAGGTAGCGGGTGGGCACGCCGGGCGAGCGCTCGATGGATCGATGGACGAGGCGCTCGGCCGCTGCGAGCTCGCCGAGCTCCATCTGGCTCGTTCCCCGCATCGAAAGGGCCATGGCTTCGCGCACCCCTTCCGCCTCGAGCAGGGGGGCCACTGACTCGAGGACGCCCACCGCCTCACGGAACCGGCCGCGCGACCGTAGCACCGACGCGAGCTCGAAGGCGGCGTCGAGACGGGCGCGCGGCGGCGCTGACTCGTCCCCCACGATCCCGCGGAATCGTGCTTCACCCGCTCCCCACCGCCTCCGGAGAATCTCCACCACGCCGAGGCTCGTCTTCGGCAGCGAGAAGTCCGGGTCGATCATCAGCGCGGTCTCGAACTCCCCGGCGGCGAGATCGAGCTCTCCCTGGGCCTGGTAGACCTCACCCAGCGAGTGGTGGTTGTTGGCGGAATCCGGTTCCAGCTCGATGCAGCGCTGGAGCTCGAGGATGGCGTTGGTGGTGTCGCCAGACCCCAGGTGGGCGTACGCCATCATGCTGTGAACAACGCTGTTGCCCGGGCTCAACCGGGCCAGAATTTCGAGCTCGGCGATCTCCTCGTCATACCGCCCCATCTCGTAGAGCAGCCCCGCGAGGAGGTGGCGGGCGTCGGTGTCGTAGGGGTAGGCGTCAACCAGCTCGCGGTAGGCGGCGAGGGCGTCGTCGAAACGCCGCTCGAAATACGCCTCACTGGCGTTGATGTACCGCGCCTCGCGGTCGGTGAGTCCATCAGCCTCGCGGGCCGCTCGACGGATCTCGGACAGGCTCTCGTCGGTGCGGCCGGTGGCGGCAAAGACGGTGGCCAGACGGTAACGGGCCATGGCGTAGCCGGGGGCCAGGGCCAGCGCCTCGGAGAAAGCGCGCTCGGCCTCGTCGTAGCGCCATTCGACGAAGGACCGGAGCCCGTCGAGGTACGCCTCATAGGCCTCGGGATTCGCGGCCGCGAAGTCCGCCGTGTGGACGTTCACGGACTCCTCCGGCGGCAGTCCCATGCCGCGGCGAGCCGCGGCGACGAGATCGTCGGCGCAACCGAAGAGGTCGTCCGCTTTTAGGCCATCGATCCGGCGGGCGGCGAGTGCGGTTCCGCTTTGAGGCTCGACGACCCTGGCCGATACAGTGAGACCTTCCGGGCCCGGCAGCAGCTCGCCCTCGATGACGGCGGTGAGCCCGATCTCCGATGCCGTCTCCGGGAGCGTGGAGGCCGAGACCGCCGCGATCCGGTCGGCGCCGACGACCTGCAACAGGCTGGACCCCGCGAGGCCGTCGGAGACGAGCCGGGCGAGGCCTTCGCCCATCCAACCGAGCTCCGGATCACCGGTGCGGTTGGTGAACGGCAGGACCCCGACAACATGCAGGGGCCGTTCCTCGGTGGCCGCTCCGACGGCGGAGCGGACGGGGTCGCCGTGGGCCCGCAGTCCGAACCACCACAGGGACGAGGCGATGGCGACGATCAGCACCACTGCGGCTCCCAGGAGCAGTGCGGCTCGCCTTCGAGGATGCTGCCGAACGGCGTCGTCGTCCCCGGAATCCACCAGAACCGTTCTCTCCGCCCGGAAGGACGCGGACATCGATTCGGAGAACTGCGACAGCTCCACCCCGAGATCGGCGAGCAGCTCCCGGGCGTCGGAGTAGCGCTCCGCCGGATCTCGCTGCAGGCCCCGGTCGATGACTCGGACCACCTCGTCGGGCACCTCGGGCCGCAGCTCGGCCGGCGGTTGGGGGTCGTTGGTCAGGATGGCGTACATGATGGCGGTGGCGTTGTCGCCCCCGAAGGGACGGACTCCGGTGACCATCTCGTACAGTATCGCCGCCAACGACCACAGGTCGGACCGCTGGTCCACCTCGCCACCGGTGGCCTGCTCGGGCGACATGTAGGCGGGGGTTCCCATGGTGGCTCCGGTGCGGGTCAGCTGGGTGCCGCCCGCGAGCTTGGCGAGGCCGAAATCGAGGATCTTGACCCCGCCCGGGGTCAGCATGATGTTCGCCGGCTTGATGTCGCGGTGGACGACGCCAGCGGCGTGGGCCGCGGCCAATCCCTCAGCGATCTGGACGGTGATGGCACGCGCCTCGTCCACCGACAGCGGCCCCCGCCGGATCCTCTCCTGGAGCGTCTCGCCGTCGCAGTAGGCCATACTGATGAACGGTCTGCCGTCGTCGGCCTCACCGATCTCGTAGATCGTGCAGATCCGCGGGTGGTCGAGGGCCGATGCCGCCTGGGCCTCACGCAGGAAACGCTTCTTCGCCCGCTCGCTCTCACCCACGTCGGGGGGCAGGAGCTTGATCGCCACCGTTCGCCCGAGGGTGATGTCGCGGGCGCGCATGACCTCCCCCATCCCACCCCGCCCGATGGGTCCGAGAATCTCGTAGTGAGAGATGAGGTCGTTGTCCACAGAATTACGCCATCGTCGAGGTTTCCGTCGCGTCCGGATACAGGAGTTCCTCGATCCAGTATATCGTGCGTGACCTTCTCACCGCGGGTTCAGAAGGTGAAGGTGGCGCCCACCGAAATCAGGTAGAGACTGTCGGCGTCGGAGATGTCGAAGTACTCGAGCTCGGCGCGCACTGCGAGGCCCTTGAAGCGCAGCTGGGCGCCGATGCCGTAGACGAGGTCGGTGCCGCTCTCTCCACGGTAGTCGACGATGTCGTCGATGGCCGCCCGCACGTCCGAGTCCCAGCTCACCACGCCCGCCTTGGCGAAGATGTCGGCGATGCCGAGGGGGAAGAGCCCCATGGCGCAGGCATCGTACGCCTTCAGATCGGTCTCGACGCTCACCGGCACCCCGCCCGGCGCGGCCGAGTCCTCGAGGCTGCCGAAATCGATGTAACTTCCCTCGACAGCGAAGAACGCCATGAAGCGGTAGCCGAGGATGACCTTGGTCGCGGTGGAATCGGCCTTGTAGTCGAAGGCATCGGCATCGAGGTCGATGTCGTCGATCTCCAGCGTCGTCTGGCCCACGCTCGCACCAATGTAGACGCCGTTCTTCGCCGCGGCCGGTGCTGCCGACACCACCAGCACCGCCACTACCACCGCCACCAGTCCTCTGCCGATCATCCGGTACATTCGCCTCTCCTTTCGTCGCGACCCGGCGGCGACAACCCGCCGCCGATCAAGTCTACGCTGTCCGTGTTCGACGGATCGGTGACGACGCCGCCCCATTGCACCAAATGCGCTACCATCGCGGTGTGACCGGGGACGAGAAACCCACCACGGGCCAGACCATTGGCGCCATCGGCGCCGAGGATGTGCTGCTCTTCAAGGTCTGCGTCGCGGCCATCTGGTCGGACGGCGCCATGGCGGCGGCGGAACGCGACCACCTGAGCCACCTGATGGACCTCATCGCCGACACCGAGGACGAGCGGCACGAGCTGCGGCGGATCGCCCTGCACGACGTCAGCCGCAGCTCGGTCCTGGCCGAGGTCGACGCCCTCGAGGGGCCGAACGCCCGCCGGCTCTACGAACGCTGTCTGGATGTGCTCACCTCAGACCGCCGCCTCAGGCGCGGCGAGATCGCCTTCGTCGAGCAGCTGCGCCGCCGCAGCGGCATCGGGGCGGTGCGCCACCAGGCGACCATGTGGCGGGCGGCGAAGTGGCGGCGGCTGCGCGCAGTGGCGGCGGCGCTCGCGCTGGTGGTTGCCGGCGTCATGGTCATCCGCAGCCTCGGCAACGACGAGGAGCTCCACCCCCCCGTCGAGCTTGACACCCACTCCGAGATCTTGCTCCCCCAAGCGGCCGCCGGCGAACCGGCGATGGCCCCGGAGGCTCTCTTCGAGGCCATCCGCCGCTCGGTGGTCAAGGTCAACGTGCTCATCGACGAGGCCACGGTGGGCCACGGTTCCGGGGCGGTGCTGGGCATGGACGCCGTCGGCCAGCTCTACATCCTGACCAATCGCCACGTCGTCTTTCACGCGGTCGCCGAACCCCACCTCGTGACCTACGAGCTCGAGCTCGAGAACGGGATCCAGCTGCCGGCGATCCTCGACTTCTACTCCAAGAGGCACGACCTGGCCGTCGTCGTCGCACCCGGGATGACCGGGTGGGGCCTCCCCGTTCCCCTGCGGCTGTGCTCAGATCTCCAGGTGGGCGAGACCGTCCACGCTCTCGGCAGCCCCATCGGTCTCAACCACAGCTTCACGTCCGGCGTGATCTCGGCCCTCCGGGGCAACATGGTCCAAACCGACGCCACGGTGCACTCGGGCTCGTCGGGCGGGCCGCTCTTCGACACCCGCGGTCGGGTCTGCGGGGTGGTCACCACGTCACATCTGCAGAAGGACTTCTCCTTCGCCCTGTGCGGCGAGACCGTCCTCGACATGCTCGACGAGCGCCGTACCGTCGAGTGACGGCACGGCACACGGTGAGGGTGTGACCGGCGCCTCGGGCGCCTGGCGATGAAGGTCTGACCCATCGGGCAAAACCGCGGCTGATCATCGATCGGCGGATCAACCTCTCTCGTTCTCGAAATCCTACCTCCGGCGCGTACCGGAGCGACCACCGTGGTACTGCTGCGATCGGGCCGCTCCCCGGCTGCGGGCGTTGTAGTCGCGGCTCATGGAGTGATTCCCGGTGGACGGTCTCGTCGAGGGCCGCGTCGTGGTCGGCGTCGACGGCCTGGTCGAGGGCCGCGTCGTGCTTGGCGCCGACGGGCGCGTGCTCGGGGAAGACGGCCGCGTCGACGGTGTCGATGGGAGCGTGCTCGGGGTCGATGGGCGCGTCGACGGCGTGGTTGGACGGCTCACCCCTGGGGTCGTCGGCCGGGTGGAGGGCCGCGTTGCCTCACCGCGGCCCGGCACCCCGTCGGTCTTGGACCACGAGCCCTGATCGCGGCGGTCCCAACTGCCGTCGTTGTTCCGGCGATAGACGTTGCCGCTGCGATCAGTGAACACGTTGTTGGACGCCCCGGGGGTCGCCGCAGGCCGCGACGACGGACGGGCCCGGTCGCGGGTGGCCGCCACCCGGTCGGCGTTGGCGGGTCGGGCGTAGATGTTCCTGCCGCCGCCGTACGGCGTCGGTCTCGGCGGTCTCGACCCGTGATAGCGGCCATGCCAGTATCCTGCGCGATACCCCGCTCGATAGCCGGCGCCGTAGCCGCGCCACGGGTAGGGTCGGTACCAGCCCGGGCCCCACCAGCCGCCCCGGTAGCCGCCTCCCCATCCGAAAGAGAGGTGGAACGGACCGTTGGACCAGCTGAGCCCGAAGCTCCAGCCGTACCACGGGTTCCAGCGCACGTGGAAGCCCCAGGTCGCGGGCCGTGCGTAGTAGTGGTGCCCCCACCACGGGCGGTACCACCACCCGGTGCCGTAGACCACGCAACCGTGGGAAACATAGGATCCGGTGTATCCCGGGGTGTAGCCCACGTAGACCACCTCGGGGGTGGATTCGTAGACATGGACGTGGGTGACGTTGTAGACCGGGCTCGAGGGCGGAATCTCCGAGATCTCATCGGGGATTTCGTCGGCCACGGTCCACGGACCCTTGGGCGTCGGCGCGTGGTACCAGACGGCCTGTTCGCAGGCGTAGAAGCGCCCCTGCACCTGGATCACCGGGGTGGCCGTGTTCACCGCATAGCGCATGGCGGTGCCGTCGATGTCGTCGAACTTCGGCTCGCCGTCGTAGTTCACCTCGAAGTCGGTTGCCGACCGCTTGACCGCAGCGGTCTGGGGAACGGACTGTTCGAGCAGCGCATCACGGGCCTCTTCGGTGCCTGCGACGTGGGCTCTGAGATACCCCATGTCGGACTCGGTGGGAATGCGGCCGAAGGTCTCGGCCAGCTCGTCGTTGGCGACGTACTCCCAGGGGCCGTCGTCGAGACTGCTCGACCGGTACCAACGACCGGAGAGCAGCACGTAGTAGCGCTGTTCGACGAGCTCGAAGACCACGTCGGAGTCGGTGTTGGCGACGAAGAGGATGTCATTGCCCTCGACGGGGGTCATCTCAACGTCACCGTCGATGAAGATGAGCTCGGCGGGCTCGGTGGAGACCACGATCTCCGGCACGCGATCGTCGGCGGCCGCTTCGGACTCATCAGGTGCGCCACCGGCCTCGGCCAACGCCTCTTGCCGCTGCTTCTTCAGCTCCCCATCGATCGTGCGGACCTCTTTCGGCAGCTGAGAGGTCGGCTTCCAGGGGCCGAGGATGTCGCGGGAGGTGAACCAGCCCGTATCCGACGCGAGATAGAGGTCGCGGCCGTCGCGCACGATGACGTACGGCGTGTTGACTACCCGCTCCAGGGAGGACCCTTCGATGTCGGTGTACTCGGGTTCGCCGTCGATGAGAATCAAGACCGCGGGCACGTCGCTGACGATGATTTTCGGCGGCTTGTGCCGGAGCCCGTTCGTCGTGCTCTCGTCGTGCTCAGCGAGGTCGAGGGTGGGGAGCAAGCGGTCGAGGGAGATGTCCAGATCCCACCCGGGCATCTCGGACTCGAGGAGCTCGGCGAGCTTCTGCTGGTCCGCCTCGTCGGCCTCGGGAAAGCGGACCGACGGGATCCGGATCTCGGAAAAGCTCACCATGCGGGTATCGCGGTCGGTCTCGAAGCGGGCGCTGATCCAGACCGCGCCGAAGACCGGCGCGGCGTCGGCGTCGGCTTTGACCGACACGGCGGCGCGTGACTCGACCCGGTTGTCCTCCCAACTGTCGATCTGGGGTTGATACATGGTGATCACCGCCTCGCCGGCGGTCAAGGAACGCGGCCACTCGAGCCCACCCTCCTCCTGCGCCGCGACCGGCAACGTCCCGACCAGGCAGATCATGGCGGCAGTCAACACTGCCACCGTGCATCCTGGAATCGATGTCTTCATTGCAACTCCCTTCGACCTCGATGCAAGGTAGTACCATCAACACAACTCGTTGGCCTGGCATTCAGCGGCATCCGGGGGAAGAGAGCCCGCTTCCGAGATCTGAAGATCCGATCACGAAAAGGTGCCTGCGAGTGGCCGTCGTGGCGCATCGCTCACCCGTCTGTCTTCGGCAGCGCCCGGCTGAGGATCACGAATCCGAGCACGGCCGAGGTCAACGAGGCGAAGAGAATCCCGATCTTGGCGGCGTTGATGAGCGTCGGGTCACTAAAGGCGAGCTCCGAGATGAAGAGCGACATGGTGAAACCGATCCCGGCAAGACAGCCGGCGCCCACCACCTGACCCCTGTTCACTCCGGCCGGCAGCATGCCCTTGCCGGAGCGGACAACGAGCCAGCTCAACAGCCCGATCCCCACCGGTTTACCGATGACCAGTCCGACGATGATGCCGAGGGCGAGCGGTGTCGTGAGCACCTCCAACACGTTGCCACCGAGGGCGACACCCGCATTGGCGAGGGCGAAGAGCGGAAGGATGAGCCACACCTGCACGGGATGGAGCGTGTGCTCGAGCATGAGACCGGCGGGAAGAGTGTCGCCGGCCCGACCGTGAACGACCTCCACCGTGTGCAGCTGTTCGGAATCGGTGATGATGCAGCTGCCCGACTGCCAGCGATGCTTGGCCTTCTCCAGATAGGCTTCGGCTTCGGTGACGAAATCGCCGACGTTCAGCTTCGGCCGTACGGGAATCACCATCGCGAGCAGGATCCCGGCAATGGTCGCATGCACACCCGAGGCGAAAACGGCGAGCCACACCACGACCATCACCGCCAACACGACACCCCTGCGCTTCTTTCTCAACCTGACGACGGGAAAGAGGATCGCCAGAAAAATGGCCGCGACGGCCAGGGCCCCGCCGTTGATCTGCTCGGTGTAGAACAGGGCGATGACCGCCACCGCGCCGAGGTCGTCGGCGATGGCGAGCGCGGTGAGGAAGACCTTGAGGCCGATGGGGACCCGGCGTCCGAAGATGGCGAGCACACCGAGGGCGAACGCGATGTCGGTGGCCATGGGGATGCCCCAGCCGGCGGCGCTCGGTTCGCCCGCGTTGAAAACGACGAAGAGCAGCGCCGGAACGACCATGCCGCCCACGGCGGCCGCAACCGGCAGTGCCGCCTTGTCGAAGGACGAAAGCTCGCCGACCACGAGCTCGCGCTTGACCTCGAGCCCAACGACGAAGAAAAAGACCACCATCAGCCCGTCGTTGATCCAGTGATGAAGGCTGAGCTTGAAGACGTTGTCGCCCCAGCCGACGCCGATGTAGGTGTGGAGCAGGTCGTCATAGGCCGCGCTCCAGGGCGAGTTCGCAACCACCAGCGCAGTCACGGTGCAGGCGAGCAAAAGGACGCTGCCTGTCACCTCGGAGCGGACGAACCACTCGAAGTAACCGACAAACCCGCCGCGGCCCGGTCTTTCAGATACCATCGCCCTGACGCCTCCTCGAAGCTCGATACGCCAGATGATACGCCATCTCCTTGACCATCGGCACGACAACGGCGACAATCGCCCATCATGAAAACCACTTCCAAAGCGATGCGAAGCCCATCCGACCGCTGTCTGCTCTCGGTTGCGTGCATGTTGTCGGCGGCGTTGATCGCCACAGCCTGCCGGAAAACTCCCGAGGTGGTGGCGCCGCCGCCGCCCGAGGTGACGGTGGCCACGCCGACTCAGCAGGATGTCACCGTCTTTCACGAGTTCGTCGGGTCCACCGAGGCCTTCAAGTCGGTGGAGATCCGGGCCCGGGTGCAGGGCTTTCTCGACACGATGAGCTTCGAACCGAGTTCGTTTGTCCGCACGGGTCAGCAGCTCTTCGTCATCGAGAAGGAGCCCTACGAGGCACAGCGAGACCGCGCCGCCGCCGGGCTCAAGGCGGCACAGGCCGGCCTCGCCCGAGCCGAGTCCGATCTCGATCGACTGGAACAGGCAGTGGCGACCAACGCCGTGAGCCAGCAGGAGGTCACCCGTGCACGGGCAGAACGCGATCAGGCATCGGCGGGACTCCTCCAGGCCCAGGCGGAGTTGACCAGCGCCCAGATCCAGCTCGACTACACCACCGTCCAGTCGCCCATCGACGGTCTCGTCAGCCGGAATTTCGTCGATCTCGGGAATCTGGTCGGCGCCGGCGAGTCGACTCTACTGACCACCGTGCGACAGATCGACCCGATCTATGCCTACTTTGAAGTCTCCGAGCGGTACGTCGCCCAGGTCCTCGAGCAACGCGGAGGTCACCAGAATCCCGGCACGGCCGATGACATCCCGGCGACGCTGCTCCTCGAGGAGACGGGGCTCGAGATCGAGGGCCGCATCGACTCGCTGGAGAACACGGTGGACACCGGCACCGGGACGATCCGAATCCGCGGTGTCTTTCCCAACCCCGACGCCAAGATCTTTCCCGGGTTCTTTGTCCGGGTCCGGCTGCCGGGCGAGCTCCTCGAGCATGCACTGCTGGTCGATGAGTCGGCCCTCGGAACCGATCTCGGCGGCCGTTTTCTCCTCATCGTCGGCGACGACAACGTGGTCGAGCGACGTTATATCGAACCCGGCCCGCTCCAGGCGGACAAGACCCGGGTGATCCTCTCGGGCCTGGAACCCGGTGAACGATTCATCGTCGACGGCCTCCAGCGCGCCCGGCCGGGGATGCCGGTGACGCCGAGCGCCGCCGGCAGCGGCTCGTGAGCTAGCGCATGTTCAGTCGATTTTTCATCTACCGCCCCATCTTCGCGACGGTGATCGCGATTGTGATCGTCCTGGTGGGCGTGCTGTCGATCCCGCTGCTGCCCATCGAGAGCATGCCGACCATCACGCCGCCCTCGGTTCAGGTCTCGACCAGCTATCCCGGCGCCGGCGCCGCGGTGGTGGCCGAGAGCGTCACCGCCCCCATGGAAGAAAAGATCAACGGCGTCGAGAACATGATCTACATGTCGTCGAAGTCGGCCGCCGACGGCAGCTGCAACATCACCATCACCTTCGAGGTCGGCACCGATGTCGACATGGCGACGGTGCTGGTCCAGAACCGCGTCAATGAAGCCCTGCCGATCCTGCCCGAGGAGGTCACCCGCCAGGGCGTCAAGGTGGAGAAGCAGAGCACGAACATCACTCTGATGGTCAACATGGTGTCGCCCGACGGCACTTTCGACGAGCTTTACATCTCCAACTACACCACCACCCGAATCAAGGACGTGCTCGCACGCGTCAACGGAATCTCCAAGGTCAACATCATGGGAGCCAAGGACTTCGGCATGCGGATCTGGATCGATCCGTTGCTGCTGCGGGCCAGGGGTCTGACCACCCTGGATCTCCTCGATGCCCTTCGCGAACAAAACGTCCAGGTCGCCGCCGGCCAGATCGGCGGCCAGCCGGCGCCCTCCGACCAACCCTTCGAGTACTCCATCTCGACGCTGGGCCGCCTCGAGTCGGTGGAGCAGTTCGAAGACATCATCGTCAAACGGGGCGACCAGGGCCAGCTGGTTCGTATCCGCGATGTCGCCCGGGTCGAGCTCGGCGCCCAGAGCTATATGTGGTACGCCAAGCTCGATGGTGCACCGTCCATCGCCGTCGCCGTCTATCCGGCGCCGGGGGCCAACGCTCTCGAGGTCGCCGAAGGGGTCAAGGCCGAGATGGAGCGCCTCGGCGCCGACTTCCCGGAGGGCCTCGAGTACCGGATCCTCTACGACACCACCGAGTACATCCTCCAGTCGCTCAACGAGGTCGTGACGACCCTCATCATCGCCATTTTGCTGGTGATCTTCACGGTCTACATCTTCCTCCAGGATTTCCGCACCACCCTGGTGCCGGCCATCACCATCCCGGTGTCGCTGCTCGGCACCTTCGCGGTCATGCTCGCCCTCGGTCTGTCCATCAACGGGCTGACCATGTTCGGTCTGATCCTGGTCATCGGCATCGTTGTCGACGACGCCATCGTGGTGGTGGAAAACACCATGCGGCTCATCGATGAGGAAGGCCTCAGCGCGAAGGAGGCCACCGCCAAATCCATGCTGGAGATCACCGGGCCCGTCGTCGCCACCACCCTGGTGCTGTTGGCGGTCTTTGTTCCCACCATCGTCATGCCCGGCATCACCGGCAGGCTCTACCGCCCATTCGCCATCACCATCTCGGTGGCCACCATTTTCTCGTCGATCAACGCCCTGACCCTCAGCCCGGCGCTCTGCGGCATGTTGCTGCGGCCGTCGGTGGAACGCACCAAGGGATTTTTCGGAATCTTCAACCGGGTGCTCGACAGCGGGACCAAGGGCTACACCGGGATCGTCAAGATGATGCTCCGCAAGGTGGCCCTGACTCTGATTCTGGTCGCCGGACTCTTTGTCGCCGCCTACTTCGGCATGGTCTCCATGCCCACCGGTTTTGTCCCCTCCGAGGACGAGGGCTACTTCATGGTCGCGGCGCAGTTGCCCGACGCCACCTCCCTCGGCGCCACCGAGGAGGTGCTTGACGAAATCGCCCTCATCCTCGATGACACTCCCGGGATCCGAGGGGTCATCACCATCGGCGGCTTCTCCCTGCTCGACTCGGTGGTGGCATCCAACGCCGGCGCGTTCTGGATCGTGCTCGACCACTGGGACGAACGACAGACCCCGGAGACCCAGATCCAGACCATGGTCGACACGCTGAATCGGCGATTTTCGTCGATCAGGGGCGCCATCGTCTTCGCCACCCGGCCGCCACCGATTCAGGGCCTCGGCTCCACCGGCGGGTTCCAGATGGAGCTCCAGGATGTCGGCGGATCCGGTCTCCAACTGCTGCAGCAGGTCGCCGCCGATCTCGTCCAGCAGGGTAGGGCCAACCCGGTGCTGACCAATATGAACACCACCTTCCGCGCCGGGGTACCGCAGCTCTTCCTCGAGGTCGACCGGGAGAAGGCCAAACGCCTCGACGTGCCCCTGAGCGTCATCTTCAACACGCTGCAAGCCAACCTCGGGTCAGCCTACGCCAACGACTTCAACCTCTTCGGACGAGTCTGGAAGGTGATGATCCAGGCCGACGAGCCATACCGACTTGAACGCGCCGACATCACCAAGCTCGAGGTTCGATCGAAAGCCGGCAAGATCATCCCCCTGTCGACCCTCCTGACGGTCAAGGACACCGTCGGCCCGACGGTGGAGTCGCGCTACAACCTCTACTCATCGGCATCCATCACCGGCGATGCAGCGCCCGGCTACAGTTCGGGCCAGTCCATCGCCACCATGGAGGAGATCGCGCGCGATTCCATGCCTCCTTCGATGAGCTTCTCGTGGACCGGCGTCACTTTCCAGCAGCTCGCTGCGGGCGGCGCGGCCGGTTTCATCTTCGCGTTGGCCATCATTTTCGTCTACCTCTTCCTGGCTGCCCAGTACGAGAGTTGGACCCTGCCCTTCGGCGTCATTTTCTCGGTGCCCATCGCCATCCTCGGCGCGTCAGCCCTGACCCTCGCCCGCGGGCTCGACAACAACGTCTACACCCAGATCGGCTTCGTGCTGCTCATCGGGCTCTCGGCCAAGAACGCCATCCTCATCGTCGAATTCGCCAACCAGTTGCGCGAAGAGGGCAAGACCGCCTTCGAGGCCGCCATGCAGGCTGCGCAGCTCAGGTTCCGGCCGATTCTGATGACCGCCTTCTCGTTCATCCTCGGGGTCCTGCCGTTGCTCTTCGCCACCGGCGCCGGCGCCGCGAGCCGGGTCTCCCTGGGAACCGCGGTCTTCGGCGGCATGGCCTTCGCCACCGCCATCGGGATCTTCGTCCTCCCGTGGCTCTACTTCGTCGTCCAGAGCGCGAGTGAGAGGTTCGGCGGTGGGAAGAAGGCTCCCGATGAGCCCCGACCGGCGATCGCGGAGGGGGAGGTCTCATCATGAGAATCCACAGAACCCCCGCCGCCGTCCGTTCGCTGAGTATTCTGCTGGTGATGGTCGCCGCCGCCGGCGTCTTCACCGTGGGCGGCTGCACGGTCGGCCCCGACTACGAGCAGCCCGAGCTGCCCACCGTGCCCGATGCCTGGAACACCGCCGCCACCGAAGGGTTGGCGGACGGCTCGGCCCCGCTCCAGACCTGGTGGGCGGTCTTCGACGACCCCACGTTGAACTCGCTCATCGAGCGCGCTGGAGCGTCGAACCTGAGTCTTCGCGAAGCCCTGTGGAGAGTCGAGGAGGCGCGCGCCCTGCGCGGCGTCGTTGCCGGTGCTCGGGTCCCGGGGGTCGATCTTTCCGCCGAGGCCGGCCGGAGCGAGCCGTCGGACAACAGCGCGCTGGGCGAGCTCGCACCCGACGGTCTCGAGGCCGGCAATATCTTCGACCTCGGCGTCGGCGCCAGCTGGGAAATCGATCTCTGGGGCCGGGTTCGCCGTCAGGTGGAAGCGGCGGACGCCGAGGTCGAGGTTTCGGTGGAAGAGTGGCGCGATATTCTCGTCTCGCTCTATGCCGAGGTGGCGTCCAATTACGTTGTGGTCCGGACGTCCCAGGAGCGACTCCGGCTCGCCCACGACAACGTTGCGGGTCAGGAGAACACCCTCAAGCTCACCGAGGACCGCTTCAACGCCGGCCTGGTCTCGGCCCTCGATGTCGCCCAGGCCGAAAGCAATCTCGCCAACACCCGATCGCTGATCCCGACCCTCGAGCAGAATCTGGAGTTGGCGCGCAACCGGCTCGCCGTCCTGCTCGCCATGAACCCCGGCGCACTTGATGAGGAGCTCTCCTCCGAGAACCCGATCCCGACCGAGCCCACCGCCATCACCGCCGGGCTTCCAGCCGACCTCCTGCGCCAACGGCCCGACATCCGCACGGCCGAACGACGACTGGCCGCCCAGACCGCGCGCATCGGGGTCGCCACCGCCGAGCTCTATCCCCAGTTCTCGCTCGGCGGTTTTCTCGGGCTCCAGTCGACCTCGGCCGGAGATCTCTTCTCTTCAGAGAGTGTGAACTGGTCGATCGGGCTTCCGATCCGGTGGAAGCTCTTTGCCGGTGGTTCGGTGCGGTCGCAGATCGCCGCCGAGGAAGCTCGAACCGAAGCGCTGCTGGCCAACTATGAACGCGTCGTGCTGGTCGCTCTCGAAGAGGTTGAAGACGCCATGGTGTCGTACGAGAAGGAGGTCGCCCGCCGGGCTCACCTCGAGATGGCGGTGGACGCCACCCAGCGCTCGCTCGATCTCGTCCTGACCCAGTACCGGTCCGGACTCGCGGACTTCCAGAATGTCCTCGACACCGAACGGTCGTTGCTGCTCCGGCAAGACGATCTCGCAACCAGCGAAGGCATCGTGATCAGGAACCTGGTCGATCTCTACCGCGCCCTCGGTGGTGGCTGGGACCCGGAGACAGCAGAAGAACCCGTTAAGCCGCCCTCGTCCTTTGACGTCCAAACCCAGGAGGAACAGGCGGAGTAAACCGGAAGCGTCCTCATTTCACCACAGAGGCACAGAGACACAGAGAGGACGTCTTCACCGGTGCGCGACTCCGTTGCCGGCGGGGTTTCGAAAACGTCGATGTGGATTTCTTAACGCAAAGAGCGCAAAGATCGCCAAGCCCATCGCAAAGACATCACTTTTTAAAAGTTGGCGACGACGCCGTGAGGCGGCGGCGACCAGAAGGCCGGCGCCGATGAACATCGGCGTGGAGGTTCTCTCTGTGTCTCTGTGCCTCTGTGGTGCAAATGGACACGCATCGGGATTGAAGCTCTGTTAGCCTGGAAGACCGCGGCGCCGGAAGGCCGCGCAGGAGGAGCCCACATGAGAAGACTCGCCGTCGCGTTGACCATCGTCGCGCTCGCACTGCCCGTGTGCCTGATCGCCTCTGAAGAGGCCGACACCATCATGACCGCCAAGACCTTCTCGGGTCTCAAGCTCCGCAACATCGGGCCGGCTCTGATGTCCGGCCGCATCGCCGACCTCGCCATCCACCCCACCGATCACAGCATCTGGTACGTGGCCGTCGGCTCCGGTGGCGTGTGGAAGACCGTCAACGCCGGCACCACATGGACGCCCATCTTCGACAACGAGAACTCCTACTCCATCGGCTGCGTCACCCTCGACCCCGCCAACCCGGACATCGTCTGGGTCGGCACCGGCGAGAATGTCGGTGGCCGCCACGTGGGCTTCGGAGACGGCATCTATCGCAGCGACAACGGCGGCGCGACCTGGACCAACATGGGCCTTTCCGAAACTCAGCATCTGTCGAAGATCATTGTCCATCCCGAGGACGGCGACACGGTCTGGGTTGCGGCTCAGGGTCCGCTGTGGTCGCCCGGCGGTGAACGCGGGCTTTTCAAGACCACCGACGGCGGGGCGACCTGGACCAACGTCCTCTCGGCGGGCGAGTGGACCGGCGTCACCGATCTTCTGATCGATCCGCGGGACCCGAACGTGCTCTATGCCGCCACCTGGCAGCACCACCGCACCATCGCGGCAGTCATCGACGGCGGGCCCGAGACCGGCATCCACCGGTCCGTCGACGGCGGAGAGAGCTGGATGAAGCTCACCACCGGTCTGCCCAAGGGCAACATGGGCAAAATAGGTCTCGCGATCTCGCCGCAGAATCCCGATGTGCTCTACGCCGCCATCGAGCTCGACAACCGGAAGGGCGGAGTCTGGCGCTCGGCCGACCGCGGCGCCAGTTGGACCAAGGGCGCCGACGCGGTGGCCGGCGGCACCGGCCCCCACTACTACCAGGAGCTCTACGCCAGCCCGCACGTCTTCGACCGGATCTATCTGATGGACGTCTGGACGCAGGTCTCCGATGACGGCGGCAAGAGCTTTTCGAAGCTCGGCAGCGACGACAAACACTCGGATAACCACGCGCTCGCCTTCCGGCCTGACGACCCCGACTGGATGCTCATGGGCACCGACGGCGGGCTCTATGAGACCTTCGACAACGCCGCGACCTGGCGCTATGTCGCCAATCTCCCCTTGACCCAGTTCTACAAACTGGCCCTCGACGACACCGAACCCTTCTACAACGTCTATGGCGGCACCCAGGACAACAACAGCCAGGGCGGTCCGGTGCGCACCGCATCGACCAACGGCATCCGCAACGCCGACTGGTTCGTCACCCTCTTTGCCGACGGCCACGGCCAGGCCACCGAGCCCGGCAACCCCGATGTCCACTATGCGGAGTGGCAGGAGGGCAACCTCGTCCGCACCGATCGCCGCACCGGCAACATCGTCTACATCAAGCCCCAGCCCGAGCCCGGCGATCCGCCCGAGCGTTTCAACTGGGACGCCCCCATCCTCATCAGCCCGCACTCGCCGACCCGCGTCTACTTCGCGTCTCAGCGGGTGTGGCGCTCCGACGACCGCGGCGACAGCTGGACCCCGGTGAGCCCCGACCTGACCAAGGACGAGGACCGGATGCTGTTGCCGGTCATGGATCGACAGTGGAGCTCCACCGCGGCGTGGGACTTCGGCGCCATGTCGGTCTACAACACCATCACCTCACTCGCCGAGTCGCCCGTCGCCGAGGGCGTGCTGTGGGCGGGCACCGATGACGGGCTGATCCAATTGAGCTCGGACGACGGTTCGAGCTGGAAGGCCATCCCGGTGGGAAGCCTCCCAGGCGTTCCCGCGACCGCCTTTGTCAACGACATCAAGGCCGATCTCTTCGACGCCGACACCGCGTATGTCGCCCTTGACAACCACAAGTACGGCGACTTCGCGCCCTACCTCGTCAAAACGACGAATCGGGGTCAGAGCTGGAGCGTCATGACCGGCGATCTGCCCGATCGCCATCTGGTGTGGCGTCTGGTCCAGGACCATGTCAACCCGAAGCTCTTCTTCGCCGCCACCGAGTTCGGCGTCTTCTTCACCGTCGACGCCGGTTCACGCTGGGTCAAGCTCACCGGCGGCGTACCCACGATCTCATTCCGCGATCTCGCCATCCAGCGCCGTGAGAACGATCTTGTGGGCGCCTCCTTCGGCCGCGGGTTCTTCGTCCTCGACGACTACACCGCGCTGCGCGAGATCGACGACAACGTCCTCGCCGGTGAAGCGACGCTGTTTCCCGTGCGCAAAGCGCCGTGGTACATCCCGCGCCGCACCCTGGGCCAGGGCGGCCGGGCCTCCCAGGGAGCCGCGTACTACGTTGCCGAGAACCCGCCCTTTGGCGCCATCTTCACCTACTACCTCGGCGACGGCCTGACAACGCTCAAGGCCGCCCGCCGCGAAGCGGAGAAGAAGCTCGAGAAGGAATGGAAGGACACACCCTACGTCGGTTACGACGCCCTCGAGGCCGAGCGCCGCCAACCCGAACCCGAAATCCTGCTCACCGTGCGCGACGCCGAAGGCGACGTCGTGCGGGTGGTGCCGGGGTGCGCCAAAAAGGGCTTCCACCGGGTCGCGTGGGATCTCCGGTATCCGGCATCGCGGGCCATCGAGTGGACCAAGAGCCCCAAGGACCCGTGGCAGCCGCAGGGCGACAGCGGTCATATGGCGCCCCCCGGGAGCTACACCGTGACCCTGGCGAAACGACTGGATGGCGTGGTCACCACCCTTTCCGACCCGGTGCCTTTTGATGTCGTTCGGGTCTTCCCCGGCTCGCTCCCCGGAACGCCCCCGGTCGAGACCGCCGAGTACATGGCCCGGGTGGCCGAGCTCGAGCGCGGCGTGACGGCGGCGGCCGAAGCCGTCGCGTTTTCGTTCCAGCGCCTCGATCGACTCGAGAACGCCATTGCCAGCTCGACGGTCGAACCCGGAACCCTCGATAGCGAACTCGAGGCCCTCAAGCAACGACTCTACGACGCTGACTCCAAGCTCAGGGGGAATCGTTCCGAGGCTGCGTTCAACCTGCCGCAGACGCCGAGCATCGGCCGTCGTCTCCGGATGGCGGGCACCGCCGACGGACAGACCGACTACGGGCCAACCGCCACCCACCGGCGGTCGTTCGAGATCGCTGTCGAAGAGTGGTCGGTGCTCCAACCCGAGCTCACACAGCTCATCGACGTGGACATCCCGGCCTTTGAAGCCAAGGCCGAAGCCGCCGGCGTCCCGTGGTCTCCAGGGCGACCGTTGCCGGAGTAGTCGGAGGGGTTGAACCGCAAAGACATCACACCGCCGCGAGCACGAAGGCGCAAAGACACGAAGAGTGCGCCACGACGTCGCATTGAAAACTCATCGCATCGATTGCGATTGAAACGAAGTACCGCAGACATCTCGGATGCGACGCGGTCTGCGCTGTGCACGGGGTATCTCTGCGATTCCTACAACAGGTCGTGCACCCTGATTTTCATCTTCTCGACCCGGGCTGCGAGGTCGTCGAGCCCGGCCTTTTCCGCCTCGAGCCGCGCACTCTCGGTGCGGACGAAGCGGGTGTAGGGCGCAATGGTGTCGGCGAGCTTGCTGCGGCTCTTGGAGGCCTCGGACGCGAACTGACTCTTCAACGCCCCCATGATGTCGCTGCGCATGGCGGCGATCTTCTCGGTCAGCTCGGCCTTGGCCTTGCGGCGCCGGTGCGGCAGGATGAAGAGTCCGAGGGTGAAGAGCAGTCCCGCGGCCAAGAATCCGGTAACGTCGGCGGCGGTCGACGACGCCACCAGGGCCACGGTGGCGCCGAGTCCCACCGCTCCCACACCGGCCAACGCGGCGCCGGTCAACGATTTCTGAACATCCCCGGCCATCCTCCGGGCCTCGGCGGCGCGGTCGTACCCCGCCAGCCCGTCGGCGGCGGCACGGCCCACGGTGGCCAGCAGCCGTCCGCGGTCGGCCTCGAAGCGTCCACCCACCTCGCCGACCATGCGTTCGGCGTGAGCCGTCGCCCGCCGGTTGACGTGGTTGACCACCGACTGCCACTGCTGGAGATCCGACTCCACCAACCAGTCGATGAGGGACTCCACCTTGGCCTCCACCTGCTGCGGCGCGTCGGCGACGACCTCGCCCTCGAAGCGCTGCTGCAGCGCCTCCTTGTCGAGCAGCTCGGTCACCTTGGTCAACCGCACCGTCTCGTCGAAGAACTCGAGGCCGCGTTTCTCCATCAGGTGGAGGACGTTGTCGATGTCGGAAAGCCGCAGCTCGAACTCGCGGTCAACGTCGTCCGCCCAGGTCGTGGATTGCTCCTCGATGTCGGTGATGGTGGCGAGATCCTCAACGAGGAGCTCGAGACGGCCGTTCACCGTCTTCAGACCGGCGGCGAGCAGTCGTGCGGCAACACCCACCGGGTTGCCGAGCTTGAGCCGCAGGCGCTCGTCATCGTCCAGCGTGGACTTGAGCCAGCGTTCCACATCGGGGAGTCCGCTGAGGGCGTAGGCATCGTCGTCATTGGCGCGCTGTGCCTGCCGTGCCCGCAGGGCCGAAACCCGGAACACCTCCGGAGTGGTGCCGAGCAGCCGCATCCCGTTGGACCGCACCCAGGCGAGGACCTCGGAGACCTCTCCCGGAGACTTCAGGATGTCGATCTTGTTGACGACCACCACGACCTTCTTCCCCCACTCCCGGATCGTCTCGAGAAAGAGGCGTTCGGACTCAGAGAACGGACGGTCGGCCGAGGTCACGAAGAGCACGAGATCGGCCCGCGGCACGTACTCGGTGGTCAGCGCTTCGTGGGAACGGTCGAGGGCGTTGGTACCGGGAGTGTCCACCAGAGAGAGCTGGCGGAGGATCTCCTCCGGAGCTTTCAGCTGCTCCGTTGCGGCGTCGATGGACTCGCGGCTATCGTCCTCGCCCCAGGTCACGAGATGGATCTTCGCCGTCGTCGGGGTCACCCCCTCCTCGAGGAGCTCACGGCCGAGCAGCGCGTTGATGAAGGCCGATTTGCCGGCGTTGAACTCTCCCACGACCACGATGAGGAAGAGGTCGTCGAGCCGCCTGATGGACTCGATGAGCGCGTCGCGCTCGCCCGGCGCCACGTCGTCGCGCTCGAGCACCGCCGCCACCTCGGTGAGGAGCGCGCGCTCGTCGCGCAGCAGCTCCTGCTGCCCCGGAGTCAGAATCGTGTTCAACACTGTTAGGAGTTTAGCGCGTTTTTAGGCCGGAGTTCTCAGTTTCAGGTTCTGAGTTCTGAGTTACATCGCAGCCGTTCCCACCATCTTCAGGGGGACCTGCGATGCAACTCAGAACTCAAAACTCATAACTTAAAACTCAGGTTCATCCCGCCATTTGCGTGATGAACCAAAACTGAGAGCTTAGAACTAATAGCCGGCGGCCATTCCGTCCTTGCGCGACTCGGTGGCTCCGGCGTAGACCCCGGTTGCCGGATTGAGCCGGATCGCCTGGTAGCCGCCGAAGACCACCGGGGTGATCTCCTCAATGTGGTGACCCCTGCGCATGAGCTCTCGCTTGATCTCGGCGGAGACTCCCGACTCCAGGTGAAGTACGCCGCCGTCGGTCATGACCGTGCCGGTGGGTTCCGACGAGTCGGTGTGGTGAAAACGCGCGGCATCCCCCGCCTCCTGCAGGTCCATGCCGAAATCGACCATGTTGACGACGATCTGGACGTGGCCCTGGGGCTGCATGTCCCCGCCCATGACGCCGAACGCCATGTCGGGGGTGTCGCCCGCACCGAAAAAGGCGGGGATGATGGTGTGAAAGGGCCGCTTGCCCGGCTCGAGGAAGTTGGGGTGCCCTTCCGCGAGGTTGAAGAGGGCGCCGCGGTCCTGGATCCCGAAGCCGAGCTCGGGCACGACGTAGCCCGAGCCGAAGCCGGTGTAGTTGGACTGGATGAGGGAGACCATCTGGCCGGAGGCGTCGGCAGCCACCAGGAAGGTGGTGTCGCCGTGGCCGAGGCCGGGGTTGCCCGGAGGGATGCTCTTCGCCGCTCGAGTCATATCGATGAGCTTCGCCCGCTCGGCCGCGTAGGGCTTGCTGATCAGCTCGGCGATGGGCAGCTGGTTGAAGTCGATGTCGGCGTAGAAACGCGCCCGGTCCTCATACGCGATCTTCTTGGCTTCCACGAGGAGGTGCCAGAAGTCGGCGCTGTCGCGGCCCATGGACGCGACGTCGAAGCCCTCGATGAGATTGAGGATTTGCAGCGCGGCGATGCCCTGGCCGTTTGGCGGAAGCTCCCACACGGTGTGACCGCGGTAGGTGGTCGAGACGGGCTCGACCCAGTCGCTGCTGTGCTCGGTGAGATCCTCGAGGGAGAAGAAGCCCCCGACCTTGTCCGAAAACGCCACCAGCGCCTCGCCGGTTTCACCGCCGTAGAACGCCTCGCGGCCGCCGGAAGCCATGCGCTCCAGAGTGTCGGCCAGGGCGGGGTTGGCGAAGAGCTCGCCCTCGGCCGGGACCTTTCCGCCGGGCATGAAGACCTGGGCAAAGCCCGGCATGTCCTTGAACTTGGCGGCTCCTCGCGCCCACGAGCCGGCGATGACCCTCGGCACCGGGGCACCTTTCCTCGCCGCCGTGATGGTGGGCTCGAGCAGCCGCTTCATGGGGAGCTTGCCGAACCGCTCGTGGAGGGCGAACCAGCCGTCGGCGCAGCCCGGCACGGTCCAGGCGTAGGGCGAGTAGACGGGAATGGTCCCGTCGGGTTCGGCGGGCACCTTGTCGGCGGTCAGCGCACGAGGCGCGCGGCCCGAGGCGTTGAGCCCACGCAGGGTCTCGGTTTCAGGATCCCAGACCATGGCGAAGAGATCACCGCCGAGGCCGCACGACACCGGTTCCATGAAGCCGAGGGCGGCGTTGACGGCGATGGCCGCGTCCACCGCGCTGCCGCCGTCCTTGAGAACGCCGAGACCGATCTCCACCGCCAGAGGGTGAGCCGCGGCCACCATCCCGTGCTGGGCGTGGACCACCGAGCGGGTGGCGAAGGAGTGGCCGACGGGCCGGTCAGCGGCCATGGCGATGCCGGACGACACGAGCGCGATCATCAGAACCAAAGCGGTGCGTTGCATGGAGACCTCCGTTCATCACAGCCATGGTACGACGTTCTTCCCTCTGCTAGGCTGGCTCGCCATGAGAGAGCTCCTCGCCAACGCGGCTCTGGCGGCGGTGACCATCGCCCTGGTGGGGGTGTTTGCCGCCATCGCCACCCACCAGCCGGACCGGGACCAGACCCGGTCCGAGGTCGTGGCGAGGGATTCGTGGGTCGACAATGCCCTCATCGCCCTCGGCTACGTCGATACCGTGCCGGTGGACGACCCCGAGAATCCGCTGACCGGCGTCACCGTGTGGGACACCGAGCGGACCCACCCCGGGTTGAATCTCTACTGTCCCGCGGGGTCCTACTATGCCGTCCTCTTGGACATGGCCGGCAACGAGGTCCACCGGTGGACGCAGCGACGACAGAAAGGGCGGCGGTGGCAGTTCGTCGAGTTGCTTCCCGGGGGCGATCTGCTGGTCATCCGGTCGGATCTCTCCCTGACGCGCATGAGCTGGGATTCGCAGCTCCTCTGGCGGGTGCCGTTACGGGCCCACCACGACGCGACCCTGGCCCCCGACGGAACGATCTGGGTCCTCGCCCGGCGGGACGTCATCGAGACCGTTGGCGGCCACGAGGTTCCCATCCTCGGCGACCAGGTGGTGCACCTCACCGGCGACGGCGGAATCATCGAGACGATCGACCTCTGGCCGATGATGATCGAGTGGATGAGCGACGCGGCAATCCGCAGGGTGAAACGCATGGCCGGGCGACCCGGTCTGCTCGATTCGATCCGCAACGCAGGCCCCGGGGAGATCCACCTGCGCTACGACACCGACGCCGACATCTCCCACCACAACACCATTGAGGTGGTGGACCGGGACATCCCAGGTGTCTGCCGAACCGGCGATCTGCTCATGATGGCGCGGAATCTCGACCGCCTCTTCGTCCTCGATCCCGAAACCGGATCGATCCGCTGGAGCTGGTCGGGACACGGCATCGAACGGCCTCACCACCCCACTCTGATCGACGGCGACCACATCCTCTTCTTCGACAATGGGAGCCGGCGGGGATGGTCGCGGGTCGTGGAGATCGACCCGTTGAGCGAGGAGATCGTCTGGCAGTACACCGGCAGCGAGGGCCGCCCGTTCTTCTCCCACTCCCGGGGCGCCAACGAGCGCCTGGCCAACGGCAACACCCTCATTATCGTGGGCAACCGGGGGCGGGTCATCGAGGTCACGCCCGACGGCGACATCGTCTGGGAGTTCTACTGCCCGGTGCTCAAGACCGGCCCGGCGGCCGGCAACGTCGAACGCGCCGCCATCTACCGCATGTCGCGGGTCACCGACGCCGCCCTCCTCGGCGAGGTCGGCCTTCTTCCCTGAAACGACCGGAGTCGACCGCCGGCGCCGGGATCAGACCCCGTCGAGGACGCGGTCGTCGTACTCGATCTCAAAACGCAGCTTGTGCTTGGCCTCTTCCTGAGCCAGGCTCTTGAAGACCCGCTGCAGGCTCTGGTCGCTGGTCATCTCGGCGAGATTGGTGTAGAGCACGAAGGCGGCCTTCTCGGCCTTCATGGCAAAGAGCAGCGCCTCCTGGTAGGTCATGTTCTTCGCCACTTGCGGCTCCTCGAGCATTTCGGTGATTCCGAGGCTCATCACCTTTTCTTCCGACACCGCCGGGATCTCGCCCTCTTTGATCTTGAGCAGCCGGGCCTTGTGGCCCTCCTCCTCCTTGGCGAAGTGGAGAAAGGCCTCTTTCATCCCGGGCCTCTCAACCTTCTCGGCCAGGTCGTAGTACAGCGCCGCCGCTTTCTCCTCGTTGGAAATCGCGTAATCGAGAATTTGTTCGATGGTCTTCAGCTCCACGTCGTCCTCCTTGAACGCCGGGTGATCGGCGGGAACCGATACTGTAACCCGCCGGGTTCCCCATTCGCAAGCACGATAGCCGCTGTTACTATTCCGGATCATGCCGGAATCCGATCTCGCGACCATCGCCGCCGTCCTGAGAAACGATGTCGAGTCACTTCGGTTCGGCGCGCCCGTCAGTCAGGTGTACAACCCCCTGCGGTACGCCTGGGAACCCCACGCCGAGTACCTGAGCCGGTACGGGGGCGGCAGGGGCGGTGTCTTCCTCCTGGGAATGAACCCCGGACCGTGGGGGATGGCTCAAACCGGAGTGCCCTTCGGCGAGGTGGCCGCGGTTCGAGATTGGCTCGGCATCCGCGCCGAGGCAACGCGTCCAGAGCACGAGCATCCCAAACGACCGGTCCTGGGCTTTGGTTGCCGCCGCAGCGAGGTCTCGGGCAGGAGGCTCTGGGGCTGGGCCGCCGCGACCTTCGGCACCCCGGCGGCCTTCTTCCGCAGCTGTTTCGTCGGCAACTACTGCCCGCTGCAGTTCCTCGAGGCCGGCGGCCGAAATCTGACCCCCGACAAGCTCTCCGCGGCCGAGAGAGCTCCCCTTTATGACGCTTGCGACGCGGCGCTTCGCCGAAGCGTGGCGGTGCTGCAGCCCCGCCTGGTGGTCGGGATCGGCGCCTTCGCCGAGCAACGGGCCCGTGCCGTTCTGCGGCGCGGCGGTCCACCCATCGGCCGCATCCTCCACCCGAGCCCGGCCTCGCCCGCCGCCAACCGCGGCTGGGCCGACGCTGCGACCAAGCAGCTTCGCCAGCTCGGGGTGGAGCTGCCGTAGGCGGCACGGGCTTGGCCGGCGGTTTTGCCGCCACGGACGCGGATGCGGACGCGGATGCGGACTCGGACATCGCATCGGGAACGGGATCGGGATCGGGAACGGGATCGGGATCGATTCGGATGCGGCCACGGTGATCGGCCTCCGATACGGTCATCGGGCACGGGCACGGGCACGGAGACGGGAGCGGAATCTACCGCATGTACTTCTTGTGGACGAGGTGCTCCAGGTACCTGTCCGTGTGCACGCCGTGGTCTTCGAGCATCCCCTCGGCGGAGACAACGAAGGTCGCCTCCTCACCGGCGATGCGGGAGAAGTAGACCCGGTGACGCTCGCCGTGCTGCTCCATGTCCAGGGCGCACAGTTCGTCCGAGAGCTCCGAGGTCAGGCTCCGGTCACAGACCGGACAACTGAAGTCCCAACGCGAACCGGCCTCCATGGCGACTCCGTCCGGCAGGTCCACGTCGTAGTTGCCCGGCTGCGGGTGGAAACCGACGAGAAAGCGCCGGCCGTCACCCTCAGCGCGGAGGACGATGCTGTCCTTGGGGTTCAGCACCGCCGAGCAGTGGGGGCAGGAGTAGGTCCAGTGCATATCGACCTCGCCATTCGAGAATATCGCACTCTGCCGTTTTCGTGCCCGCTGCCGCTCCCGAATAGTCCATAATCCCCTCGATGAGCAAGATCGCCGTATTGACCTCCGGCGGGGTGGACTCCTCGGTCGCCCTGGCCCGGCTCGCCGAGCAGGGTGGGCACGACCTGCACGCCTTCTACCTGAAGATCTGGCTGGAGGACGAGCTCGCTTTCCTCGGCAGCTGTCCGTGGGAGGAGGACCTCCGGTACGTCCGCGAAATCTGCGATCGGCTCGCCGTGCCCCTTTCCATCGTGCCGCTGCAGCGGGCGTACTACGACCGGGTGGTGTCGGCGGCGGTCGCCGAGCTCGAGGCGGGCCGGACGCCGAGCCCCGACGTGCTGTGCAACCGTCTCATCAAATTCGGCGCCTTCGTCGACGCCATCGATCCGAGCGTCGACTTTGTGGCCAGCGGACACCACGCGCGGGTCGACCACGGCGGACCGCCGAGCCGTCTCCTCAAGGGCGCGGATCCACTCAAGGATCAAACCTACTTTCTCTGCCAGCTGCGCCAGGACCAGCTCACCCGCGCGCTGTTCCCCATCGGGCACCTCACCAAGGCGCAGGTCCGAGCCGAGGCCGCGCGCCACGAACTTCCGAACAGCGACCGCCCCGACAGCCAGGGGATCTGCTTTCTCGGTCGGGTTCCCTACGATCTCTTCGTGGAGCACCACTTGGGCCGACGCCCGGGGCCGATCCGCGACATCACCTCCGGCGCCGAGCTCGGGACCCACCGCGGCTTCTGGTTTCACACCATCGGCCAGCGCAAGGGCCTCGGGCTTTCCGGCGGTCCGTGGTATGTCGTCGGGAAGGACCACGCCTCCAACACCCTGTGGGTAAGCCACGCCGAGGCCCTGAAAGACCACGTCTCGAATTCCTTCGTCATCGCCGAACCTCATTGGATCGCCAACGAGCCGACCACGGACCGTCTCGGGTTGCGTATCCGCCACGGCGAACGGGTCCAGGGCTGCCGAATCGAACGACTCTCGAAGGTCGGGCTCCAGGTGACGATGGACGAGCCGGAGGCGGGGATCGCCGCCGGCCAGTACGCCGTCCTCTACAACGGCGAGGAGTGTCTCGGCGGCGGAGTCATCGGCTAGCGGCGGCAATCCCGTGCAGTGACAGAACACTGCAACGGCGACCAGCCCGCATCCAGCATCCAGCATCCAGCATCTTCCGGCCGAGCGTCACCGCTCGGCCGAACACGCTGACGGCCCCGCAGGGGGTGCGGAGCCGCCAACAAGAGGAGGTTGCGATGCAATAGAGAATACGTCGCAACTCAGAACAAGGTTACACTCGGCGCTGAAATCTTTTTCAGCTCTCGTCCTTCAAGCCGTACTTGTGGACCATCTCGTTGAGAGTGGTCGGGCTCAAATGCAACAGCCTCGCCGCCTTGCGCTGCACCCCGCCGGTCTGGCTCAGGGCCTGACTGACGAGCTGCGCCTTGAAGGCATCGACGGCAAAGCGGAAGTCCAGGCCCTCAGGCGGAATATCAGTGATGACGAGCTCGTCCCGCGGCGCGGCCCGCAGCGCCTGCGGCAGCTCGTCGAGCTCCACCACCTGGCCACGGCTCATGACAACCGCCCGTTCGACGGCGTTTTCGAGCTCGCGCACGTTCCCCGGCCAGCCGTACTCGGTCAGAGCGTCGATGGCCTCCGGTGAAAATCCGACAACCTCGCGCTCGTTCTCCCTGGAGTAGGTGTCGAGGAAGTGCGAGACGAGCAACGGGATGTCCTCTCTGCGATCGCGCAGCGGCGGCAGTTCGATGGTGATGACGTTGAGGCGGTAGTAGAGGTCCTCGCGAAACCGGCCGGCCTGGACCTCGGCCCAGAGGTCGACGTTGGAAGCCGCCAGAAGCCGGACATCCACCGGCCGGGCATCGACGCCGCCGACCCGTCGGATCTCCCGCTCCTGAATGACCCGGAGCAGCTTGGTCTGGGTCTCGGCGCTGATGGTGCCGACCTCGTCGAGGAAAAGGGTGCCCTCGTGCGCCGCTTCGAAGAGCCCCTTGCGGCTCGACACCGCCCCGGTGAAGGCGCCCTTGACGTGGCCGAAGAGCGACGACTCGAGCAGCTCCGAGGGGATGGCGCTGGTGTGGACCGGTACAAACGGCAGGTTGTTGCGCGGGCTCAGACGATGGATGGCGCGGGCCACCAGCTCCTTGCCGGTGCCGCTCTCGCCGGTGATCAGGATGTTGGAGCGCGCCGGAGCCGCCCGCCGGATGAGCTCGAAAACCTCCTGCATCCGCCGGCTGGTGCCGACGATCTCGCCCATCCCTTCGAGACGGCTCCGCAGCAGCTGGTTCTCCACCTGCAGTCGCCGCCGTTCGGCGGCCCGGCGCACCAGGTGCAGCACCTCTTCGTTCTTGAAGGGCTTCGGAACGTAGTGGAAGGCGCCGAGACGCATGGCCTCGATCGCCGACTCCACCGACGAGTAGGCGGTGATGACCACCACCGGCAGTTGGGAGTCATGGGTCTTGATCTCGGGGAGGAGATCGAGACCCGGGCGGTCGGGAAGCATGAGATCGAGCAGCACGACGTCGACGTCCTCTTCCCTGAGCAGCTGCATGCCGTCGGCGGCCGAGGTGGCGCCGAGATACTCGAAGCCGGCGCCCCGCAGCAGGGTCCCGAGCACGTCCTGCAGGACGGGCTCGTCATCGATCACGAGGACGCTTCCGACTCCTTCCATCGACGTAACCTCACGGTCGCTCGGGCACCGCCTTGCGGCAGGTTTTCGAGACTGACTTCGCCTCCGAGGCTGGTGATCATATCACGCGTGATGGCCAACCCCAGGCCGGTTCCGCCGCGTTCGGTCTTGGTGGTGAAGAAGGGTTCGAAGGCCCGTTTCAGGTCGTCCGGTGTGATCCCCGGTCCGGCGTCCTCCACCTGGATCTCGGCCCAGTCCTCGCCCTGCACGACGGCCACCAGCACCTCTCCATCGGCGCCCGAGGCCTCCAGCCCGTTGCGCACCATGTTGCTCACCGCCAGCTCCACCGGACCGATTCCGGCCCAGGCCATGACCGGCCCTTGGGCTCTCACGATGATCCGATCGGCAACCTCCTTCGACCGGGCGATCTCGTCGACGGCGCCCCGCACCACTGCGACGAGATCGATGATCGACGCCTCCTCGCCGCGGCCTCGGATCGCCTGGCGCAGGTTGGAGACGATCCTCGACACCCTGAAGCTCTGATCCACGAGTTTGGAGACCAAGGACGACCGTGGATCCTCGTCCGGCGTCATGTCCCCGAGCATCTGGGCGAAGGAGGCGATCCCGGTGAGCGGCGTGTTGATCTCGTGGGCGAGCCCCGAGGCGAGCCGGCCAAGCGCCGCCAGCCGCTCCTGATCCCGGATTCTGTCCTGCAGCTCTCGCAGCTCGGTGACGTCCTGGAGCACCACCACCCGTCCGTTGAAGCTGCCGGTGTCGAGCTCGAGCACCGAGACCGCCATGATCACCATGCGCACCGGCGCGGACCGGGTGCGCCCCTCGGCGTTGGTCGCCTGCAGGGGGAGGCTGTCCCGCCACTCCGGCGGCAGCACCACGAGGCTGTCCAGCGACACCGACACCAGCTCCGGCGCGGAGACCTCGAAGATGCCCGCCGCCTCGCTGTTGGCCGACAGGATCCGGCCGCCGGCGTCGCAGACCAGGATGGCGGCGGCCGAGGACTCGATGATGCGCTGGGTGTTGGCGTGCAGGATCCGGTACTCCTCGGCCTGACGCCGGAGGTCGTCCAGGTATCGCGCGCTCTCCAGCGCCACCGCGACCTGGGCGGTGAAGGCCTCCACCACCTCGGTGGCCTCGCTGCCCAGGGGAAAGAGCCCCCTGCGCAGGCCGAGATAGAGGAGCCCGTGGACGGTCTCGACGCGCTCCAGGGTCATTCGCACCGTGTATCCCGACGCTTCGAGGCTTTCCTCTTCGGGACCCGGAAAATGGTGCTCGAGGACCCGCTCCGGCAGGTGCTCGGGTACCCGCTCCCGCTCTTGCGTCGCTGCGACACGGACGAAGCGGCCGTCTCCGACACGTAGGTAGGTCGCCACCACGTCGAAGTCGAGGCCGTCGCGCAGGGTGTCGGCCAAGCGGCGAAGAAGCTCTCTCGGGTCAGCAACCTCTGCGAGCTCCCTGGACGCATGGGTGAGCAGCCACCGGGGCGGCCGGCGGCCGTGGTACAGCCAGTGCTCGAGGAAGCTCCCCACCCGGCTTCTGATGGGTTGGAGGAGCACCACCAGCACCACTCCCGTGGCGAACGCGAAGAGATTCCTGAGCGACTCGAACTGACCGGCGTAGTTGACCAGAAGGTGATTGGTCACGGCAAAGGTGAAGCCGCCGATGACCAGAACCAGCGTCGCGGACAGGGCGTCGCGGGCGATGGGTTCGAGGTCCCACAGCCGGTACTCCATCAGCGCCGCCACCAGGGCCAGCGGCAGCGCCGCCATGGGCAGCACCATGATCCACGAGAAGGGCTCGACACCGATCCCGAGCTGACGAGGAATCCACATGACCACGGTCCACGGCACCAGACCCACGATGAGGCCGAGCGCCTCCCACTCGATCTGTCGACGAGCCCTAGCGTCCCTCGAGGCCTGGAACCAGCGCACGATGTGGAGCACGATTCCGCCCACCAGCGCCAGGGTGAACGCCGCCCGCAACACCGGCGTGAGAACCGGCCACCAGCCTTCGACGTTGGGCGCTATGGCGGTGACGGCCGCCCCCGACGCCGCCGCCACCGTCAGTACATCGAGCCCCCAGAACGATGTCCGGCGCTCGGGGAAGATGAGGAAGAAACGGGCGATGAGGAAGGGAAGCACCGCCCCCGAAACTCGGTGGAGGATCTGGAAGAGCTCCCGGGTCGAGGCGATCCGGTTCGGAACCGCGCCGATGATCAACGAGGCGCAGGCGATGAGCAGCAGCACCGCCGCCTCGCGGCGATCGGTCTTCCACACCACCATCAAGGCACAGAGCAGGCCGAGGAGACCCACCGAGGTTCTCGCCAGGTACACGTAGTCGATGTCCGGCGGCGGTGGAGTAAACGTGATCTCCCGGACCCCGCCTCCTCCCACACGGACCGTCAACTGATGCTGCTCTCCCGCCGCGAGCAGGAACGCCGGATCTTCCAACCGGTCCACGTCCACACCGTTGAGCGCCGTCACCACGTCGCCGGAGGCCATCCCGGCGGCTGCCGCCGAGGTCCCCGGAGCAACCTCCTCCACCACGAGACCCTCGGCGAGCCACTTCACCGGGAAGTCCAGCCGGTAGAAGCTGCGCACCGTCGTGATCAACGAAGAGCCGGCAACCGCAACGATGGCCGCGGCGAAAACGGTGAGCGCAAGGCGGCGGACGAGCACGGGCTCAGCGTCTGCCGGGTGTCACGACTGATCTCCGCCGACGCCGCTGACCCGGTAGTCGATCTCGGTCTCGAGCACCTGGGCGAGCAGGAGATCCCGCACCGTCAGAGCCACCCGACCCTTGGCGTAGGGCAGACGATCGGCCACCCCGCCCCAACCGAGCGGCCGCATGTTCACCTGCTTCAGAACCTGATCGGCCATGGGACCGCCGTTCTCGGGCAAGCGCCCGGTGTGGCGGAGCACCGCCGCCGGGGGCACCTCGGCCGCGAAACGGTTGAACTCGTCCTTGACCCGTACCGCCTCGAAAAGAAGCGGCTGCAGATGATAGGACTCCTCGGTCTCCTGCTGCCGTCCGATGGTCGAGAACCGGAAGGTCCCTCCCGCGGGCGGAGACACCATGATCTCGACGAATGCTTCTTCGCCCGAAAGGGTGCCGCAGAGGATCGGACCCACTCTGCGTTCCCGGGTGTAGACCGCGCCGAAGGTGTCGCCCTCCCGATCACGGATCTCCACCACTCCGCTGGAGCCCGACTCGACAACCGTTTGGAGGATGGTGGGCAGGTCGAAGTGATCGAGCATCCCGCCGAGGTTGGAACTGCCCCGCGAGTCGAGGCTGGCGAAGGTCCCCTCCAGTCGCCGCGCGATGTTCTGCAGGTAGTGCAGGCTGAAGTCTCGCGACTCGTAGACCTTGCGCAGCACCAGTGGTCGCGGCCACTGGATGGTGGATCCGCCCTCGGGAAACCGGGCCTGGCTCTTCAGGGCGGTGCCGGTGATCACCTTGCTCTCGCCGAGCACGGCGCCGGGCCCGAGGTAAGCGACCGGCTTGATCCCCTGGCCCTCCTCGACCTCCCGGCTGATCTCCACCACCCCTTCCAGAATCAGATACAGCGCGGTGGCGGATCGCCCGGGCCGGAAGAGCATCTCACCGCTGCTGTGAATCGCCACCCGGCCGTGATCAGCCAGCGAGCTGCGCACGTCCGGAACCATGCCCTTGAAAAAGGGACTGTCGGAGATCGCCCGAATCAGCTCTTCTTGACGCATAGCTCACGTCATTATCCCACTGTCCAGGAACATTACCAACCGCCTCGGGCGATTTGGACCCTTGGGCTGGTCGGCCGTAGAATTAATCCGTGGACACAACCCCGGAAGCCAGAGTCTTTCAGCTCGTGCTGACCGACGAGCTCCGTCGGCCGGTGATGCTCACTCCCGACGAGGTCGTGGGCGGTTGGCGAGAGCTTTTTCCCAACCTGGCGAGCTGCCTGCCCACGCCCTATCCGATCTTCGGCCGGGACGAGGAAAAGATCGTCACTCACGGCTACCCGGTGCTGCGTTCGGACGGCATCAGCCAGCTACAGCGCAGTCTGGACAACCTGGTGAACGCCGAGGTGGACTACCGCCTCGTCGCCGCCTTCGACCCCGGCGCGGACAAGCGCGCCGTCATGGCCGAGCGCGACCGTTTCCATCGTTCGTTACTGCGGATCCTCGAGAACGTCTTCATGAACGACTACGGGCGCGGGATGACCGAGATCTTCCTGCTCCTGCTGTCGTCCGAGGTGTCACGGTCGGCCTCACGCGTGCCCAGGCTGGTCCGCAAGGCCCGGCGGAACGACGACGACGGCGTTAGTCACCGGCAGGCGGTCGCCGGCGTCCTCGGAGGTCTCATCCAACGGGCTGCCCACGGCGCGTCGGATCGCCTCCGCAAGCTCGCCCAGGTCCGCCTCGCTCCCAAGATCTCTCCCCTGCTCGGGATGATCTCCGACCCTCTGCTGCTCACCGAAGACCGCCTGTCGACCAAGATGCCCTCCCTGGCCAGCTACCTCCAGAGCCGCTTCAACACCGACCTGGAGACCCTCGACCTGGCTCTCGACCACGGCATCAAGAAGCTCAGCCAGCTCATGGGTCGGCGAAGCGCCGTGGGTGAGCTCCTGGCGGCCGCCGCGGGCCTCAACATCGACCTCACCCGCAGCTGGACCCTCCTCGAGCCGCGTTTGCTCAACGCCCTTGCCCGGGCCGATCTCCTCGACACCATCGGCATCTCCAAGACCCAGGCGGCATCGTTCGAGAAGCTCGGGCTCAGCTTCAAGCGCTTCGAGTTGCTGTCGGCCCTGCGCCGCCGGATCGTCATGATGGCCGAACACGACGATCAGCTGGTTCTTCTCGAGCCGTCGGTGCGTGGCGCCATCGCCCCCACGACGCGGCCCTTCGACTTCACCTCGCCGGGGGTGGTGGACACCTCGGTGCGACGCTTCGGCCTGGTCTACGACCTGACCAACTTCACCGCCACTTTGGAAGAGGTCCGCAAGGAAGGCCACCGGTCCGAGGAGAAGGCTCTCCAGTTCATGTACGTCTTCCAGAACCGGCTGGAGGAGATCCGCCGCGACCACCGCCTGATCTTCGAAAAGTTCCTCGGCGACGGTGGCTTCTACTCGTCGCGGCGGGCACTGCGAATGCTCGCGGCCGCGTGCGAGATCCAGCAGGCCTACGATCAGCTCCGCCGCAGCGGGTTCCCCTTCGACCAGGGTATCCGCATCGCTCTCAACCACGGCCACTACCGTCTGCTGCCGATGCTCGACAGCGACCGGGAGATTCGCCGCTTCGAGTTCTTCGGCCACGGCATCGTCGAGCTGAGTCGGCTCACCACCGGCAAGAGCGCCCGGGAGGTTGCTGAGATCGCCGAGTTCCTGATCCACTCCGGTTACGAGGCCGACCGGGTGGACGCCTTTCTCGCCCCCCTCGCCGAGGCCCGCGGCGCGACGAAACCGCGCGGCGACCGCCTCTACACCGCCGAGATCGACTCCCGCGGTGAGCTCGTGAATGAGGGCATCGTCTTGACCCTCGACTTCGTCAAGCTCCTCGAAGACGAGCTCGACCTCCCCTTCTTCACCGAGGTCACCGAGCACGGCGCCCGTTGGCTGCTGTTTCCGCTCAATCCGGACCGGCCCGGTCCGTTCCAGGTGGGCCTGCGTTTTCTCGGTGTGGCGCGGCTCAAGGGTCTCGCACCGGTGGAGCTCGTCGAGGCCGCCGTCTGGAACGAGATCCCCGCCGAGGCTCAGGCTACCACCGAGGGATCCTCGCTGGTGGCGCTGCTGCGGCGCCTCGGCCAACACCCCGACGGCTTCGTCGAGGCCGAGGACGGCCGGGAAGAGCCCATCGACGAGGACCTGGTGGTCCTCACCTATCTCGAGACCGACGGCAGCCAACGGTGGGTCTTCGGCCGCCACCGCCCCTCCGACGATGTCCTCCTCCAGGCGGTCCGAATGCCCATGCAAATTCCGGCCATGACCGACGAGGAACCTCTGGAGACCTGGCTCTTCCGCAACCGGTTCGAGCTCGAACGCCTCTACCGCGGCGTGTATCGCACCGACGGCGGCGCCACGATCCACGTCGGACCCCTGCGCCAGCGAAAAGGCTACGTCGCGTGCTTCCTGGCTGCACCGCATCGAGCCCCATAAGTCAATTATTAATTATGAGTTATGAATTATGAGTTACATCGCAGGAGTGTGAACTTGAACGCGTGACCACTTAGGAACGATGTCGATCGCCTTGAGGTTGCCGTCTGCTCTTCAGTTTGGATCAACTACCCTCCGGCCTGAACACATGCGACGGAATTCATAACTCATCATTCATAATTCATCATTAATCGCTATTGCGGATCTTGATGAAGCTCGCGTAGCGCGCTTCGTCGATGGCCCCCTCCTCTACCGCGGCGCGGACGGCGCAGTCCGGCTCGTGGGTGTGGCTGCAGTCGGAGAAGCGGCACCCACCGGTCTCGGCGGCGATCTCTGGGAACGCCGCCACGAGGGCCTCGCCGTCGGCCTCCAGCAGACCGAACTCCTTGACCCCCGGAGTGTCGACCACGAAACCGCCGGAGGGCAGCGGCAGGAGCTCGGCGCGGGAGGTGGTGTGGCGCCCCTTGCCGGTGACGTCGGAAATGGATCCCACCTTCAGCCGAAAGCCCGGGTGGACCGCATTGAGCAGCGACGACTTCCCGGCGCCCGAGGGGCCGCAGAACAGGGTCGTCCGATCCGCCAGGCGACGCCGCACCTGACCCAGGCCCCAGCCCGTGCGGGCGGAGACCCGCAGGATCTGGTATCCGAGATCCTCGTACACCCCGATCCACTCGTTCACCGCCTCGGTGCCGAGATCTACCTTGTTGATGACGAGCACCGCATCGATGCCCGCGATGGCGCACGCCGCCAGGAAACGGTCCACCAGACCGCGTCGCGGCTCCGGACTCCGGGCGGCGAACACCACCAGCGCGTGGTCCACGTTGGCGGCAAGCACCTGGGGCCGACCACTGTGGGGTGCGCTTCGGCAGAGGGAGTTGGCCCGGGGGCGAACCGCCACCACCACCCCGTCGTCGCCGCCCAGCTCGGCCCGCACCCGGTCGCCGACGACCAACCGCGGCGACGGCGGCTCACCGCCCTCCCACGTCAGCCGGCGCCGGGACTTCATGACGACGGTCTCGCCGTTGACCCGGACCCGCACCAGTGGGCCGTGGGTCGCGATCACGGTGCCCTCGACCGGTTTCACGACGAGGTGTCGCCCTCTGCCGGCGCCCGGATCAGCACCGGCGGCCTGGAGGCGAGCTCGTCCAGGGCATGACAGAAACGAGCGAAGTCGGGATAGTCGTCGGGCGCCACGGTCTGAGCCGGGAGCTCGAGCCGGAGAATCGATCGGTGGCGACCGTCCGGTTGGTCGACGGCTTCCGTCACCGATCCCCACGGGCGTTCGATCTTGCGCGGCCGGCCGTCGACCACCCACCCGCTCGGCGGCGTGATGACAAGAGTGTTCTTCTGCATCACGGGCACGGGCATGATCAGGTCGAACCGGCGCGAGGGCAGCGACGCCAGGACCGGGGCCAGCGGCTTGGAAAAGACGAGAGAGCGGCAGACCATGGCGTCGCCCTGTCTCCGACAGACCCCCGGGGCGCGCATCTCGAGCACCAACACGACGCCGTTGTCCACCCGATCGACACGGCCCCGGACGTCGGCGGCAGCGGGGACGAAGCTCGTTGCCATCTGCTCGTAGATCAACGGGACCCGTTCGGTGGGAACACTGCGAATCTGCTCCAGCACCCGCTCCGCCTGGGCGCCCTTGATGGGCAGGCTGATGGTCAGCTCGGCGCCGCCGTCCGAGGCCACCACCGCGTCAACCCGCATCTCCTCCTCGAGATCGGGGTTGGGGAAGGAGGGGAGTTCGGAGAGGAGCGTCACCGGCGCCTCGACCCGGTTCAGCGGGACCTGCAGGCCGTCGCTGCCCTGGAGCATGGCGTCGATGCGGCCGATGCCCTGCCGCTCCTGTTCGAGATCGAGCCAGACTTCGGTGTCGTCGCGTTGGACCCGGAGCACCGGCAGGACAAAGGAGTCGAAGGTCGGCACCACCAGGTGGGTGCCGGCGAAGGGCCGCGTCCGCGCCATGACCAGGTCCACGTCCCATCCGGCCTCGATCAACACCGCGGCGATGATTCCCATGCGGTTGCCGACCTTGCGCGAGAAGCTCGCGCCGGCGGTGGACGAGAAATCGAGGTCGGCGCGGCCGGGTTCCACCTCGTCGATGATCGCCTCGGCCAGCGCAGCCACCACCCCGTCCGGATCGTCGCCGGTCATCAGCGGACGGCTCCATTGTCGGAGCTCGGGACTGGTCACCAGCAACGGGGCCAGGCGATCGCGCAGCGCATCGCCCACATCCTGCCAGCTCACGCCGAAGCCGTAGCTCACCCACGGGAGGAGCTCGCTGGTGGGAGGGGCGAAGCGTTCTTCGGGGACCGGCGGCACACTCTCGGCTCGCCAGCGGATCGCACGCAAACCATCGACGGTCCACTCGGTCCGTTCGATGCCCTCGAAGTTCCCCTCCACCATGATCTCGATCTCCGGCGGCGTCAAAAGCAGGTACTCCGACAGGCCGAAGGCGCGCTCGGAGTCGGCGAAACGATAGATGTAGGGCGGGAGGTGGCCGTTCATGGAGGTTGCGGCGGGCGCCACCCGCGTCAGGTACTCCTCCTCCACCAGATCACCGGGCTCCACCTCGTCGAGAACCGCCGCACCGTTACCGCCCAGGCCCGCCGGAACCACCACCGAACCGTCGGGTTTGTAAATCCTCACCTTGAGCCGGTGGGAGTTGGGAAGCTGTTGGAGACGCCCCGCCTGCTGTGCACCCACCGGGGTCAAGGCCCGCGTCACGCCGTGGTAGTAGTACAGGCTCGAGCCGTCGGGAAAGACTCGCTCCACCGCCTGGTCGAGCAACAGCACCGCGTCAACATCGTCGGTCTCGTCCCCCACCCGGGCCGCGACCTCGTCCACAGAGACCAGGTAGGGCTCGTAAAACGGGGTCCGGCCGCGGCGCCACGCCAGGCTCAAGAGCTCCACCGCCGACGGTGCCCGTTGCAGCGTCGCCTGGAGGACGCGGTCGTTGGCCTCCGGGTCACCCGCGGTGATGGCTAGCGCCAGCTCATCGACCACCCGTAGGGACCCCCACCGCCGCCGGACTTCTTCGAGGCGGGCTGCGGCGGCCTCGAGCTGCCCCGCCGAGTAGAGCAGGCGCACCAGCTCCACGTCGAGATCCAGGTCGTCCACCCGCGATCGAAGCCGCTCGACCACGGCCACCGCCTCGGTGATCAGGCAGCCGTTGGCCAGCTCGTCGACGATGCCCAGGTCCGCCGACTCGGCGGCGGCCAGGGTTCTGAGGAGGTGCTCCCGCTCGTTCCACCGCTCGAGGGCCTCGAAGACCTCGAGCTCCATCTTCGAGACCTCCCGCGAACCCGGCAGGGAGAACTGAAGACGGCGCAGCCCGTCCTCGGCCTCACGAATCCAGCCGCGCCGTAAAGCCTCGCGAATCCACAGCCTGGTGACCCGGACATCATCGCCATACCCGGCCACCAGCGTCTCCAGGATCCGCTCGTCATCCTCGTCGCGCCGCTCCCGCACGGCCAGGGCCCGCTCGTAGATCAGGGCAAGCGGAATCTCCGCCGCTCCGCGAAGCTGCTCGCGGGCGCGGCGCCGAATCGCCTCAGCGTCGTCCAGGGTCACCGCCGTGAGCCAGTAGCGGCTCATGGCGAGGCGGGGCCACGGGCTCGAGGGCTCGAGGGCGGCGGCGCGCTCGACGAGCTCGCGCTGGGCCACCGGATGCCGCCGGTGCTCCATGACCTCCGCCGCGAGCAGCAGCCCGGCCTCGGTCGGATCGTCGGTCAGGAGCCGCCGGTGCTCTGCCAGCGCCGGCGGGTCCATTCGCTCCGCCGTGGAACCCGCCCACGGCGAGGCCGACCCATCGCTCCTCACGCGCACCGACATCGGGGCCCCGCTGCCGTCGTACAAGCTCACCCGCACCTCGGGCCGGCCGCGGGCCGAGAGGTCGGCTCGAACGCGGTGCGTCCCGCCGTCGAACCGGACGCGGTACCAGGCGGTTCCGGGGTCGCGGAGACCGCACTCTCGGCGCCGGTCCAACCGTCGGCCGTCGACGCTGAGATCGAAGCTTCCCTCGCCTTCCACCGCCATCCAGCCGTCGAAGGGCTGGTCGATCTCGAAGGTCCACAGCAGCACGAAGAGTCCGCGCCGCACCAGGGCCCTCGGCGGCGCCACCCGGGCCGCCAGTGGTGTCAGCGTATATCTCACCGGCTGACGGACGTTGACGAAGGCGGTGTCCCGGGGCGGCAGCTCGGCGTCGGCGGGCGCCCGTCCGCGATCCAGGTCCAGCGTCTCGAAAACCCCGTAGGGGCCGGCGAGCTCGGCGGTGGTGATCGCGCCCGCCGGTGGACGGCCGTCGAGCTCCGCCTCGATCCGTGCGAGCAGGAAGCCGAGCTCCGGGTCGCGATCGTCCCCGGCAACGGTGAGGATCTCTTCGGGGTCGGTGAGGTTCGACAGCTGATGCCACCACCAGCCCGCCGCCGCCACGGCGTCGGCCGATCGCGGCCGCTCGGCCACCACCTGAAGGGCCGCGCTGCGGGCCGCGGGCAAATCGAAGTCGGCATCCGCGGTGGTCACCGTCCACCAGTCCGCCGCCGCTGCCGGTACCGACGCGACCACCGACAACAATACTGCCACTAAGGCTCTGCGGGTCTTCATGGAGCCTCCACCGGCCGAGCGAGAATCCGGTCCACCTCGAGGAGGAAGTTCCGCAGATCGGGGGTGCTCTCCGCCGCCACGAGACCGGAGGCGAGATGAAAATACCCTTCGATCAGGTAGCCGTCCTCGGTCAGGCCGAACTCGATCTTCAACGACCCGAAATCGCTCGTCAGGTTCACGTCGTCGGGCAGGTTCACCGCCGGACGGCCGAGGTGGACCTCCAGAAGCCACTCCAGGTCCGGCCGCATCTCCACCAACAGCGGTCCCGCTCGCTTGGCCGACGGCACCACCCGTCCGGCCACCTCGAACGCTCCCGGGTAGGTCGGGATGCCGCCGCCCGACTCCAGGGCGGTCCTCGGCACCGTCGCCTCGAGCTCGATGACGGCGGGGTCGCGGGACGGTATCAGGCGGAGCTTCGGCTCCGCCGTGAGCTCGGCGCCGGGGAAGGACCGCTGCAGCCAGGAGGCGAAGGGCCTGGGATCCCGGCTGCCGGCGAACCGGCCGCGCCGACGATCCGCGGCCGCGCCGCGATCCTCGACCCGGACCTGGAGCGGAACGAGCCCATTCGACGCCGCACCGAGTCGGAACTCGGTGCGATCGAGGCCGGAGCCGGTGCGGGGGATCTCTTCAATCGTGCTGGTCTCCCCGTCCACCACCAGAACGGTAGCGCCCTGATCCATGGCCGGCGGCGGCAACAAAGCGTGCCCCGACGCAGTGCCGTCAAGCCAGAGGTCGTCCTCGGGCAGGTAGGCGATGGCGTGGTTGAAGGTCTCGAGCATGGCGAGCTCGGCCTCGGCGGGGCCGAGCTCGGCGATCCGCACCATCACCATCCGAGCCGGGATTCCGACCGCCTCGTAGAGCGCCACCAGCAGGGCCGCCTTGTCCTTGCAGTCGCCGATGCCGTGATCCAGCACCCAGTCGGCCGAAAACGGGCGGAAGCGGTGCTCGCCGAACTCCAGTCCCACATAGCTGATCTCGTTGGTCACGTAGGCGTAGATCCGCGCGATCCGCTCGAGCCGGTCCTCGATCCCATCGGTGAGCTGCGCGGCCAGGTCTTCGATCTGCCGCGAGACTCGGATCCGGGGCGCCACGTGGCGCGAGTACCAGCTCGCCAGCTCCCCCCACTCCGGGTGGGACGAGTAGGCCAGGAAACGGCCGCGGAAGGCCGGCGGCGCCGGAGGTACGTCGGGCGGCGCCGGTTCGAGGTTCCGCCAGCTCCAGGCCAATCGAACACGGCCCTCCTCGAGCTCGATGCGAGCCGGCTCACCCTCGAGGTTGACCAGCTCCACGCTGGGCAGGTCGTCTTCCGAACCCACCAGCGCCGCCTCGGCGATCATCGTCGGCACCGGTCGACCGAAGGAAAGCAGGCCGCCGTTGTACGGGCCGGTCTCGTTGCTCTCGATGGTCTCGGTGCGGACGTAGGCGATTTCGATGACATCGCCCTCCTCGAGCTCGGGAAAGTCGAGCACCCGAAGCCGGGTGTCGTAGTAGAGGTTGAACTCGGGCTCGGCGAGGCGCGGCGTGTCGCTCTGCCGGGCGCTCACCTCGGACCCGTCGCGGCGAAGCACCCGCGCCCGCAGCACCCGCAACCGCTCGCTCTCGGCGATGTAGGGCAGGGCTCGGCGACGGTAGCTCTCCGCCCGCTCCGCCGAGGTCACCAGAAAGGCCTGCTGCACCTTCTCCTCGATGAGGGCCGAAGGGAGGAAGTGTACCGCGATGTGATCGAGGAGCGTGACGGCCGGATCACCCGCCGGGGCGTCTGCGGCCAGCCGCAGCAGCTCGTCGGGCTCGCGCAACCAGCTCAGATCCTCGGTCTCACCGCTGATCAGCTCCACCAGACGGCTCGCCCGCCGGTCCTGGGGCCGCAGGGCGAGAACCCGCCGGCTCAAATCCTCCGCCGCCTGGTCGTTGCCGGCGGCGTGCTCGACCCGGGCCAGCTCCATCAGGAGATCGACGTCCGCCGGCGACCGTTCGAGGCCCGCGGCGAGCCGTCCACGCGCCGTGTCGACGTCGCCGAGCCCCGACTCAAGGCGCACCAAGCGGAGCCGGAGCTCGCTGTCGTTGGCGTCCCAGTCGAGACCCTCGGAGAAGATCTGCCGCAGGGTCTCACCATCGTTACAGCTCTCGGCGAGCCGTTCCCGAAGGCCGACAACCGCGGCGGCGCCGGGAATCTCGGCCTCCAGCGGTGCGAGCAGCGCGCGCGCCACATCCGTTCGCCGGGCGTCCAGGGCGCGGTGGGTGACGGCGAGACCGACAGCCTCGCAGGTCGGGTACCGCCGTGCGAGGTCGACCATCTCGGGCAGCAGGACGATGCCCCAGAGCTCCGAGTCGATGTCCAACGCGACGGCGCGGGCGGCCGGTTCGTCCATCACCGGCTCGAGCACCGTCGACGCCTCCTCGAAGAGACCGCGCTCGGCGAACCAGGCGGCCAGCTCCATGCGCGCCCATGTCATCCCGGGCTCCGCGTCCACCGCCTGCCGAAGCAGCTCGTAGACCAGCTCCTGGTCGGTGGTCATGAGCCACTCGAGAATCCTCGCTTCGGCGGGCGCCACGGCCCGCGCCGCCCGGCACGCGGTTCGCGCCTCTCCGGCGCCGACGGCGTGCGGCCGGCGCAGCACGAGAAACGCCGCCAGGGCCATGGACGCATCCTCGTCGCCCGCACGGAGCGCCGAGCGGATTTCGCTCTCTGTGGCTCTGATCGTGGGCGGCTCCCGGCGTTCCCGGGCCCGCACCTCCGGAGCTGTCGAGACCTCCGTGACCCCCTCCAGCGAACCACCGTCGGGCGCCGTCAGGCGAACCCGGAGCCACCAGTCGTCGCTCTCGCTGGCCACCGCCACCACCAGGGTGTTGCGCCCGCGGCGCAACCACCCACCGGCCGAGACCTGGTCTTCCGACCGCTCCAGCGGGTGGGCAGTGGTGAGCACCTCGCTCCCGTCGAGCCACACCCGCGCTGCCTGGGCCGCGCCCACCCGGACCGCCACCGGCCGTTGGCGGTCCGATTCAACGGTGGTGGCCAGGTAGACCATCTGCCGCTGCGCCGGCCAGGCCAGCCCCGAAAGCCGCACCCAGCCGAGGGGGTCGGTGCCGGCGGCCGGTCGCCACCCGCCGCCCGTGGGCAGCACGGCCGAGTCGTCGAAGTCCGCCAGCTCCGCAAGGTCCAGCGTGTCCCCGACCCACCAGGCGCTGAGCCCGCCCATGCCGCGAAACAGCTCGCGCGCCGCCGCCGGCCGGCCGGCCTCGGACGCCAACCTGGCCCGCATGGTGCGGATCTCGTCCATCATCAATGCGTCGGTCCGCGGCGATGCGCTGAGCCGGTCGAGCCCGCGGGCCACCAACGCGGGATCCGGAACGGTATCACGCCAGTAGAAGGCGAAGACGAGATGGTGGAAGTCGGTCGGCTGCACCCCGCCGGCCGCCGCCGCCTCGATGTGATCGGCGATCCGCCGCTCGATCTCGGTGGCGGCGTCCGCGGAGCTGGCAGCGAGAAGAGTGGCCGAAAGGAGAATCAGCCCGAGGGTTGCAAAAGGCGCACAGGCCCGGCGAAGACGAAGGGTCGGGTTCGGTTTACGCACCGGGACAGTATCGCAGATCGAGGGTTTTCGGATTGTGAAATCGCATCTTGTGTCGGCCACGGCCACGGACGCGGACGCGGACGCGGAGTACGCTACCATCCCGGCATGACGCGCATCACCGCCATCTGTTTCGACGCCGGCAACACCCTGCTCTACTGTGACCCTTCACCGGGTGAGATCTACGCCGAGGCGTTGAGCCGCCACGGCCGCACGGTCACCAACGACGAGGTGGCGCCGGTCTTCGCTGCGGCGTGGGCCGACCTGCAGGAGGACACGCCTCCGGGAATCGACCGCTACGGCTCGGTGCCCGGCGGCGAGGCCCAGTGGTGGGGCGCCTTCGTTCGCGAGGTCCTGCGCCGGCTCGACCACGATGCGGCATGGGAGCCCCTGCTCGCCGAGCTCTACGCCGCGTTCTCCCGACCCGAGATCTGGCAGGCCTATCCCGAGACCCGGGCGACCCTCTCGGCCCTGCGCCGTGCCGGGCTCCGCTCGGCGGTGATCTCCAACTGGGACCGCAGGCTGCCCAAGATCCTCGCCGACCTCGAGCTGACCCCATCCTTCGACACGGTGACGGTCTCGTCCATCGAGGGCATGGAGAAGCCCGCGGCGGCGATCTTCGAGAGTACGCTGGCGCGGCTCGGCGTCGACGCCGCCCAGGCCCTGCACGTGGGCGACTCGCCGCTGGAGGACTACGAGGGCGCCGCAGCGGTGGGGATGACCCCGGTGCTCATCGACCGGCCCGGAGCCTTCGTCGGCAACGGCTACCGGCGGATCGGAAGCCTCGACGAGCTGCTGACCATGGTGGGCTGCTGATTCGACCGTCACCGCTCGGATGAACCGGATAAGATGGTCGCCATGCTGCACGCCATTATCATGGCCGGGGGTTCCGGCACGCGTTTCTGGCCCGCGTCACGAGGACATCGACCAAAACAGCTCCTCGCACTGGCGTCCGACGACCCGCTGCTCAGGGTCACCGTGGATCGCATCCTGCCCCTGGTTCCCGCGGAACGACTGTGGGTGGTGACCACGGCGGCGACCCTGGACGCCTCCAGGGAGCTGCTCGCCGATCTCTCCCCGGACCACGTCCTCGCCGAGCCCACCGGCCGCGACACCGCCGCCTGTGTCGCCTATGCGGCGCGGGTGTTGCTCCACCGCGATCCCGACGCCCACTGCCTGGTGTTTCCGGCGGACCACGTCATCCCCGATGGCGACCGCTTCCGTTCCGCCATGGCCGCCGGTGCAGCGGCGGTGGCCGACAGGGGCGGCTTGCTGACCTTCGGCATCAAACCGACGCGAGCCGAAACCGGGTTCGGCTATCTCGAGATCGGCGACGGGGTCGGCGCCCACGGCGAGTGGGCGCTCCACGAGCTCGACCGCTTCGTCGAGAAGCCCGATCGAGAGACCGCGGAGAACTACCTCGCCAAAGGCGGATACCTGTGGAACTCGGGGATGTTCGCCTGGCGGGCCACCGATCTCCTCGCGGAGGTCCGCCGGCAGCTGCCCCTTCTCTTCGAAGGAATCGGGGTCATCGGGGATGCCCTCGGTACCGCCTCCGAGCTCGAAACCATCGACCAGATCTACCCCCTCCTGCCGCGGACGTCGGTGGATTTCGGGATCATGGAGTCGGCGCGCCAGTGTTGGACGATTCCCGTGGACTTCGCCTGGTCCGACGTCGGCTCCTGGCCCGCGTTGACCGAGGTCCTGGCCCCTGACGCGAACGGCAACATCTCCCGCGGCCGAGCCCTCGGCATCGACGCCGCCGACAACATCCTTGTGGGTGACGGTGTGCTGGTCGCCGCGGTCGGTGTCAGAGATCTGGTGGTGGTCGCCACCCCCGACGCCGTGCTCGTCGTGCCAAAAGACCAGGCGCAACGGGTCAAAGAGGTCGTCAACGCCCTTCACTCACACGGCAGGGATGACGTTCTCTGACCGCAAGGTCACCAATGCCGCGCTAATCACACCATCCCGCATCCGGCATGCGATTGCGATGGAGCTGTCAACTGTTGACTGTCAACTGTCGACTCACTCCTCCTTCTTCTCCCGGAGCCCGTACTGCTCGAGCTTCCGATACAGCGTCGAACGGCCGATGCCAAGCTGACGGGCCACATCCGACAGATTGCCCTCGTGCCGTTTGAGGGCCTTTTCGATGGCGGCCTTCTCGAGCTCTTCCAGGCTCATGGCCACCGAGATCGGCGCCGACGAGGTCGCCCCCGGATCCGCCGAGCGGGAACCCAGTCCCGCCGGAAGATCGTCGGCGGTGATCTCCGAGCCCTCGGCCACCAGCAGCGAGCGGTGGATGACGTTCTCCAGCTCGCGGACGTTGCCCGGCCACTCGTGGGCCTTGAGCGCCGCGATGGCGGTGGGTTCGATCCCGGTCACCCGCTTGCCGGTGTCCCGGGCGTATTTCTCGATGAAGTGGTCGACGAGGAGCGGGATGTCGTCCCGGCGGTCGCGCAGCGCCGGCAGCTCGATGGGGAACACCACCAATCGGTAGAAGAGATCCTGGCGGAAGCTGCCGTCGGCGACCATCTGCTCGAGATCCCGGTTGGAGGCGGAGATGACCCTGACGTCGAGCTCGATGGTCTGGGTCCCGCCGACCCGTTGCAGACAGCGTTCCTGCAACACCCGGAGCAGACGCGCCTGGGCCGAGGCCGACATCTCGCCCACCTCGTCGAGGAAGATGGTGCCCCCGGCGGCCTGCTCGAACTTGCCCGGGTGGGTCGCCAGAGCGCCGGTGAAGGCGCCCTTTTCGTGTCCGAAGAGCTCGGACTCCTGCAGTCCTTCGGGGATGGCGGCGCAGTTGACGTCGATGAAGGGTCCGTCGGAGCGGAGGGAACCGTAGTGGATCGCCTTGGCGGCCAGCTCCTTGCCGGTGCCGCTCTCGCCGGAGATGAAGATGGTGATATCCGAGCTCAGGACTTTCTCGATCTGGGAGTAGACCTGGCGCATGGCGGTCGACGAGCCGACGATGTTCGTCACGTCGTACCGCGCGCCGAGCTCCGACTTGAGACGCACCACCTCGTCGGTGAGGCTGGCGTGGGACAGGGCGCGGTCGAGGGTGGTCCGGAGGCGCTCCTGGTCGATGGGCTTGACAAGGTAGTCGTAGGCCCCGAGCTTGGTCACCTCCACCGCCCGGCTGACCTCGTTGACCGCCGTGAGAATGATCACCGGCAGGTTCGGGTGCCGCCTCTTGAGCTCTTTGAGGACCGCGACGCCGTCAACCTCCGGCATCATGAGATCCAGGAGCACCGCCCCCGGTGGCGGATCGGCGCAGGCGAGCACCTCGGCGCCGCCGGCGAAGACCTCGACCTCGTGACCTTCCGATGAAACGATGACCGACAGCAGCTCACGGATTGCCGGCTCGTCGTCCACCACCCAGACAGTCGTGGTTGCTCCCATGCTGCAACCAGTCTATCGCGTCTCTCGGGCACCACCCATGAAGCCGCTGAACCACACCGTGAGGCTCTCCAGGGGAAAGTGCTCGCCGCGAATCCCCTCCTCCACCCGGGAGGCCGCGACCACGGCCGCGGTGAGCTCCGCGGTGGTGTAGTGTCCGGCTCCCGCGAAGAGCCCGCTGAGACTGAAAGGGGTCGGCGGCTTGGCCTTCGGCCTGAACAGCGGCGAAGGCGCGTCGTCCTTGAGCCGCTCGAGGAGCTTCGGCGCCAGCGCGGATTTGAAGTGGCGGTTGTACCAGCCGTTCCGGGAGGTCGTCTCGGGCGCCATTTCGGCGGCGATCCCGGCGGCCTCGGCAAACTGCCGAAGATAGAGCATCTGGTGCAGCAGATTGGTCACCTGGGACACCAGGATCTGGGCCAGACCGCCCGGCTCCAGACGTTGGCCGTGCCAGTCGTTGACGGGAGCTCCCGACGAGGCCGCCGCGATGAGATCGAGCAGCGGAGCCAGCCGGCGTTCGAGGACCGCGTCCCGGACCACCTCCAGTGAACGCTCGCGCGGGAAGGTGAGGCGGCGGACCAGCGCCTCATCCACCTCGGCGCCCGCCGCCGCGCCCGCGAGCTTGCGCACCTCCTGGATGAGCAGTCGTGGGGCGAAGCCGAGACGCTCCAGGAGCAGGAGGGTCGCTCTCGGGCTGAAGACGACCCCCTCGGCGGTGCGTTGCAGCACGCCCTCGAGCACCTGCCGCTGCTCGTTGGACAGGAGGGCGTCCTCCCACGGCTTGGGCGGAGGCGGCAGTGGAATCCACTCGAAGATCCCCGCCTCGTTCACGGCGTCGACGAGGGGGCCGGAGGGCTTGCGGCCGCACCACGCTCCCATGACGAGGCCCATGCCCTCCGGTACGCCTTCGGCGAGGACCTGCACCAGGGGTTGGGGGTCGGGGGGGGTCTCCCTGGGCGGTTTGGGGCCCGCCGGCGCCGCCCCGTCGACCCAAACCCGGACATCCGGGATCACCAGCACTCGCTCGGCGGCGAACAACGACGGCGACACCAGCTCGGTGGCCACCGATTCGGGGCTGGCCTCATCGCTCTGGGGCTCGGGCTCGACCTCGCCGCCGAGCTCGGCGCACACCTCGGCGACGGCCTTGACCATGCGCAGCTCCAACAGGTAGTCGTCGCTGGAGGCGATCAGACGGATGCGCGACATGGAGCGTCCGTCGGGCTCAGAGCTCACCGAGATCCAGGAGTTCCTGACAGTCGATGCAGAACTGGGCCCACGGCACCGCGGTCAACCGCCCCGGTTGGACCTTCTTGCCGCAGCTCTGGCACTCGCCGTAGCCTTCGGACTCCAACCGGTCCAGGGCGTCGTCGATCCGTTTGAGAATGTCACGTTCGCCGGTGGTCAGACGGTAGCTGAGGTCGCGATTCATGGTGGAGAGAGCGCGGTCGCCGAGATCCGGGGCGTCCTCTCGCCGCCCCTCGGTCTCGCTGGCGCGAGCTGCCTTCACGCGGGCCAGCAGCTCGGCGCGCTTGTCCAAGAGCAGCTTCCTGTAGGTCTCCATCTGCTTTTTGTTCATCGCGACCTCCAACAACGACGCTCGGCGATCTGGTCACTATTGTACGTTCGATCGGTGGTATCCACCACCGCCGAGGATGTGGGTCGCCCGAAAGAGCTGCTCCCAGAGCACCAGCCGCGCGATGGTGTGCGGCAAGGTCATCGAACTCAGCGACACGCACCAGGCGGCGCGCCGCACCAGATCGCGATCCAGCCCCAGGTCGGAGCCGATCACCAGGTCGAGCCCCGGCGTCGAACGGTCCTCGAAATCCGCCAACCGGCGAGCAAAGTCCTCGCTCGTCGAGTGCCGTCCGAGCTCGTCGAGCACCACCAGGATGTGGTGCGGTTCGAGCATGCCGATGACGGCGGCCGCCTCCTCGCGCAGGGCGCGTCCGGGGTCACGATCGCGCCCTCCCGAGACCGGCCGGAGCATCCGATCCTCCGCCGGCCAGCGCCGGCCGACGCGCCGGCGATAGGTTTCGACCTGCTCGTCGAAAACCCGATGCCGCTTCCCGAACCAGAAAACCCGGAGCTTCACGCTGTTGGTTCGACTCCGAGCTGAGCGTCGTCGATCCGCGGCGCGTCCCCCCACAGGCTGTCGAGGGCGTAGTAGGCACGGAGGCTCTCGGTGAAGACGTGGACGACGAGGTCACCGAAGTCCAGCAGCACCCAATCGCTGCGCGTGGCCCCCTCGGTGTGGAGGGGGCGGAATCCGCCGCTCTTCATCCGCCTCGTGATCTCGTCCACCACGGCGCCCACCTGACGATCGCTGGCCGCCGAGCAGAGCAGGAAGGTGTCGGCGTACGAGGTAAGCTCGCCGACATCGAGACCCACCAGGTCGAACGCCTTCTTGTCCGACGCAGCGCGGGCGGCAATGGAGATCTTCGCAAGGGTGTCAGCGTCCAGCATGACTCTCCTCGTCCGTTCGGTAGAGACCGTATTTCTCGATATACGAGTTGACCTCGTGGGGAACCAGCTCGCGGATGGGCTGGCCCAGGCGTTGGCGGTGCCGAACGTCGGTTGCCGAGATCGGGAAGGGATCGTGGTTGAGCAGATAAACCGTCTGCTCCCTGGGATCGGCGACCTCGGCGAAGGGTTCCACATCCACCAGCCGCGACTGGAGCCGCTCCGGCACGCACTGCCGCAAATCGGAGCCCCAGATGTGGGCGCGGTGGAGCACCACCAGATGGGCAAGCTCCACCAGCTCTTCCCACCGGTGCCAGGTGGCGATCTGCGAAAAGGAGTCCGAGCCGAGAAGGAAGTAGAGCACTGCCCCGGGGTAGCGCTTGCTGAAGCGCCGGACCGTCTCCACCGTGTACGAGGGCCCGTCCACGAACACCTCGTCGTCGGCGGCGAAGAAGCGATCGTACGGCAGGGTGGCAAGCGCCACCATGGACAGGCGGTGGGTGATCGGCGTCAGCGGCTCCACTTGTTTGTGGGGAGGGGAACCGGCGGGCACGAAGTAGATTGCGTCGAACTGAAAGGTCTCCTGCGCCCGGACCGTCGGCACCAGGTGCCCGGTGTGGAACGGGTCGAAGCTGCCCCCGTAGACTGCGATCCGCTGGCTCATCCATCCTCTCCCTGCTCCGCCACGAGCTCGAAAAGCCTTCCGAGCAGGCGGCGGATGCCGTCCCCGGTGGCCGCCGAGATGGTGACGACCTCCACCCCGTAACCGGCGGCCACCTCGTCGAGGGCGGCCAGCGCTTCCGGCTTGTCGACGACCACGTCGGTCTTGGTCCCCACCAGAATCCACGGCCGTCCGTCCAGCGGGGTGGCGTACGCACCGAGCTCACCTCTGATGGTATCAACCCGATCGCTGATGGACTCCTCCGACGACAGATCCACCAGGTGGGCGAGCACCCGGCACCGCTCCACGTGCCGCAGGAACTGGACTCCCAGCCCGGCGCCCTGGTGGGCGCCTTCGATGAGCCCCGGGATGTCGGCCATGACCAGGGACTGGAACTCGTCGTAGGGAGACTGGACCACGCCGAGATGGGGCTCGATGGTGGTGAACGGGTAGTCCGCCACCTTGGGCCGCGCCGCCGACAGCCGCGCGAGAAGAGTGGACTTACCGGCATTCGGCAGACCCACCAGGCCGACGTCGGCCAGCAGCTTGAGCTCGAGCTCCAGCTCCCGGACCTCGCCTTTGCCGCCGGGCTCGGCCTGCCGGGGCGTGCGGTTGGTGGCGCTGGCGAAACGAGCGTTCCCGCGGCCCCCGGCGCCGCCCGCGGCCACCACCAACTCGTCGCCGTCGGCCACCAGGTCACCGAGGATCTCTCCGCTCACGGTGTCTCGGACGATGGTTCCGGGAGGCACCATCAGCACCGCGTCGGCGCCACCCTTGCCGGTCTTGTTCGAGCCCAGACCGTTGGTGCCGCGCTCGGCCCGGAGAAACCGCTGGTTGTGGATGTGCAGCAGGGTGTTGAGATTCCTCTGCACCCGTAGCATGACATCGCCGCCGCGGCCGCCGTCGCCACCGTTGGGGCCGCCTCGGGGAACGAATTTCTCACGCCGAAAGGCGACGCAACCGTTGCCGCCGTCGCCCGCCTCCACCGTGATCCTCGCCTGGTCAACAAGCATGATGAAAACTCAAGAGCGCGGCGCTCTGTACGAGCCGCCGCGCCCTGAAATCACGTCCATCGGAGAGTAGGTTCAGTTGATCACCACGTGGATGAAACGGCCGAGGCGACCGCGGTTCTGGAACTCCACCCGCCCTTCGGCGGTGGCGAAAAGTGTGTCGTCATTGCCGCGCTTGACGTTGTTGCCGGGCTTGAAACGAGTGCCCCGCTGGCGGACCAGAATGGACCCGGCGGTCACGGTCTGGCCGTCGCCAACCTTGGTGCCCAGGCGCTGAGCGTTTGAGTCCCGCCCGTTGCGGCTCGAACCCTGTCCTTTTTTGTGTGCCATGACTCCTCCTAGGCCTCGATGGCCTCGACCCGGACCCGGTAGTAGTCCTGGCGATGCCCCTGCGTCCGCTTGTACCCCTTGCGGCGCTTCTTCTTGAAAACGATGATCTTCTTGCCGCGTTCGGCTTCGACGACCTGGCCGAGGACCGAGGCGCCCTCGACGACGGGCTTGCCCACCGTCACCGCATCGCTGCGGCTGAGCATCATCACACGATCGAAACGGAGCTCGTCTCCGGCCTTGAGGTCCGGGACCGTCCGCTCCACCAAAAGCACGTCGCCGGGACTGACCCGGTACTGCTTGCCACCATGTTCCACGACTGCGTAATCGGTCATAACACACCTCTCCCACACAAGGGGCGCGATTTATACCCGAAATCGGTCTTGGTGTCAATGTTCGCCACTCCAATACCCGAGTCCGCGTCCGCGTCCGCGTCCGATGGCCGTGGCAGATATTAGCGACCGCAACAGGACACAGCCTTGGGTTTCAGCGACACCCTGCGCGCGGCGACGCGCGCACCACAATACAAACCAAGGCCCAAGAACCCAACGACCAATACGAAACCGCGGGCCCGAAGGCCCGCGGTGGGTCGGTCCAATGCCGCGCGCTACTGCCAACCGCCGTCCACCGGCTGACGCCCGCCGCCGCCCGGCGCCTGACCCTGGGGCGAACGTCTCGCGGCGGGGCCCTCGCCGGGCCGCCGGTTCTCACGCTGCCGATCCAGAAACCGCCGGATCTCCAACAGCTGCGTCCACTGCGCCGCCGTGAGTTTCCCCCGCACCGCGAGCAACATCTCGAAGCGCTCCGACTCGAGCTTACGCCGCGCGTCCTGGAAGCCGTTGAACGCCTTGCGCAGGGCGGTGGGCGAGAAGTCGTCCCGCCCCGCCAGATCGGCGAGTTCGAGCTCCGCCTTCTTCAGCGCCGCGTTGAGGTCGATCATGCGGACGGCGTGCTCGTACACCAGCGCGCCGATGGCGCTCTGCTGCTCCTCGGTGAGGCCGATCCTGGCCACCACCCGTTCGTTCTCCCACCACTTGCCGCGGGGCAGGTCGAGGTCGGCGGCTGCCGCCGCCACCACGCTCATCATGATCATCAGCACTGTCATCATCGTCCGTTTCATCGGTTCCTCCCGAATGCCCCCGCTCAGGATGCTCCGTTGTCGAAGTAGGCCTCCAGATCGCCCGACTCGGGGTCGATGATCTCGAAACCGGGAATGCCGTCGTCGGACAGCAGCTCGTCCATCTCGGCGAGGATCTCCTCCACCGCAGGGTCGCCCCCCGTCGTCGGGTCCACCGGGTTTTCCGGCCGCAGGACGCCGAGGCCCACGGCCACGACCACGGCGGCGGCGGCGGCCAGCGCCGGCCGCACCCACCGCGGCTTCCGGGTCGCATCGGGCGCGGCAGATTCCGGCAGGCGATCCATGACCGCCGTTTTCGAGGCCGCCCAATCGGGCTCCTCGGCGACGATCTCCGCTCGCCGCGCGTCGATGACCCCGTCGAGCCGCTCGACCTCCGCACGGCAGGCCACGCAGCTGTCGAGATGCCGCTGCGCCGCGTCGTCGATCTCGAGGCCGGCAGCCACCGCCGTGATCTCCTCGGGGTTCAGATGTCTGTTCATCGCACGTCTCCCAACTCGTTTCGCAGCCGATGCACCGCCCGGTGCAGCTGCGTCTTCACCGTCCCCACGTGGACCTGGAGAGCGCCGGCAATCTCGTCCAGCTCCATCTCGGCGTAGAAACGGAGGCGAAAGATCTCCCGCTGACGATCCGGAAGGCCGGTCTCCAGCACCTTCAGCCGTGCCACGGCTTCGCGCTGCATGGATCTCGTCTCGGGATCCACCTCGTCGTCGGCAATCACCGCCACCGCCTCGGCCCCGTTGTCGTCGTCGGGCGCCACCACCTTGAGGCCCTCGCGGCGGCGGCGGCGCAGGAGATCGAGGCAGGTGTTGATGGCGATCCGGGTCAACCAGGTGGTGAAGGCCGCCCGCCCGTCGAAGCGGTCGAGGCTGGTGTAGGCCTTGACCAGGCTGTCCTGAGCCACCGCCTCCGCCTCGTCGGCGCCGACGTACTGACGACACACCATCCACACCCTTCGTTGATGCCGTTCGACGAGTTCCCCGAAGGCCTCACGGTCGCCGTTGCGCGCCATCAGCACGAGGGCGCGGTCGTCCTGGCCGAGATCTGGTCGGGTCGGTGGGGTCATGGCTGCTCTCAACACAAGCATAGGACGACCGGGCGCGCTCCGGGTTGACATCGCGTGCCCGGCCCCCGTGGCCGATGACCGCTCCCTGCAAGCCCCTCCTCAACCCGAGCGCCCCAGCCCGCCACAGGCCGCGAGCGCACGTATCACCCTTTGCATTGTTCTCATTCGCGACGAAGCCCTGCAGACCATTCGGCCAACAATGCTCAGGGTGGTACGTTCTCTTGGCTTTCCGCGTCCCGGGTTCCCTCTTCAAGCCTGCATGCAGGCCGTCGCTCGCCCGAGCAGCGTGGTCACCCCGTCCGTCGATACAGCGCGATCGCGCACATTCGCGTTGTCCGGGACGTGCCATGCACGCCATTGTGCCCCTCATCGACCTCCCGGCCCGAAGCGCGCTACGCACAATGCGCGTGCTTGGCAATCCACGGGGAGCGCACCCAGGGTGCGTTGCTGAAGCACGGAGGCAGGCCGTCGCTCGCCCGAGCAGCGTGGTCACCGCATCCTCGTTTCCCTCATGACCACGCTGCTCGGGCGACGCTGGGTCGTCGACACCGTGCGGTGGCGTCGACCCAGAAGGCCGTCGCTGACGGGTGCGCCCCGAAACACGACCACGCACCAGATCCCCACCACGACTCAATGCCGAGCGGGAGCTCGGCGGTCCACATCGCAGGCCGGCGTTGGGAATACCGTCGGTATCCGAGGCCGATGACCGATGCCGTAACCGTATCCGTATCCGAATCCGAATCCGTGACCGTGGCCCATAACAGCATCAGCGGCAGCGATCAGGATCAACGACAGCGGCAGCGATCAGCGGCAGCGATCAGCGGCAGGAGACGGTGACCGGGATGCGCTCGGGACCCGTTGTTCATGGTGGCCTCCGAGGAACTCTCGTGGCGGTGTGTAGCCGATGGAGACTCCGGGGTCAAGGGGTGAAGTGCATCGCCCGCGGCGGGCGACCCCTTGACTCCGGAGTCTCCATCGGCTGGAGAGGCGCATGAATTCCCCGGAGGCCACCATGAACAACGCGCTCCCCAACAGCCATCTCCTCGCCACCGAGAAGGCGATCACGGCAGCGGCCGACGCGATCGCGCTCGTCCGACGGGTACCTGCTCCCTTGAAAACGATCGCCGATCAGGTCATCAGATCGGCGTCGTCGATACCGGCAAACCTCGCGGAAGGCCACGGACGGTTCGGAAGAGACCGAGTCAACCACTGGCGTATTGCCTACGCTTCCGCGATGGAGGTCGACGTTCACCTCCGGGTTCTCTGCCTTTCGGGGGCCGTGCCTCGCGGAAAGGCAATCACCACCTTGCATCTCTTCGACGAGATCCGCGCCATGACCTGGAAGCTCCTTCACCCGTGAAAGCGATGGTTGTGGCGGCAGGCGTCCCGCCCGCCATCCGCCGTCGCAGCAGCCGAGCACCTTGCCTGAACTGATCACGCTCCTCGCGCACCATTGATGCTGCGCCGACTAACTGGCTGCACCGACAACGCCCTGCCGCACCCTCGGTGGGCCAAGGCCCACCCTACCTCACAGCCCGGAATGCGGAAGCGGAGCGCACCGTAGACTGCAGCGCCGTAGGGTGGGCCTTGGCCCACCAGATCGCCACCCAGCTCCGAACAACATCCCTGGAGCCCTGGCCTCGACCACCTCCTCAACCCCAGGCGCCAAAGGCGCCGGTCACACCCTCGGAACGATCACCTTCAGCGCCCCCGGCACGATCTCGAAGCGGGTCACCGGCCCTGCGAGGCGGCCCCCGTTGCCGTCGTAGTGAACGGCCAAGGGCTCGTCGTGGTGCAGGTCGAGGACCCGGGTGCGGAAGGCCACCGTGCCCGGCGTGGCCTCGAGGGTGCCGCGCAGGGCCGCCGCGAGCCGCGACAACCTCCCGAAGAATGGCACGTCCGGCACCAGGGTAACGTCGAACAAGCCGTCGTCGGGCACTGCCGTCGGGGTCAGCGCGAAGCCGCCGCCGGTGGTCGGTCCGTTGTGAACCGCCAGGATCGCCATGGAGCTCGTCAGCGAGCGCTCCGCGCTCGCCAACCGCACCGGAGAGGTCCGGAAGCGAACCAACGAGACCATGGCGGTGACCAGGTAGACGCCGATGCCGCGCACCCCCTTGATGCGCGCCGCCCGCTCGTTGATGTCGCCGGTGAGCCCAATGCCGATGGCGTTGAGGACCAGCCGGTCACCGACGCGGATGAGGTCCACCGGTCGCGGCACCCCGCCAAGGGCCGTGCGTGCGGCAGCCTCCGTCTCGCGGTGGAGGCCGAGGGTGCGCGCAGCGTCGTTACCGGTGCCCTTGGGCAGGACGGCGAGCTCGCACTCGGCGCCGCAGCCGGCGAGGCCTTCCGCCGCCTCGCAGAGGGTGCCGTCCCCCCCGGCGACGAGAATCCTCCCGGCGCCATCCGCTGCGGCACGCGCCGCGAGCTCCGCGGCGTGGCCGGGCGCCTCGGTGAGCAGCGGCTCGCATTCGAGACCCGCCGCCGCGAGCCGCCGACGCAAGGTCGGCCACTCGCGCCCGAGGCGGCCCCCCGCCGCCGCCGGATTGACGATGACCTGCACCTTCCAAATCTACCAACTCCCACCGTGATGGGGTCCACTGTCCCGCGACGATGAAGAAAAAAGGGGGCGCCGGGGGGTGCCGGCGCCGCGGTCAGGAGGAGGGGTTCTGTCCTTTCGTCGCCGCACACGATGGCGGCGCGATGTTCCCTCGATGTGCAGCCGAGATCGACCTGAGGTAAGAAAAACCCATTTCGACGCCTGCATTTACGTGGCGTTCACCCGCCTTTCCCGGCGGTTTAACTTCCCGATTCGAGACTCCGCCCGTGCTTGGATCCAACGCACCCGCCCACGACCAGCGCCCTCCGGAGCTGCTCCGCTTTCCCTGCGGAGGAGCTCTCCGGGGCGGCCCAATGGACGGCGGGCCGCTGTTGCTCGAGATCTCCGATCGCGGTGGTCTGCGGCTCGCCCAGTCGGCCTCTCCCGAGATGCTCCACTGCGCGGACGACCACTTCGACCGGATCGTGGCCGGCTGCGCCACGGCCCGCCGCGAGATCTGCTTCGAGATCTACCAGATTCGCCGCGATCCGGTGGGCCGGAGAGTGCTGACGGCGCTTGTGGCCGCGGCCCGGCGCGGGGTCGCGGTGCGATTGCTTGTCGATCCCATGGGCTCCGCCGGCCTGGGCTCCTGGGCCGACGAGCTCCGCGCCCACGGCGTCGATCTTCGCTGGTACCGGCCCTGGCGGCCCTGGAACCACCCCCTGCGTCGAACCCATCGCAAGCTGTTCATCGTCGACGGCGCCGAGGCCTCGGTGGGCGGCATCAACATCGCCGCAGAGTTCTCCGAGATCCACAACGGCCGCCGGGCGTGGCGCGACGTCGGTCTGTGGCTTCGCGGACCGGTGGCAAGCGTGCTCCGGCAGCAGTTCGACGCCGCCTGGATGGGCGAGGGCGGCGGCGAGCCCGGCCCATTGATCGAGGTCCGCCGCGGCGGGAAGGAGCTGGTGGCGGTGGCCGGCGGCAGCGACGGACGGCGCGGCCACGGCGCCGCCTACATCGCCATCGCCGACGCCGCTCGTGACGAGCTTCTGCTCGCAACCCCCTACTTCATTCCCGACGCACCCTTTCGAGCCGCCCTGGTGCGCGCCGCCTCGCGGGGCGTCCGGGTCGTGGTCGCCATTCCCCGGCTCTGCGACATCTCGTGGTTCAAACACGCCGGGCGCCGTCTCTACGGCGGTCTTCTGAGTGCCGGCGTCGAGATCTGGGAACGCGGCGACCGCATGGTCCACGCCAAGGTCGGCGTGGTGGACGGCCGCGTCGCCGCGGTGGGCTCGGTGAACCTCAACCGGCGCAGCTTTCACGGCAATGCCGAGACCCTAGTCCTGACCTCCGACCCGCGGGCGGTGGCCGAGATCCACCACCTCATCGCCGGCGAGGCCGCGGCGGCCGCCGAACCCCTCTCTCCGGCCGCGTGGTCCACCCACCCTGACCGCCGCCGCTGGGCCGAGCTCGCCGCCGCTCCCGTGGGCCTAGTGTTCTAGCCCGATCCCGATCCCGATCCCGACGGATTGAACCCCAAGGGTGCCAGGAGCGCAAAGCCATCACACCATCGCAGTTTCTGACACGGATTTCACGGATTCCACGGAGCATCGCAGATCCACACGGATCCATCGCATTTCATTTGAGCCCATCGCATCCATCGCAGGGGCCCCACAGACCACACAGAATGTCATCTCCCCGTGCGATGTGCATCGCACATCGCTTGCAGCGAGTGGCGCCCGGTCGCCGAAGGCGGCCCGGCGGCGCTCGGTGCACCTTCACACACTCCTAACCAGTGCCTCTCACACTCTGCGAATGCGGATCTCCCTGGTCACCGATGCGTGGTTGCCCCAGATCAACGGGGTGACGACGACCCTCACCCGGTGCCGGGACGAGATCGTCGGCAGCGGTCACGACATGCAGGTCATCTCGCCGAACCTGTTCCGCAACATTCCCTGCCCCCGCTACCCGTCAATCCGGTTGGCCCTCTGGCCCTGGCGGGGCGTTCGCCGCCGGCTCGACGAGCACCGGCCCCAGGCCATCCACATCGCCACCGAGGGCCCGCTCGGGGTGGCGGCCCGGGTCTACTGCGGCCGTCGCCGGCTGCCCTTCACCACCGCCTTCCACACCCGCTTTCCCGAGTACCTGAAGGTCTACGCCCACCTCCCCGAGGGTCTGAGCTACCGCGCGCTGCGGTGGTTCCACGGCCCCGCCCGGTGCACGCTCGTCCCCACCGAAACGCTCAGGAACGAGCTCTCCTCGCACGGCTTTCACCACCTCGTGCGCTGGATGCGCGGCGTCGACACCGAGCTCTTCCGTCCCCGGCCGGGGAACGTCTACGATCTCCCACGACCGGTCTTCCTCTACGCCGGCCGGGTGGCCGCAGAGAAGAACATCGGCGCCTTCCTCGACCTCGACCTGCCCGGATCGAAGGTGGTGGTGGGCGACGGCCCGGCCCGCGCCTCCCTCGAAGCGCGGCACCCCGAGGTCCTCTGGGCCGGGATGCGGGTCGGCGAGGATCTGGCCGAGCACTACGCCGGCGCCGACGTCTTCGTCTTCCCGTCGAAGACCGACACCTTCGGCGTGGTGATGCTCGAGGCCTTCGCCAGCGGCCTCCCGGTGGCGGCCTTCCCGGTGACCGGGCCGGTTGACGTGGTGACCGACGGGGTCACCGGCATCCTCGATGAGGATCTCGGGCGGGCCTGCCGCCGCGCCCTCGAGCTCGACCCCCAGGTCTGCCGCGAGCACGCGCTCGCTCTCTCGTGGGAACGCTGCGCCCGGATGCTCTTCGACAACCTGGCGGTCATCACCCGCGACGATTGACCTGGAGTCAGAACTTCAGCTGCATCACCAGCTGCGCCTGGGTGTCGGTCTCGCGCGCCTCGTCGTCCCAGTCTCGTCGGGAAAGATCGAGGATGAGGATGTTCTCTTTGCCGAGGTCATAGCCGAGACCGAGATGGGCGTAGGTGAAGCTGTGGTCGGTTCCGATGTTCGCAACGCGATCGAAGTCGTCCCAACCGCCGGTGAGCCGCCACTGGTCGCGGTGACCGATCCGCCACTCGCCGAAGACCGACCACCCCTCGAAATCCATGGCGGTGCTGGGGTCGTCCGGCTCGACCCAGTCTCCCCGTTGATTGCCCCGTCCGTCCACATACTGCGCGGTCACCGTTCCACGGTCGAACTGATAGGCCAGAAACGCGGTGTAGGTGCGCCAGTCGGGGGCATCGCCGTCGACCTCGTCCTGGTTGCCCTCGCCGTGAATCGCCATCCCGGCGACCTGCAGCCCGCGGACGAGGTCGGGCAGGGGCCGCCAGGCGAGACGAACCTCGACGGTCTTGCCGACGTTTCGTTCGTCGCCGTGGTAGCCGCTGCCGTTGTAGACCCCCACCGCCATGCTCCCGTGCCGGGTGCCGTACTTGTTCCCGGCGTAGCTGCGGAAGGCGTCGTCCATGTCCTCCCCCAGACCGCTGGCAAAGGTGACGCCGAAGTCGGCCGAGTTGAAGATGCCCGAACGCTCCATGAACATGGGCCCCCGCATGCGGTACAGATTGATGTGCTCCTCGAAGTCGAGCCACACCATGTGGACGATGCCCGCCTCGAGGTTGGGGTCGTTGAGCATGCCGCGGTCCTGCCAGTGGAACTTGGCAAACGCGTACTTGAGCCTGACTTCCATGTCGCCGCGTCCCTGGCCCTCGAGATCCTGGGCGGTGTCGAATGTGACCCGCGCCGACAGGTAGGGCAGGACGTCGGTCTCAACGGTGAGGTAGGCCCGCCGGATGAAAAACCGGCTGTAGTCCTCCCCGGCGAACTCTCCGTCCTCGTAGGTCAGGTAGAAGAGACCGCTGAGGTCGAAGCGGTCGTACCACTTGGTCTCATCGGCGGCTTCGTCAGCGGCCGCGGCTCCGCAGATCAGCATCACACTCAACACCAACGCGAGTCGCTTCACTGTCTCCCCCCCGCAGCCAACACTGCCGGCGGCCGGCCGGCCAGCGTCCAGATGTTAAGCGGAAGTGAAGTTGGAGTAAAGCTGGAGCTGTGGTCGAATGCCCGCTCACTCAGCTCCCCTCGGCCCCTGTCTCGGTTCGCCCACTGGGCACGAGCAGAGTTCGCCGGCCGACCCGATACCGGGTTCCGCGCCAGGCCACCGACGAACTGATGAACGGGACCGGCCACAGTGCGCCCACCGTCAGGCCGCGCAGCACCTCCAGGGGCGGATAGACGAGCGCTCGCCGCCGCACCCCGAGGGCGCGCTCCGATTCGAAGGCGACCGTGGAGAGGATGGCAATGGTGAGCGCGGCGATCGCGGCGGAGTAGACGCCGGGATCGACGAGCAGCAGCGCCACCGCCGGAGGGACCGGGTTGGTGAGGGTTTCGCCCAGGTAGGCGAGGGGGTGGATTCGTCGTCGGATCCGCGCCCACCTCAGGTGGCGTCCGGCAAATCCACGGACGCTCAGCTTGCCGAGAACGTTGTCCACCGGCCGCGGACAGACGGCGACCTCGAGGCCGAGGGCATCGATCTCCTCACCGCAGACCTGGTCCTCGGCGAGGAAATCCGCGAGTCGGCCGAAGCCGCCGATCCGCTCGAGATCGCGGTTCCGCATCAGCATCGACTTGCCCACGGCGCACACCCGGCCGAAGCTGCTCACCGCGGCGACGCCCCCCATGACGAAGGTGTTGAGCTGCAGGCTCTCCAGCGCCCCGCCGAGACCCTCGCCGCCGGTGCCTCTGATGAACGACGTGACCAGACCGACATCGCGGCCGAGGTGGCCCATCATGTCCGACAGCATGTCGGGCATCACCATCACGTTGGAGTCCGAGATGAGCAGGTGCTCGTGACGGGCGCGGGGGAGCATGTTCGCCAGGTTGTTGACCTTGCGGTTGAGACCGATGTCGGGCCCGCCGATAACGAAACGGGTGGCGATTCCGGGGTGGCGGGCGGCGACCCGGCGGGCGACGTCGAGGGCCAAATCGGACGGATCCTGGACGCCGAAGACGATCTCGTAGTCGGGGTAGTCGAGATCGAAGAAGGACTCGAGGTTGGTCTCGAGATCGGCGTCGACCCCCTTGAGGGGTTTGAGGATGCTCACCGGCGGGTATTCGGCGGCCACCGCCGCCGGGGACCGCAGCTGCCGCCGCTGGCTGAGGTGCATGGTCAGAACCAGCCCCCAGCCGGCGACGATCATCAGAACCAGGAGCGTCGTCACCATCCCGACAGTTATGACCAGCGGGGGTGAAGCGACGGTGAAGCCGGCGCAAAGACTCCGCGGACCCCTTTTCAATCCTCTCCGGAGGCCTCACACTCTGGCTCGTGCCAGGCAGCGATTCCCGCCCCGAATCCCCGCCGACGGTCGTCGCCGTCCGGATGGGCTACGGCCACCTCCGCGCGGCGGCGGCTCTCGCCGAACACTGGGAGACGGAGCTCGTCGAGGCCGACCGCAAGCCCTGGGCGAACTCCACCGACCGCCTCGTCTGGTCGCTGGCCCGGCGCGGCTATCACTCGCTGTCGAGGTTGTCGCAGCGCGGGGTCGGGCGCTCCGCGCTTGCAAGACTCCTCGATCGGCTCACCGCCATCGATGACGACGAACTCGCTCCTGATCCCAACACTCACCGACCGGTCCGCCTCCTCGACACGCTGATTCGTCGCGGATTCGGGAAGACCCTCGGGCACAGGCTCGACCGGAGAGGCGCGCCGGCGGTGGCGACCTTTTACGCCAACGCCATCGCCGCCGAGCGCCACAGCTCGGTGCCCGTTGCCTGCGTCGTCACCGACAGCCACGTCCACCGGGTGTGGGTGGAGCGCAGACCGGAGACCGGTCGGATCCGGTATCTCGTTCCCGTGCCCGGGACGCGGAGTTGCCTGATCCGGTACGGGGTGAGCCCGGACCGGATCCGGGTCACCGGCTTTCCCCTGCCTCCGGAGCTCGTGGGCTCGCCTCGGCTCGAGATCCTCGAGCGCAACCTCTCGGCCCGACTGTCTCGACTGCGCTGCCGGACGCGGAACGAGGCGAAGCAAACGGCTCAACCGCTGCGGCTCGCCGTCGCGGTGGGCGGCGCCGGCGCCCACGCCGATCACGCTCGCGATCTCCTGCATGGGCTGGACGCATCCTTGAGAACCGGCCGCCTGCGGCTGACCCTGGTCGCCGGGACCCACCGTTGGGTGGCCCGCAGGTTCGCCCGCTGGACCCGAGAGGCCATCGGCCGCGGGCTCCCTGCGGAGGCGGTGGAGATCCTCGCGGACGACGGCTTTCTCGACTACTACCGCCGGTTCAACCGGCTTCTGGCCGACACCGACATCCTTTGGACCAAGCCGAGCGAGCTCGTCTTCTATGCGGGTCTCGGTCTGCCGCTGATCCTCGAGGCCCCGGTCGGAGACCACGAACGGCACAACCGTGCGCTGGTCACTGGACTCGGGGCAGCAGCCGATCGTCCGCCATCCGAGGAGCTCGATGAATGGCTTCGTCAGAGGGTGCGCACGGGCTGGTTCGCGGATGCCGCCCGGCGGGGACGGGACGGGCTCGAGGCCCGTGCGGTCCACACGATCGCATCGTGCTGTTCAAACGAACTTTACGGCGAATTCACCCGAAGCTGATCCCGCCTTCCGGCCGGCTTAACCGACCGGCACCATGATCATTCCATGGCAACATCCGCTGATCTCGCGACCGATCCTTCTCTCGGCGCCCGCCCGCCGCTCGGAAAGATCCAGCACTTTCAGGCGCTGGAGCACTCCTGGTCGTGCTTGCTCGCCGAGTCCATCGCGAGTCGTAACCTCGTGCTGCTGCTGGTCGCGGTCTCCAGATTCGGCAACTGGGCGCTCTCCGCATCCACGGCCGTGCTACTGCTCGCCGTCGCGGGTCCGAGGGTCTTCGGTCTCTATCTGGCGGCGACCCTGGTCGGCGTCGTCTTCCAGAGCGGGGTCAAACGCCTGTGCCGTCGAACCCGCCCCTGTCAGCGGCCCGACGGACCGCCGCAACGGGCGCCGATCCCCGATCACGGGAGCTTCCCGTCCGGCCACACCCTCCACGCGGTCATGGCCGCGGTGGTCGTCACCGTGTTGCTTCCGTCGGTCTCGCCGTTCTTCATCATCGTCGCGGGCCTGATGGCGGTGTCACGCGTCGTCCTCGGCGTGCACTACCCCACCGACGTGATCGCCGGCGGCGTGATCGGTGCATTGTTCGCGGTGCTGCTTCTCACCATCGTCTAGAGCCGAGCCCACCGAGACCCCATGCGCGATCGACCCCGATTCCGGAGAGCCTCCCGATGATCCCCTTCCCGACATCCGAAACCCACACCACCGCCGGGCCCCGCCGTTCCGAGACCGGCGGCGGTTTCGAGCGCGGCGTCATGAGCACAACCCTGCTTGCTGCATTGGGTCGCCTTGTCGCCTCGGATCACCTCGTCGCTCCCAGTCGGGACGACGGCCGTCTCGCTCCGGTCCTGTCAACCGACCCGCTCCACAGCATCGAATCGGGCGAACGGGCGCGCTGACCGAACACAGCTTCATCCCAGCTTCACATCGCAATGACGGCAACTTCACATCACCCACTCACCCTTGTTTCTCATCGAGACTTCGGCCGACCGGCCGGTGTCGATTCGCTCGATTCGGAAGGAGACAGAATGAACACGCGACTTGTTCTCACAGTCATGATCGTCGCCGTTCTGGCGACGGTGCCGGCGGCCGCCCAGAGCGGCACCGGCACCGTTTCGGGTACGGTTGTCGGACCCGAGGGCAACCCCGTGCCCGGCGCCAGCCTCATGGTCGTCGGCACCCGGTTGGAAACCACCACCGACCGCCTGGGACGCTACCGGATCGCGTTCGTCCCGGCAGGTGACCAACAGCTCTTCGTCCGCTTCATCGGCTTCGCCGACCAGACTGTCGATGTCAGCGTCGATGCCGGCGCCACCACCACCCTCGATGTGGCCATGGCCATCGGGACTTTCACCGGCACCGTCACCGTCGAGGGCGATCCGATCCTCGCCGGCCAGGCGCAGGCCCTCAACGAACAGAAGACCGCCCCCGCCATCGTCAACGTCATCTCGTCGGAGCAGCTCCAGTTCTTCCCCGACACCAACGCCGCCGAGGCCACCCAGCGGGTCCCCGGCATCTTCATCCAGCGCGACCAGGGAGAGGGCCGCTATGTCCAGATCCGCGGCACCGCCGCCGAGCTCAACCGGACCCAGATCGACGGCGAGGTCGTGCCCTCGCCCGAGGGCAGCATCCGCCAGGTGGCGCTCGATGTGATCCCGTCGGATCTGCTCGAAACCATGCGGGTGTCCAAGGCTTTGACCCCCGACCAGGACGCCGACGCCATCGGCGGCATCGTCAATCTCGAGTTCAAAGACGCTCCCTCTCAGCGGACCCTCATCGCCAACCTCGGTGGCTACTACGGCGACCTCCGCTCTGGTTCGGGCGTCCAGGCCGGTGTGAGCTATGGCGACCGGCTCGCCGACGACACCATCGGCATGCTGCTGTCCGCGTCCTACACCGACATCGAACGCAACACCGAGAACTTCGAGGCCGACGGTTGGGAGCCAGAGGGCCCCGAGGAGTTCGAGACCCGTGACTACAACATCACCCGTGAACGGCTCGGCTTTGTCGCCGCTTTCGACTGGCGCGCCACCCCGTCGAGCGTCTACCGGATCAAGGGCATCTACAACGAGTTCTCCGATCAAGAGTACCGCCGCCGCGTCACCTACAAGGTCGCCGACAACGAGGTCGAGCGCGAGCTCAAGGACCGCTACGAGTCGCAGCAGATCTGGAACGCCTACTTCGACGGCGAGAACCTCTTTTCCAACGGCGGGCAGCTGAGCTACCGGCTCTCCTACGCCCACGCCGAGGAGGACGAGCCCAACAGCTACGACACGACCTTCATCCAGGAGGACGTCGAGTACGATTCCTTCTTCGACGGCAAGTGGTTCCGGCCCAACCCCACCAACGAGGACATCAACGAGTTCGCCCTCGACGACATCACCAACGAGAACAACTACACCGAGGAGAACACGACCATCGCCCGGATCGACTACTCACAGCCCTTTGCCACCGGCAAGTGGCAGGTGGGCGCCAAGTTCCGCGGCAGCGAGAAGAACCGCGACGTCGAGGTGATCGCGTACGAAGGCGACGACATCTTCCTGGCCGACTACATCGACCCGGGCTATCACGAGGGCACCATCGTCCAGAACCAGTACGTCTCGGGATCGCACTTCAACCCGAACGATATCGGCAGCGTCCTCGCACTGCCGGGCGTCGAAGGCGAGAAGGACCTCGAGGAGGATCTCGCCGACTATGACGCCACGGAGGACATCTACGCGGCCTACGGGATGACCGAGATCTATCTCTCCGACTCGGTGATGCTTCTGCCCGGGCTCCGGTATGAGTACACCGACGCCAAGTACGACGCCTACGAGTTCGACGAGGACGCCGAGACTCTGTCCCCGATCAGCGGCTCGAACACCTACGGCAACTTCCTACCCAACGTCCACCTGCGGTGGGCCATCGACGAGCAGTCGAACCTCCGCTCCGCCGTCACCCGCACCCTGGCGCGGCCCAACTTCGAGGACGTGGTTCCTTCGAGCTTCATCATCCAGGAGGACCTGGAGATCGAGCGCGGCAACGCCGACCTCAAGCCCACCCTGGCGTGGAACGCCGACCTGCTGTACGAGCGCTTCTTCACCACCGTCGGTGTCGTCTCGGGCGGGCTCTTCTACAAGGATCTCGAGGACTACATCTTCAACGCCAACTTCACCGAGATCCGCGACGGCGACGAGTGGCGCGTCACCCAGCCGGTCAACGGCGACTCGGCGCAGCTCTGGGGCTTCGAACTGGCCTACCAGAACCAGTTCCGCCGCGCTCCCTCGCCGTGGGACGGGTTCGGCATCTACTTCAACTACACCTGGACCGACTCCGAGGCGACCATCCCCGGTCGCGACGGGAAGTACCAGCTGCCCGGCCAGCCCGAATCGGTGGGCAATATCGCCCTGTCGTACGAGAAGGGCTTCTTCTCCGGCATCCTGACCTACAACGTCCAGGACGAGTGGATCGAAGAGGTCGGCGACGACTCGAGCGAGGACATCTGGGTTGATCAGCACAACCAGCTCGACTTCCAGGCCATCTTCCGCCTCGGCGAGCGCTGGTCGATCTACACCCAGTTCTACAACCTGACCGACGAGCCCTACCGCCGCTACATCGGAAACACCAACCAGCCGCTCCAGGAGGAGTACTACTCCTGGTGGGCCATCCTCGGCGCCAAGTTCCGGCTGTA
>JAZBOQ010000019.1:0-4947 GCA_036351195.1 Thermoanaerobaculales bacterium | reverse complement strand
GTTCCAGTAGCCCATCATCACGCTCGGCCCCCTGACCAGGACCTCGCCATCGTCGGCCAGCTTGACATCGAGGTTCTCGAGGGCCTTCCCGATCCAACCCCGGCGGATCTCCCCGGGTTCGATGCTGCCGATCACCGCCACCGGCGAGGTCTCCGTCAGGCCGTAGGCATCCACCATGGGGACGCCGAGGGCGTGGAAGAAGTCGCTGACGTGAGACGGCAGCTTGGCGGCGCCGGTGATGCACATGCGCACCCGGCCGCCGAGGGCGGCGCGGATTTTTCCGAGCACCAACCGGTCCGCGAGTTCGTGCTCCAGTCTCAGCCGGGGACCGGGCGCCTCGCCCGAGATGCGGAGGTCATTGGCCCGTCTCCCGGCGCCGATGGCCCAGGAGAAGAGCTTGCGCTTGACGGGGGATGAAGCATCGGCCTTGTCCATGACCTTCTGGTGGACCTTCTCGTAGACCCTCGGCGCGGCGAAGAAGACGGTGGGCGCGATCGTCGCGAAGAGCTCGCTGACGTCCTCCACTGCACAGTAGGCTTTCGACATCCCGTGGAGCATGTAGCAGTAGCCCGCCAGTCGCTCGGCGGTGTGGCACAGCGGAAGGAACTCGAGCGCCAGATCGGTGCGGCCGCCGGGCAGCCTCAGGGCGGTGAAGAGAGTGTTCTGGACCAGGTTCTCGTGGCTCAACATCACCCCCTTCGGCTCGCCGGTGGTGCCGGAGGTGTAGATGATCGTCGCCAGATCCTTCTCGTCGGTCTTTCGAGATCCCTCCCAGAATCGGTACTCCTGGTCTCCACCCTGGCCGCTGCTCAGCTCCTCGAAGGCGAGCACTCCGGCGTCGCGCTCGCCCTCGATTTGAATGAGGTGGCGGAGGCCCGGGCAGTGGTCGCGGATCTGTTGAAGCTTGGCCGTCTGGACCGGTGTGTCCGCCACCGCCACCGCGGCCCCCGCGTCGTTGATTTGGTAGATGAGCTGGGCGGGGGTGAGAGTGAGGTAGAACGGCACGTCCACCGCGCCGAGGCTCAGGACGGCCAGATCGGTCATGTGCCACTCGGGCCGGTTCCCCGACAGGATCGCGACTCGGTCGCCGGACGCGACGCCCGACTCGCCCAACGCCGACGCCAGGGCGCAGGTGCGGCGGTAGAACTCCTGTGTGGAAAGCACTCGGCGGCCGGCAGCGGTCCAGTGGGCGTAGTGCTCCGGTCGCGGCGTGTCGACGTCGTGGCGATAGAGGTCCAACACCGTGCGGTCGGCCATGGTTCGCCTCCTGATTGGATCGAGTGAGGTGAGGTTAGCACAGGCCGAGCGGCGGTTTCATCCGTACCTGTTCACAATGCTCCCGCGATGGATCGGGCCGCCATGCGAGCCGTGAGCACGCAGCTGCCCAGGAAGGTGCCTTCCAACGAGCCCTTGCCGTGGATGCCGCCGCCGCCGAAGCCGGCGGTCTCGCCGATGGCATACAGCCCGCTGATCGGGGCCCCGGAGGTGTCGAGCACCCGGCTCTCCAGATCGGTCTGGAGCCCGCCGAGGCTCTTGCGGCTGAGGATGAACTCACGAATGGCGATGAGCGGCCGAGCGCCGGGATCGTCGATGGCCTGGAAGGCGCAGGTCCGCAGCCGGTCGGCTTTGTAGGTCCTCGCCGTCGCGATTCGGCGCAGCTGATCGTCGTTGAAGTAGCGGGGGCCGCGGGCGATCTGGGCGTCGTAGGCCGCGATGTCCGCCGCCATGCCGTCGCGGTCGATGCCGGCGCCCTCCAGGGAGAGGGCGTCCATGGCGTCCATCAGCTCGGGGAGGGTGTTCGCCACGACGAAATCGTCGCACTCGTCGATGAGCCGGTTGACCAGCTCCTTGTTGCCGAAGACGATGTGCTTGACGAGCTCGAGCTTGCGCTTGTGCCGAAAGGCGGTCATGTAATCACAACCGGACACCGCCAGCTCCTTGATGGCGATCTTCCAGTTCATTACCTGCCAGGAGTACTGCCACCGGCTCGAGCAGATCTGCTCCACCACCCAGCGGGTGTCGCTGTAGCCCATCAGCGAGACCGGGCCGAATCGACGACCCTCGGCGTCGAGCCAGAGGGCGGATCGCGGCGGCACCAGGCTGATACCTTCCAGCGGCGAGTCTCCGTTGCGCTGGTGGACGCCGGCGGCGTAGTGCCACTGCTTGTCGAGGTGGGTGACCGCCGCGCCGTGACCCGCCGCGGCGTCGTGCAGCAGTCCGTCGGCATAGCGGTGCGAGCCGTTGAGCAGGGTCGAGGGAGGACGGCCCCACGGCGCATACCAGTTGGCCCTGACCTTGCTCAGATCGCCGCCGCAGATGCCTCCGGAGGCGAGGACCACGTGGTCCGCTCGAACCTCGAAGTCGGCTCCGTCGTCCTCGGTGGCGCCGGCGCAGCCGACGACCCGGCCGCCCTCGATGAGGAGGCGCTCCACCCGGTGCTTGAAGCGAACCTCGAGCCGGTCGCGGTGGGGGTGGTCGTCCAGGGCCGCCACCACCGCGGCGATGATCGCGTGTCCGGTGCCCCAGGCGATGTGCCACCGCGGTACCGAGTTGCCGGGGCGGTGAAGCCCCCGTTCGGCCCAGTTGACCAGCGGCAGGAAGGACACGCCGCGGGCCGTGAGCCAGTCGAAGACGAGCTCCGTGGAGCGTTCGACGTAGGTGCGCGCCCAACGCTTCGGCCACTCGTCGCCGGTTTCGAAGTCGGCGAAGCTCAACCAGTCGGCCCAGGCGAGCTCCGGCGAGTCGTCGACCCCGAGCTTGCGCTGGTGAGGGGTGTCGACGAACATGACGCCTCCGAAGGAACGCTTCGCCAGTCCACCCAGCCGGTCCGAGGTGTCGCGGTCCAGGACGAGCACCTTCAGACCGCGGTCGACGAGCTCGTGGGCCGCCGTCAGGCCGGCGAGACCGCCTCCGGCGATGACCACGTCAGCGCGATGGATGGTCGGCATGAATCCTCCTGCAGTGCTGCGGGCGTTGTCTCCGATACCGGTTCTCACCGCGGCCGGCGGCGTGGGCCGGTGGCGTGCGTCAGACGTCCCATTCGCCTTTGCTCCGGAGCGTCTTCACGATCTCTCCCGCCCGCTGCTTGAGGATCATGAAGTCGGTCTTGGCGACCCGGTTGAGGGGCATCTCGCCGGCGGGAAGGATCTCCACGTGGGAGGGACGGGAGTAGGCGGCGATCTCGCGGCAGACGGCCATGACCTCCACCGCCTCCACGGTGTGGCCCTCGGCGCTCTCCACGAAGGCCATGATCGCCTCGGAGTAGATCTCGTGCTCCACTCCCACCACGGCGACGTTGCCGACCCGGCCCTCGAGGCCGGCGGCGATGTGGTCCGCCACCGCGTCGGGGAAGACCTGATAGCCCTTGGGTTTGATCACCAGCTTGGACCTACCCGCGAAATGGAGTCCGGCGTCGTCGTAGAAGCCCATATCTCCCGTGTAGCAGATGCCGTCGGTGGAGACGGCGGCCGCGGTGGCCTCCTCGTCGTTGAGATATCCGAGGAAGATCTGGGGGCCGGAGAAGCAGATCTCGCCGGTCTCGCCGGGCGGAAGCTCGACGCCGGCGGCGCCGTCGGGAGTCATGGGTTCTCTGATGGAGAGGGGAAGCAGGCCCATGGGGTGGCCGATGCTCTTGGCGATGTCCTCCACGTCCGCGTCGACATCGGTGTAGGTGCAGAAGCCTGCGGTTTCGGTGAGACCCAGGCCGGTTCCCATCTTCGGGGCCATCGTCCGCATCTTCTTGAGGAACTCCACCGACACCGCCTGGCCGCCGTAGAGCACGAAGCGGAGCGACGACAGATCGTAGTCGTCGTAGTTGGGAAGCCGCCACTGCATGTTGAACAGAGCCGGGATCTGCCCGATGACCGTGACCCCGTGCTCCTGAACCGCCTGAAGGCTCTTCTCCGCATCGAAGATGTGGAGGATCACCGACACGCCGCCGCCGTAGATGGTGGTGGCGAGTTGCTCGGTGACACAGCCCACGTGGGAGGGCGGCAGGTTGACCAGCATGACGTCGTCGTCGTCCATCTCGAAGGCGGTGCCCAGGCCGATGTTCTGGACGAGAATGTTCCGGTGGCAGAGGAGGGCCGGTTTGGGGGCGCCGGTGGAGCCGGTGGTGAAGATGATCAGGGCCGGATCGCGGGTGCCCACGGCGCGGTGGGCTCTCCGGACCGAACCGGTCAGGAGGCTGAAGAGGAATCGCTTCTTGATGTCCGCGGCGAACCGGGTGATGCCCACTGCGCCGGCGATGATCTGGTCCTCCTCCTTCTGAAACTGGACCCAGTGCTCCACGTAGGGAGCGGTCTTCATGACCTCCTCGATCATCGGCCGGAAGTCGGCCACCGGGGTCTTGCCCAGGAAGAAGTAGGCCTTGGGCCGGATCCTCTCCAGGCAGTACGAGATCTCTCCGGCCTTGAGGCGGAGGTCCAGCGGGGCGGCGATGATTCCGGTCCGATAGCAGGCGTAGAGCAGGTAGACGTGCTCCTTGAGCAGGGGGAGGGAGGTGGCGACCACATCCCCCTTCTTCAACCCGAGGGAGAGGAGCTTGGCCGAAAAGGCGGAAACCGCCCGGTCGAAGGCCTTCCACGTGACTTTCTCGCCGGTGTCGTGCTCGATCAGCGCGTCGCGGTCGGGCTTCTCCCGAGCCCAATGACGGACGTAGTCGGCCATGTTGGGGAGAAGCTGGTCGTACAGCTCCCGGCTTCGGCGCTCTTTTGCTGCTTCCATGGTCCCTCGTCTCGCACCCGCGGTTTGTCACCATGATACAGATGCGCGGACCGTGCCGAGAACCCACGGTGGTGTCGGATTCGCTATCCCGCCATCGTGGCCGGGCTAGCCCGAAATATTCATGGAGTTTCGTCGCGAGGCCGGCGAGGCGCCGATGCCAGTCGACTTTTCTCATCTTTGGGCGCGGAGGCATACTCGACAGTATGTTGAGCACCCAACGAT
>JAZBOQ010000018.1:0-2670 GCA_036351195.1 Thermoanaerobaculales bacterium | reverse complement strand
GAAGCCGCCGCACCTGTGCGTCGGTCATCAGATTGTTGAGGGCGTCAAAGGTCGCGCGCACCACGTTGAATGGGTTACGGCTCCCGACGATCTTGGTCAGCACGTCCTGGATCCCCGCCGACTCCATGACGGCGCGAACGCCGCCGCCGGCGATGACGCCGGTCCCCGGCGAGGCCGGTCGGAGCAGCACCCTCGTGGCGCCCCAACGGCCCCAGATCTTGTGCGGCACCGTGCCGCCGATCATGGGAATCTTGACCATATCCTTCCGGGCCTGCTCGGAAGCCTTCTGAATGGCGGGCGGCACTTCGCGGGCCTTGCCGGTACCGTACCCGACCCGGCCGGCTCCGTCGCCGGCGACGACCACCGCCGAGAAGGAGAAGTTTTTGCCGCCCTTGACGACCTTGGCGACCCGGTTGATGTGGACGACGGTCTCGGCGAACTCGCTGTCACGCTCTCGGTTCATCATCATCTGTGTCCCTAGAACTTCAGGCCCGCTTCACGGGCTCCTTCGGCGATGGCACGGATCACTCCGTGATACTGGAAACCGCCGCGGTCGAAGACCACCGCATCGATTCCCTGGCTCTTGGCACGCTCGGCGATGAGCTCGCCCACCTTCTTGCCTGCCTCGCGGTTCCCCGTCGAGCCGAGATCTCCGGTGGACGCCTTCTCGAGGGTCGAGACGGCGGCGATGGTGACCCCACGCTCATCGTCGATGATCTGGGCGTAGAGGTGGCGCAGGCTCCGAAAGACGGTGAGACGGGGCCGCTGCGCGGTTCCGCGAACATGCTGCCTGAAACGGCGCTTGCTCTTGTCGCGACGCTGCTTACGGTCTGTGACGCGGCTCATTATTTCGCCCCCTGTTTCCCGGCCTTGGTCCGGACCCGCTCATTGGAATAACGGACGCCTTTGCCCTTGTAGGGCTCGGGCGGCCGCAGACCGCGAATTTCGGCGGCGATCTGACCGACCTTCTGGCGGTCGATGCCGTTGACGGTGACGCGATTGGCCTTGCCGTCAACGTCGATGTCGATCCCCTGCGGGATCTCGAAGTTGATCGGGTGCGAGTAGCCGAGGTTGAAGACCACCGCATTGCCCTGCTTTTCGGCGCGGTAACCGATGCCGATGATATCGAGGGATTTGGACCAGCCCTCGGACACACCGGTGATCGCGTTGGCCATCAATGCCCGGGCGAGGCCGTGATAGGCGCGGCTCTGCTGCTCGTCATCGGCCCGATCGAGGGAGAAGTTGCCGTCGGCGACCGCCGCCGAGATTCCTTGATTCAGGCTGACTTCGAGAGCGCCCCTGGGTCCTTTGACGGCAACCAGGTTCCCCTCGACTTTGACCTCGACACCTTGCGGAATCGGGATTGGTTTTCTTCCAGTCCGTGACATGGTTTCCCCCTACCAGATCTCACACAGGACTTCGCCGCCGACCTGGAGGCTGCGTGCCTGCTCGTCGGTAACGACCCCGCGATTGGTGGAGATCACCGCGACACCGAGCCCGTTGCGGACCTTCGGCAGCTCGCCGACACCGCGGTAGACACGGAGGCCGGGCTTGGAGACCCGACGAAGACCGTGGATCACGGGTTCGCCGTCATCGGCGTACTTGAGATAGATGCGAATGATCCCCTGCGGACCTTCCTCGATCATCTTGAAGGTGCGAATGTAACCCTCCTGCTTGAGGATCTTCGCGATCTCCAGTTTCATCTTCGACGCGGGAATGTCCATCCGGTCGTGGCGGACCGACGTGGCGTTTCGGATGCGCGTCAGCAAATCGGATACAGGATCAGTCATGCTCATGATGCAATCCCCTTACCAGCTCGCCTTGGTCACCCCGGGGAGGAATCCCTCGAGGGCCAGCTTGCGGAAACACACACGGCAGAGCTGGAACTTGCGCATGTAACCCCTGGGTCGTCCGCAGGCGCGGCAGCGATTGCGCTGGCGCACCTTGAATTTCGGCTTGCGAAGGCTCTTGGCAATACTCGACTTGCGGGCCACGGCTTCCTCCTAGCGCTCTCTGAACGGCATCCCCATGCCGGCGAGCAGGGCCTTGGCCTGATCGTCGGTGGGAGCCGATGTCGTGATCGTGATGTTCATCCCGAGCGTCCCCTCGATCTTTTGATAGTCGACCTCGGGGAAAATGAGGATGTCCTTGACGCCCAGCGTGTAATTGCCGCGCCCGTCAAAGGCGGTCGGCGAGGTTCCCCTGAAGTCACGCACGCGCGGCAGCCCGATGGCGATCAACCGCTCGAGGAACTCGTACATGCGCTGACGGCGAAGCGTCACCTTGCACCCGACCGGCATGCCTTCACGCAGCTTGAACGCCGCGATGGATTTCCTCGCCTTACGAATCACCGGCTTCTGACCGGTGATCAGAGTCAGCTGCTCGACGGCCACGTCGAGCAGCTTGGCGTTGCGTGAGGCTTCGCCGACACCGATGTTGCAGGTGATCTTCTCGATCCGGGGAACCTGCATGGGATTCGCCAACCCGAACTCCTTCTGGAGCTTCGGGAAGACCTCTTCTTGATAGGTAGTGAGCAAGCGCGCCATCGTCCCTCCTAACGGTCGAGAATCGCGCCGTCGACCTTGGACACTCGGACCTTCCGTCCGTCATCCAGAATTTTGTAGCCGACTCGGGTGGGCCTTCCGCTGTCGGGAGAGACCACCATGACAT
>JAZBOQ010000017.1:0-69180 GCA_036351195.1 Thermoanaerobaculales bacterium | reverse complement strand
TGACGAGTACCTCGGTTGGATTCGGGCCGTAGCCGAAGCCAAGTGGGCCGCTTCACCCGGATTGCGGGAGCTCCCGTGGTGGGAGTCGGCGGTGGACGATGATGAGGTCGCTGACGCTCGCGAGAGCCCCGATGCTCGGACCTTCGACGGTCAAACTCTCAACGAGGAACGCAGGGAACTGTCATTCGATGAGTTCACCGATCGTTTCTTTGCGTTGAGTGGTCATCAGCTCGAGGAGCTGCGGTCCCGCCTTCGAACCGCCAGGATCCTCACTGCTCGGATCGAACTCGCCACGCTGGCATTGGCCCGCTATCGCCTCCGCACACGCGATTTGGCCGACCTGCTCGAGAAGAACCGCTCAACGGTGACCCGGTGGCTGAACGCCGGTCTGAAGCGGGAACGCGAGGACGACGGCTTCATCCGTCGCCTCGACACCCTCGACCACGCAATCTCCAGCCACGAGACCGACAATGCACCAATGCGGTACGTGGCACCCTAGGAAGTCTACAACCGAGGTGGATACCCTGCGCCACCCGGCGAAGACTCGGTGCACGAGCCGGCCACAAGACCATGATTGCTACGGGGGCACAAGTCGATCAGATCGGTGCCACGTTCACCCTTCAAAATCCGTAGCTCTTGAGCTTCCGATAAAGCGTCGCGGAGCCTATGCGGAGTTGTTCGGCGGTGCGCGTCCGGTTGCCGCCGTTGAGTTTCAGCACCGCGAGAATGTACTCTTTTTCGACCTCGCGAAGCGTCTGCACCGCGCCTCCGGCCACCACCGGTTTTGGGAACGCCTGCCGGACCTCCTCGGGCAGATCCTCGAGACTGACACGACGTCCGCGCGCGAGGGCGACGGCGCGCTCTATGGCGTTCTCCAGTTCGCGCACGTTGCCGGGCCAATCGTAGCGCAGGAGCTGATCGGCGGCCTGCGGAGCGATGGCGGAGATCTTGCGTCCCATTCGTTCGCCCGCGTCCGCAAGCAACACCCGTGCAAGTGGGAGGATGTCTTCCCTGCGATCGCGAAGCGGCGGAACGTCCAGCTCGACGACCTTGAGCCGGTAGTAGAGATCCTGTCGAAAACCGCCGTCCTCGACCCCGCTTGTGAGATCGCGGTTGGTCGTGGCAAGAACGCGAACATCCACGGGCCGGTTCTTGTTCTCTCCAATTCGGCGAATCTCTCGTTCCTGGAGCACCCTAAGGAGCTTGACCTGCATTCCTGAGGAGATCTCGCCGATCTCGTCCAACAGCAGGGTTCCGTGGTTTGCCGCTTCGAACAGACCGGGCCGGTCCGAAGATGCACCGGTAAACGCTCCGCGCGTGTGCCCGAAGAGCTCGCTCTCGAGCAGAGTCTCCGTGATCGCGCCGCAGTTGATCGCGACGAATGGCCCGGCGGCACGCGTCGATTCGTCGTGGACCAGACGAGCAATCCTCTCCTTTCCGACGCCGCTTTCACCGGTGATGAGAACGGTTGCATCGACTTTGGCCACTCGTCGCGCGAGATCGATCACGTTCTGCATCTTTGGGCTTTTGGCGACAATCCCCAGTGGCTCTTCCACGTCGCGCGCCACGAGGACCACCGCTTGACGATGTGCCCGGAGCTTCTCCTCTGCCGCCTTCAACGTTTCCGTGACCTCACTGAGTGAAACATCGAGGCACTCTTTGAGACGTCCCGAGTCAAAGAATGCGAGCTCCTCGGCGTGCTCATCGCCCCATTCTTCACGGGTCCGTCCAAGGAGGTGGCACGCGGCGTGGCCCTCGCCGAGGCAGCGATCTTCGAGGACGTAGATTTCCCTACCGGTGGTGTGGCTGACGTAGCCGCTCATGAGACCGCAGATGGTCCAGCATACTGCTGCGTTCGAGCGACCGAAATGGAGCAGATGTTGCTCAGCCTCGTACGATGCGAGCAGCATCGCCCCCTGTTTGGAGAGAGGGTCTTCACTGCCCGGCTGGGTGCGGAAGAGCCCCTCGAGGGTGGAGATACGGGGGCCAGCGCGTTGCCATTCCTCATTGCTCTCCCATTCGAACTCGATCTGCATGGCCGCAGCCATGCGCCATCCGTGGGCAAAACCGAATTGGGTGAGCACCGCGCGGGCAGCGGTCAGTCCGAAGTTCTCGACCAGGTACTGGCGCAGAAGCCCCATTGCCACAGCGTCGAGCAGGAGGGCACGCTGCCCGGCAAAGCGGATCGTGCCACCCTCGGGGTCGAGCTCCAAGAGCTCCTCGTGGTGCAGATCCTCAACGCGCATTGGGTGACTCCTTCATATTGAAGGTATCACACATCATTTTGATCGAATAGAACCCAGACTTGAGATCGCAATGTCTCTCAAATGATTGAAAACAAACTATCTGGCCAATGGCACGAAATCTGCAAAACGACGAACAGGAACAACCGATGTCAACACGATGCCGCCGTCGCCGGCTGTGGTGCAACCGACCAGACCATCGGCACGTACCGATTGAGCGCCTGAACCCAGGAGGGTGAAGACAATGCGCAAAGGGAAAGACCGCAACGCTGAGATCCCGCGCGATGGCGATCAAACACCGCCTGCACCAGAAACTCCCACAAAGGCTCCGAAGGACACGCCGCCGGTCAAGATGACTGAGAGGATTCCGAAGAGCTGCGAAAGTGCTGAGCCTCGCGATTTTGGGTCGATCTACGGATACGGCCCCTTCTGAACCGAGCTGGTCGAGACGAAGATGTGGGCCGATGATCACGCTGCGTAGGGCCGACGAACGCCACCTCGACCAATACCGCAAACAAGAGGTCCGACTCACATTCGACCCTCAGGAGCGAGCGAACACCGATGAGAGTGGTTTCGGCGTTCTTGAAAACCTCAGCGAACATCGCCTGCCACCTGGCGGAGTCTCGGTCGCTCAACCACCCCAGGAAGCGGAGGTCGTCACCTACGTCCACAGGGGTGCCCTTGCGCAGAAGGATTCGTCAGGACCCGTCAGCGTGGTTCGCGCGGGAGAGTTCCAGTGCGCGACCGTCGGTCGCGGCATCCCCCACAAGGAGACGAACGCGTCGCGCACCGACTGGGCCCACTTCTTCCGGATCTGCCTGCAACCTTCGGAGGTCGTGCCCTTTCGTGCCCACGAGCGGATGCGTTTTGCCGCATCCGATCGCCACAACGTGCTTTGTATCGTCGCATCCCCGGATGGACGTCAGGGGTCTTTGCGCATCCGTCAGGATGCACTGGTTTGCTCGAGCGTACTCGACCCCGGACACCACCTTGTCCACGAGTTGTTGCCGGGACGATGCGCCTGGCTCCATGTCATCTCCGGCGAAGCGAATTCCCAGGACATCATCCTGAGTCGAGGCGACGGATTGGGCGTGACCACCGAGCGTTCACTGTCGCTTACGGCGCAGGATCACACCGAAATTCTGCTCGTCAATGTCGGCGTACCACGGCTCCGGCGTACCGCGTAGCCCTGGCGGACGCAGGAGAACCCAGGATCAGCCAGACTCCCCTACGACACCGTAGATCGCATGGTCTCTGCCCTGATTGAGAGCCCACATCACATTGCCGTAGTCGAAGTGCCAATACTCTGTGAGATCACACACAAGGCCCTCGTTTTCAAAAAGTTCCATCAGAATCTTCCGGTTCTTCCGCGCCTCGGGCGAGATATCCGGATGCAGTGGATAGCACTTCCTGTTCAAGTCAATCTTGAATCCACTGTTGGTGCCAAAGTCCATGACGCAGTTGTTTTCCAAGTCGTAGATCAGGGCATCAACGGCCCCTCCGGTGGAGTGCATGGATTTTTCTCTTGGCGCGGTGAATTCCAGGGCGATTCGTTCAACCTCGGCCGGGCTCATCTCCGGATTCTGAATCCGGGCAACTTCGAGATTTCTGACCCACAAGAGTTGTTGGTGGTCGAAAGACCGCCATACGGAACGGATGATCAATCTCCTGTTCATGGCGCTCAGCAGCTTGCTGATTCGACCGATCTTGTCGTAGACGGCGGATCTCACCAGGTATCTGTAGTCCTTCATGATCGATGGTTCGAAGACCAGATCGAAGCCGGAATCCAGAAGACTGATCAACTCAGAGCCATCGTCGCGGATCGGCATGGTTGGAATGCGCTGCATCAACAGATGGTGCTGTTGTTCGACCATCTCACAGTATTCTTCGGCGTTCATGGAAGTTTCCTGACCTTCTGCGGAATCATCTTGGCCTCCCGGCTCATCGTGCACACTAGCGCCCGAAGTATTCATGAGCTGTCTGCTGCGGCCGACGATGCATCCGCGCCAGCCGAGTCTTCTCACCTTTGGGTGCTCAACATACCGTCAAGTATGCCTCCGCGCCCAAAAATGAGAAGACTCGGCTGGCATCGGTGCCTCGCCGACCTCGCGACGAAACCTCATGAATACTTCGGGCAGTCTGATCCGCCAGCACGATCAGACTTTCACCTTAGTCGGTTCAACACGGTCTGGCCAGGAACCGATGAGCGATTTTCGATCAAAATGATCGATTACTGCTCTTTCTGACCCGATCAGCGGTCGAAGATCGTGGTTTCTCTTTGAGCTAACTGACTCATCATCAATGAAATACGCGGGAATACCCAAGGCAAGGTCGCGTTTCTTGGGGATGGCGCAGATCTTGCTATTTCCACTGCAGGCGTGGGTCTGTTGGGGCGCGACTCCAGTCCCCCCGCGCATTGGGATGGATCAGGGAGGGTCAACCATGTATCGAGGATCAACTGAACAGCTTCCGGCGAGCGAAGTGCCGCAATCGCCCGAGATACACCAGATCAGCACGTGGGCACAATCGCCTGAACTGCACCCGATCAGACCGAGAGCGCTGGTCTACGGCGAAGGGCAATTGGGGAAACTGGACGGCAAGGTCACCAATGGGCTGGTCAGGCATTCGGAGAAGTACCAGATCGTCGGAGTCACCGACAGCACCAAGGCAGGGATGGATGCGGGTGAATTCCTCGATGGAGTGAAGAACGGGATCCCGGTGTTCCGGGACATCGAAGCTGCCATCGACACGCTCGTTGATGTTCCGGAGTACTTCATCTATGGCATCGCCCCACTCGCCTCGTACATCACCAGGCAGCAGCGAGACACAGTCTTGGCCGCCATGGAAAAGGGCATGGACATCATCAACGGTCTCCCGGAATTCTTCACCGAAGATCGAGAGTTCGTCCAGAAGGCAAAAGCATGCCGTGTGCAGATTCATGATATTCGGAAACCTCCACCAAGAAAGGATCTGCACCTCTTCAGTGGAGCCATCTTCCAAGTCAAGACTCCGGTCATCACCGTATTCGGTACCGATTGCGCGGTTGGGAAACGGACCTCTGCGGTCCTTCTCGTGGAGGCATTGCGAGACCGTGGCCTGAAGGCCGCGTTCGTGGCAACCGGCCAGACCGGTTTGGTTCAGGGCGCCAAGTACGGCGTTGCCGTGGATGTCCTGAGCTCGGGTTTCCAGACCGGGGAAGTCGAGCACGAGATCGTCAAGGCTGATGAGACAGAGCATCCGGACATCATCGTCGTCGAAGGCCAGGGCGCATTGAGCCACCCCGCTTTCACATCCTCGACCGCCATCATCAGAGGAGCGAGGCCACGAGCGATTATCCTCCAGCACCCGCCAAAGAGAAGAGACAGATGTGACTTCCCCGGCATTCTCATGCCCACTCTCGAGAGCGAAATCGAATTGGCCGAGATCATTTCTGGAGCCAAGGTCATTGCACTGACGTTGAACCACGAAGGAATGACGAACATCGAAATCGACCAAACCGTCGCCGAGTATGAAAGCACATTTGGGCTGCCGACAATGGACGTTTTGAAACACGGGTGCAAAAAGATCGTGGATCAGCTCTTTGAGACCATTCCGGGACTTCAAAGGAGTTCGAGCACAGCGCAATGAAGACACCGAGGATTGAGATCGACCTCGAGAAGATCTCTCACAATGCGACACGGCTCCGGGAGCTTTATGCATCCAAGGGCGTCGGCATCATCGGTGTCACGAAGGTCGTTTGTGGGGATCCCGCCGTTGCCCGTGTTCTTGTCAAGACGGGGATCGACACCCTCGCCGATTCGAGACTGATGAATATCGAGCGGATGCGTGAGGCTGGAATCCAGGCGAAATTCGTTCTCTTGCGAACACCTGCACCCAGCCAAACCGAATCCACGGTCAGATACTCCGACATCAGCCTGAACACCGAGCTGGCGGTCATCGAGCGGCTCTCCGAGTCTGCCATCGAAACCGGTGTCACGCACAAGATCATTCTCATGGTCGAAATGGGTGATCTGAGGGAGGGCATTCTCCCCGAGGCTCTTGAGGAGACCGTCGAGAGGGTTCTCGGCCTGAGAGGGATCGTCCTGGCCGGCCTCGGAACCAATCTGGCGTGTTTTGGGGGAATCAGGCCGGACAAAGAGAAACTCAATCAGCTTTCATTGATCGCTTCAGAAATCGAAGAGAAGTTCGGCATAGATTTGCAGTATGTCTCCGGCGGGAACTCGGCCAACCATGACTGGTTCACGTCCACAGCAGATCTTGGCAGGATCAACAGTCTGAGGTTGGGAGAGTCGATCTTCCTGGGGCGCGAGACCCTCCAGCGCAAGCCCATTCCAGGTCTGTTCACCGATGCGTTCCGCCTCGTCGCCGAGGTCATCGAATCAAAGATCAAGCCGTCCAAGCCGTATGGAGAAACCTGTCAGGACGCCTTTGGAAACGTTCCCGACTTTCCAGATCGGGGACTGATGAGACGAGTCATCCTCGGCATCGGTCTGCAGGATGTGCTCGTTTCCGGGCTCTCGCCCTGCGTGGATATCGACATCCTCGGCGCAAGTAGCGATCACATCCTGATTGATGCTAAGGAGGTGACCCTGACGACCGGCGACGAAGTCGAGTTCGACCTCAACTACGGGGCGTTGCTTTCATCCATGACCTCCCCCTACATCGAACGAAGCTATATCGCCATCACGGGACGGGGCCGGGAGGGTGCCACCGATCACAACCTCAAACCCTGGCGGGAGGTGGCCGGGTTGTAACCGATGGGTGCCACCGATCACAACCTCACAACTTGGATTGGGTGGGTCGGGGTAGTGGTAGGTTCTGGGTATCCAGTCCGCGCCGGAGGGCAAGCTCATGGCGCGGTCACCCGGAATTTTCTTCCCTGGAGCCATCTACCACGTGTACTGCCGCACGGCGCGCGGCGAGATGGTGTTTTCGGATCCACTCGAGGCGCACGCTCTCGTGGATACCGTCGCCGATGTGAATCGATTGCACGGGGCGAGGGTACCAGGACCAACGATCCAACGATCTGTCGAGCATGGGCTAGCTTGGCCGCGTCTCTCATGCGCAAGATCGAGAAATCGTTAACGGGTGCCACACTTCGCATTGACGCTTTGTTGCGGACGCAGGCCGAGATCAGAAACCTCAGTTCGCACTCGTGTAATGAGTGATTGCGAAGTGTGCCACCCTTCTGGCACCTTTCATCAGAACGAACTACTCAACGTCGAAGGACTCTAGTTCCACGGGTGTGTCGGTATTGACGAGCAGGATGTCGTCGAGAACGAGGTCGTCCATGTCCGCGGGGCTGTGGCCATGAAAGCCGATGTAGTAGGTGCCGGTGGCAGGCACGCTGAAGTCGGTGACGGTCGCCAACTGGCAGGTCGCATTCGTAATGCCCGGCAGGTCGATCAACTGGGTCACCATGGCACCCGCGCCGGCGCTGGTCCCGATGTAGACGGTGAGATCCTCCGGGTAAATCGCGGAGGCGGCACGGTAGTTAAAGGTCAAGGTGTAGGTCCAACCGGACGTCAGGGCAACACCGGGCGTGAAGAGCCAGTCGTCCATCGCCAGGCTGCTGTTATAGTGCATGTAGACCGAGTTACCGGAACAGACAAAAGACCCAGTGGTCTTCCACTCCTGGCTATCGCTGTTGGCATTGTCGATGGTCCAGCCGGCCGGCAGAGCCGGAGGTGTGACGCCATCGAAATTCTCGTCAATGAGCTGGGCACCGGCAGGAGCTGCAGCAACAAAAACCACCGCGGCGGCGAACATGGTCAGACTCGCAATACGCATTCTCTATCCTCCTTCGTGCATCGGACTTCGAGCGTCTTTCGAGGTCGTCTGCGATGACGTTCGAAGACGCCGGCGACACGGGAAGGACATCTAGGCCGACCTTAACACGGCCGATAGGTGCCACCTTCCCCATTGCACCATTGTTGTAGGATGAGATCGTCGATCACCTCGACGCTGAGATCTCGAGCAGGTGAAAGATAAGGCACCCTTCAGGCTGGGCGATCGCGATGATCGGCGCGCGAACGCCGGCGGGGGCGCCGGCCCTACAAGATCGCGAAACCCCTTGTAGCGCTATGTCCCCGCCTGCGACGAACCACGTTTATTGATAGATCTGTTTGACCGCTTCGCGCAGCACCTCGTCAAAATCATCGGGAAACTCGTGGCCCTTGTCCTTCATGATGATGTGGTTCACCGGATTCCCCGCTTCGTCGAAGTTGGAGGCAGTGGTCTCGGCCGATGCGGCGGTCCAGTCCTCAGCCCCAACGAAAATCGTCCCCCGGAGGCCGCGCGCGGCGGCGGCTCGAGCGGTCTCGATCGAAACAGGGGTTCTGGTTGCGGGACAGCCGGCGATGAATCCTCTGGCCGGGATGGTTCCTTCGGCGGCCATGAACAGGGCGAGGTTGCCTCCCTGGGAAAACCCCGCCAGGGTCACTTGACCGGTGTCCACAGCGTATGCCCCGACGATTTCCTGATAGAGGCCAAGGACCTCATCTTGTGCCGTAGGCACACTGTAGATATCGAACCCGCTGAGGTCCCAGCGATACCCCTTTGTGTCGGCCCGCCAACTGGACTGGACATAGGCGATGATCACATCGTCGCCGATCGCCGACGGGTCCCAACGGTCCATGGCCTTGACGATGCTTTGATTGCCGCCGTGGATGATCAGCACCAGAGGGTAGGAGGCTTCGGGTGAATAGGACGCCGGTTTGATCACTCTATATTTCGGCTTGGACTCACTCTGGGCCAGCTCGCGAAGCCGGTTGTTTCTGGCCACGAGATTCCGGAACCGGTCATCCCTGCGGACGCCGTCAAAGGTGTCCGAGCGGGGAATCACAAAATAGAAGAACCCTTTCTCGAGACCCTTTTCCCAGACGCTGAGGGCCTCTTCGGTACGCCCGGCTTCGAAGAGGATGTTCAAGGTCAAGTCGGAGACCTCGAACTCACGACCTTGGAGATTCGAAGCAGTCTGTTCGACGAGGGCCAGCGCCTCGTCGAATTTTCCCTGTACCACGAGGGTGAGGGCGGTCTCCTCGAGGTCAATCCAAGTGGACGGTAGGGGCTCATTCGCCTGCGCGAACGTCGAGGTGCACATCAGAATGAGGCCAATGGCCAGGAGCGGTCTGAGTCGAGGAGGCAGCATGAGGTTTCCCTTGATCGATGCGGTTTCTGATTGATTGAATGATCCCGGCGGCCACCCGGCAGACATCACTTCGCGTCCCGTGGTCGATCAGAATTCCTTGATCTGAAGTGGTGTATCGAATATGACCTTATTCGGGAAGGTGAGTTCGAGCCGTTTGGAGATGTCTTCGATTTCATCCGCCTGGGTCGGCAGATGCATGAAAACCGTGCGATCGACATGCATCCAGCGGTCGAGGATGCCCCTGGTTTCTTCAGACCAGTCAAAGTACTCGAGGAACGCGACATCGAGATCCACTTCCTCGAAGACGCCATCGTTGAACAGTTCGGAGTTTTGCGAGAGGACGGCGTCACCCACATGGAGGAGCCTCTTGCCGCCGACCTCGATCAGGAACCCTTCGTTCGCGATGTAGTGGACCTTCGCTCCGTCTTCCGCCGCAGACGTTGATGCCATCAGAAGAAAGACAGCTACGACACAACCCAGTATTGACCGCAACCCGACCTCCCCACCGAAATGACGCCCGGCAAGAACTACGAGGACAATCGACTGAAGGTTTTGGGTTGAAATAGGCGTCGGTTAGGCTCGGGCAGCTACCCGCCCGCCGCCTCCCCCCTTTCCCGATCCGGAGGGCCGTCGGCCGAGCAGTTCAACCTGGGAACCGAGCCAATGTTGCGCCTGTTGGGTAAAAAGAAAGACCATCCCCGGGCGAAGGGTTTCGCCTTCCAGCAGCTCCATGACCGCGAACGAAACGCCGTTCTCGCGACCGAAGTCGTGAATCGCGAGGATGTTCGGGTGCGAGAGAGCCGCGACGCTTTGTGCCTCGCGCTGGAAGCGTGCGTGAGCCTTGGGATCGTCCCCCAGGTGTTTCGGGAGGACCTTGATCGCGACCTCTCGTTTGAGCCTGGTGTCTTTGGCACGATACACCTCACCCATTCCGCCGGAGCCCAGGAGCTCGCGGATCGAATAGGGGCCGAGATCCGTACCTTCCTCGAGATTCATGTCACCGTGTTTCTTCGAGAATTGTTCTCATAATACATGATTGAAGAATCGACTCCGGATCGGTGCCGGTCCAGTGTGTACGTCGCACCGATCCGTGGCACCGATCATCCACATCAGTTGTCGTGTTCGTCCATGGTTTTGGCGCGACCGTCCATTCCCTTTGACCCTTGATCGACCGAAGATCGGGGTGAGGACGTCCACCGGCCGCGTCGGTGCGGTTCGACGGCGTCGGCATCGAGTGGCTCACATCGAGTCGGTGCATGTGCCGACGGCTTCGAGACCGGCGGATCAAGAACGTGGTCGACGATCAACCCATGAGAAGGAGCCGAGCATGCGAAAGAGTGTTCTCGTCAGCCTGGTCATTGCTGTCGTGGCGGGCACTGCCGCCGCAGACACGGGACGAATCGAGATCGGACCCACCGACACCTTCCCGATCATCATTGACACGCCGGGGAGCTATGTGTTGACCGCGGACCTCCACACGACCCAAAACGGGACGCCCGCGATCGAGATCACCTCCGATCAGGTGACCCTCGACCTCGGTGGGCATGTCATCCGGGGACCCGGGAGCGATCAAAACGGCACCGGGATCTACGGGTACGACCGATCCGGCATCGTCGTTCACAACGGTACGATCACGGAGTTTGCCAATGGCATTATTTTCGGCTCGGGAACCTTCAGCTTCGGTGTCAACGTCTTTCACGACCTGGTGATCTCCGACATGGGCCAATCGGGGTTGACGTTCAGCGGCGGGGTCGCGCATGACATCGTGGCCACAAACGTCAGCGTCCCCGCATACACCGGTGCAGGCGTGTCCTGCGGCTTCTGTTCGCTCACCAACGTCACGGTCCGAGCCAGCTTCAAAGGCATCAGTCTTTTCAAGGGTTCGGCGGTGAACTGTTCGTCCATCGGCAACGAGACCGGATTCTCTCTGCGATGGGCGAGCCTGACGGGCGGCGTTGCCATGGACAACAGCGGTCACGGTGTCGATGGGATCATCGAGAGCACGGTCATCGGAGTGGCCGCGTCGGGCAACGGCGCCTACGGGATCAACCTGGACTCCGGGGGCAACAACAATGCCGTCAACTGCACGGCTGCGAACAACGGGGTCGCCGACATCGTCGGCTGCGGCGACGGCAACGGCTGCCACCAGAACTACATGCCGTAGCGCCGGTGATCAGTTGGGGCGCCGCATCGCCACTGACGGCGGGGCCGAGGGGGAACGCAAATGGTAGAGACCAAGCTCCGAAACCGTGTATCGAGGGTACTGGTGGCGGTGGTGGTCGCGGCCGCGGGCGTTGTGGACGGCGAGGCGACAGAAATGTGGCACATCATCACCTCGACCGACGCCGCAACCGTCATCGGAGGTACGCCGATCAGCGATCGGGGCCTGCTGTTGATCGGGCGCGACGGCGATCATCCGCTGGTCCGCACGCCGTTGGACGCCATCCTGCCGAGAGGCGTCGACGTCGACGCCCTGACGATGCTGGACGGCGGGAGGCTCGTGTTCTCGACCGACGTTTCGTTCGAGTCCGCCGGAGTGGCCGCGGACGATGAGGATCTCGTGCTCCTCGACGCGGGAGCGCTCAGCCTGGTCCTGGACGGCAGCGCCGCCGGACTCCCGCCGTCAGCGGACATCGATGCGGCCCACGTGGTGTCGCTGGCGCCCCTCGATGTCTATTACTCGGTGGATGCGCCCGTCGAGGTCGGCGGGGCGGTCTTTGCCGACGACGACATCGTCAGGTTCGACGGTCAGACCCACACGCTGGTTCGATCGGGCTCCTCGCTACTCGGCGACGAGGCGCTGCGCGCCGATCTGGATGCGCTGGTGGTGGATCCGGTCAACAACCACTTCATCTTCAGCCTCGATGTCGCGATCGAGTCGGGGCCCACCCGCACCGCCGCCGACGCCGGCGACCTCGTGGTCTGGTCCTACGGCTTCGTGCTGATGTTCTTCGACGCATCGGCAGCCGGGCTGACGGCGCCGGGTCTCGATCTCGACGCGTTCAGCCTCGAGCGCGCCCTTTTCGCCGATGACTTCGAAACCGGAAACACCTCTGCGTGGTCGACGACCTCGCCCTGAGGAGGGAGATGACATCCGTTCAAACCTGGTCTTCTCACTTGTCGTCCTGGCTGTTGCGAGTGGTGCGGCGGCCGATCAGGGCCGCACCGAGATCGGTCCGACCGACGTCTTTCCGATCGTGATCAACCAGCCGGGGAGCCATGTGCTGACTGCCGACCTCAAGGTCACGACGGCGGCGCTGAACGCGATCGAGATCGAAAGCGACGACGTCACGATGGATCTCGGCGGCCACGTGATCCGGGGTCCGGGAGAGAGCACCTCGACCGGAGTCGGAATCTACGCGGTCGAGCGGGCCGATCTGGCGATCAGAAACGGGACAATCGTCGAGTTCGGCTGGGGGCTTTTCGTGGTCGGCGCCGATTTGGGGCAGGCGTCCCACCGGGTCGAGGATCTGACCGTAGGTCGCTGCGGCACAGAGGGGATCTCGCTCGCGGGCGGTGTCGCCCGAAACATCGTGGTGCACGACAACGGTCTCATCGCGACCACGGGATACGGCCTGGTCTGCGGGAAGTACACGCTCCGCGATGTCGACGCCCGCAGGAACCAGACGGGCAGCAGGGTGCACAGCGGGTCCATGGAGAACTGTCTGGCCATCGAGAATGTCGAGAACGGTTTCATTCTCGTGAACGCTTCACTGCGCGGTGGCACCGTGCAATGCTTGGATTTCGATGATCGGACGTCGCCGGGGACCGACCGTTTCGATCACGACGACGATCAGAGAACCTTCACGAGCCCGAGCTGGATGGCGACAGCACGATCGAGGTTCCGGAGTTCGTCGGAGGTCACGCGGCCGATGTGATGACCCAGGCGGTGTCGGGCGACCGTCCGTATCTGATTGGCGACCGCGCGAGAGGGCTTGGAAAGCCCGCTCGAATCGGAGGCAACCGCGCATTCGTAGGGGCGGAGGTCGCGTTCGGGAAGACGGGTGATCGGAACGATCTGAATCACCGAATCGAATTTACAGGCCGAGTTGTTCGATACGACAACGGCCGGGCGGGTCTTTCGGATCTCGCGGCCTTCCGTGGGATCGAGCCTGACCTGGAAGATGTCTCCCCTCGTCATTCATCAACCCCGGTGTCGGCCGACTCCCACTCGGCATTGATCACAGCGTTTTCGGCGGCATCTTCGCGATAGGCGGCATCGAGTTCGAGCTCGAGCTCTTTAGCGGCGTACTCGCGTACCGCTTCGCACACAACGGCGCTGACGTTGGGAACGTCCGACAGATACTCCGCAGTTGGTTCGTCGATGGTGACCGTGATGCGTTTCTTGGCCATGATGCACTCCTGACCACCATCATACATCATACGAATCATCATACTCCGCGTCATCCACCCCGATCGATGCCACGATCGTGCCGATCGGTGCCAGTCGAAGTGTGCACGAGGCACCAGTCTGGCACCAGTCGAAGCGGCTCGGCACATCGCCCGCGAGGGCGCGGGCGCTACAAGGGCGGTCGGTGCTTTTCGGCGTGGGCTTCCAGGCTGCGCGGTGGTGGGAGTGCGGGCGGAGCCATCGCATCGGGAACGGGATCGGGATCGGTGGGCAAAGGGGGACTTCGAGGGTTCGGTGACGGGCCGGCAACAATGCTACGAATGCTAAGGGTGGCACCAACCCACCAACCCACCAACCTATCGGCAACAATGCTCAGAATGCTAACGAGCCAACCAGCGTGTCATGTGTTTGGTGACTTGGGGGCTACTCAGCAGCCCGATGTGGCTGGTTTGATACTCGATCTGCTGTGACGCCTCCGCAAAGTTGAGGCATCGGCCTGGATCGTCATGTTGTCCGAGGGCGCTGCGCAGCGGAACCAGGCCATCGCCGACAATCCGGTCTGCCATGATGCCGTGCTTCGCTGCGGTGGTCGCGGCAACCGCGTAACACGCCACGTTTTTCGGCAGGGGCACAACCTGACGTTGATCGGGGGTGCGGGAGAATCGATCCCGGCCCTGCCAGTCCTCGTCCAGGAGATGGCCGTGCCGCAGATCGGTGATGCCGGCACTCCGGAGGTGGCCGAGCTTGGCAAACGGCGCCGTGTACGGGGTTGCGGCGAGGGCGCCGTCGACCCAGTTCCCGACCTGTTCCACCGGTGAGCCGTGGTGCGGCGTGCCCAGAAACACGATGCTCTTCAGGTGACGCGGCCAGCGCAACTGCTCGTGTCCGGCGATCTGGATCGCGCTGCGAATCAGCAGACCTCCCATGCTGTGCGCAACGACGCTGAGCTCTTCCAGGGCGGTGGGCCAATCGTTGACGAGTTGCTCGAGGAGGGTGCTGAGTCTGCGCCCGTTCTCGGAGATGTGAAGGCCGGAGTTGTAGCGAAGATGGATCGGGGTATAGCCGAGGGCGCCGGCCAGGGATTCTCCGTGATCGACGTCCTGGTCACCGTTGTTCGTGTGCCACTGGTGGTCGGTCATGCACAGACCGTGGATCAGCAGCAGGACTTTACCCGTGGCTGCAGGCACCGACGGCAGCGTCTCCGTGCCACGGTAGCGAAAGCTCATCGGGATCGCGAAGGAGTTCTCGGCGGCGGCGAGCCGGTCGCCCATCACCCCGTTCATGACCGCCACAACCGCCGTGCGCTGAGGCGTGTCGTATTCGTCGTTGTCGTTGGATGCAAAAAGGAGCTGGAGACCGGCCAATATCGTGTCCGCGCCCTTGCCTGCGACCTGGGTGACACCACGAACGGTTGTGTAGACGAGGCCTGTGATGCCGCGGGTGCGGCCCGGTTTGGCGCCGCCGGGCACGCCCATGGTGCTCCACACCGACTGGTGGACGCCTTCGACGATATCGGTGACACCTTCGGTGGCCTGGATCGCCAGCTGGACGAGGCCCCGGATGTCGGAGGCTCGCAGGTGTTTGCGTGGTGGCTCGGGTGGCATGACTGGAGGGTAGCAGCGGCGTGTCATCATGATGGGTGCACCCTTCTCAATCTCCACAATCCTGCAGCCGGGGTTCATTGACGGGATCGCCGACAACGCTCAATGAAAAACCCCTCCGCGGGGAGGGGTTTGACGACTAGGACTGGGGGTCTACCAACCGCTGCCGCCGCCGCGATGGCCACCGCCGCCGCCATGGCTGCGCTCTTTCGCCTGGGCCACGTCGACGCGGATGGTCCGGCCGTCGAGCTCGGTACCGTTGAGGGCCGCCACGGCCGCGTCGGCCGATTCGTCATTCTCAAAGGTCACGAAGCCGAAGCCACGCGAACGGCCGCTGTCGCGATCAGTGATCACAACGGCTTCGTTGATTTCGCCGTGAACGCTGAAAGCGTCCCGCAAGGAATCGTCGTTCATTCCCCAGCTCAAACTTCCGACAAATAGTTTTTTTGACATAGTTACTTCTCTCTCCTTGAACGCTTCCGGTTGAGGAAGCGCTCGTCTTCGAGCTCGCTTGTCTCTCAGGGTTTCTTCGCGAGGGACGCACTGCACGTCGCGGTGCGGTCTGCAACAGATAGCTGGTGAGATTGGCGTGTTCGCTCGTGGCCGACTCTGTGCCGACCTCAACAGGTAGGCAGCCCGACTGGCCGCTACCAAGAACCAGACAATAGCACATATCTTTTTTATTTTCAGATATTTTTATTTTCGGTTCATCCCGCAAATGGCGGGATGAACCTGAGTTTTGAGTTATGAGTTGTGAGTTATGAGTTTCATCGCAGTCATCGCAGGCGTCACCGCGCCTGGTGCTGATGAACAGGCGGGCGGTGCTGGAACGTTGATGCTTCTGGACGATGATCGGGTCCGCGGTTCAGGAGTACGAGTCGGCGGCGCGTGTGAGCCGGATCCGCGACCTACCGAAAGGGTGCTATATTCGGTCAGCCCCACATCTCAAACGACGTGTCCAGGACCGCAACTGGCGGGGCTGGAGAGCAATGGCCCCTTGTGCTCGATATGCGCCGAAACGACTGATGGTTGCCTCGCTCCTGATTATTCTGATGATCGGGCCGATGACCTGCAGCTCTGCCGCGGCACTGGATCACGAGCAGGGAACCGTCGGCGCCGCTGCCCCGGACACGGTCGTCGCCGGTGACCAGCCGCAGGCTGAGATTTCCCCTCCGCCGGCGGAGTCCGTCGACGCGGACCACACCCGGAAGAGGTTGATTCTCGGCATCGCGGCGGCCGTCGTCAGCGGGCTCGCCCTGGCCCTCATCGTGGCGCTCGTGAAACGCTCTCGAGATCGCCTGAAACGGCGATACGCGAAGAGCGTCGGTCACATCCTCGAGAACCTCACCGACGGCGTCATCATCGCCGACGAAAACGGCGACGTGCTGTTTGCCAACGAAGCGGCCGCCGCGATTTCAGGCACCCGGCGCCCGGATGTTTCGCTGACGGAATGGTCGTCCGTGCACGGGATTTTCCTGCCGGGCTCGAATCGGCCCCTACCACCGGAGGACCTGCCTCTCACCCGCGCGATCCGCGGAGAGACCATCGCCGACGTCGAGCTCAGGGTCCGCAACCCCCGAGTGCCGCACGGGATCCACATTCTTGTCCGTGGCGGCCCCCTGTTGGGCATCCGGGGTGACGTGCAAGGCGGCGTGGTCGTGTTCCGCAACGTCGGTGAGCGCAAGAAGGACGAGGAGCGCATCCGGCGCCTGTCGAACGTCGTCCAACAGACCGCCGATGCGGTGATCGTCACCAATCGAGAGGGAACGATCGAGTACGTCAATCCGGCCTTCGAGTCGACCACCGGCTACACCTCCGAGGAGGCGGTCGGTCGGAGTCCCAGGATCCTGAAGTCCGGCCGGCAGAGCCCGGAGTTCTACCGCGAGCTGTGGGCCACGGTCACCGGCGGCTCGACCTTTCGCGGGATGACCATCAACCGCAAGAAGAACGGCGAGCTCTATCACAGCGAGCAGACCATCACACCGATGACCGACGAGCATGGCGAGATCACTCATTTCGTGTCGGTCAACAAGGACATGACCGAGCGGCGAAAAGTCGAGGAGCAGGCAATCGAGCTGGATCTCGCCTCGCTGGTTCAGCAGCGTCTCTACCCCGCTTCCGATCCGGACATTCCCGGCTACGACCTGGCCGGCGCGGTGTCTTCGGCGGAGGCGACCAGCGGCGACTACTACGACTTCGTCTTGCTCCCGGACGGTACCGTGGTGATCGTCGTCGCCGACGTCTCGGGTCACGGGCTCGGACCGGCGCTGGTCATGGCTGAAACCCGGGCCTACCTGCGGTCGTTGACCCGGGCGACCGGCGATCTGGTCACGATCACGGCGGGGCTCAATGATTTTCTGTTCGCCGATCTTCAGGACAACCACTTTGTGACCATGCTGCTCGCCAGGCTCGATCCTCCCACTGGACGACTAAATTTCGTCAACGCGGCCCATCCCGCCGGCGCCATCGTTGCCCGCTCGGGGAAGCTCGTCGCGAGCCTGTCCTCAACGTGCCTGCCGATCGGGATGTTCGGCGAGACGTGGCGGGGCGTCATGCAGCAGGTCGAGATCGAGGCCGGAGAGACCGCCGTTTTCGCTACGGACGGCGTCCTCGAGTGTGAGTCGCCCGAGGGTGAAGCGTTCGGCGCCGACAGAGTTCTGGAGGTTGTGTCGAGTCACCGTCGCTCCTCGGCCGCTGAAATCGTGGCTGAGGTCCACCGGGCCGTACGGGAGTTCAGGCAGGGCGAGCGGCAAGAGGATGACGTCACCGTTGTCGTCCTCAAGCGGCTGACGATCTGCCCGAAGTATTCATGAGGTTTCGTTACGAGTCCGACGAGGCGCCGATGCCAGTCGAGTTTTCTCATCTTTGGGCGCGGAGGCATACGTGACGGTATGCTGAGCACCCAAAGATGAGAAAACTCGACTGGCGCGAATGCATCGTCGGCCGCAGTAGATAGCTCATGAATGCTTCGGGCTAGGAGTCTGCACCGCATAGAATCGGCGGCGCCTTTCGGGCCTCAATTGGCCCGTTTCCCGCCTGTTTCTTGGCCCATACCACCAGTATGAACCGGAGAAACAGGAGAAAAACGGCCTCAATTGACGCTCCGAAATCCATCCACCATCTATGCGGTGCAGGCTCCTAGCGGCCCAACGACAGGTGCCTGGTCCTCGATGTCCCCCCACGACCACGCCACCGGCACTGATCGCGTTGGCTTCACTGCTCAGGTCATCAGCGTGACCCAGGTCGGTGAAGAGATAACGCGTATCCTGCCCGGAAACCGGTGAAACGGCGGTGACACAGAAGAGAGGACACAGAGCGATGACGAATTTCATCATCGCTCCATGTTCTCATCGTGATCGAGATCGTGATCAAGGACCCACGCTCGACCACTGTGTGGTCGTTCCGTTTTCAAAGCCGTCGCTGAAGATCACAGGACTGACCGTAACCGCCGCAGATTCCTCACAACCGCCGAATGTCGTCGTGACCCAATACGACGTTTCTTCGGGGGGGTTGACGAAAATGCTCTGGGTCGATTCCCCGGTGCTCCAGAGGTAGCTGTCAAAAGCCTCCGTGACCCCGAGTGTCCATTTCGGTATTTCCCCGATGCTGATGATCGGCATTTCACAGCCGGTGGAGGCGGTCATCCCGTTGACCAGAGGACTCGGGTCGGACATCACGCGGTTTCGGTTGTTCAGGTGGGGATCGGTGTAGGTGGCGACGGCGAAATCATACTGTTTTCCGGGATCCAATCCGGTCACGGGGAAACTCACGGTTGTCTTCGACGCGACGATTCCGTTGAGCAGCCAATCAGCGCTTATCGTCTCCTTGACATACAACGCGTATCCTCCCGCTCCGGGGGTCGAACCGGCTGCGTCCCAATCGAGCCACACGGTGTGATCCGCGGTCGATGAGATGCTCGGATTTTCAGGGGCGATGGTCTGAGAACTCTGCCAATCCCCGCCGATCTGGTCGACATCGAGCTGGGCGATGATGGCGGGGTCATCGGAATAGAGGGCGTTCCACCGCAGGTCGAGCCCGGTGCCGTCCGTGACCCAGATATTGATCCACTCGGGCGGGATGGCGCCTGAGAGCTGGTTGGAGTGGAGAAAGAGCTCACCGCCGACCATGTTTCCCAAGGAAGCCGGCAGACTTCCGCTCAGCTGGTTGTTGTCCAGGTAGATGTACGAGGGGGTGCAACCGTTGCCGTACAAGGCCGACGGGATGCTTCCACTCAGCTGGTTGTGCGACAGATTGAATCTCCACATGAACGGTTTGTTCCCACCCAGCTCAGGGGGAATGCTCCCGGTCAGTTGGTTCCGATCCAGGTCGAGAACCTGGAGATTGGGGAAATCCCCGAGGCTCGCTGGGATCGATCCGGAAAGCTGGTTGTTTGAGAGCCTCATGTCATTCATATACCCGCTTCCGTTCCCCAGTTCCGAGGGGATGCTGCCGGTGAGCTGGTTGGAATTGAGCCAGAGGGTTCGCAACTGATTGAGATCTCCCAGTTCCGGGGGAATCGACCCGCTGAGCTGGTTGTGGTCGAGGATCAGGGCATCCAGAACGCTGAGCCCTCCCAGCTCCGGTGGAATGCCCTCGATGAGCAGGTTTGATGACAGGTTCAGCTGCCAGAGCTGGGTGGCGTCGCCGAGCTCCGGTGGAATACTGCCGATGAGCAGGTTGACTTGGAGATTCAGCTCACTCAGTGCCGAAAGATCACCGAGCTCCGGAGGGATGAAGCCTATGAGACTGTTGTTGTTGAGGGCGAGGCTCAACAGGTTGGAAAGGTTCCCGAGAGCCGGCGGAATGAACCCGGTCAGGCTATTGCCGCTTAAATCGAGGAACTCGAGCGCCGGGAGATTGCCGAGTTCTGCGGGCAGCGTCCCGGAGAGGTTGTTGACATTGAGGATGACCCTGGTGACCGCGTCCCCTGCGGCATTACACATGACACCATTCCAGGTGCACTCGGTGCCCACGGTATTGAAGGAGCTGCCGACCTTCCAGTTGGCCCGGTTGATCCAGCCGTCGCCGTTGGTGCTGTTGTAGAGCGCGATAAGAGCGTTCCGCTCCGCCGTTGGGATGTCCGCCCAACCCGAAGTCGGCGACACAAGGGCCGCAACCGTCAACACCGCGAGAACGAATCCGGAACCAACTTTTGATTTCACAATATTCCCCCATCTGAATCATGTCGTGACTCATCTGAACAACGCGTTTGTAGGTATTTTGGGCGTGATTGACGAAGCGCCACCCCTCGATTACTGACAAGCAAATCGAGTGCCAGTCATTGGCGCCTGTTCGCCTCGACCTATTGAACCAAAATAGAACAGATGGATGGTTCAGCCTGTCCTGCCTGTCCACGTCGTCCTACGCGACGGTGGACTACCACGTCGAAACCCTCGTTCCCCTACCTGCCCCTCTGTTTGCCGACGGCTTCGAATCGGGTTCGACGGTCGCGTGGTCGGCGAATACCGCCTTCTCCATCAGGCGAGCGTGCACCGGAAACACCCGATCCACATCGAGATCCAACCCCCGGAAACGACTAACCGGCTGCTGGCAGCGGCAGGCATCGGCATCCGCGACTCCTGGGGGCTGCCGGCCGAAGAGATGGCACGGGCGCTTCAGGTGGATGCGGTGATCAGCACCGCGGTGCAGAAAACCCGCTATCTCTCTGTTGGCGAGTCCCTCGGTGTCGATCTGGGTCTCCAGGTCGTCAACGAGATCACCGAAGGCAGGCTGGCGCCGATCCTGCCGTGGGGGCTGGTCAAGAGCCACGACATCTGGGCCAATTGCGAACTGCTCGACGGGCTTGACGGAACGCTGCTGTGGCAGACGGATTTCGCCCAGTACTGCCGGCCTTCGCAGCCGGGCGGAACCAGCACGGCGCCCATCCAGGACCAGCCTTCGGGGATCGCATCGATCGCCCCATCACACACGTCGTACCCGAGGAGCTGCCACGACGTTCAATCGGCGCGCCGTGCGGTCCCAAGCATTGGAAGAAAAGGACTTCCCGAAGTGTTGAACACGAATGATCAGAGAAAGGTACACCATGACCCAAACCCGCATTACCCTCATCATCGCGTTCGCTCTCGCGTTCTCTCCCACCGCCGAGGCTCAGACCAGGCTCGCTTCGATCGGCGGTGATCAGCCGGCCCAGGTCCGGGTGGCCGAGAGTACCCCCACCCGCGACCTCGGGGCAGGCCTCCCGGCCGGATGGAATCTCACGAGCACCGAGGTCGTCACCCTCGAACCGGCCGCTGATGTGACGCTGTACGAAGAGGACGACTCCACGGCTAACGGATCCGGATCCTATCTGTTCACGGGCGCCACCGAGTCGCAGAACGGCGCTGCCCAGCGGCGGGCGCTCCTGCTGTTCGATATCGAGAGCGCAATCCCGGTCGGGGCGACCATCACCGACGCGGTGCTCGAGCTCACCGTGTCGCGGACAATCTCCGGCGACCAAACCGTCGAGCTGCGGCGGGTCACCGAGAGCTGGGGTGAGGGCCCATCCGACCCGAGCGGTCAGGAGGGCCGCGGTGCTGCGGCCGAGGATGGCGATGCGACCTGGGCGCACCGAGCCTTCCCGAGCAACCTGTGGGGCAGTCTGGGCGGCTCGTTCGAGTCCACGGCCAGTGGCAGCGCGTCCGTCGGCGGTGCCGGCCGTTCCACGTTCAGCAGCACCGCTGGAATGGTCGCCGACGTCCAGTCGTGGCTCGATGATCCAATGGGGAACTTCGGCTGGGCGCTGGTCATGCCGTCACCGGCCACCGGCAGCGCCAAGCGGTTCAACAGCCGGGAGAACGCCTCGGCGTCGACCCGCCCGGTCTTGACCATCACCTACGAGGGCAGCGCTCCGACCCTCGACGAGCGCGTTTTCATCCCAGCCGTGGCCCGGGTCGGTGGCGTCGGCGACTCGTTCTTCGTCACGACGGTCGACATCCACAACTCGGGATCGGCGAGCTCGGCGATTCGGGTCGGCTGGCTGCCGCGCAACACCAACAACAGCGAACCGGAGCTGTCCGACGAGATCGTGATCGAGCCGGGTGAGACCGTGCGCTACGGTGATCTCTTAGACGAGCTCTTCGGCTTAGAGGAAGGCGTCGGCGCCGCCGTTGTGCTGTCGGATTCAGACGGCATCGAGGTCATGACGCGGACGTTCAACCAGACGGCGGAGGGCACCTTCGGTCAGAGCCTGCCCGGCGTGCCGGAGAACGAGCTGATTTTGGAAAACCAGCGGGCGCTGGTGCTATTCCTGACGGAAAACACCGATCTGAGATCGAACCTCGGCCTGGTCAACGGCGTCAACCGTCAGATCACCGTGAGGTGGGAGCTGTTCGCGAGCGACGGAAGCTCCCTGACGACCGGGCAGATCAACCTCCCGCCGTGGGGCAACCGGCAGCTCAACCGGGTGCTCGAGGACTTTGCTCCGGTCGAGGCGGGGTACGCTCACGTCTGGACCACCACGACCGACGGCGCCTTCACGTGCTACGGATCGGTGCTCGACAATCTGACCTCGGACCCGACGACGGTGCTGCCGCGGTAGCCGGGGAGCGCGCGCGGGCCGAGCGTTCGGCCCGCGTGGCGCGCGGCTCCTCGCCACCACCAGACGACGACCGCGACGTGGATCGGTGCCACGATGCATAGGTGCCACGTAGATACTTCCACACTTGGGGATGCGGGTCCGTCTTCGCCTCATCCGCGGACGTGGTACGTAGGTCGTGCTTCCGGGACTCGAAGCGATCAGCCGAGCTGGAACTCGGCGGTCCTGGGCGATGCGGACCTAATGGGCAGGGCGCCGGAGCGTCTTGCCGTCGTCAGGGCGTGCCGATGACCGTGACCTCGATCGTCCGACGCCGGGGCCGATTGTCGTGGTTGATCACCACCACCTGCTGCCAGGTGCCGAGCCGCAGCCGCCCTTCCCTGATCGGCAGTTGAATCGAAGGCCCGAGCAAGGCGGCCTGGACGTGGCTGTGTCCGTTGCCGTCGTGCCAAGCCTCCTCGTGCGCATACGCCATGCTCTTGGGCGCCAGTCGATCGATGGCGTCTCGTAAATCAGCCACCACCCCGGGCTCGTACTCGATGGTGGTCAGCGACCCCGTGGAACCCACGACGGTCGCCGAGAGGTTTCCCTCGAGGATGCCGGCGGATGCGACACGTTGGTTCAACTCACTCGTGACATCCCGAATGTCGGGCCCGATATCCAACTGCACCGTCAATTGGCCGATGTGCTGTGTCATGGCGGTCATGAGAATCCCTCCCTCTCAGCCGCGACCGAGTCTATCCAACTGCTCTTCAGCGGTTGCCACGGGGTTGGGCTGTTGCACACTCGCCTACTCCTGATCATCGCAATCGCATCATAGGACGACTCAATAGATTGTCTGGTTCTCAGAACGGGTCATCCCAGGAGGGCCGGTTCGGGTTGCTCGGGGCCGCGGTGGGCATGTGATGACCCAGGTGGTTGTTGGCTTAGGTGAGAACATCGGATCGGGATCGGGATCGATGGGCCAAGGGGGACTCCGAGGGTTCGGGTAAGGCAGGCGTGGATGCCTGCCGCTACAAGGTCGCTTGGTGCTGAGTGGCGTTGGCTTCGATTCTGCGCGGTAGAGACGATCAGCGCGCAAACGACGGCGAGGGCGCCGGCGCTCCAATCGTCATCAGGATCTGCCTGACACTTCAAACCGGTTTTGATCGAAGGTTCTACCTGGCCTCGAGATCGAATTCCAGGGTCCGCACCAGGCCGGATCGACTGCCCATCGGTGCCACGTTCCGGGAACGCGGCACCGTTTCAAGATGACAATGGTGCTATGAGGAACGTGGCACCGTTCGAGCTGGCGCAGAAACCGAGTTACTGGCGATCGCTCCAGCAACCGAGGGTGTCGGCCTCGAATCCGTCGGTGAAGAGGAGGCTGCTCCGAGGCCAGTCGATGCCGTTCTCGGGCGCGAACCAGTCCCAGTGGGTGTTCAGGTCCCCGCCGATGAGATCGGCGGCGGCGTTCAGGTTGTTGTAGGCGTAGTAGTTGTGCCAGTAGTCGGCGGCGTCGAACCAGGCGAGGATGTCATCCACCTCGAGAGTCGAGCCTCCGGGGACGGTGGGATCGGCGGACAACATGTCCCAGAAGGTCCGCATCCAGTCGAGCTCCGTGCCCATGCCGACCCAGGGGTATGCGCAGTTCGTCTCCATGTACCGCACGTCGAAGGGCCCGTTGGCCACGTCGCAATCGACGGTCGGGGTGCTGTCACCGCCGATACTCTTGTAGTAGTGGAAGAAGCAGTCGTACTGGCCGGTCCCGTGCCAGTTGAAGACGGCCGCGGAGTAGAAGTGGGCGAACCCCTCGGCAACCGCACACCGCGAGCGCTCTTTGCTGATCATGAGGTGGCTGCCCTGTCCGGCGGGCGTGGGGCAGGAACCACTGTTGTAACACTCGCACATGGTGTGCACGGTCTTCCAGTTATTGTTGCCGGTGCCGAAGTCGCCCACGATGTGCCCGGTCTCGTGGGCGATGATGAACTTCTTGTCGGCCGCGTCCTCGCCGATCATGATCAGGTCGTCGCTGCGGTTGACCCAGCTGTTCGAGGTGTCCTGCATCAGGCGGTAGCGGTAGGTCTCGCCCTCCACCCCGCCCGGGTGGCGATACTGGCAGTAGGCTCCGACCATGTAGACGTCGAAGGCCCGCCCGGTGTCGTTGGTGGGATCGAAGGTGACCACGTGGGTGCCGCTGCCGCTCAGGGCGCGGGTGAAGTTCCAGTCCAGGATGGCGCCCCCGTCGTAGGCGCTGTTCACCACGTTGCCCTGCACGTTGCCCGAGGTGAAGATCTGGAAGGTGTAGTCGTAGGTCCCCGCCGGGTCGGGCAGATTGAGCTCTTCGGTGCACCCCGAGCCGGGGTCCCCGGCGCCCCGGCCGTCTCCCAGGACCGCTCCCCAGATCGGATTGGAGGTGCCCTCCCGCCAGATGGCCACGAAGGCTCCCCGGGAGGCCCTGGCGGTGGAGGCGGAGCTCTGCCAGTAGTCCTCGCCCACCCCGGCGTCGGAGAAGGCGGAGAGCTGCTCGATGCAGATCTTCATGGTCGCCCGTTCGCCCGCTCCTGCGCCGTCGACCGCGGCGGGTGGGCCGTCGCCCTCCGGCCGCCACCCGGTGTCCTCGGCAACCCGGCGCGAGAAGGCCGCGCCCCAATCGGCGCCGCCCCGACCCTCGGCGCGGTCGGCCGCGACGAGGGCGCCACCCGAGAAGACAGTCTGTCGTTCGTCATCGCCGTAGACCACCCAGCCGTCGTCCTGCGGGTGGAAGAAGAGCTCGAGAATGGGCGAGGCGCGCTCGACGCGGCCGTCGGGGTAGCGGACGGATGCGGTGAAGCTGACCACGCCCGAGAAACGAAGGGCCTCGCGGGGCAGCCCCAGATCGGCCAACGGGACGGGTACCAGGGTTCGGGCTCCTCCCGCCACGGTGGCGGTGGCGACGCCCTTCCGCGGTCCCATCCCCCACTCGCTGAGCACCGTCGCGTCAACCGTCAGCACGCCGTCCCGAGGGTCGTCGTTGGCGGCGGCTAGGAGGAGGACCGCACCCGGGGACAGGGACTCGACGCCGGTCGCCGAGGCGCGCTCCAGTCGCAGGGGACTCGACGACCAGCGGTGCACGTCGGCGCCGGGCACCGACCCACACTCCGCTCCGGCGTCCCCCGCCAGCACCGCCACGAGACCGAGTAGAAGGCATCGCCTGGTCATCTCGTTTCCTCCACCGGATGAACTCCCCTCATTGTAGGGGAGCCTCCCGGAGGCGGAGCCACGAGGCGGTGTCACGTCCACACTTCCACACTTGACGGCCGATATGTGTGGTAGGTTCGATGATTGTGAGAGCTGCTCTTCATCGAATCGGTTGGACGCTGTAATGCCCGTTTCGGAACGGTCGCCGTGACCGATTCGGTCAACCCCAAGACCGATCTTGTCGACGGCAAATACGCGTTTCGAGATCTGGTCGATCTCAAACGGTTGCAGGAAGTGTTCACCAACTTTGCTCACTCAACGGGCTTCACCACGGATCTGGTGTCCCATCCCGACCAGCAGCAGCTCACGCGGTCGGGTAGACGGTCGATCTGTGCCGAGTTCCACAAGCAATGCCCTGCCTCGCAGGCACAGTGCGACGAGCACAACGCAGCGACGGCGTCGAAGCTCGCAGCGGACAGTCGTCTGAGAGTCTGCACGTGCGGGCTGGGGATGGTGGACGGGGCCGCCCCCATCATCGTCCGCGGCGTCCACGTGGCCAACCTGTTCACCGGGCAGGTCTTCTTGGAGCCGCCCGACATCGAGCGGTTTCGCGAGCAGGCGTTGACCTTCGGCTACGACGAACAATCGTATCTGGAGGCGGTGCGCGAAGTGCCGGTCGTCAGCGAAACCGCGTTCCGCAGCACGTCGGAGCTCCTCAGGGACATGACCGTGCTGCTTGCCGAGCAGGGATTGGCCAACATCGCCACGAGAGAGGCCGAGAACCTGCTGCACGCCGTCTTCGACAACACCCTCGATTTCATCGGCATGCTCACCGAGGACGGCGCCATCATCAAGGCCAATCGCTCGTCGCTGAAGTTCGGCGGCGTGCGTTCCGAGGACGTGATCGGCCAACCATTCTGGGAGACGCCCTGGTGGGCGGACAACGCCGAGCAGCGGCAGAGGGTCCGAAACGCCATCCAGCGGGCGGCATCGGGTGAGCGGGTGGCGTTCGAAGCTTCGCACATCATGCCCGACGGCAGTCAGCGACACGTCGACCTTTCGATCACTCCGGTCAAAGATGACGCCGGGAACGTGACCCACCTCATCCCGGAAGGCCACGACGTTACAGGCCGACGACGAGCCGAGCAGGCGGTCGCCCGGGAGAAAGCGCTCCTCGACCGCACGATCGAGAGCATCCCGGGCATCCTCTACCTGTTCAACCATGAGGGAAAGTTCCTTCGCTGGAACAACAATGTCGAAGCGGTTTCCGGCTACTCGAGCTCAGAGATCTCCCGGATGGGCCCGATGGATTTCATCGACCCTCGCGATCGGGAGCTCGTTGGTGAACGCATCGCCGAGGTATTCGAGACGGGCGAATCGGCCGTCGAAGCCAGGTTCCTCACGAAAAACGGCGACAGCATCCCGTTCGTCCTCACGGGCAAGCGGATCACCTTCGACGGAGTCCTCTGCCAGGTCGGTGTCGGGATCGACATCTCGGAGCGGGAGCGGGCGGAAAAGGAAAAGGCGGTATTGGAAGAACAGCTGCGCCAATCCCAGAAGATGGAGGCTCTCGGGCGGCTGGCGGGAGGCGTGGCCCACGACTTCAACAACATCCTCACCGGTATCATCGGCTACGGCGAGACCGCCCTCCGCCGTCTCGAACGGACCGATCCCGTGCGCGCAGACATCCGGGAGATCCTCGACGCCGGAGAGCGGGCCGCCGGGCTGACCGCGCAGCTCCTGGCCTTCTCCCGAAAGCAGGTGATCTCGCCCCGGGTAATCCGCCCCAACGAGATACTCGAGCGTTCCCAGAAGATGCTCCGCAGGATCATCGGCGAGGACATCGAGCTCGTGTTTCGCCCCGCCCCGGACCTCACGTGCATCGAAGCCGATCCGGCCCAGATCGATCAGATCCTCGTCAACCTGGCGGTCAACGCCCGGGATGCCATGCCCGACGGCGGACGTCTGATCGTCGAGACCCGGAACGAGACCGTCGACGAGGCGTTTTGTGCCTCCCAAGTCGATGCGCAACCCGGCGAGTACTTGATGCTGACCGTCGCCGATACCGGCCACGGCATGGATGCTTCGGTCCTGTCGAACATCTTCGATCCCTTCTACTCCACCAAGGCGCTCGGCAAGGGAACCGGCCTCGGCCTGGCAACGGTCTTCGGCATCGTCAAGCAGAACGGAGGTTTCATCCGCGTCGCCTCCGAACCTGGACTGGGCACGACGTTCGAAGTGTACTTCCCGAGCACTGACGAGCAAGCCGAACCACTGCCCGCCGAGGAACCGTCTGAGCTCCCCCACGGGACGGAGACGATTCTGCTCGTCGAGGATGAGCCGACGGTCCGCGACCTGGGCAAGGGGATTCTCGAGCAGTTCGGCTACACGGTGATCGACATGGAGGACGGGCAGAAGGCGTGCGGCCACTGCGAGGCGAACGACGACGCCATCGACCTCCTGGTCACCGACGTCATCATGCCGGGGATGAACGGACTGGAGCTGCATCGCGAGCTCCTCAAGACGAGGCCCGGGCTCAAGGTGCTGTTCATGTCGGGGTACACCGCCGACGTGATCGGCCTCGACGGCGAGCTGGAGGAAGGAATGGGCTTCCTACAGAAGCCGTTTTCGCTCAAACGGCTGATCCGAAACGTCCGCGCGATGCTCGACGCCTGATCGATCGCTGCCGGCGGATTCGCCTGTCCCCAGTGGTGGTGGCCCGAAGCGCTCCCACCAGCTCTGCCGGGGTCGCATCCGGTCGAGGTCGAAGTTGAGGTGACCGCTCTGGAAGTCGCACATCCGCTGGCACGATGCGCACAGCCCGCCGCAGGTGCGGCCGCTTCCGGAGGGTGGTCTCGGTCGGCGGCCCGGCCGCCTCCGCACACGTCGAGCCTGTTAGTGCGTCACGGTCGAACTGGGGCTATGAAAAACGCGAGGAGGTGCCCGGCAACGTTTCGAAGGGTAGAATGCGTCCCGACCCTCGCATTCCCGGCATTGTTTCGTTTCGGCCGCCAAACGAGCTCGTGGCAGCTATCGAAGTGAGCTTCAGGGAGGACCGATGTCGTTCCGACGGAAAACAGAAAAGGATGGGAGATCGCCGAGGTTCAGGGCTCTGGTCTCGGGATTGGTGGCCAACGTCTTGTTCTCGTGGATCATCATCGGGTTCGTGATCCCACCGTGGAGGCTCTACTCGCTTCGTGAACTCGCCGAGGTGTTTTTCTGGCAGTTGGTCGGGATCGTCGGTTGGCCGCTGGCGCTGTTCGGGTCGGCAGCCAGCCTGGTCTTTCAGCCCGGCGCCGCCGGCTTGTCGGTTTTCTTGATGATCTTCGTGTACCCATCCATGCTCGTCCTGTTCTTCGTCTTCCTTCGCACAGGGCGACATTGGGCCCTCGTTCTCCTGCACATTCTGCTCACGGCGTCGTTCGCCGGGATCTGGTATCACGTCGTGAACGGGTACGACTTCATGGTTGGTTGAATCACCGTTGGTTTAAAACATGTATCGGGGACCTCATTGTGCCGAGTTGGGGCTCGGCAATGCGTATCGCACCGTCCGCAGGCTCGGTGGGTAGGTCGTTTCGCGGCCCGCTCCCGACACGAACCCGTCTCCCATCGCCATCCAAACCTCAGCCCGCTCCCAGCACACCGCCACCGGTGCACCCACAAAGCATTAAGTAAGTGCCTGGCACCTTTTATGCCCCTTTTACCTTTTGGGCACCTTTTATGCCTTTTATCGCTGAGGTCCCTGGTAGGATGACCCAGACAATTCTTAGTCAGACAACTCGGTGGAGGAGCGGACGATGGCAAAAGGCCTTTTCACTTTGCTGCTGGTGGCGCTGGTTCCGGCGGTGTGCTCAGCCCAGTGGTCTCAAATCGGCGCCGATGTCGACGGGGAGGCGGCGTACGACTGGTCGGGCTACGCCATCGCCCTCACTCCCACCGGTTCGCATCTCGCCGTCGGGGCCCGAGCAAACGACAGCGCCAACGGTACCGGCGCCGGTCACGTGCGGGTCTTCGCATGGGATCCCGGAACCGCGGGCTGGGTCCAGCTCGGCGACGACATCGACGGCGAAGCGGAGCACGACCATTCGGGCTGCGCCGTCGACCTCTCTTCGGACGGATCTCGGGTCGCCATCGGGGCGCCGGGGAATGACATGTTCGGCGAGTCCTCCGGCCATGTCCGGGTGTTCGAGTGGGGTGGTTCTTCCTGGGTCCAGCTCGGCCAGGACATCGACGGGCTCTCGCCGTACGACAACGTCGGCGGTGCCTTGGCCATCTCGGCGGACGGATCGCGGCTGGCCATCGGAGCTGTGGGCTTCGACGGTATCGGTAGCGATGCCGGTGCGGTCCGAGTCTACGAGTGGGTCCCCGGAACGTCGAGTTGGATTCAGCTCGGTTCTACCATCCACGGAGAAGAGGCGCACGATTTTTCGGGCTCGGCCGTCGACATTTCCTCAGATGGGTCGCGAGTTGCGATCGGTGCGTCCGGAAACGACGGCAACGGCACGGACTCGGGCCACGTGCGCGTTTTCGGGTGGAACGACCCTTCCTGGGTCCAGCTCGGGTCGGACATCGACGGCCCGGGAAATTACAGCGGCGGAAGTATCGTGGCCATTTCGCCGGACGGCTCCCGCCTCGCTGTCGGCGCACCGCTGTTCAGCGGCACCCACGGCGAATCAGGCCATGCGCGGGTCTTCGGTTGGGATGGCCCTCTTTCGGACTGGGTCCAGCTCGGTCAGGACATCCACGGCGAGGCCGATTTCGATCACTTTGGAACCCGTGTCGCGCTCTCCTCGGATGGATCCCGTCTTGCCGCCGGCGCTCCCGGCAGCGACAACACCAACGGATCCAACGCCGGTCGCGTGCAGGTCTTCGACTGGGACGACCCATCCTGGGTCCAGTTCGGCCAGAACATCGACGGTGAGGCGGAGGGCGATGTATCGGGCACGTCGCTGGCGTTTGCGTCCGGAGGATCGCTGCTTGCCATCGGGGCGTACTACAACGACAACGCCAACGGCGACGATGCCGGCCATGTGCGCACCTATTCCAGCGCGATCTTTTGCGACGGCTTCGAATCGGGCGGCACCGGAGGTTGGAGCTCGGTCACTCCGTAGGCGGCGAACCCCTTATCAAGGTGGCATCCGTCCGGCACCCGTCAACGTGGCACCCGTCAGGGTCCCGGGACGGGCGCAACGATCCGCGCCGCCACGATCACGTCCAGCAGCGGGTATGCCTCCGCGAGGTAGGCCGCGCCCCCGGCTTCCAGCGGCCTCTGGCGCCCACCCCGCATGCCACCGCCCGCCTCTTCGCCGTACAGCGCGTAGAGCCGATCGACGACCGCCATGCCCGCAGAAACCTCGCCAAACGGTGCAAAGCCGTCGGCGTCCAGACGCGTATTGTCGACGAGGTTGATAAAGACCTGGGTCTGCCGGGTGTCGGGGCCGGTCATGGCGAACGCCACCCGGCCGCGCGTGTTGCTCACTTCCACGGGGTCATCGGCAATCGTCGCACCCCTCCAAGCGGCGGTCACCGCGGGGTCGCCGCTGATGCCGAATTGGGCGATGAAACCCTCGACGACCCGGTTGATGGCAACGCCATCGTAAAACCCATGACGCACGAGATTGTAGAAGCGGTCCGCCCCGCGCGGCGCCCAGGCCCGATGGACGGTGATCTCAAATGCGCCCTCGCTGGTCTCGAAGCGAACCCGATACTCCGGCTGCGCCGGCTCGTCCCAGGCGGGGTCCTCGGGGTCCAGCAGCAGCCGCGACGGTGCCGCGCCAGCCTCGCCGGTCGCGGCGAGGAACCGAGCAAGGTAAGGGCCCCAGATGCTCGGCAGGGAGTGGGTACCGTGCCCCCGGGTCAGCGGCGTGATCGGCAGTACCACAGCCTCGCCGTTCGGCACTCGCGCCGTCTCGCGCTCGAGAATGCCAAGCTCCGGCGGGTTGACCTGGTCATCGGCGGAGTTGATCGCCAGCAGCGGTGCGCTGATCGCCTCCAGCTGCGGTGCTGGGTTGTAATAGCGGGAGGCATCGAAGGCGTAGATGAGGTCGTTGGCGTCGAGCCGCGACCGGTAGCGCTCGACCAGCGTGTCCATGAGCGCCTCAGCGGCCATTCTCGTCGGTGCCTGCCACTGGTACTGCAGGGGGCTCGAGACCATCATCAACAAACCGTACATGGCCTCTTTCAACCCCGGCGGCTGGCTGTCGTAGAAGCCACCCTCCCACGCCGGGTCGTCCTTGACCGCGTCGATGATCATCTTACGAAGCATGCGGTTGCGTCCGGCGATCTCCACCGGGAGGCTCGCCAGGGGCATGAGCGCATCAATGAAGTCGGGGTGCTGGTAACCCCAGATCCAGCTCAACATCCCGCCCATGGAGGTACCGGTCACCAGGCGCAGGTGATCGACCCCGAGGTGCTGCGTGAGCAGCCGATGCTGGGCACGCACCATGTCGTCGTATGTGTAGGCGGGGAAGTCGCCGCGTAAACCATCGCTGGGTTTGCTCGAGTCGCCATGCCCGATAGCGTCTGGGAGGATGATGAAATAGCGCGTCGCATCCAAAAGACCGCCCGGTTCGAAGAGCACGCCGGCGAAGCGCTCGCGCAGGAAACCCGCGCCGCTGCCGGTGGTGCCATGCATGATGAGCACCGCGTTCGTCACCTTACCGTCCGCACCGTGGCGCGGGTTGCCGAGGGTACGGTAGTACTGGCGCAGGGGATGCACGCTGCCGTCGTCGAAGGCAAAGGCCTCGATCGTGAAGTCCCCTTCGGTGACCGCAACCTCGGCCACGACCGGCAAGGTTGGGGTAAGCAGGAACAGCAGTGCAAGCAGGCGTTTCAGCATAGCGACCTCGGGGTATTGATGAACGCCGGCCATGCTAGCACGGGCCTCCCCCGTGTGAGGGGCGTGCGAGGATTAGTGCCACGTTCAGATTAGGATGAGTCCCACGTTCACACGTCCACACGTGTGGATCCGGACCCATCTCGCCCGAACCGCGAACTCGGTAGGCGGGTCTCGCTCACGGACCTCGAGGCGATCGACCGAGCTGGACCTCGGCGGTCCTTGCCCCGATGGGTGGCGCTCTGCGGCTCCGTCAGGCGGACGCGATCACCCGCATGAACGGCATGACGTCGAAAAAGTCGACAGCGCCGAGGGGCTTCAACCGCGCCAGGAGGATCTTCGCGAGATCGAGCATCCGGTTGTAGGTCCACCAGTTGGGAGCGGCCGTGTAGCGCAGATCGTAGTTCAACCGTGATGCACACCGTTGCGCTGTGGGCGGTTTCAAGTGGATGTGGTGCTCCGGACTGGCGATGCACGGGAACTGGGTGAGCACCGGCCACGTGGTTGACCGGTCTTTCCCGTCGCGCGGCGACAGCTCGACGACGATGTCGATGAGCTGCTGGTAGGTCGTCTGATCGGCAGTGGTCTGCTCGGTGACGGCAAAGAGCGCTCGCAGGTACGTGGCGGCATCGTCGTCGTCCTCGAGCGCGTTCGCGAGGCTGGTGCACTCACCGGGGCTCAACACGCCGGGAATCGCAGCGATCTTCAGGAAGCGCTCTCGGGCGTCGTCGATGTTTCCATCATCGAGCAGCTCATTCCCCTTGCCGTCGCCCAGCCCGTCCAACCACATCCGGCGGGCCTCGTCGTAGGGCGCCCGCACGTCGTCGCGTACGGCCGGGTCATCGAGGGCTCCGGGTTGCCGGCTACGATAGGTACCGACTGCATCGACGAGACTCAACCGAGGTTTGTTCACGCCCTTGAAGCGGCCCTTGGCGAACGGTGGGAGGCCGTCGAGCATGGGTTCTGATTGCTCCGCCGCAATCTCGAGCCCCACCGTCCCGGTCGCCAGAGTCTTCACGGCATCCCCGGTCTTGGTTTCCTCGATGTCTCGAAAGTAAACCGTGACCTGGCCGCCGCCACCGATGGCGAGCGTCTTGCCCGGGCCCCACGCAGGCCGGTTGGGATGACGGACGATGGTACCGACCTCGATGATCGATTCGCTCACGGGACCTCCCGGGTCGTGCCACCGCTGGACGCGCTGGATCAGCTCGGCGACGGCCTCGTCCACGGCGGCGGTGAGAAGCAAGTGGAGTGTTGCCTGATTCCGGCTGTACCCATCATACACGTGTGTGGTCACGAATACCTAGATCTGTAGCCTCAATCCGGGGTCGGCTCGTGGGACAATGGGAGAACGCGATCCAAGCGGACCCCTTGGCCGATCGATCGACATCTCGCGGCGCAGCTGCGACGACGCCCGTAGACTCCGGGCGAGAGGGCGGAATCCATGGCGAATGAGGCGCACCGGCAGAGACTTCTGTCCGGAGAGTGGAATCAGTGGCGGGGAGCGAACCCGGATGTGGTGCCCGATCTCGAGGGCGCCGACCTCGGCGGATTCGATCTGGCGGGGCTGGATCTGACGGGGGCTGCGATGCAGAGCGCCCGGCTTCAAGGCGCGAATCTGAGCCGGGCGAAACTCGCGAGAGCGCAGTTCGAGAACGCGGTCTTCGACGCCACCGTGTTCGACGACGCCGACTGCACCGGGGTCATGCTCGTCGACACCGAGTTGAACGGTTCGTCGTTTGTCCGGACCCTGATGACCGGCGCAGCGCTGCGGGGAGCGGATTTCAGCGGCTGCGACATGCAGGGCGCCGCGCTGGAGCGAGCCAACCTGGCAAGCGCGGTGTTGGATGGAACCGATCTCTCGGGCGCCGATCTGTCCGCCGCCGATCTTCGATCCGCGGGCTTCAGCGGCAGCACGCTCACCGGCGGACGGCTGTCGAAGACGACCATGGACGGCGTGATCTTCAACGGGGTCAACCTCGCGAGCACGGAGCTGGACAACGTCAGCGCCACGGGCGCCCAGTTCGTCGGCGCCAACTTCTACGGCGCCAGAATCTCCAAGTCGAAGTTCAGGGAGGCGAACTTCCTCCGGGCGCGGCTGGCAACCGCCGAGGTCACCGAGAGCGATCTGAGCCACGCGAGCTTCGAAGGCGCCGATCTGACCGGGGCGCGGATTTTCGCCTGCGACGCCCAGGCGGCTGATTTCCGCAACGCAGCGATCGTGGACCTCGTGCTTGAAGGGGTTCAACTCGCCGCCGCGAGACTCGACGGGCTGGATCTGACGACCGCACGGCCGACGGGCCTGTCGCTGGTCCGAGCGAACCTGAGCGGGGCGAGGTTGAACAGCATGAAGATGAGCGGCTGGCGGATGGAGCAGATTCGTCTCGACAAGGCCGAGCTGAGCAACGCCGATCTCGCGGGGAACAACCTCGAGGGTGCGACGTTCATCCGGGCAAACGCCAGGGGCGTCAACTTCCGTGGCGCCAACCTGAAGACCATCGTCGCCGCCCGCGCCTCCATGGCGCACTGTAATCTCTCCTCGGCCGACCTCGAGGGCGCCGATCTCCGGCAAACCGATCTCCGGTCGGCGACGTTCGGCGGCGCGGACTGCAGCCGATGCCGGTTTTCGGGCGCCGATCTCCGGGGCGCCGATTTCTCGAAGGCGACCCTGGCCGGGGCCAAGCTGTGGGGCGCCCGGGTCGGTAAGACGATCTTCCCCGTCGCCGCCCTCCCCTGGAAGCTCCTGCTGACCGTCGCCGGCGGCCTCATGACACCGAAGACCGCGGGCAGGAGATGAGACGAGCCACCAGTGGCTCCAGTCCGGGCGATTCCATCTTAATTGCAATTGCGTCTCAAAATAAGGTACACTCTGCCAAGTCCCATCGCTGAACCTCAGGTGAGCGATTCTGGTGGATGAGAATGTGAAGGTCTCGAGGCTCTGTTGATTGCCAAAAGCGGCGGCGTACCCGCTGGTACGTCGAGCATTTTCGCAACCGACAAAGCCCAGGAAATTTGCCCAGATCACCGCCGAGAATCGCTCATCTCAGGGCTCAAGAAAGAATGGGCCCATCGGCGTCACAGAGGTGGGTTCGAGTGCGAGAGCGGACAGTGCCGAGCTGGAGCTCGGCGGTCCCAGGGGCGGACGTGGAGTGACACATGATCGGAACATCGCTTGCACATTTTGAAATCACCGCCAAGCTCGGCGAAGGCGGCATGGGTGTGGTGTGGCTGGCCGACGACACCAAGCTGGGGCGCCAGGTGGCGCTCAAAGTCCTGCCGGCCGATGTCGCCGGGGACGACGAGCGGATGGCGCGTTTCGAGCGCGAGGCGAAGGTCCTGGCGAGCTTGAACCACCCCAATATCGCGCATCTGTATGGGTTGGAGACAGTTGAGAGCGGGGTCGGGGAGGGTGACTCCCCCACTCCCGAACCCATCACATCGGGAACGGGATCGACTGCGGCCGGCACGACATTCCTCGTGATGGAGCTCGTCGAGGGAGAAGATCTCTCGGCCCTGATCGAGCGTGGAGCGGTGCCGGTGGATGAGGCCGTTCGCATCGCGCTGCAGATCGCCGAGGCGCTGGAGGCGGCGCACGAGCAGGGCATCGTCCACCGCGATCTCAAACCCGCCAACATCAAGCTCAGGCCCGACGGAACGGTAAAGGTGCTCGACTTCGGCCTCGCCAAGGCGTGGGACACGGAGGACCGCGACGGGTCGTTGTCGCTGTCGCCGACCCTGACCCAGCACGCCACGGCGGCCGGCGTCATCCTCGGCACCGCCGCCTACATGTCGCCGGAGCAGGCGGCCGGCGTCGCGGCAGACCGGCGGGCGGACATCTGGGCCTTCGGGGTCGTGCTGTGGGAGATGCTTACCGGGCACAAGCTCTTCGAGGGCGAGACGGTGTCGCACGTGCTCGCGTCGGTGCTCAAGGACGAGGTCGACGTGGCCGAGCTGCCCGACGACACGCCGCCGCGGGTCCACGACCTGCTCGACCGGTGCCTGCGCAAGAAACCGCGTGAGCGCCTGCAGGCCATCGGCGACGCCCGCATCGCGCTCGAGGAGGAGCAGGGGGATCCCGGCGGCGGTGCGATGGCCGCGCCGCCGTTCGAGCACGACGCCGATGCCGGGGCGCCCGGTCGCACCGGCGGAATGCCCTGGGCGATCGCTGCCCTGGGCGTTGCCGCGGCGGTGGTGCTGGCGGCGTGGATGGTGCTGCATCCGGCGCCGGAGACACCGGTGGTGCGATTCACCGTCGAACCACCACCGGAAAGCTCCTTCGACCTCGAGCCGATCCGCCCGGGGCCGGTGGCCGTGTCGCCGGACGGAACCAAGCTGGTCTTCGCGGCGGCCAACGCGGACGGCACGGACCAGCTCTGGATCCGCACCATAGACGAGGTGGAGGCGCGGCCGCTCACCGGTACCGAGAACGCACAGTATCCGTTCTGGGCGCCCGACTCACGCCACATCGGCTTCTTCGACGGCTCGTCGCTCAAGCGGGTCGACTCCAGCGGCGGGCTGCCGCTGACCCTGTGCGATGCGCCCAACGGCAAGGGCGGCTCCTGGGGGCCGGACGGCACCATCGTCTTCGCACCCGACTCCGACGACCCGATCCACGCGGTCTCACAGGCCGGGGGCGAGTCGGAGGCGGTGACCACTTTCAACGAGGATCGCAACGAGGACTCCCATCGACATCCTTGGTTCCTGCCCGACGGGCGGAGGTTTTTGTATCTCGCAATGTTCCCGGAAGGCAACGAGTCCGGCCAGGCGATCATGGTCGGTTCGCTCGACGACGAGCCGGCGGTGGAGATTGGACGCTCACCGACCAATGCCGCGTACGCCTCGGGCCATCTGCTCTACGTGCGAGAGTCGACGCTGATGGCACGTCCCTTCGATCCGTCGTCACTGGAATTCGGCGGCGAAGCGGTGCCGGTTGTGGAGCAGGTCGCCACCCTGGCATCGGGAACCGGACGGGCGGTGTTCTCGCCGTCTGACGCCGGGACCCTCGTGAGCCAATCGGGGGTGGCGCAGGCCGGTGGGATCCTGAGGTGGAGGGACCGGGACGGCGAGCTGATCGAGGAGATCGGTGAACCCAATTTTCTGTATGCGGTCGAGCTGTCTCCCGACGGAACGCTGGCGGTGGTCGCCATCGGGGACCCCGAGTCCGGAAACGGTGACCTGTGGATCCTCGAGCTCGAGCGAGGTCTGCTCACGCGCTTCACCTCGGACGAAGGAAACGAGTATGCCGCGATCTGGTCCGCGGATGGGAGCGAGATCGTTTACACCTCGGCCGGCGGCGGAACCTTCCGGCTGGTGCGCAAGGCGGTGGAAGGCAGTGGCGCCGGACACGTGCTCTTCGAATCCGAACGAAACTTCGTCGTCAGGGGCTGGGGCCCGGACGAGAAGTCGTTGATGCTCACGGCACAGCGCGAGGAGACCGGTTGGGACCAGCTGGTCCTCCAGCCGGGTGGCGAGCCAGAGATCAAAGATGTCGTCGTCACGGAGTTCACCGAGGGTTCCGGCCAGTTGTCTCCCGACGGGCGTTGGCTGGTCTACCAGTCCGACGCGTCCGGGCGGTTCGAGGTCTACGTCCAGCCCTACCCGGGTCCGGGCCGGACCCTGCGCGCCTCGACGGCGGGCGGGCTGTGGCCCAGGTGGAACGGCGACGGGACCGAGATTTACTACACGAGCTTTACGGGCGCACTGATGTCCGTGCCGGTCCGCAGCTCCGGGACCGGGCTGACGCTGGCCCCTGCGCTGGACCTGTTCATCGGTCCGTCGGTGGAGGACGGCGGCCAGTACGACGTGGCCGACGACGGCCGGTTCCTGGTGATCGAGTCGTTTGCCGAGGCCGACCCCGAACCGGTGATGGTCCTGATGAACTGGCCGGCGGTGCTCGACCGGTGATGCGCTCAGGTTGATGCGGGGGCTCTGTTCGTCGAACCTGGAATGCGTCGACGACCGCCCCGGGTTGCTCTTGTCGGATCGCGTGATGACAAGGAGAAACCCCATGACCACCGTCACCCTCAAAGGAAACCCGTTCGCCATCTCTGGAGAGCTCCCCGCCGTCGGCGGAGCAGCTCCCGATTTTCGCCTCGTGCGCGGCGACCTGTCCGAAGCCACGCTGGGCGACTATGCCGGCAAGCGGAAGATCATCAACATCGTTCCGAGCCTCGACACCCCGGTGTGCGCGACCCAGGCCCGCCGGTTCAACGAAGCGGCCGCGGCCCTGGACAACACCGTCGTCCTGGTGGTGTCCGGCGATCTCCCCTTCGCCCAGCAGCGTTTCTGCACCACCGAGGGCATCGACAACGTCGAGGCTCTCTCGACCTTCCGGTCGGACAGCTTCGGCCGCGACTGGGGCACCGGTCTCGTCGAGGGACCCCTGGCAGGGCTCAACGCCAGAGCGGTCGTGGTTGCGGACGAGAACGACAAGATCGTCCACTCGCAGCTGGTCCCCGAAATCGCCCAGGAACCCGACTACGACGCGGCAATGAACGCTCTCGCCGGCTGATCGACGCCGTCGGGGGTCGCAGCAGGACTGGCGTATCGAGGTGGAGCGCACACTCGCCCCGGTCGACCCGTCACCGTTCCCGCAACCGAAACCAGCGAGGGGAATCCGCGTAGACTATGGTCAGACCCGCCGCGAGCTCCCGCATCCTGGAGATCGCAGCCCGAGCTTCGCGAGCGCCCGTTTCCGAATCGACGCGCTCGAAAACCGCGGCGGAACGGGGAGAGTACCGATGCGGCCGAGAATCCTTTCCGCGTATCCGATCATTGCCCTGCTGATCATCTCCGGCTGCGCCTCGCCGGATGACACCGTCGACATCGATGAACAGCCCGGCTGGGTGACGAGCGTCCACAGACAGGTTGCCGAGTGGTACGACGTGGACGAGGTGGTTTCCGCGGAGCTGCTCATCATCAAGAATGGCCAGACCCTCGTCCACGATGTTTGGGGGGCCGCTGATCGTGACGATGGACAGGTCCTCGAGCCCGACATGATCTTCAGAATCAGATCCATGACGAAACCCCTGATCGGAACCGCGATTCTGATGCTCGCCGAAGACGGCACGGTCGATCTGGATCAAACGGTGGCGACGCACATCGACGCATTCAGGACACCCGCTTCGCAGGACATCACCATCAGGGACCTGCTGTACCACACATCGGGTTTCACCATGGGCTACCCGCGAGGGAGCATCGACGACTACGACAGTCTCGAAGAGGCGGTCGCCGATGCTGCCCACCAGGGTCCGAAGGTTCCGCCCGGTACCGAGTACCACTATGCCGACGCCGACACCGCAGCCCTCGGGCTGATCATCAAATCCGTCTCGGGCATGGCTCCGGAGGACTTCGTCGCGGAACGGATCTTCGAGCCACTCGGGATGCGGGATTCCTATTGTCTCCTGGGTCGGGACCGTCCAGTCCGCGATCGGGTGTGCAGCACGTATCACTGGAGCGAGGGCCGCTATCAAAAGTATTGGGACAACGAAGCGGAGCCCGAAACACCGTTCTTCCGGGCGAGCGGCGGCGTGTTCTCCACCGCGCGGGACTATTCGAGGTTCCTGGCCATGTGGATGGGTCGAGGTGAGGCGGACGGTATCCGGCACCTCCCCGAGTCCACTGTCGTATCGGCGCTCCAATTGGGTCCGGTCAACCGGGACTACGGAATGCACTGGGAGATCTACCACCCGGGCGACGCCGGTTCCATGCCGTTGGTTTTCGGTCACGGTGGTTCCGACGGCACCCTGGCGATGGCACTTCCGGCGCACAACGCCATGGTCCTGTACTTCACCCAGTCGCGAGGCAGCCTCTCCACCCTGTTCCTCGAGAAATTGATCCTTCACGAGCTTGCCTACACCGACGCCAAGCACTTGGCCGAGTATGTTCCGGACACCGACGCGATTGCTGCGTATCTCGGCGATTTCGAGCTGGGAGGCGAGCGCTGGACGGTGGAACAGGACGGCAGCGGCATCGTCTTCAGGGTCGACCGCCTGGTTCCGCTCCGATTCGTCCCGATCGCCGAGCACGCGTTCGAGCACCCGATTCTCGACATGGGTCTTCGTTTCATCGTCGACGACGACGGAAGCTGCGCCGAGTTGACATTCCGCAGTGGCGAGCGCGAGGTCGGCGCCCGGCGCTTTCCGGCCTCCGGGTAGATCGCTGCCGTTCACCAGAGCCACACACCCGGCCAGATGCCTATGTTCTCATCTCGGTGAGTCGCTCCGCTCAAGCACGTACTCGCCGTAGAAGTCCTCCGTACCGAACAGCATGAGGGTCATCTCGTCGCCGTCGACCTGAGCCTCGGCGCGCATGATGCGCCCGTCCTTTCGAAGCCGGTAGGTGAAGGTGAGCTTCGGCCCGATCATGTCGATGTGCTCGATGGGACTGCTGACCTGTGGGTTCTTCCAGTTCGAGATGCTCCCGGAAACCGCGACGCCGTGAGTGGTCAGGACGAGCCTGAGCTTCCTGGTGTCCGTTGCATCCTCCTCCGGGGTCTCCCAGGTTCCAGCCAATTGCCCCACCGTGCCCTGGGCACGGAGATAGTGGCCGGCAAAGCGGTCGATGAACTCGGCGACCGTCAGGCCTCCACCCGTGAAGAACTCCTGTGGGATCCCGGGCATCTCGGTCACAGCGGTGACGAGCCCGCGGACGTCCTCGTACGACATCGGGTGCAGCCGGTCGCTGACGTCGAACCCGACACCGTTCGGGAACATCTCCAGCTCGGTGCCGCGGTCGGCACTCTCGAAGTCCAAGTCGAGCACCAGGGTCGGTCCACGGTTCGAGAAATCGATGTCGTTCATCGAAAATCGCTTGATCGACGGGTTGATCCTCGTCTTGAAGTAGACGTCCCGCCGGCGCACATCGATGAGAATCGACCACTCGGGAACGTCGGACACCTTGAGCTGGTCGAGCATCATCAGCCCGTACTCCACCGCGTCCATTGCCGGGTCGTAGTCCCTGGTCATGACGGCGGTCTTGACGAACCTCGGGACATTGGAATCATCCAGGTCGGGCTCGTACTCGCCGCCGAATCCCTCGAAGTACCTCAGAATTTCCATCTCCCGGTCATAGGGGGTGTTGAACAGTCCGGGCACCGGCATCGACTCGCCGCGGTGGACGACCACCTCGCCGTCGATGAAGGCGAGGGTCGCCGTGTTTCCGTCGGCGTCGCCGAGGAAGTAGTGCCACGTCCAGCCGTCCAGGACGATCTCGTTGGTGCTGTTGATCGCGTCGTCCAGGCTCGCATAGTTGTCGAGGACGAACTGCATCCAGTTCGCGTGCATCAGTCGCGGCAGCTCGTCGTCGGTCGGGTAGTCGGCCTCCTCGTTCATCTCCCAGATATAGAGGCCGACCTCATTCATCCCTCCGTCCGGAAGGTCCTTGCCGAAGTTGTTGAAGGTCACCGACCCGAATCTCGAGATCCACCTGAGCGTCGATGGCTCGACGCCGTCCTTCGTCGTCAACTCGCTGAGGGTGCGGCCTTCTTTGAAGACCCCCCGCTTGTTGACGAACACCATCCCGGGCACCCCGATATCCCCTTCATTGAGGTTGTGCCCGTACAGCAGCTCGCTTTCGTGTTGCAGCATGAATGTCGAGCACGCGTTTGCCGGCAGCGGCGCCACCAGAGCTGCGACCAACACGCAGCACACCAACGCCGCTAGAATCACCCGCACGGTTCTTTTCCCGAAGTCGAAGCGAAGTCTGTTCATCGTCCTTCCTTTGTGTGTGGATTCGCGCACGCGGAGCTCGCAGCCCACATCGTCGTACATGAGACGATCGAAACAGAGAAATGGTTACTCTTGATCGGTGTCGTGACGGGCTCCCACTGATGTTCATGGCTCAGTTGGCGGTGTATTGGGGGCTGGGAAGAGCTGTCTCGTGGCTGTTCGGGTCGAAATCGAAGAACGACGGCGAACAACCATCGAATTGAATCGAATTGAACCGAGCCACAATCTTCGAGGGCTACGGCCACTTTCTGATGCAGGAGGCGCCGGATGAGATCACCGAGGCCATCATCGATACCGCGACGGCCATCGCCGACGGACAGGAGTAGCTCCCCACTGTGTACTTTATGGGTCAACGTGTTGAGATTGTGACTATTGAGCATAGATGCAACTAGTTTCGTTTTTCGATGAATAGTTGTACCCTCACGAGGTGATGCTGGCAGTCGAACCCCGGCATCGACGGAAGGAGATTCGGTCATGACCGCCACCGTCTTGTTCTCGATTCAACGTCGGATCACCCCATTGCTTGCCGTCGCGGCTCTCCTCGTTTCGCTGCCTGCCGCCGCGCAGCACCCGCCGGTCTACCTCCTCGACGCCAACGGGGACATGATCGACCCGATCAACGACGACAACGCGTCGGCGCCGTTCTCGACCAAGCAGACCTGCGGAATGTGCCACGACTACGACGTGATCACCCAGGGCTACCACTTCCAGATGGGGTGGGACACGGTGTCCGACGACTTCGGGGTGGAGTCCGGTCAGCCCTGGAGCCTATCCAACGGATTCCTCGGCCGCTGGTACCCGTACGCCTATCGCCAGCTCGCCAAGAAGACCAATGCGCACCCGGACGAGATCGACCTCACGGTCTATGACTTCGTCGGCTTTTCGTCGCCCAGCCGCGGCGAGCCGCCGTGCGGCGCGTGCCACCCTGGCGGCGGCGGTTTCGAGTTCGACCGCGAGGGCAATCGCTATGATGAGCACCTTGTCGAGAATCCCGAGCTCGCCGAGACCCTCGACGGCGACTACCATCAGAGCAAGTGGGATCGCAGCGGCGTCGTCGAAGCCGACTGTCTGATCTGCCACCTCGCCGGCTACGATTTCGAGGGCCGCACCGACCAGCTCAAGAACGGCAACTACAAGTGGGCGGTGGTCTCCGGGTCCAGGCTCGGCATCGTCGACGGCGCCGTACGCCGCAATCAGGAGCCGGAGGTGCTCTACGAAAAGCGCCTGTTCAACGCCGACGGCACCATCACCCTCGACATGTCGTGGCCGCCGCCGGACGCCAACTGCGAGTACTGCCACGGCCGCTCGGACGTCAAGAAACGCGGCTTTTCGTGGAACGACATCTTCAACCCCGATGTCCACAACCAGCAGGGCATCAGCTGCGCCGCCTGCCACCCCGCCGGCCTCGACCACCAGATCGCCAAGGGCAACGAGCCGGCGTTCACCGTCGCCCCGGAGCACGACGGCAGCATTCTGACCTGCCAGGAGTGCCACATGAGCGGCTATCTCGGGGCGCCGGTTCCGGAGCACGAGACCATCCGCCCCGGCCACCTCGAGCGGATCGCCTGTGAGAGCTGCCATATCCCGGAGCTCGGTCGAGCGGCGGTGCACGGTCATGAGACCACCACCGGCCGGCTCCACTTCCACGCTCGACCGGCGGATGTCGATGAGCCGGGCGAAAAGGGAACCTGGAACCCCGACTACCAACGGCGATCCGACGAGATCATCTATCCGATCAACCACGTTCTCACGGTGTGGTGGGGCAATCGGGACACCGACGGTCTGATCTACCCGCTGTTCCTCCGCGAGCACGAGGCCGGCTGGAAGATCCTCCGCGAGGCCGTGGTCGACGAGGACGACGACGGCCACAAAGAGGTCAATACGCCGGAAGAGATCATTGCCGGCCTGCAGACCTTCGCCGACACCCTCCAGGGCAACCAGCGCTTCGAGCAGATCCGGCCGGTGTTCATCAAGTCCGAGGTCGCGTACGAGCTCGACGAGTCTGGCAACCTGATCGAGAGCTCGCTCGAAGGGACCCCGCTGGAAGGCGCCTCATATGTGGATTTCGCCATCAACCACAACACCGCGCCGACCCGCCGGGCGCTCGGCGTCAACGGCTGCGAGGACTGCCACGTGGCCGAGGCCCACTTCTTCAAGGGCCAACGAACCATTGATCTGCACGGACCCGACGGCGCACCGATCACCAAGTCCAACGGGCGATTCTTCGGCTGCAATCCCTTCGCCTTCACCATCAACAGCCTGCACCAGCAGATCGTCAGCCCCTATATCGGCCCGCTGATCATCATCGTTGTCTTCATGATCGTTCTCCACTACCACAGCTACGGACCCAAGCGCATCACCTTCGATCCCTACTCGGAGGAAATCTCGCGCTTCAATCTCGCCGAGCGCGGTGTCCACCTCTTCCGTCTCGTCGCCTTCGTCATCCTCGCCATCACCGGATTGATCATGGCGTTCAACCTGCACCTCTGGCAGCAGCTGCTGTTCGGCTCTGCCGCCAACCTCCTCGAGTTCCACATCTGGGCCGGTATCGTCTTCATCGCAACCACCGTCTTCGGCGGCCTCTTGTGGTTCCGCGACGCCGCCTTCGAGTCCTACGACAAGGACTGGGTGCGTAAGATGGGCGGCTACCTCGGCCACAAGGGCGAGGTCCCGGCGGGCCGGTTCAACGCCGGGCAGAAGATGTTCTACTGGTACTCGGGGATCGCCGGCGTGATCATGTCGGTAACCGGCGTCCTGTTGATCTACAAGGGTGCGTTCCAGCTTTCGACGGTCTGTGTGACGTCGACCATCCACAACCTCTTCGGCTTCTTCATGGTGGCCGGCGTTCTGGCTCACGCCTACCTCGGCACCGTTGCCAACCCGGGCACCTGGCGGGTTCTGGTCGACGGCTCGGTCACCCGGGAGTGGGCCGAGCACCACCACCCGAACTGGTTCCGCAAGCTCAAGGAGCAGGAACGCATCGAACGGTTTGAAGCGGAGCACGACGCCAAGGGAACGGGATCGGGAAGCGGTGACAACGACCGGGAAGCCTGATCCTGATTCGGCATCCGACGACATTCACAGCGCCGCCCCGCCGCGTTCCGGCGGGGTGGCGTTTTCTTTTCAGGCCCCGGCACACCCGGTCGTCCGCCGGAGGAGTGGAGGTGTGATCAGTGGGACCGTTCCCCCGCGGCGGCCGTCATCGACGTCAACGGAGGTCGTCGAGGACGTCGATGAGCTCGTCGGGACGGACCCGAACCCGCCAGTTCTCGGGCAGCTTGCGCCACGCTACCCGGCCGTCGGGCGCAATGATGAAGATGCCGGGGCGGGCGATGTCGCCACCGTCGATGCTGCCCGCGGAGTGGACGAGGCCGAAGTCGGTGATGAGCTGACGGTCCGCATCGGACAGGATGGGGAACTCCAGCCCGAGCTTGTCGACCACTCCCCTATTGTCCTCCACGGAGTCGACGGAAACGGCGACCAGCTCGGCGCCTGCGGCTCGTATATCGGTGAGGCGTGACTGCAGACCCTGCAGTTCAGAGAGACAGAATGGTCACCAGAAACCACGGTAGAAGACCATCACCAGCGTCTGGCCGGCGAAGTCGTCGAGTCCGATCTTGGCGCCGGTGTGGTCGGCAAGGCTGAAAGCCGGCGCCTCGGCCCCCACGGCGACGACACCCTCGGTGTTCGGCAGCTGCTTGGACAGCACGAAGACGTAGCCGGCGAGCAGCGCGGCGCAGGCCACCGCCAAAACGCCACCACCCACCGCCGGCAGCGATCGCCGACGTCGAATCGCCTGGATCGACAGGACGACGCCGGCCGCCACCAGCAGCAGGTTGAGCCAGGCGGTGTCGCGCAGAAACGGAAACTTCGCAGAGACGACGAAGTAGCTCACCAGGCCGACAACCGACACCAGGGGGCCGAGCCAGGCGAGGTGGTTGCGAGTCCGCGGTGCTCGATCTGTCATGGGTTGATCTCTCCTTGACCGGGCTAACGCGGCCGACAGCCGCTTCCTTCCCGAGTGGCACCGGTCTCCGGTGGCTCACCCACCTCGACGAGCTCGCCGTGCCCTGTTGGGCCGAGCGCGGCTCAGGGCATCCCGACGACCCTGGTCCACGGATCGATATCGCCGCTATCGAAGTCGTGCTCGAAGATCAGGGTCGGGTCCCATGCCTCGTAGGCTCCCATGTCCACGGGCCATTCGTCCGGCGCCGCATTGCCGGTATTGGGGATGTACGGCAGATTCCGGAACCGGTTGTTGAAGTCACGGTCGCGTTTGATCGGTTCGTCGGTCCAGTGATTCCCGTCGGCATCGTGGAGATCGATGGGCACTGCGGAGTTGTCGCCGGCGTCGATGGCCGGCGAGTCGAGCTCGAGCCGAAGATTGCCCTGGCCGGCATCGACGAACGACGGGTCGTCGGTGAGGATGTGGGTGCCGCCGTGGGCCCAGCCGCCTTCGACGATGCTGTAGTTGATGGTGGGTGCCGTGGTCCAGAAGCCGACCGGCGCCGGCCCGTTGCCCCAGAAGATCGAGTTGTGAACCGTGTAGGCCTGGGTCGAGTAGGTGAAGAGGCCCGGTCCCAGGTCTCCTGCCGAGTTGCCGCCGGCGGTGAGGTTGGCCAGAACCGGTGCGAGACCGGTGCCCTCCAAGGCGATGCCGCCGCCGCGATAGGCGTAGTTTCCGCTGAACACGCAGTTGATTAACGTCTGGGGTTGCGCCGACGCCGCGTTCCCGTAGTACCCACCGCCGTGACCACCGGCGGCGCTGTTGTCGATGAAGCTCGAGTTGTAGGCTTTGATGGTCCCCCCGAGGTTGGCCATGGCCCCACCCCCAGTGGAAAGCGCGGAGTTGTCTCTTACCGTGCAGTTGGCGAGGGTGACGCCGCCGCCGCGGGCGCGGATCCCCGCGCCCTGGTCGTCGACCGTGTTGCCGACGTGGGCGTAGCCGTGCTCGATGGTGATGCCGTCGAGCAGCGCGGAGGGGGTAGAGCCCTCGGCGCGGACCACGTGGTAGCAGTTGTCGGTGTGGGTGCCGATGACGCCGATGTCGCCGCTGAGGATCGTCTCGTTGGCGTTCCAGTCGCGTTCGCTCCGCAGGCTCTCGACGCCGGCGAATCCGCCGTAGACGCGAACTCCCGGTTTTGGCAGAAAGCTGTCGGAGCGATTCACGCCGGGCACATAGGTGCCCTCGGCCACCCAGACGTCGACCCCCGAGACGGCGAGATTGATGCCGTTCTGCACGTCATTGAAGGCGTCGGCCCACGACGAGCCGTCGTCGGCGCCGGCGGCGTCGATGTCGACGTAGACGAAGCCGAGGTCGATGTCGACGCCCGTCACCGTCCCTCCGTCAACGGTGACCTGATCCCACCGTCCATCCCCATTCGAGTCCCAGAGCACGACCACGTCGTCCGGCTCCGGATCTCCGAAACCACCGTCTCGATCCATGTTCGCCTGGATGTAGTAGTCGCCGTCGGGTACGGACAGCGAGAACGAGTCGTTCAGCCCGACCACGGTCGTGTCAATCTGATCGGTCCACGGGCTCTCCATGGCAGAGATCTCGATCTGCGTCCCGCCGCCGGGATCTCCCCAGAAGGTGACGGTACCCTCGATGGATCCATCGGCCGACGCGAGCGTCGGGCAAACGAAAAGAATGATCGGGAGCAGCACACGGAAACGAAGAACAGACACTGTGCTCATCACTACCTCCAGTGGCCGGTCGGATCGCCAACGGGTCTGATGACCGTGGTCGCGCCTCGACGACGCAACCGTCCGTTTGACGATCAGGATGTTCCTTTGTACTGCGTCGAAGGTAACACGACCCCGCTCCTCCCCCCGGTGCAACCTACACATTTCCACACGTGTTGCACGTTGAGCCCGAAGTATTCATGAGCTATCTACTACGGCCGACGATGCATCGGCGCCTCGCCGACCTCGCGACGAAACCTCATGAATACTTCGGGCGAGGTGGTGAAATCTTCACTGATAGCGCCACCACATGGCGCTCGAAAACACCAAACTGTGGAAGTGTGTACGTGGCACCTGACCGGTTACCGCTGAGGGGGAGGAGGTGGTGGCGGCGGACCGGGTGCGGCCGGCACGTCGCTCCACAAAGGAGCGGTGGACCATTTCTCGCGAGCAGCAACCCGGGTGGCACAGACGACCGCGTGACCGTACTCCTTGAGATTCACGGCGTCAGCATAGCGAAGTCCGAAGACCGTGGACCCGCCGCATCTCGCCGCTACAGCGCGCCGGGGTCCCCGGTTTCCATGGGGAGGTCGGGATCAGCGGCCCACTCCTGGAGGGACGCGGTGTAGACCGCGACATCGTCATAGCCGAGCCGGGTCATGACGAAGGCCGTGGACGACGCCGCGATCCCTCCGCCGCAGTAGGTGATCGTCCGGACGCCCGGGTCGGTGGCAAAGAGAGCGCCGAGCTCGTCGGTGGATCGGTAGCGGCCGCTCTCGTCGAGCAACTGCATGACGGAGACGTTCTCCGCCGAGGGGATGTGGCCCGCCCGGCCGTACATCGCCATCTCGCCACGGTAGTGCGCCTCCGGCATGACGTCGATCAGCCGCACCGACTCGTCCTCGATCGCCGCGAAGACCTCGTCGTGATCGGCGATGAGCTCGAGCCTCGGGCGCGAGGTGAGCACCCGAGAAGGCTCCTGGCTGGGCTCGGTCGACAACGGGCGACCCTCAGCCTGCCATGCCCTCAAACCCCCGTCGAGGACGGCGGCCCGGTCGAACCCCACCCACCGCAGCATCCACCAGACCCGTGCCGCCCAGGCCGACATGCCCGCGTCGTAAAGCACGACCCGGGTCTCGTCGCCGACTCCCAGCGCGCTCATGGCCGCCGCGAAGTTCTCCGGCGTCGGCACCGCGTAGTCGTGTGGGCTGTCGAGGTCCGCCAGCTCGCCCATCAGGTCGGCAAAGCCGGCGCCGGGAATGTGTCCCGCCTCGTACCCCGGGCGCCCGTTCTCGACAACGAGCTCGCCGTTCTCGTCCTGACCCACCTTGACGGTGCAGTCGAGGACCACCAGATCATCGTCGTCGAGATGCTCGGCCAGCCACTCGGTGGTGACCAGTGTGTCGGGAAGCTGGGTAAGCTCGACCCTCTGAGCCTCCACCGGCGCCTCGGTCTGCGGCCCGGATCCTCCGCAGCCCAAAGCAAACACCACGAACGCTGACAGCACAACCACACTCTTCAACCTCTCTAGAGAACGCATGGGACCTCCTGGATTCAGTCTTACATACGAGCGACGGCCGGTGTTGTTCTGGGCGCCACGTCGACACTTCCATTCACGTGGTCGTCTCTACCTGGCACCCAGCAATACGTCTGGAAGTGTGGACGTGGCACCGGTGTGAGAATCGATCTCACTCTCCCGAAAACTCGCGGAACCAGTTCTGGGTGACGACGATGGAGGGGCGGGCGGAACCGTCGTCGGGTTTGGACCGGACCACCACGAAGCGCTGGCCATCGGCGCTGACGTCGAAGCCGTCGGACCACTGGGGCGTCCAGTTGGTGGTGGGGCGGTCGAAGAGCACCTTCGGACGGCCGAGGGTCACGCCGGAGCTGGTGTCCACGTCCACCGCCCAGATCTGGTCCCGGGTGGTGAAGAAGATCTCGGTCCCGTCGCCGCTCCACGATGGAAACTCGCCGCCGTCGCGGGAAACCTGCCACGTCGCCTCCGGCTTCGGGTAGGTGGTGAGATAGATCTCGAAACGGCCGGACTCGTTGCCGGAGTAGACCATGTAGCGGCCGTCGGGAGACACTTCCGGATCCCAGTCGATGGTGGATCGGTCAATGAGCTTCTCGTCCACCGGTTCGCCGCCTTCCATGGTCCGCCGCCAGATGTCGAACGCAAAGCTGTCGTCGTGGGGCTTGGTGTAGACCAGGTCGCGACCGTCCGGGGTGTAGCGGCCGAGCATGGTGTCCTCCATCAACGGCGCCGGCCGGCGTCCGTCGAGGAAGAACAGAGTGGCATCGTAGCCCGGCTCGTCGTAGGCGAAGATCTGTTGCCCGTCGGGGTGCCAGGTCGCGATCCCATAGCTGTTGTCGTCCATCGAAAGGCGGCGCTCGGTGCCGGCGACGATGTCGAAGACCCGCAACTCGCGCCCCTCGGTGGTGTTGACAGCGAGCACGATCTTGGTGTCGTCGGGCGACAGATCGGGGTAGGGCCGGGTGGTCTCGATGGTGGCGATGACCTCATCGAGGCTGCCGTCGCGGCGGAGAAGCACGAGCTCCTGAGCGGTGCCGCTGAGCCCAGCGACGTAGATCAGAGTGCCGTCGCCGGAGACCGACGGCAGCATCCCTTCGCCGGCGACCAGGAAGGCGTCCCCGGTGACCTCGAGCCGTTCGAGGGAGAACGGCACCGCCCAGATTCCGGGAACCGTGCCGTCGTCGTGGTAGACGATGTGACCCGACGGAGACCAGGCTATCTCGCCGACGGCGTGGCTCGACGAGGTGTGAACCATCCGGCGTTCGCCGTCGGGGGTCAGGATCATGATGATGCCGTAGCCACTGTCGTCGTGCCGGACGTAGAGCCAGCCGCGGTCCTCGGGCAACCGGCACACCTGGTGGATATCGATGGCGTCCTCGCCCGGAGTGACGAACTCGGCCACGGTGCCGCCGCGGGAGGAGACCTGCAGCAGGCCGGTCGATCCGGTGCCGTAGATGATGGTTCCGTCGTCTCCCCACGCCGCTGAGGAGCTCGAGGTGAGGGCCCGCTCGTTGCCCACCGCGGTGATAACGGTGGCCTTGCTGCCGGCCCGGTCGACCTTTTTGATGGCGCCTTCGGTGGCAAAGCCGATCCACTGGCTGTCCGGCGACCAGAACGGTCTGGTCGCGCCCTCGGTGCCGGCCAGCGGGTGCGGCTCGGTGGACGACAGGTCGCGCAGCCAGAGCTGGTCGTGGCTCACGAAGGCGATGGCGGTGCCGTCGGGCGACAGCTTCGGATCGAAGCCCACCGCACGGCCGGGATCGCCCGGTTCCATCGCGATGGGGAACTTGCGCAGCGGCAGCTCGCTCGGCGCATTGCCGGTCAACAATCCAGTCACCGCGATGGCGGTGACAGCCAGAATCGCGGCGCCGGCGATCCACGGCCAACGGGGCGCCGCCGCCGCGGCCGCAAGCGCCGGCTCGAGCTCTCCTTCGTCGCCGGCGATGAGCCTTTCCAGGGCGATTCGGGCTTCACCGATGTCGCGGAGCCGGCTGCGGGGGTCTTTTTCGAGCATGCGGTCCAGCAGCCGCCGCAGGCGGTTCGGGACGGGCGCCGCGATCCTCTCCCAGTCCGGCTGCTCCTTGACGATGGAGGCGAGCACGTCGGTGACGGTTTCGCCGCCGAAGCAGGACTCGCCGCTGAGCATCTGGTAGAGCACGACGCCGAAAGCCCAGATGTCGGCGCGCCGGTCCACCGTGTGGCCGCGCGCCTGCTCGGGGCTCATGTAGGCGGCGGTGCCGAGGATCACACCGGCCTGCGTCATCTGGGCCGTCAGGGTCGGCGAGAGGCTGAGATCGGTGTCGCCGCCGGCCGGCTCGAGGGCGGTGGCGAGACCGAAGTCGAGGATCTTGACCGCGCCGTCGGGGCCGACCATGACGTTGGCCGGCTTGAGATCGCGGTGGATAACTCCCCTTTCGTGGGCGGCTTCGAGCCCCTCGGCAATCTGCAAAGCGATGGACAGAGCCTCAGCAACGGGGATTGGACCCGAGCGTTCGATCCGCGCCGCGAGGTCTTCGCCGTCCACCAGCTCCATGACCAGCAGGTGTCGGTCGTCCGCCTCCTCGAGACCGAAGAGGGTGGCGACGTTGGGGTGGTTGAGCGACGCCAGCACCTTGGCCTCGCGCTCGAAGCGAGCCCGGCGTTCGGGGTCGCCGGCCACGGCCTCGGGCAGGACCTTGAGGGCCACGTCGCGGCCCAGCTTGGTGTCGGTGGCCCGCCATACGGCGCCCATCCCCCCCTCGCCGATGGGTTCGACGAGCCGGTACTGTAGGACTGTCGCTCCTGCTTCGATGTTCATGGCTCTCCCGCTCAGGTCCGCCGAAGTATAGCGCGACTGCGTCTCATTATAAAGTCTGAACGTTCACCGACGCCAACCCGAGCCACGGGTCAGTGAGTCCAGGTCGATGCTCCCACGGGTGAGATCCGCACCTGAGTGCCGCACAGGTGGTGTGGTCGAGACCGCCCTGAATCGCGCCGAGAGCCGGTCATCTCGGCTCGAGCTCGCGGTGGTCGGCCAGTCGTGCGAATCGCCCGAGGATGTCGCCACCCCATGGTGTCTCGTGAACCCCGGCGAGCAGGCGCTGGGGATCCCCTCCCTCGGCCTTCAGGTCTTCCCGCCGAGCCTCAATGAAGTCGCGGATGACCGATGCGGAAAACTCGGGGTGGAACTGGACGCCCCATGCCTGGCGTCCAGGCACCCGGAAAACGTGGTGGGGCTCCAGCCCGGACCAGGCGAGCGGCTCAGCGGCCGGCGGGAGCTCGAGGACGCTCTCCAGGTGGGTCGCTTGGACGTCGATCCGCACGGGCAGGCCTCTCAGCAGAGAATCGGAAACCGCACCTTCGGCCAGGTCGATGCTCACGGTGCCGATCTCCCGCCCACGCGGATTCGGCCCAACCCGGCCTCCCAGGGCGTGCGCCAGGAGCTGGTGTCCGAAGCAGATGCCGAGGACCGGCACGCCGCCGTCGACGGCGTCGCGCAGCCACGCGGCGGTCCGATCGATCCACGCCTCACCGTCGCCCACCATGGCCACCGACCCGGTGACGACGACGCCGCCGGTCTCGCCGGGGGCCGGCAGCTCCTCGCCCTCGAAGACGCTGCACACCTGCGCCGACCGTCCGAGCCCCCGCGCGATCCAATCCTCGAAGTCGCCGTCAGGATCGGCGAGCGCGGTGCGCGCGGTTCCGGTTTTCACGATCAACATGACTCCTCCGCCGCCACAGGATACGCGGATCGGCCAGCGGTGTCGTCAGCGGCCTGCCGAGCCGTCGAATGGGGCGGGCAACCCGGGTCCCAGGTACTCTCGAGGGCCAGGATGACAAGGGAGTGGATTGGAAACATCATTGCTGCAGGATCACACCCCGAGCGGCCCGGCACTGATGACAATGCTCCGTCCGAGGTGCCCGGGAGACCAAACGGGGATCCGGGCTCGAGAACCTTCAGTAGAGGACCGCATCCTCGCCGTGCTCGGCGATGAGGCTCCCCGCCCGATCGAGAATGCGCTCTCGGCGCTCCCACAAGCTCCTGATCTGGGCTTTCATGAGCCACGGCTGCAACGTCTCTTCGAGATGATCTCGGTCGAGGGATTCGAGGGCGGCGAGAAACGCCCTCGAGTACACCGGTGGATCGAGCTGATCGATCAACCGCGAATCGTGGTAGAACGCCATCGACGAGTCGATCTTGTAGATTCTGAAATCGCTGTCGACAACGATGTTGCGGGTGTTGGAAAAATCCTGATCCGCAATCAGCTGTTGGAAGAGGCGGACCGTCAGCATCCGGCGATTCCACATCCGGCGGTCAGGAGGCTCGAGGCCCTTCTCCTGCCTTTCGGCTTCTGTCATCGAGTTCTCGAGCCACAGACACAAGGACCCCTTTCGGCCGTAGAGCTTGCGCTCGATGCACGGTGCCACCATTTCGAGCCCGAGCATGAGGTCGAGCTCGTAGGCGGCGATCTCGTGCAGGTAGGAGTCCTTGACCATGTTGACCTCTCGCCCGTCGCCGTAGCGAAAGGTGCCTCGGTGCAGGGTGTTCTCGTCCTTGAAAATGGCTCGAAGCGACGTTTCGCCCAGGGTCAGCTTCATTCGGCGCGGCGACGTGATGGCCAGGTCGTCGAAGTCCTCGGGCTTGCCGGTGACCTCGGCGGTGCGCAGAAAGTCCGCCGCCTCCTGGCCCGTCAGCGGCAGGCCCACGACCGATTCCTGCACGACGGTGTCTCCCGACGCTTCGGCGTCGACGGGCAGCAATAGAACAAGCGAAACAGCGACAATAAGACTTGATCTCATTTTCCTACTCTACCGCAGCCGGCTTCGCGATCCGTGCGGGTTTCTCACTTTCCTCGCGGAATCGTTCGGTCGGACGGTCGAGTGTCGTCCGATCTACCGCCGGGTCGCCCGCACCGTGGGATCGGCGTTCCAGACCAGTCGCCGAACCCACCACGACGCCAGAACCGTCGAGCACAGACCACCGACGAGGGAGCTTGCCCACACCGCTTCGAGAGGCGCCTCGAACAGAAGAACCAACGTGTAGGCCAGCGGTACCGCGACGATCAGCACCCGGATGCTGGTGATCACCAGCGAGGGCACACCGTGGCCGATGCCTTGGAGAAGCCGGCCCGAGGTCATGCCGAATGCCATCATCGGGTAGGCGAAGAGCATGAAGGCCAGGTAGGTGTGGCCGATGGCGATGGCCTGCTGATCCTCGGTGAAGAGCCTCAGGATGGGGTTCGATCCGAGATAGGCCGTGATCCCGATCAACGAAGCGAGCAGGACCGCCCACCGGTAGGTGTAGACGGCCGTGGACCGGACGAGATCGACCCGCCCGGCGCCGGCGAACATGCCGACCACGCTGACCGCCGCGCCGGCCAGGCCCATGATCGGCAGCGCCACGATCATGTCGACCTTGGATGCCGCCCCGTAGGCCGCCACCGCAATCTCACCGAAGCCCGCCAACAGGCGGTTGAAGAGCAGGCCTCCAGCCGACATCACGGCCATCCCCGCCGCAGTGGGAGCGGCCAGCGCGACGATGCGGCCGAGCACCGGCCGCGACAGCTTGAGATTCTCCACCCGGAAACGAACGTAGGCCGTGCGCCGCCGCAGGATGATCAGTCCGAAGGTGGTCAGGGAGGCCAGGACCGAGGCCGCCGTGGCCAGGGCCGCACCGCGCAGGCCGAGGTCGAGCCCGAGGATGAAGATGGCGTCCAACGCGATGTTGAGCACCGTCGATCCGAAGAGCACGAGCATGGGGGTGCGTGCGTCACCCTCTCCGGTGAGCACCGACCTGAACACGCTCGAGATAAAGAACAGAGGGACGGTCAGACTGATGATCTGAAAGTACTGCCAGGCGTACGCGGCGTTGAGGCCGCTCGCTCCCAGGTGAACGAGAACCGCGGGACCCGACCACAGGCCGGCGATCGCCATGGCGCAACCGAGCGCGATGCCAAAGGACATGGCGGTGCCCGCAACGCGATCCGCTCCATCGGTGTCTCGGCGCCCAACCGCCTGCGCCACCAGCGCCGTCACTGCGGTGCTCAGGCCCATGGTCATCGCCACCATCATGAAGAAGACCGGCCCGACGAAGGTCGCTGCCGCCAGGGCTTCGGTTCCGAGGGTCCCGATGAAGGCGGTGTCGGCGATGATGTACAGGGTGTGCACCGCCATACCGGCCATCATCGGTGCGGCCATGGTCCACACTGCACGCTTCGGCGCTGCCAGGTAGCGGTCCAACCGATCCGAGAAGCGGGGGTCCGTGGACGGGGAGGTGTCGCGATTCATCCTCCGCAACCTACGCGCGGTCGCCGGTTTTCGCAAGCGGCGCAGCCTTCATGCGGCGTCGCGGCGCCTCGGCGGATCCCGTGATGGTTCAGAAATCCACCCGAACGGTGGCCCACAGGCGGCGGCCCGGCAGCGGGTAACCCCACTCCTGCTCGATGTCCTCGTCGGCCGCGTTGGCAAGGTCGAGACTGACCTCGACGTGCCGCCAACGGTGGCCCACGCCGATTCTCAGCGTGTTGTATGGGTCGAGAACCTCCGGCGTGTCGACGTCGTACCAGACCCGCTCGCCGACCCAGATCCAGTCCAGACGCACGAAGCTGGCCGATGCGACCCGGATGTCGACGCCGAGCTCGAAGGTGGCGTCCGGGACGTAGGGCACCTCATCCAATCCCTCGCTGGAGTCGGTGAACTCCGCACGCTGGACGGCGCCGGCCAGGCGGAGGTCGACCCTCCCCCACCGCGCCTCGGCCGAGACCTCGAGCCCGCTCATCTCCGCCTCATCCTGGTTCTCGTACGCAAAGCCGCGGCCCGGCCGTGAGATCAGATCGTCCACCCGGTCGACGTAGGCACGGGCTTTCACCGACAACCCGCCAGGGCCCACCCAGGTGAGCCCGACGGTGGAACCCGTCGCCTGCTGCGGTTTCAGATCGGGGTTCGGCGCATCACTGATGTAGAGCTGCCTCAGCGTCGGGAAGCCGTGCTTTCGATAAATCGACCACCGCCCGCGAAACGCCCCGGCGATGGGGAAATCGAGCTCCGCCTGAGGCGAGAGCAGGGTGTCCGAGCTGTCCTCCCCCTCGCCGGACGACGCCTGCCACGACTCGGTCACCGCGCGGTGCTCCACCGCCGCACCGAGATTCAGAAAGGTCGCACGGCCGACGGAGATCCGGTCCTCGACGGAGAGCGAGCCGGTGAGATCGACGAAACGCTCGGTCATCTGTTCGGGGCCGCCAGGCGTCGATTCCAGCCGCTCGTGACGGTCCCGACGCAGGTGGACCGCCGAGGCCCACGCGTGCCGCCCCTTCATTCCGTCGGCGACCGCGTAGCCGCCGATGACCCGGTCGACAAAGGTGGAGCGCAGCCACAGATCCTCGAGATCGGGATCGCCGTAGATGTCGAGGCGGTTGTCGTAGCGGTGGGCGAAGACCTGGGCGCGGACGCTCGCCGACGTTCCGAGAGCGCTCTCCCACCCCACCGACCCGGTCATCTGCTTCCACTCGGGAAAGCGAGCGAACTTGACGAAACCCTGCGGCCGGCGGGTGCTGAAGGGGATTCCCTTTTCAGCGTCGATGAGGCGGAAGGTCGCCGACATGCGGGATCCCGAGTCGAAACGGTATCCGACCCGGGCAAGCGCCGACCAGCGGTCGAGGTCCGAGTTGACTCTGGTTCCTTCCGGCTGCCACTGGGTCTGATCGAAGTCCGAGCTCAGGTTCCAGCCGTCAGAGGACTCCCGCCCGACCCCGACATACCAATCGAAGCCGGCCGCCCCGCCGCCCACCGAGGCGTGGGCGAGGTATGTGTTCTCATCGGTGAACTGGAGGTCGGCCGTCCCTCCGAAACCGGTCTGACCCTGGGCGGTGACGATGTTGATGACGCCGCCGAGGCCCCCAGTTCCGTACGTCGGCGACGCGCCGCCCCGGGTCACCACGATCCGCCGGACATCTCCCAGCGGGACCTGGCCGAGGTCGACCTCGCCCGAGTAGGGATCGGCGATGGGCACGCCGTCCACCAGGATCAGGAGATCCGATGAGCTGTAACCGCGGATCCACACCTGCTGTTCATTGCGCGACCCGGTGCTGGCCGAGACTCCGGGGATTCTGGCCACCGCCTCGGCCACCGTAGTGACGCCGAGGGCCCTGATCTCTTCGATCTCGAGAGTCGTCACGTTGCCCGAGCCGGCGGATCGTCCCTCGGCATCCTCGGTGACCACAACCTCGCCGACGAAGTAGGGTGGCCAGTCGTCGTCTCCCGCACCGGCCAACAGGCCGAGAGCGAGGCTCACGCAGAAAAACAACACAATCTTTCGCTGCATCAGATGCCTCATCTCTCATGTCAGGTCCCGGGCCGTCCAAGCTCTGAGACGGTGCGGCGCCAACGGGCACGCTCCCACGCAGCGTCCGCAGTCGATGCAAGCGTCGAAGACGCCCATGCCGCGGATCACGGTACCACGGGCAGCTCGCGACCGCAGATGGACTACAATTCCCTGCCGAGACGAACGGGCACAGGAGGATCGGATGGCCCACCAGGAGATTCCCCGTCACTGCAGCTCGCTCCGGGAACGCTTCCCGAGGGTCGACGCCGCGCTGATCTGGACCGACGACGTTCTCAACGGCTGACGTGACCCCCGCCGACCTCCACTTTCAAGGCGAGTCCGTCCTCGGGGTGTGCGGCTTCAGCGGAGCCGGCAAGACCACCCTCCTGGTTCACGCCGTCACCGAGCTGGTCAGGCGTGGTCTGAGAGTCGGCGTGGTCAAGCACGATGCCCACGGCATCACCACCGTCGATCCGGAGCACAAGGACTCGGCGCGGCTCTTCGGCGCCGGCGCCGATGTCGTCCTCCAAGGGCCGGGGGAAGGGCTGCGTCGCTGTCGCGGCGACGGCAATCTCGCAGCCGCCGTCGGCGGCCTCCTCACCGACCACGACGTGGTGCTGGTTGAAGGCCACAAGGGCACCTCGATCGCCAAGGTGTGGCTGGTCGACGCCGATGGCCGGGAACCCGGCCCCGAGGTCGAGGGCGTCGTGGAGGTCCTCCCACGGGACGAACACCGAGCCGATCGATTCATGGCGTTTCTCGAGGACTGGCTCGCCCGGCAATGGTCCTCCCGGCCGATCATGGGTGGCGTTCTGCTGGGCGGCGGTTCGAGGCGCATGGGCGCGCCCAAGCAGCTCGTGGCTCACCGCGGCCGCACCTTGATCGAGATCGCCGTCGCTGCCGTCGCCTGCGTCGCCGACGAGGTCGTGCTGCTGGGCGCCGGCGAGGTTCCAGAGAATCTCGAACGGCTGCAGAGACTGCCTGACATCGCTGAAACCGACGGCCCGATGGCCGGCTTGCTTTCCGCCATGCGCTGGCATCCTCGAGCGACTTGGATTTTCGCCGCCTGCGACATGCCGCTGCTCCGACCCGCGGCCGTGCGATGGCTCGCCGAGCAGCGGCGACCGGGAACCTGGGCGGTTCTCCCGCGAGTGGACGACACCGGTATCGAACCGCTCCTCGCGGTGTACGAACATCAGAGCAGGAAGCTCTTGGAGGAGATCGTGAGGAACGGACGCCGCGCCCCACGCCATATCCACGAGCATCCGGCAGTGAGAACACCGACACCACCCGAAGATCTTCGGATCCTCTGGGCCAACGCCAACACACCGGAAGACCTGGAACGACTCACCGTTCGCGGCGGGAAATAACCCGCGCAGCCTCGTACGGTAATCGACGAAGAGACGGTTCGGCATCGACACGAATTGGTGCGCCAATCTCGAGACCGGCCCTGCCGCCCGAAACCGCCACGCCCGAGCTATCATGACCCCAGGGAGGCCGCCATGACGCTGACACGCAGGAGATTTCTCACCGCATTGACGGCGCTCGGTGTCGTCGGATGCTCCAAGGCACCGGCCGCGCCGTTTCCGGAGCTCGAGGCCGAGGGCGCGCCCGGGGATCTCGGGATGGCGCAGGGGCGGGCGTACGGAGAACGAATCCGCGCCAACCTGCGGTTCTACCTGGATTGGCTTTCCGAGTCCGGCCGGTTTTCGGCGGCCGACCTCACGGCGCGAGCGGGCCGCTTCGAGCCGGTGCTTGCCGACCACCTGCCCGCCATCCTCGAGGAGATCGACGGCATCGCCCGCGGCGCGGGGTTGCCGCTGGAGGAGGTGCTGCTGATCAATGCCCGCACCGATGTCCGCGCCATGACCAAAGCCGAGATCGAGAGCTCGGCGCTCCCCGGCTGCACGGCTCTGGCGCTGACCGGAGCGGTGGACGGAAGGCCCGCCCTGGCGCTGAGCCAGAACTGGGACTGGGACCCCGCCCTGGCCGACGCCCCGGTGGTGCTCCGGCTGCGGCCGTCCGATGGCCCGGCGCTGGTCAGCCTCGTCGAGGCGGGGATGACCGGAAAGATCGGATTCAACGAGCACCGCCTCGGGGTGTGCCTCAACTTCCTGGCTCACGAGACCGATGCCCGGCCCGGCGAGGTCGGCGTGCCGATCCACTGCCTGCTGCGCGCCGTGATGAACTGCCGCGATCTCGACGAAGCCGAGACGCTCATCCGCTCGGTGCCTCGCTGCGCATCGGCCAACTTCCTGCTCGCGCAGCACGGCGAGGCCGGTATTCGCGCCGTCGACCTGGAGATCTCTCCCGATGAGGTGGCGGGGCTCACCGATCCCGCGGTCGACCTGATTCACACCAACCACTTTCTCGATCCGGAGCTGTCGGCGGGCTGCCCGAACCAGGACTCGCCGTCGTCCACCATCCGGTACGCCGACGCGGTGCGCCTCGCCGGCGAGCTCGCATCGGTCCGCGATCCGGTGCGCCGCGCCCAGCGAATCCTCGAGTCGAGGGACGGCCTGCCCACCCCCATCTCCCGCCACCACAACCCCGATCCGGACTCATCGACCCTGGCCGGAATCGTCATGGATCTGACCGGAAACCGGCTCATCCTCACCCGGGGCGCCCCGCACATGGCCGAGTGGATCGACAGGCCGGGGGTCTGAGCGGACGGCGGGAACCAATGCCTGTAAGATGGGGCATCCAGAGAATCGCGCCGGTGGTGGAGCGCTCGGCGGATCTCCGCGCCCGCTACGGGATCCCGGAGAGCCACCGCGTGCTGACCTCGTTGATCCTCGGCTACCCGAAATTCAGGTATCGCCGGGGAATTTGCCGCGACCTCGCCGGCGCAACCTTCCACTGAGGCCTCGGCGGCGGGTGTGGCGCTCTGCGGACGCGGCGCGGTCACACCAGCTCGAGAAGCTCCAGGGAGTGGCGACCGGCGTGCTCTCCGTGCCGCTCGATGCCCTCGGCACTGATCACGAAGGTGGCGTGCTCACCGGCGGTACGGGAGAAGTACACGCGGTGGCGCACGTCCTTGGTGACCATGTCGAGGCAGCAGAGCTCGTCGGAGAGGTCGGAGAGCAGGCTTTCGTGACAGAGGGGACAGTAGAACTGCCAGCGCGAGCCCTCCTCGATGGAGAACCCCGGCGGGAGGGAGATCTCGTAGTTTCCCGGAGCCGGGTGAAAGCCGAAGATGATTCGGTCCTCGCCGTGGGTCCCGATGAGCATGATCGAGTCCTCCCGGCTGAGGATGCCGCCGCAGTGAGGGCATGAGTAGTTCCAACGCATGACGCACCTCCCCAACTGTGATCGTGTGCCCTGAGCACAGTATGTGGCCGCGGCGGCAGATTGTCAGCCCAACGGTGAGTCCGTTTCGGTTCGGTGCGCGAAAAATGGGCCCTCCAAGACCGAGATGAACGTTGTTACCGGATTGGTGGATAATGGACTCAGACGACGAGGCAATGGCACACCACCGCACGAGGCAGGGGTTTCGGGATCTGGTCGGTCGCCTGAACCGCCACCCGCAGGGAGCGCCGGAATCGGAGCTCCTGTACCGGATCCTCGAGCTCCTCTTTTCCACACGCGAGGCCGAGTTGGTGGCGAAGCTGCCGATCAAGCCGTTCGACGCGGAGACCGCTGCCCGCAGGTGGAAGATGCAGGTCGCTGAGGCCCGGATGATCCTCGATGAGCTGGCGGGCAGAGCGATTCTCGTCGACATCGACGACGGTTCGGCCGTCACCTACGCGCTGCCGCCGCCCATGGCCGGCTTCTTCGAGTTCTCGATGATGCGGATTCGAAACGATGTCGACCAGAAGCTCCTGGCCGAGCTCTTCTACGAGTACCTCAGCGTCGAAGAGGACTTCATCAAGAACCTCTTCACCTGCGGCGAGACTCAGCTCGGCAGAATCTTCGTCCGCGAGGACTCGTTACCGGTGGATGGGGTGATCGAGGTTCTCGACCACGAGCGGGCGAGCCACGTGGCCGAGTCCGCCTCCCACATCGGTATCAGCCTTTGCTACTGCCGGCACAAAATGGAGCACATGGGCCGCGCGTGCTCGGCGCCCATGGACATCTGCATGACGTTCAACACCGCCGCGGCATCGCTGACCCGGCACGGGTTCGCTCGTCAGGTGGACACGGCCGAGTGCCTGGATCTGCTCGCCGAGGCGCGCGGCTGCGGGCTGGTGCAGTTCGGTGAGAACGTCCGGCAACGGGTCAACTTCATCTGCAACTGCTGCGGCTGCTGCTGCGAGGCGATGATCGCGGCGCGGCGCTTCGGCCACCTCCACCCCGTCCACACCACGAACTACCTACCGGAGACGGATCCGGAGCTGTGCACCGGTTGCGGGAAGTGCGTGGCGGCGTGTCCGGTCGAGGCGATGAGCCTGGTCTCGGCCAATCACCCAGAGCGCCCGAAACAGAAGGCGGCCAGGCTGGATGAGGAACTCTGCCTCGGCTGCGGCGTCTGCGTGCCGGCGTGCCCGGAGGGCGGGATCACGTTGACGCCGCGGGAGCAGCGGGTGATCACACCGGTGGATTCGACATTCAGGACGGTCCAGATGGCGGTCGAGCGCGGCACTCTGCAGCACCTGATCTTCGACAATCACGGCCTGGCGAGCCACCGTTTCCTCGCCGCCGTGCTCGGGGCGGTGCTCCGGCTGCCGCCGGTCAAGCGCAGCATGGCCGTCGGGCAGCTCGGATCTCGGTATCTCGAGAGACTCAGCGAACGGGCAACCGGAGCGGCCCGGGTCTGACGTTCGAGCCGGCGAAAGTTCGTCAGGCACCGTTTTCTCGCCGATCCGGTGTGCGGTCGGTGGGGCCGGTGTCGTTGTACCGAGTATGAGAGCCACATTTCACCGTTTCGGGATTTGGAAGCGCCTGCACGCTGTCCGGCCCCACCACGAGTGCACGACATCAAGGAGAGTTCGATGAAGTCTCAACTGCGGTCGATTTCGGCCTGCGTCTTTTCGTTGTTCATCGCGCTCGGAGCCGCCTCTTCGTCGCGGGCCCAACCCGAGTTCCACCTGGCCGATTGGTGGCCCTACTCGAATAGTTTCACCGTGGCGGGCGGAGGGGGCATCGCCTACTTCGGTAGCGGCGCCACACTGATGATCGCGGACGTCGGCGTACCGGCAGCGCCGCCTGTCCTGCTCTCGGAGCTCGTCCTGCCGGACACCCTGCGGGGCCTCGCTATCGCGGGCGACTATCTCTACGTCGGCGCAGACAACAGAGGATTGCACATCGTCGACGTCAGCGATCCGGCAGCGCCCGTCCTGGTCGGATCAGCCGATACGACGTGGAGGGTCTTCAACGTCGCGGTTTCCGGGGACTACGCATATGTCGCCATGTCGAACATGGGCATCAAGATCTTCGATGTCAGCGACCCGGCCGCCCCGTTCGAGGTGGGTTCGTACGTCACGCCGGGCCTCGCTTACGGCGTGGACGTCTCTGGGAGCTACGCCTATGTGGCCGACTACTTCGAGGGTCTGCGGATCATCGATGTTTCGGATCCCACAACGCCCTCCGAGGTCGGTTTCGTCGACACCCCCGGGCATGCGTGGGACGTGAAAGTGGTCGGCAGCCACGCCTACATCGCCGACGGAGGTCACGGCCTCAGGGTCATCGACGTCACGAACCCGGCAGCGCCGTTCGAGGTCGGGTCCGCCAACTCCGGGTTGTGGTTTCTTCGACTGTGGGCCGACGGGGCCCACGTGTATGCGGCAGCGGACAGACTCGTCGTCATCGACGTCACGACGCCCACGGCGCCATCTGTGCTGGCGAGCTTCGAGACTCCGGGGGAGGCGTACGACGTCTGGGTCGATGGCGTAACGGCCTACGTCGCGGACCAGTACGACGGTCTGATGGTCGTCGACGTGAGCACGCCGTCGGCGCCGGCGGCGGTTGGATCCATCGACATGCCCGCCGGTTCCAATGACGTAGCGATCGACGGTGACTACCTCTACGTCTCCCTGGGCGGAGACGGATTGATGGTTCTCGAGCGGAAGACCGGGCTGCCGGTCACCTCCGTCGCCAGTGTCGAGAATCCCCCAGCCTGGTCTCGGGCTATCGCGGTGTCCGGCAACCACGCCTATGTGGCTGAGAGCTCGGAAGGGCTGAGCATCATCGATATCAGCACGCCCTCGGCGCCGGCGTGGACCGGAACCGCCGACACCCCCGGCGACGCCAAAGGTGTCGCCGCAGCGGGCGGATACGCCTACGTCGCAGACTCCGCCGGAGGCCTGCGGGTGGTTGACGTCTCCAACCCGGCCGCGCCTACGGAGGTGGGTTCCCAGAGCACGCCCGACGATGCCGTGGATGTTGCCTACGCCGACGGGTATGCCTATGTTGCCGCCGGCAGCTCCGGTCTTCGTGTCGTGGACGTCAGCGCGCCCTCGGCTCCCAGTGAGGTGGCGTTCGTCGACACCCCCGGCGACTGTCGGGGCGTTGCTGTCGCCGGCAGTTTCGCGTTCCTCGCCGATTTCACCGGCGGGCTGCGGGTCGTCGACATCGGTAACCCGGCAGCGCCGGTTGAGATCGGTCACGGCGACGCTGCCCTCAATGCCGAAAAGGTCGCTCTGTCAGGAGCCATGGCCTACATCGCCGACGGCTGGAGGGGGGTCAAGGCATTCGACGTGAGCACTCCTTCGGCGCCTCTGTTGGTCGATGAACACCCGACACCGGGCAGCGCGTCCTACGGGATTGCAGCCGATGGGACCCAGGTGATCGTTTCCGAGAGCGACGCCGGAATCGAGATCTTCTGGGATGTTGCCTCGGTTGTTTTCTTCGACGACGTCGAGTCGGGAAACACCTCGGCGTGGACCATGACCGCGCCGTAGCCCGATCCCGATCGAGGAAGCGGGGCCCGGCTCGGGCCTGAAACGGGGCTCACGAGGTCTTCCGCGGCCCCGAGCTCCGGGCGCGGCGGCGGGCGGCCATCTTGAGGCCCTCCCAGGCAACCCAGCCGCGCATGGCGGCGCCGGCGAGCTTGCCCTTGCGGTGGTCGGTGCGGTCGAGGCTCCAGTGGACGATGGATTTGGGGGGGGTGAGGCGCTCGGCTTCGGGGCGCTCGACCAATTGAATGGCGTCGAACTCGCAGCCGACAGCGCAGACACCGCACCCGATGCAGCGGGTTTGGTCCACCGAGAAGACGTCATCGTCAATCTCGGAGATCGCGCCCACCGGACACCGCTCGCCCTCGTCGCAGACGCCGCAGACGATGCACGAGTCGACATCGATCTCGGCGACGTAGTTGGAACGGGCGATCATGTAGGGCGCGTCGTGCTCGTTGAGGGCGCGCAGTAGACCGCAGCAGCACGAGCAGCAGTTGCAGACGAAGTAGGGCTCCCCCTGAATGTTGTAGGTGTTGTGGACGAGGCCCTCCTCCTCGCATTTCTCGAGCAGCTCCAGAACCTCCTCGCGAGTCACCTCGCGGCCCCACTCGGGCATCCCCTCGTAGGCGTCCGCGGCGCGCGCGAAGGACATGCAGGTTTCCATGGTGTGGCTGCACGGCTTGCCGAGAAGGCCCATTTCTTTGCGGCAGATGCACTCGGCGACCCGGAACGAGTTGCAGCTCTCGAGCATCTGGCGCAGGTCGTCGTAGCGCATGATCTCGGCTCGGGCATCGATGCGCGTGTTCACCGGCACCACCCGGACCAGCGCCGGTTCGTGGCTGCCGAGGGTCGTCAGCAGAGCCGGAGCGTAGCGTTCGAAGAGCTCCGCCATCTCCTTGTCAAGATGGTTGAGCTGGAACTCCCAGATGCCGATCACGAACGGCGCCATGGCGTAGTTCTCGACGCCCCGCATGCGCAGTTTGAAGATCTGCCCGCGTTCGGCCATGGCGTCCAGGTCCTGCTTGACCTCGCCCGGCGACCGCTTGATCCGTTTGGCAATCACCTCGACCGGCTCCGGGATCGGTTTCAGCCGCAGCGTCAGGGCGGCGTCCTGCGGAGAGAAGATCTTGCGCAGGATTTCGAGATGAACACCGTCCTCGGCGGCCGGGTAGCCGTTGGGCAGCTTGTCGAGCGCCTTCGCGAGACGGGTGTAAACGTCGGTCATGGCGTGCTCCTCTGGTTTCGACCCTGGATACCACGGTAGGTGAACACCCGCCGCCAGGCAACCCGAAAAGGTGCACGTTGTCCCGCGATTGTGACCAGGCCTCCGCCCGGTGAATCTCGACGGTCGCCGGCTACTTGTCGGCTTCGTTGTCCCTCCCGGCTCCCAGATACTTCTCGAACCACGCCAGGTCCCAGGCCATCTTGGCTTTCCGGTGGGTGTAGGTCGTGAGGCTGTGGTGGGCGCCCGGATAGACGATGAGCTCGGTCGGGACATCGAGGTAGACGGCAAGGGCGCGATACAGACCCCGGGAGTGGGCCGGAGGAACCCTGGGATCGTTGCCGCCCACATGGATCAGCGTCGGTGTGGAAGCGGTCGAGAGACCATACAGCGGAGACCCTTTCAGGTAGTGCTCGGGGTTCTCCCACGGCAGCGCCGAGCCCATGAAGTTGATGACGTGTCCCGGAGTGTCCTCGGTAGCCCACTGGATGGTCTGGTCGAGGACACCGGCGCCGGACGACGCCGCCTTGAAACGGTCGGTTGCCGCGACCAGGGCGTTGGTCAGGAAGCCGCCGTTGGACCAGCCCATGACGCCCAGACGGTCCGGATCGGCGATACCGCGCTCGATCATGGCGTCGACACCGGCGAGAATATCCGCGACGTCAATGTCGTTCTCGCGTCCGATGAGCTGGGTCAGGAACTCATCCCCGTAGCCGGTGGAGCCGCGGTAGTTGGGGCTCAGCAGGGCGTAGCCTTTGGCGGCGAGCAGGGTGCGGCCATAGATCCAAAACCGCATTTCGAGGTGACTGGCGGAGGTCGGACCGCCGTGGATCTCGACGATCATCGGGAGCGGCCCGTCGTCGCTGGTCCAGCCCGGCGGGAGCTCGAGAATGCCTTCGACCTCGGTCCCGTCGGGGGCCTTCCACTGCACGGTCTCGATGGAGGGCAGGATCCAGCCATCGACCTGCGGGTTGATGTCGGTCACCCGATCGAGAGTGCCGTCCGCAGCCACCAGGTAGAGATCGCCAGGGCTGTCCAGGGAACCCGAAGTAACGAGGATCATCGATCCGTCGGCGTTGAAGGCGAAGGAACCGACGGTGACGTCGCCCTCGGTCACCACCGCCGCCGGCTCACCGGCGTCCCGGCGATACAGGCGCACCCGGGCGCGGGAATCGCCGGTGAAGTACAGGGTGTCGGAACCGGGCCCCCAGGCCAGAGAACCGCCGTTGACGAACACCCCTGCGGGCCGGTCGACCTCATTCAGGTCCCAACCGTTGTCGACCTCCGAGGCGACGTAGACCCGAGTGGGATAACCGTCGAACGAGATGGTGAAACCGACGGTCCGGCCGTCGTCCGTGATCCGGGCGCCGTCGATCCAACCGAACGGAGAGTCGTGGGCGTCGCGCCATCCATCCGGGGTGACCTCGGTCAGCCCACCGCCGGCGATGTTCAGCACCTCGACCCGCGACCACCCTTCGTGGTGCACCAGCTCGTTGTCTGGAGCCGTGACCAGGGCTGCAAGGCGGCCGTCCGCGCTGAGATCGAGATCCTTGATGACCCGTCTGTCGTCGAAGACCAGCTGGCTTCGCCAGGTACCGAGGTCGAGGCGGTAGACCTGGGAGAAGGACGTGACGCCGTGGCCGTACTCCAGGTCGGCGAACTCGGTGCGAAGCTCCTCCCACTCGTCGTCGGTTTGATCGGCGCTCACCGTGTAGACCAGGGTGCGCCCATCGGCCGAAAGGTCCCAGAGATCGATACCCTCGCTGACCGAGGTGAGCTTCGTGGCGACGCCTCCTTCGGCCGCAATCCGCCAGAGTTGGCTCGCACCGTCGTCATCACCCGCGGCGAAGAAGACCCAACGCGAGTCGTTGCTGAAGCGAATTCCGGAAGGACTGATGCCGTTGAAAGTCACCCTCTGCGTTTCCTTCGTCGCCGTGCCGACGGTCCACAACTCGGTGGTGCGGCCGTCGGCATCGGCGTCCCACCGCGACTCGGCCCACGCGGCGGTGACGCCGTCCGGCGAAAGCGCGATCCCGGTGATACCGGCGATGGAGAAGTAGTCGTCGGCCTCGATCTGGTGGGTTTGTTCTCCAGCACCGGCAACGGCGGTGGCGAACATCACAATCGCGATCACTGTCAGGGGTCCATGCTTCATGGTTCAGCCTCCCGGTCTCGATATCAACACGCCGCTTGACAGCTTACGCCTTCTTTCCGTTCTCTGCCCGTCTCGACCATTGAGCCGGCTGGAGTTACCATAGCGCCATGAGCGAGCGGGAGAACATTCTTGTCGTCGAGGTCGCCGAGGGCACCTACGACGAGATCGCCACCGTTCTCACGAGAAACGATTTCACGGTCGACCGGTTCCCCACGGCGTCGGCGGCGCTGGAGCTGGTGACCTTGGTGAGCTTCAAGGCGATCATCCTGAATCACCCACCGAAAACCATCTCGATCCGGGACTTTCTCGCTCGAGCGAAGGGTCCCGAATCCGCCAGCCGAGACGCGTTGGTAGGGGTGTTCGTGTCGTCGAAGAAGCCAGAGCATGACCTCGCCGGAACCCCGGAAGGAGTCGACATCGTGATCGGCCCCTTCGGAGGGCAGTCGGCCAGGGATCAGCAGCTCTGCAAGCTGCTCGGCATCACCCACCGGGCCGCGGTCAGGGTCAAGGTTACGACCGACGTGGTGCTCACGGACCGCAGGAGCAACCGGCTCGTCGCGCAGACCGAGAACCTCTCGACGAGCGGTGTCCTCGCCATCACCGAAGAACGTCTGCCGTTGGGCGACTCGGTCACGGCGGAGTTCAGCTTCCCGGGCGACCAGAATCCCTTCGTGGTCGAGGCCGAGGTCGTTCGTCACGCGACGGGAGCGGGGGGAGAGGCCGCCGGGATGGGCCTGCGATTCACCTCGTTTCGCGACGGCCACATCGGTCGGCTCGCTCGATTTCTCGAGTCGCTGTACGCGCAATCTTCCCAACGCTGAAAACAGAAGCCGCTGAGCAAACCCGCCCGG
>JAZBOQ010000016.1:0-6044 GCA_036351195.1 Thermoanaerobaculales bacterium | reverse complement strand
CCAGCGAGAGGTCGAGGCCTACTGCCCCATGTACCTCGAGCCCAAGTGGCGCCGGAAAGGCGCCGGCGTGCCGGTTCCGTTGTTCACGGGCTACATTTTCGTCAAATGCGACCCGGAAGCCCAGCTCAACGCCGTGTCGTTCTGCCCCGGTGTGGCCCACCCGGTGCGATTCGACCGGCGCCCGGCCACGGTGAGCCAGGACGTCATCGACGCCATCAGGCAGCGCGAAGGAGTACGCGGCCACGTGGTCCCGCCCGAGGTCGAGGTGGGCATCAGGCTCGGCAGCAAGGTGATGATCATGGCCGGACCGTTGGCCGGGATGGAAGGCATCTTCCGCGGCTACATGCGGGGCGGCGAGCGGGCCAACGTGTTGCTGGAGTTTCTGCGGCAGACCAACCAGATCGAGGTCGATACCGAGGATCTGGCTGCCGTGAGAGCGTAGCCGAAGCGTTCGGTTTTCCGGACGAGTCGGCGATAAGTCTAGATGGATGAGTAGGTTGCAACTGCAATCACGCTGCGGAAGCTGTATTCAAGCAATGCGAATCTCCAACAAGAACGCGCCCGGTGCCCTTTTGAGATGATGAACAACGCTGAGAAGAACACGATCATTGGCCTGATCCGGGACAGGATCGACGATCCCATCGCGATCTACCTCTTTGGGTCTCGGGCAACAGAGGCTGTCCATGAGAAGAGCGACATCGACATCGCCGTGCTTCCCACCGAGGCGTTGGACGGTTCTCTTCGGTGGGACGTCCAGCAGGACCTGGCGATTGCTCTGCATTCACCCGTTGACTTGGTCGATCTGCGCTCAGCCAGTACCGTGATGCGGTTTCAGGTCGTCAGCAACGGCGAGCTGTTGTTCGAAGCTGATCGGACCGCGCGAGCCGAGTTCGAGATGACCACACTCAGCATGTACACCAGGTTCAATGTCGAACGAAGAGAGATCCTCGAGCAGGTTGCGCGGGATGGGAGGGTCTATGGCTGACGACGTCATCCTCAACAAGGCCGGGGTGATCGAGCGCTGTATCGCTCGCGTCCGAGAGGAACACGCCGGGGACGACAGAAACCTCCTGGATGATATGACGCGCCAGGACTCCATCATTCTGAATCTCCAGCGAGCCTGTGAGGCGGCCATCGATCTGGCCATGCATCTGGTGAAGATCCGAAAGCTCGGTGTTCCCCAGGAGAGCAGGGACGCATTTGCCTACCTCGCGGAAGCGGATCTGCTCGATCGCGAGCACGCCGACAGGCTGATGAAGATGGTCGGCTTCAGAAACGTTGCGGTTCACGACTACAAGAAGCTGAATCTGGAAATCGTGAAACACATTGTCAGAAACGACCTCGGTGTCTTTCTCGATTTCGCTACGTGGGCGATCAGAGACGGGCAAGAGACATAAACCGAAAAGAAGCCACAAAGCAACAAAGCAGTGCCTGGCACCTTTTTGAAGAAAGAGAGCGGGTAGAAACATGTCTGACCTCATGAACAAACCGATATTGATCACCGGTGCGGCCGGCTTCATTGGCTTCCATTTGGCCAAGCGGCTGCTGGATGACGGCCATTCGGTCGTCGGCATCGACAACCTGAACGACTACTACGACCCGACGCTGAAGGACCGGCGCCTGGTCATCCTGGACGAGTACCCGCGCTTCGAGTTCGCCAAGATGGACCTGAAGAGCCGCGCCGCGGTCGAAACGGTGATGTCGAACTACGGCTTCGGCGTGGTCGTCAACCTGGCCGCCCAGGCCGGCGTCCGCTACTCCATCGAAAACCCCCACGCCTACATCGAGTCGAACATCGTGGGCTTCACCAACATCCTCGAGGGCTGCCGCAACGAAGGTGTCGGCCACCTGGTCTTCGCCTCGTCGAGCTCGGTCTACGGCGCCAACACCTCGATGCCGTTTTCGGTGCACGACAACGTCGACCACCCGCTGTCGCTGTATGCCGCAACCAAGAAGTCCAACGAGCTCATGGCCCACACCTACTCGCACCTCTACGGCCTGCCCGCCACCGGCCTGCGTTTCTTCACCGTCTACGGCCCCTGGGGCCGTCCGGACATGGCGCTTTTCAAGTTCACCGACAAGATTCTCAAGGGCGAGCCCATCGACGTCTTCAACTACGGCAACCACCGCCGCGACTTCACCTACATCGACGACATCGTCGAAGGGGTGGTGCGGGTGATGGGCAAGACCCCGGAGGGCAACCCCGACTGGTCCAGCGACAACCCCGACCCCGCCACCTCGAAAGCGCCGTGGAAGGTCTACAACATCGGCAACAACCAGCCGGTGGAGCTGATGCGCTACATCGAGGTGATCGAGGAGTGCCTGGGCAAGAAGGCCGAGAAGAACATGCTGCCCCTGCAGCCCGGCGACGTGCCCGACACCTACGCCGACGTCGATGCCCTGGTCGCCGACGTGGCCTACAAGCCCGACACCTCCATCGAAGAGGGCGTCAAAAGCTTCGTCGACTGGTACCGCGAGTTCTACGGGGTTTGACAACATGTACATAAAAACGTACATTAACGGTGGAGCCTGATATGACCTCAGTAACCGCAACCACCGCCCGTAAGGAGTTCTTCGACCTTGTGAAGAGGGCACTGAAGCTCCGCGAGCCGGTGCGAATCCAGCATCGCGAGGGCGATCTCGTGATGCTCGCGGAAGAGGACTACGAAGGGCTCCTTGAGACGCTCGAGATTCTTTCAGTTGACGGCATGATGGAGAGCATCAAGGAGGCGGAACAGGACATCGCCGCCGGCCGAGTGGTCGATGCGGCAGACCTCTTCAAGGATGAGTGACCGACCCGCGTATCGAGTGGTGTTTGCCCGCCGTGCACTGAAAGATCTCGACAAGCTCACTCCGAAGCTGAGATCAAAGTTGAAAGACATCGTGCAGAACCGCCTTGCCATCGAGCCACACGGAGGCAAACGACTCGTCGGAGATCTGAAAGGCTATCTTTCAGTACGTCTCACATACCAAGACCGAATCGTTTACAGGATCGACGAGGACGACAACACCGTGTATGTCGTCCGGGCTCGCTCTCACTACGACCTCAAGTAAACGGAAGAAAACACCTCACCAACAAGAAACCGAGGACCTGCCCTGCGATGCAACCGTTCCCCGTCATCCCGAGCGAGAGAGTCCGCGAACCAGTCGAGGGATCCCCGGAGGTTACGATGCGCCCCCCTCGATCCCGATCGTTTGCGCACCCGCTGGGGATCCTTCGACTGCGCGGCCGCGGCGGCCGCTCCGCTCAGGATGACAGGAAAAACGGCGCGGACTCACTCCCTCGAGTTGACAGGGAACCCCAGGATGACAGGAGGCTTGAGCCCCCGACCCAAGGCAGCCTGGAAGGCTGCCACTACAAGAGCGCGCAAAGGCAGCTGCAAGGCTGCCGCCACAAAAGCGGCCAAAGGCAGCCTGGAAGGCTGCCGCTACAAAGGCAAACGAAGACTGCGATGTAACTCAGAACTCAGAACTCAGAACTCTGAATTCACCCGTGCGATGAAACTCCTAACCCCTAACTTGCGATGTGCAATGCGATGTGCGACGTGCGACGAAACTCACAACTCCTAACCTGCGATGTTGTGCGACCTGCGATGAAACTCATAACTTGCGATGTTGTGCGACGTGCGATGAAACTCATAACTCATAACTCATAACTCATAACTCCTAACTAATACGTCCCTCCTCACTAGATAACAGAACGCCCTCCGGAGCCTCTAACATGCCAGATTCCCCAACCCCCCAAGGCTCGAGCCCACAGCCGCAGATGATGCCGGCCCCCGGCTGGTACGCCATGCCGCCGGATGCCGGCTGGGCCGACGAGTCCGACTCCGAGATCGACATCATGGAGTACGCCCGCCTGCTGTGGGCCAAGAAGTGGATCATCGTCGCGGTGCTGCTGGCCACGGTGGTGCTCGCCACCGCCTGGGCCATGACCCGCACCAAGATGTACCGGGCCACCACCAAGCTCACCCTGCAGCCGGCGCCGCAGCTCAGCCAGAACCAGCTCGATCTGATGATGAGCTGGTGGCAGATGGACCGCTTCATCGCCGATCAGATTGAGGTGCTTCAGACCCGCCAGCTTGCGCAGCGCCTGGTGGACCGCCTGGGGCTCGACTCGCTGCCGGAGTACCAGGGTGTCGACGCCGTCAGCATGGTCCTCGGCATGGTCGAGGCCGAGGCGATCTCCGAGTCCTTCGTGGTCGAGATCTCCATGGTCAGCGACGACCCCGACCGGGCCTCCGAGTGGCTCAACATCTACGTCGACGAGTTCCAGAAGGCCAACATCGAGGCGTCCCTGGACCGCTCCCGCCAGGTCTACAAGGTGATCCAGGACCGCATGGCGCCGCTGCAGGATCAGGTCGCAGCAGCTGAAGCCAATCTGATGACCTATCGCGAGCGCGACGACGCGGTGCTCTTCGCCGATGAAGACCAGAACGTCATCTCCGAGCAGCTTTCCACCCTGACCACCGAGTACGCCCAGACCAAGGCCGACCGCATCCGGCTGGAAACCAAGATCAACGCCCTGCGCCGGGTGGGCCGCCAGAACGTCTCCTACACCACCTTTGCCGAGGTGCTGCAGGATGCCACCGTCCAGAACCTGGTGCAGGAGCGCAACCAGCTCGACGTCGAGCTCAACGAGAAGCTCCGCGAGCTCAAAGAGGGCCACCCCCAGATCAAGGACCTGCGCTCGTCCATCGCCACCCTGGAACGCCGCATCGCGGACCAGGTCGAGGCCATCAAGGTGTCGCTGGAGACCGACTTCGACATCGTCAGCCGCCGCGAGCGGTCGCTGCTCTCCAACATCCAGGAGCTTCGCGACGAGTCCATCGAGGTGTCGAAGCAGCGCCTGGAGGCCGACCGCCTGGAGCGCGAATACCAGCAGAACAAGGTCTTTTTGGAAGACATGCTGGCCCGCTCCAACGAGGCCAACATCTCGTCCATGCAGACGGTGAACAACGTCCGCGTCATCGAGCCGGCCATTGCGCCCCGGGCGCACTTCACCCCCAACGTTCCCCGGACGGTCATGATGTCCGTCGTCCTCGGCCTCTTCCTGGGCGTCGGCCTGGTCCTCGGCCTGGACTTCATCGACCAGACCGTCCGCACCCCCGAGCAGCTCGAGCGCCACGTCGGCCTCGACGTGCTGAGCGCCATGCCCAAGTTCACCGAGGAAAACGCCCGCGTCCTGCGCGAGTCGTTCCAGGCCCTGCGCACCGCCATGATTCTGGCCTCGCGGGGCGAGGGGTGCCACGTGGCCATGGTGACCTCGTCGGTGCCCTCGGAGGGCAAGACCACCGTCGCCTTCAACATGGCCAAGGTCTTCGCCAACGGCGGCGCCAAGGTGCTGCTGATCGACGCCGACCTGAGAAAGCCGCGCATCCACCGCATCATCAACACCAAAAACGTCCGCGGCCTGACCTCCGTGGTCCTCGGCGAGCGCTCCGCCACCGAGGTGATGCACAACGTCCCCGACGTGCCCAACCTGCAGGTGATCACCTCCGGCCCGCTGCCGCCCAACCCGCCGGAGCTCTTCGGCAAGCTCACCTTCAAGGCCCTGCTCGACGAGGCGCGCACGAGCTACGACTGGATCATCCTCGACACCCCGCCCATCGCCTCGGTCACCGACCCCGTCATGTGCGCCCAGAGCTGCGACCTGGTGCTCATGGTCACCGAGTACGGCGCCACCCGCCGCAAGATCATTCGCGAGGCGGTCAAGACCATCAGCCGCACCGGCACCCCCATCGCCGGCGCCGTTCTCAACATGATCGACATCGAAGCCGACCACTACTACTACTCCGGCTACTACAACTACTACCGCTACGGCTACTACGGCGACGAGTCCGGCGGCAAGAAACGAGTCAAGGCCGACAAGAAGAAAGCCGGCTAACCCCTAACCCCGAACGTACGATGTGCGACGCAACTCATAACTCATCACTGCTAACTGAGCCTCCTGCGAAAATACCGGGTTCCAGGAGAGGACCAAGATCGAAGGCAGATCGCCGGCGGGGGCGCCGGCGCTACAAAGTACTGAGCTCTCTTGTAGT
>JAZBOQ010000015.1:0-3372 GCA_036351195.1 Thermoanaerobaculales bacterium | reverse complement strand
GCCATGGTCATCGACCGCGAGTACGTCTACATCGGCTCCCTCAACCTCGACCCCCGTTCGATCCGCCTCAACACCGAGATGGGGATGATCGTCACGAGCACCGGACTTGCCGAAGAGGTGGCGGCCATCGCCGAACGCGACATGGCGCCGGCCAACAGCTGGCGGGTTCGACTCAATGACAACGGGAAGCTCATTTGGGAGTCGGCCGAAGGAACCGTGACGAGGCAGCCGGCGCAGAGCGGCTGGCAGCGTTTTCAGGCATGGTTGTTCAAGATCCTACCGGAGGGTCAGCTGTGAGCAATGCCGTCAGACCATGTCTTGGATCGATGGGTCGGAGTCCGGGTTCTCGGAGGCCTGCACCGGCCCGGACGGCTGGCGCTTCCGCCTGCAGGCCAACTTCGTACTGCCGAAGCCGTGAGGACGTGCAAGACCAAGGAGACCGTGTCATGAAGAAACGAACCGTCACCATCGCCATTTTCTGCCTCGGGTTCGCAAGTGTTGGGGTCGTTCAACTGTGGGCCGATACGGAGCTCGTCTCGTCCGAGGATGTCGTGCCGATCAACGTGGATCAGTTCCCCATCGCCGAGACGCACCACATGATGAAGGCCTCGATCGCCATGTTTGATTGTCTGGGTCGGTGGGACCACATGAGGGGTTTCACGCCGATTGACCGGCAAAACGTGGTCCGCATGAATCGGGACACCCTTTACTCCTCACTGGTCCTCGACCTCAGCGAACCGGCCACCATCACCAAACCTGAAATCGGCGACCGCTACCAGTCGATCCTGGTGGTCAACGAGGAGCACTATTCCGTACTGACGGTTTATGATCCCGGTGATTTCACGCTGACTCAGGATGAGATGGGCAGCCGATACGTCGCCGTCATCGCCCGCACGCTGGTGGATGCGAACGATCCCGAGGACCTTGCCGCCGCGCACCGGGCTCAGGACGGACTGAAGGTGACCCAGGCGGATCCGGGGCGCTTCGAGGTTCCCAACTGGGATTCGGCTGCGCTGGAGGAGATGCGCGAGGCTCTCAAGGTGCTGGGAAAATACCTGCCGAACCGAGATGAGGGGTTTGGCGCCAGCCACGACGAGGTCGATCCGGTGGCGCACCTCATCTCGAGCGCCGATACATGGGGTGGCTGGGAACCCTCCAACGCTGTCTACCAGAACGTCGTGCCGCCGCAGAACGACGGCGTCACACCGTACGTCCTGACCTTGAAGAACGTCCCCGCAGGAGATGGCGCCTTCTGGTCGGTCAGCATCTACAACGATCGCGGCTACTTCGAGAAGAACGCTCTCGAAAAATATGTCATCAACAGCCGGGGCGCCGTGACCCACAACGACGGCAGCGTCACGATCCACTTCGGCGGCGATGAAGCCCAGCCGAACTTCCTGCCGATCATGGGCGGGTGGAACTACATGCTGCGCATCTACTTGCCGCAGAAGCCCTACTTCGACGGCTCGTGGAAGGCGCCGGAAGCCCGTCCCGTCGACTGAATTAGCACCCAAGAGAGGAACACCATGACCCGAACAACACCAATCATCGTTGTCGCAGCCCTTGCCCTGGCGCTGACCGCGGGAAGCCCGGTTTGCCGGGCGCAGACCTATTCGGCGGAAAAGCCCAAAAGCCTGCTGACACCCGATGTCGTGGAAACGGAGCGCCTCGGCACCTTGAAATTCTTCGATGGCATGCCGGACGAGGACACCGTCCGCAAAGCCTACGACAACCTGGACTTCATGCGTGGCGTTGAGGCCTTTCTCAGTGGCATGCCGGCGGCGTCGCTCCATGCAATGTGCCTCGGCCTCGAAGAGGCAGGTATCCCCGCCCACACCATCGGCATCAGCGAAGACCTGCTGGACGCCCGCTCGCTGTGGCTGACGGCAAACTCCACCACAATTTACGTGACGACCTGCCTCGACCTCAAGCAAGGTCCGGTCGTGATGGAGGTCCCTCCCGGTCTCCTCGGGCTCGTCAACGATGCCTTCTTCCGTTGGGACACCGATATCGGTGTCACCGGCCCGGACCAGGGTCGCGGCGGCCGCTATCTGTTCCTGCCGCCGCACTATGACGGTCCTGTCCCCTCGCTCGGATTCCACGTCGTCCGAACCAGCACGAACATGCACTGGGTTCTCGCCCGCGCCTTCGTGTCGGACGCGGGAGTCGAAGCGGCGGTCGCCGGCGTCAAGGCGGAAACGAAGGTCTATCTCCTCGCGGAGGCGAAGGACCCGCCCGAGGAGACCTTCGTGAATTTCTCCGGGTCGAAGATGAATACCATCCACGCCGGCGATGACACCTACTTTGACGAACTGAACGCCATCGTCCAGAACGAACCGACCGATGCCTTCGATCCCGAGATCGCCGGCCTCTTCGCCTCCATCGGCATCAGGAAGGACCTTCCGTTCGAGCCCGACGCGCGAATGAAAAAAATACTTGCCGAGGCAGCGACAGTCGGAAATACGACGGCCCGAGCGATCATGTTCCGACCGCGTGATCGGGAGCGCTTCTACTTCTATCCTGATCGACAGTGGTACACCTCGTTCGTCGGTGGTAGCCACGAGTTCATCAGCAATGGAGTGCGCGGCCTCGATGACCGAACGATGTTTCACTATGCTGCAACCGGAATCACACCGGCGATGTCATCGCCCCAGGTGGGTACGGGATCGGTCTATGCCTTTACCGCCCATGGCGCCGATGGCGACTATCTCGACGGCAGCAAGACCTACAAGGTCACTCTGCCCGGGCCGGTGCCGATGAATAATTTCTGGTCCTTTACCATCTACTCGACGCAGCATCGTTCGATGCTGGAGACGGACCAGCGATTGGCCGGCCTCGACAGTACGCTCCCCGGCGTCACCCCCGATGAGGATGGGGCCTACACGATCTGGTTCGGACCCGATGCGCCGGAAGGACATGAGGATCACTGGGTACAGACGATCCGGGGCAAGGGTTTTGCCATTCTCCTCAGACTTTACGGGCCCCTTGAACCCTGGTTCGACAAGACCTGGAAGCCAGGCGATTTCGAGCTGGTGGAATAGGCGGGGAGAGATGACGCGCTCGTCGTCACGACGCCGCGAGGCACGATGAGACCAATTCAGAAATGGATTCCAGATTCAAAGGAGAGAGTCATGAAGACGCTGACCACAATGCTGTTGATGATCGCCCTCGTGGCGCCTGCCATGGCCGAGGACGTGACGGTGGATAATTTTGTCCGGGCCGAGTCGGACCACATGATCAGCGCCAACATGCAGACCTACGGCGTGGACTTCGGGAAGTTCACTCACCTGGGCGAGCCCGTCACGCCGGAGAGTCAGCCGGTGATTCGCATGAACCAGGACACGCTCTACTCCTCGACAGTGCTGGACCTGT
>JAZBOQ010000014.1:0-11132 GCA_036351195.1 Thermoanaerobaculales bacterium | reverse complement strand
CCGGAACACGACCACGCACGAGATCCCCACCACGACCCATGCCGAGCTGGAGCTCGGCGGTCCTGGGCGCTACGGACCCGGCAGGCGGCGGAAGCCCAGGACGCCGACGCCTCGGCTAGAAAAATCGAACCTCGAGACCAGCATTTTCGTACCTTTTCACGGGTGAGGCCTTGACAAAACGAATTCAGGTGCTAAACTTCTAGCATGATGCTAAATTCTTAGCATCGATCGTTGACGGCCATCAACACCGCGGAAGGAAGCGCCATGACGACCGATCCAAACCAACTGAGCCGGCGGGAGCGTCAAATCATGGAAGTGATCTACTCCCGAGGCCGAGCCACCGCCGCAGAGGTCCGCGCAGACCTCCCCGACCCGCCGTCCTACTCGGCGGTTCGCGCGATGCTGCGGATCCTCGAAGACAAGGGCCACCTGGTCCACGAGACCGAGGGGCCGCGCTACGTGTTCCTGCCGACGATTCCCCGCGAACAGGCCCGCGACACCGCCCTCAAGCGACTCGTCCAGACCTTTTTCGGGGGATCCCCCGAGAACGCCGTGGCGGCGCTGCTCGATCTCGACGACGAGGAGCTCGACGAGCAGGCCCTCGACCGCCTGGCGGAAAAGATCCACGAAGCCAGAAAAGAGGGCCGGTGATGATCACCCTCTTCGTTGCCGCGCTCGGTTCTCTCAAGGTCCTGATCCTCCTCCTCGCCGCATGGGGGTTGGCGCTGGCGCTCCGTGGTCGGCCCGCCCGCCTGCGAGCCGCGGTCTGGGCCACCGCCCTCGTGGGATCGCTGCTGATCCCCGCCGTCGCCGCGGTCGTGCCTTCGTTTTTCGTTGAGCTGCCGATCGACCTCCCCTCGCCGGCAGCCGAGCCCGCCGCGATGTCGGCGACCGCCGGCGAGCAACCGCTCCCGCCCCCCGCTCTCGCCGTCGGTACGGCCACCGTGGGCAGCGCTCGGATTGCCGCGGCGCCGCCCGCGTGGCCGATGCCCGATCCTGCGGCGGTGATCGCGATCTTCTGGGGATTGGCGACCGCCTTCCTGCTCCTGCAACAGGCCGCCGGCCTGCTTCAGATGTCGCGAATCGTCCGCAGAGCGACGAAGATCGACGATCCCGAGTGGCGGGACCTTCTACACCGCGTCCGCACCCAGGTGGGGTGCGGCCAGCGCATCCGGTTGGTCCGAACCTCCGACCTTGACATCCCATCGGTCTTCGGCGTGTTCCGGCCTGTCGTCGCGCTGCCCGAGTCCTCTCGGAGCTGGCTCTACGACCGCCGCCAGGCGGTGCTCCAACACGAGATGGTTCACGTCGTTCGTTTCGACTGGCCGCTCAGGGCCGTCGCTCAGGTCGCCCGCGCGATCTACTGGTTCAACCCGCTGGTCTGGTGGGCCGTCCAGCGCCTCGAGCTCGAGCAGGAGATGGCCTGCGACGAAGAGGTTCTGTCACTCGGCTCGCGCGCCTCGTCCTATGCCTGCCACCTGCTCGGCATCGCCCGCACCGCCGTGCAGCGCCCCAATGCCGCCACCGCCGGCCTCGCCATGGCCCGGCGCTCTCACCTGGAGGAACGCATCATGCGCATTCTGAATCGTTCGAATCACCGCCGGATCGGCCTCGCCGTCATCCTCCCCGCCGTGATCCTCACCGCCGCCCTCGTGCCCGCCATCGCCTCGGTCCAACCCGCAGAGCCCGCCGCAAGTCCACGGGTTGTCGAACCTGCAGATCCCGTCCAACCTGCCCAACCTGCGCGACCGGCACCGCCGGCCAAACCCGCCAGCCCCGAACTGAAGGCGGCCATCGTCGACATGGAGAAGGTCGAAACCAGAATCGCGCCCTACCTCGACCGGATCAGTGACGTCGAAATCGACATGCAGCCCATCATCGAGAGAATCGAGGCCATCGGCATCGAGATCGATCACGAGGCGGTCGCCCGCATCGAGGCCGAGATGGCGCCTCTCCTCGCACAGATCGAAGATATCGAAATCGACATGAAGCCCTATCACGAGCAGATGGAGCGCATGCACGAAAAACTCGAAACCATGACTTTCCACATCGACGACGGCACCCTCGACGAGGTGCAGGAACAGATCCACGAACAGATGGAAGCCCTCCACGAGAGCATTGGGGACATCCACATCGACATGTCCGAATACCAGGAGCTGATGGCCCAACTCCAGGACGAACTCGCACCTCTCCACGAAGAGATCTCCAAGCTCACCGCCGTGGAAACTGCGCGAGTCCACGAGGAGATGGGACAACATCAAGAACTCATGAATCTCGAGCACGAGCAGATGGAACGCATGCACGCCGAGATGGAGCGGATTCAGGAAGAAATGGCACCGTTCGAGGAGGAGATGGAACGGATGGGAGCACGTATCGAGGCCGCATTGATTTCCGATGTTGCCGACGCGCTCCGCTCGCATTTCGGAGCGGTCGCCTCGCCGAACGCACCCTACCGCGAGGCAGCGGCCCGGATCATCGATGAAGGCAACATCCATATCCACAACCATGTGGTCGAACTCCACGCATCGCGGTCCGAAGTTCGCGAGATCCTCAGCGATCTTTTCAGCACTGGCAGGATCGGTACGCAGGATGCCTTCGACGCCGCCCTGGGTGACGCTGTGAAAGAGGTCTCGGATTTGAGGATCGAGGTCGACTGAGGCCACAAGAAGATCGACGCGTCTCGGAGATCGAAACGGGGCCGCGGCGGCCCCGTTTCGATTTCTGAGAACTAACGATCGATTGTCATGCCGAGCATGCGGGCATGGCGTTCCTGGGCGTGCCGGACCGCATCGCGATGGGCGGCTGGAGGCCCTTCCTGCTCGAATCGGCACGACAGCACGTTGATCCGGTCGCGCTTTCGATCAGCCTTGAGGTCGACCCGGGCAACCAGGCGGTCGCCTGCGAGGACGGGCAGGCAGTAGTAGCCGTAAACCCGGTCTCCGGCCGGCTTGTAGATCTCGAGCACCTGGTCGAAGCCGAAGAGCTCGGCCACCCGCCCCCGATCCCAGAGCACCGGGTCGAAGGGCGAGAGCAGCACGCCGCGATCCCGCCGCGGGCGGAGCCGATCGAGACGCGCCGCGAGCTCCAGGTCCTCGGCTCGGATCCACCCCGGCCGGCTGCCGTGACCGGCGGTCACGAGTTCGCACCGGACGACCTCACCCGCCTCCTCGAGCTCGAGCAACGCGGCATCGATGAGCCTGGCCTTGCCCTTCAGCCGCCAGGTGTCGGCGATGGTGGCCCGGGTCGCCCAGCCGTGACCCGCCAGCGCTTTCAGGATCAACACCGGCAGGGCGTCCGAGAAGCTCGCCTCCCGGGACCGCACCTCCTCAGGGATCACCCGCTCGGCGAGGTCGTAGACCCGTTGGAACCCGCGCCGCTCGCGGATCGCGAGCTCTCCCGTTCCCCACAGGGCGCCGGCGACGACGGTGGTGATCTTGACCTGCCACGTCGAGCTGTACCGCTCACTCGCGAAGTCCACCGAGCGCAGCGGCCCCTCCGCCTCGATTCGCCTCACAAGCTCGTCGGCCTGCCGCCGGTGCTCGGCCACGACCTGCCCCCAGCGGGGCTGGTCGCGGAGCTCACGCCGCCGAAAGGCCCACAGCGGCCAGTCCTCCAAAGGCTGCCAACACGCCTCGTGAGCCATGTACTCGAAGACGGGCTCCCCGGGCTGCAACAGGTCCTCGGCCACCGAAGGATCGAGACCGTTCAACCTCGACATGAGCACCAGACCGTGGGTCCGGGCCCCGGCGACCCCGATGGAGTCGAGCTGGAGGTACCCGAAACGGCGAACGACCTGGAGGCAGGCGCGGCGCGCCGACGGCCCCCGCCCCCGGGCGTGTCGCGGCATCCCGGTCCACTCGGGCCTGAGCAGCCCGGCACGAGCGAGGGCGAGGCGGCGTGCTTGTTTGACGCTGATGGTCTCCATGGAGAGATGGTAACTGTCCCCGCTCCCGATGCAGCGACAGGCGCAGCGTTCAGGTACAGCGGTCGCACATCAGCGGCAGCCGACAGCGGCAGGAACAGCGACGGCGTCCGTGAGCAGCGACCGCCCGGGACCGCCGAGCTCCAGCTCGGCATCTGGCTGCGTCGCCGTGAGGCGACGCGGCCCCGGGTCGACAGTGGTGTTCCCGTCGACTGCGTCCGAACCCTGTTCCTGAACACTGTCCCTGACTGCATGCCCCTGATCGCTGGTGCTGAACCTGCCGCAGGCTCGAAGAGACGGCGGCAGTGGGTCGACCGGGACGGGTCCGACATCACACCACGTTCACCCGGGCCGAGGCATAATGTCCCGGATGATTCCGAACCACCCCCTCAAGGCCGTCATCTGGGACTTCGACGGCACCCTGGCCGACACCCGCCATCGCAACCTCAGCGTCAACCGGCGGATCACGCAGGAAATCACCGGACGGCCGTGGCGGGACATCCCCGCGCTGTCGTCCGTCGAGACCTACCTCGCCGCCTGGGAGCGCGTGTCCAACTGGCAAGAGCTCTACACCTCCGCCCTCGGCCTCACCCCCGACCAGTGCGAACCGGCGTCGCAGAAATGGGCCCCGTACCAGCTCGACGATCCCACCGAGGTCCCCCTCTTCCCGGGTATCGCCGACACCCTGGAGGATCTCGGGGAGCTCCCCCAGGCGGTGGTCTCGCAGAACGACCGCGAGATCATCGCCCAGGTGCTGGACGACAACGGGGTCGGCCATTTCTTCAGCGCCATCGTCGGCTACGCCGAGGTCCCCATGGACCGGCAGAAGCCGGCCCCCGACGGCATTCTCCGCGCCCTCGACATCCTGGGTATCGAGGAGCCTGCCACCGCCCTCTACGTCGGCGACCACGAGACCGACATGCTCTGCGCCGCCAATGCCAACCGCGACCTTCTCGCCATGGGCCACGAGCTGTGGTTCCGCAAGGTGGCCGTGGACTTCATCAACGGCGACGTGGGCAGCCGGTGGGAGGTGGTTCCGGATTACCGATTCGGCACGCCCCGGGAGATCGGACAGCTCGTGGACCAGCTTCGCGGACGAGAGATCGATGCCTGAACCGCTCTCCCACCACTGTCCCAACTGCTCCGCCCCCGTCGAGGTGCCCCTCGGCGAGGTCGAGGTCTTCTGCGAGTACTGCGATTCCCAGCTGAAGTTCATTCCCGAGGCGGAGGAGCTCGAGGTCGTCCGAACCCGCGAGGAGATGAAGTACCGGGAGCGGGTGGCGGTGGAGAAGCAGATCCTCCGCAACAAGCTCCACCGCGAGGAGATGGACCGCTGGCGCGAAACGGCCGCCAAGGTGGCCATCGCCTCGGTGCCAGTCGTCGGCCGAACCGCCGGCCGCGCCCTGTTCAACCACGCGGTCAGCCGCGGCAGCGGATGCGGATGCCTGGGCATCCTCGGGGCACTCGCCGCTGCGCTTCTCGCCATGTAGCTGGGCACAAGGGACCTGAACGGGCGACCGGTCCAAACCGCAGATGATGCAGATCCATCGCACATCGCACCCATCACATGACCACGGATGAACACGGATTGTGCCGGATTCCGCGGATCATCGCATTGAATGACCCGGGCTCCCTCCGAGCGATGAGCGGTCGTGAGTTCCGCGACGTTTGATCGAACCGTGAAGCTCGTGTCCGACAAAGGCGATGTGCGATGAGTCAGCACTGTGACGTTCCGATGAATCTGTGTCATCTTCGACGGACGACCATCTGTGTGATCTGTGGTTTGCGATGAGTGCGACGTCATCTTCGCCGAATACGGGGAGAAACGGTCCACGCTACAATCCCACGTGAACGATCCGGCAACCTCGAGAACAACACGTGTCCCGCAAGGAGGGCTCCATGGCGAAGAACAGATCCACCGACACCCACGCGGAGGGCGGCGTCACACGCCGCGGCTTCCTCGGCTCCGTGGGCGCCGGCGCCGCGGCGGTGGCCGCCGGCGTCTCGAGCCGCGCCGAGGCGGTTCCCGAGATCACCGATCCCGAGGAGATGGTGGCGGTCGCGCTCACCATCAACGGACGGACGCACCAGCTCCTCGTCGAACCCCGCTGGACGCTCCTCTTCGTGCTGCGCGAGCGCCTGGGGATCACCGGCACCAAGGCCGGCTGCGAGCGCGGCGAGTGCGGCTCGTGCACCGTGCTCATCGACGATGAGCCCCGCTACGCCTGCCTGACCCTGGCCGTCGAGGCCGAGGGCTCGAAGATCACCACCGTGGAGGGCCTCCTCGACGGCGAGCAGCTCGGCGAGGTGCAGCAGGCCTTCGTCGAGCACGACGCCTTCCAGTGCGGCTACTGCACCCCCGGCCAGGTGGTGGCCGCGGAGGGGCTGCTGCGCGCCAACCCCTCGCCCACCGACGAGGAGATTCGGGTGGCCATGAGCGGCAACCTCTGCCGCTGCGGCGCCTACCAGCACATCGTCAATGCGGTGTCCCACGCCGGCGCATCGCGCAAGAAGGGAGGTGGGTCATGACCGATCGCCACGACTACCACATCGACGGCACGCCTCCGGAAACTCCCGACAACGACGCCGCCGCCGGCGCCTGGCCCGAGACCAGCGTCGTCGGCACCCGACAGCCCAAGGTGGACGGGTACGAGCGGGTCAGCGGCACTGCGGTCTACCCCCACGACGTCTCGCTCCCCGGCATGCTGCACGGCGCCATCCTGCGCTGCCCCCACGCCCACGCCCGGGTGCTGAAGATCGACACCTCGGCGGCCGAGGCCATGCCCGGCGTCCAGGCGGTGATCACCGGCTCGACGCCCGGCGCCGACATGCCGTGGTACACCCGCGGCGGCCAGTCCCAGAGCACGCTCTTCGATCCCCACTGCCGGCACGAGGGCGACGAGGTCGCGGCGGTGGCCGCCGAGACACCGTACCAGGCATTCGACGCCATCCGCGCCATCACCGTCGACTACGAGGAGCTGCCCTTCGTCATCGACGAGGCCGAGGCCATGGCCGACGGCGCCCCGGCGATTCACGAGGGCGGCAACGTGGTCGGCGAGCCCCAGGTCCGCGAGCGCGGCGACATCGAGGCCGGTTTCGCGGCCGCCGACGCCGTCGTCGAGCGCACCTTCCGCACCGAGTGCCAGATTCACGCGCCGCTGGAGCCCCACGGCTCGGTGGCGCGCTGGGACGGCAACAAGCTCACCGTGTGGGACTCGACCCAGGGCGTCTTCTCGGTCCAGCAGGCCATGGCGAGCGCCTTCCAGCTCCCCACCTCCAACGTTCGGGTCATCGGCCACTACATGGGCGGCGGCTTCGGCGCCAAGCTCGAAACCGGCAAGTACACCGTCATGGCCGCCATCATGGCCAGGATGACGGCGCGGCCGGTGAAGATCTTCCTGCCGCGCGAAGACTGCTTCACCTCCACCGGAAACCGCCCCGGCAACACCATGAGGATCAAGATCGGCGCCACCGCCGACGGCGCGCTCACCGCCATCGAGTACGAATCCCTCGGTTCCACCGGCGCCTACCGGTACAACGCCGGCACCGCGACGCTGCCCAACTACCTGTACCGGTGCGACAACGTCCGCACCGTCGACACCACCGTCTACACCAACGCCGGCAAGGCCCGGCCGATGCGGGCGCCGGGGGTTCCCCAGGCCGACTGGGCCCTCGAGCAGGCCATGGACGAGCTCGCCGCCAAGCTCGATCTCGACCCCATGGCCCTGCGGCTCAAGAACATCCCCACCGAGCTCCAGAACGAGGCGCGGCCTCCCTTCACTTCCACCGGGCTCGAAGCCTGCCTCACCCGGGGCGCCGAAGCCTTCGGGTGGAAGCCGGACGCCGTGCGCGGTTCGGGCGAGGGCCACCTCCGCCGCGGCGTCGGGTTCGCCGCCGGCATGTGGTTCTACCCCGGCGGGCCGCCGTCGACGGTCATCGTCAAGCTCTTCGCCGACGGCAGCGCCAACGTCAACATGGGCGCTTCGGACATCGGCACCGGCACCAAGACCTGGGCGGCCATGATCGTCGCCGAGGAGCTCGGCGTACCCCTGGACCGGATCCAGGTCGAACACGCCGACACCGGCACCACCCAGTTCGCGACCCCGTCCGGCGGCAGCAAGACGGTTCCCTCCGACTCCCCCGCGGTGCTCGCCGCGGCGCGGTCGGTGAAGAACCAGATCCTCGGGTTCGCCGCCGATCAGCTCGAAACCTCCGTCGACGATCTCCAGCTCGAGAACCTCCAGATCACCAGCGCGTCGGACCCGGAGAAAAGCCTGGCCCTGACCGAGGTGCAGATGCTCGGCCGGCGTGGCCTGCTGCTGGGAACCGGCTACCGCGGCCCCAACCCCGAGGAGACGGTGACCTTCCCCTTCTGCGCCCAGTTCTGCGAGGTCGAGGTCGACACCCTCACCGGGGAGATCCGGATCCTCCGCTTTCTCGGGGCGCACGACTCGGGCCGGGTGCTCAACCGCCTCACCTTCGACAACCAGGTTTACGGCGGCATCGCGATGGGTATCGGCCTCGGCGTCACCGAGCAGCGGGTCCTCGACCGGCAGACTGGCAAGATGGCCAACGCCAACTTCCACGACTACAAGGTCCCGACCATGCTCGACGTGGCGGCGGGCCACGTGTGCGTCCCCATCGACAGCCCCGACAACGCCTTCAACTCCACCGGCACCAAGGGCCTCGGCGAGCCCGCCACCATCCCCACTGCGGCCGCCGTCGGCAACGCCGTGGCCAACGCTCTCGGGATCCGCATCACCGATGCGCCGCTGACCCCGAAGACCGTCCTCCAGGCCATCAAGCAGCACGAGAAGGGGGCCTGAGATGCTTCCCAAGTTCAGCACCATCCGTCCCTCGTCCATCACAAACGCTCTCGCCGTTCTCGATGAGAAGGGCGGCCGCCTCCACGCCGGCGGCACCGACCTCATCGGGTGCCTCCGCGACGGTGTGCTCTCGGCCGAGACGCTGGTTTCGCTCGGGGCCATCGAGGATCTGAAGGGCGTCGCCGCCACCTCGGGCGGCGGTCTGCGCCTCGGCGCCATGACCACGATCGCCGAGATTGCCGGCGACGACGCCGTGAACGCCCGCTTCACCGCCCTCGCCGACGCCGCCAGGGTGGTGGCCAGCCCCCAGCTGCGCAACCAGGGCACCATCGGCGGCAACCTCTGCCAGAAGTCGCGCTGCTGGTACTACCGCGGCGACTTCCACTGTCTGCGCAAGGGCGGCGAGCTCTGCTACGCCTACGCCGGAGAGAACCAGCTCCACTGCATCTTCGGCGGCGAGCTCTGCTTCATGGTCCACCCGTCGGACACCGCCCCGGCCCTGGCCGCCCTCGGGGCGACCTGTCGGATCTCCGGTCCGTCCGGAGACCGTTCGGTCCCGGTGGAAAAGCTCCACGTGCCGCCGGCGGTGGACCCGCAGCGGGAGACCGTGCTCGAGGACGACGAGATCATCACCGAGATCGTGCTGCCCAAGGAAGCGTCCGGGCTGCGTTCGTCCTACCGCAAGGTCCGGTCCCGCAACGCCTGGGACTTCGCCGTGGCGGGGGTCGCGTTGGCCCTGGTCTTCGACGGCGACACGGTGCGGTCGGCGCGGGTCTTCCTGTCGGGAGCAGCGCCGGTTCCGTGGCACGCCTCAGGGGTCGAGAAGGCCGTCGTCGGCAAGGTCCTGGACGCGGACACCATCGCGGCAGCCGCAGCCGCCGCCGTCGAGGGCGCCGAGCCCCTGTCGGGGAACGCCTACAAGATCGAGCTCTTCAAGGGGCTCGTCACCGAGCAGCTGGAGGCGATCAGCGGATAGACCATGGCCGGTGGTGGAGCCGTCAACGGATCACCCCGTGTCTCAGTCTCGTGAATACGGCTCGATGAAACCCTCGTGAGCGGGGATGAACATCGGGTCATTGAATATCGGCACGCTCGAGTCGGGATCCGGAGAGAAAACCGTTGAAGCATATGCAAAGTACGGAATTTCCTGATCGGGTTCGAGGGTCACGACGAACCCCGCGATGGGAATCCTCGGCATCCCCCATTGATTGAAACCGTATCGTTCTGCGGCGACCCAACGAAACTGCAGCCAACCGAACGCAGGCACCACCCGTTCGAAGGTCTCACGTGTCCCCTCCGGCAGCTCGAGCTCGACCGGCTCATCCGTTGCATCCGGTCCGAACCCGATGGCCGCACCGCTGACGGTCAGCGGCATCGGGTTCGGGTTCACGATTCCCACGTTGTCTCGGAAGTAGTCCCAGGCGGCTGGGTCGTGCGATGAGCATGGGTCGTTCCGGCAACCACCGACCCACGGCAAGATCGAGGGACCCTCCAGCGGATCTTCGAGTGCCGGGACGCGTTGTCCCTGCCCGAACGGCGTCCAGCCCGACCACATTCCCCGGGAAACATCAGCGATCCGGGCGTTGATGATCGCTTCTCCCCCCTGGATCTCCAACGCCACGGCTCCAACATTCGATCCCGAATCAGCAAGCAGGTCACTGCCCACAAGTGTGAGCAGGCGGTCTCGTGCGAGAGTGCCTCCCATGTCCCACGTCCGGGCTGAGCCCGGTTCTTCCTCGAAACCACCCTCGGGCACACAGACCCAAACCCTGCGAACCGTCAGCGAGTCCAACGGGTCGACCTTGATGATCTGCACCTCGGTCGCCCAAACACTGCCGTTGCGACCTGGAGTGTTGTCCGACACAGCCGGAATCACCACGATTTGCTCGGCCGCAATCGGGACCGCAATCAGCAACAGCGCCAAAACGAAACGCCTTGACATTTTTCTCACACTCCTTTCATAGATCGGGTACACAAGGCTCTTCTCAGTTTGCCGCCACCGCGTTAAAGACATACAAGGCGAAGTCCTGGTTTTCGTCACCGTTGTCCAGCCCCGGCACTCCTATCGCATTGATCCCGAAAGATGAAACCTGCAGAGTGAATGGCCCGTTCAGTTGGTTGCTATCAATCCGGATTACCTTGACGTTGTTGTGTTCCTCGTCAACATTTGACGGAAGCAGCATGCCGTACTTCTTCGAGTACCAACTGTTGACCTCAAAAATGTTCCCGACAAAGGTCTTCTGCGTCATGATCGTCCCAGGTTTGATGACCCAAAGTTGAAGATCGTTCTGAACTAACGATCCTGACGCTGTCGGCAGCGAAGGGGCATCTGTGAATGTCATCACAGCAATAATCGGCTTAGTCTCGTCGTCAACCTCGAGCTG
>JAZBOQ010000013.1:0-3522 GCA_036351195.1 Thermoanaerobaculales bacterium | reverse complement strand
TTCGCGTTCCTCGAAGCAGGGCCGGCCTGGAGGACTTCAGGTATCTTCGGATCCACCCGGTGGTTCTCGCGCCGAATGGGACAACGCGGTCCTTTCCTCCCTTTCCGAGCCTCACGGAAAGGGTGCCGCGCGCCAGGTCGATCGAGCCGAGATCGAGATCGATCAGCTCCTGCCGACGCAGGCCGGTCGCGTACAGCGTCTCGAGGATGGCGCGGTCGCGCAACCCCAGGGGGGACGACACATCCGGTTGCGCGAGGACCTTCTCGGCCTCAGCGGCGGTCAAGATGGTCTTGGGCAGGCGGCGCCGGCAGCGCGGGCGGTCGATGCCGATCGTCGGATCGTCAGTGAGCACGCCTCGTTGGTTGAGCCATTTCATGAACCGGTGCACGTTGGCGATTCGGTCGTATCTCGAGTGAGCGCTGAGCGGTCTGCCGGTCCTGCAGCCGTGGCGGTGTACGGAAAGCGAGTAGTGGGTCAGGATCTCCGGTGAGATCTGTCGAAGATTGTAGTGGCCGGCAGCGTGCAACCAGACAAGAAAGTAGCGAAGGTGGGCCGAGCGGCTGCGAAGCGTGTGTCTCGAGTACCCTTTCGCCTCGAGCGCGTGAAGATACTCGAGGGCGTGCCGGCCCGGTGATCCCGCGTCGACGGGGACCAGGTCTTCGATTCTCTTGGCCTTCAGGGTGCGCCCGTCGATGCTCGACAGACAACCGTCAGTCTTCACCTGATGCACATCATGTCTCATGTTGCCTCCCACGTTGTAGGTTGACGGTTTTGGGAGGTGTAGCTCGTTGAGCTGTCGTCCACCAAAGCAAACCGGGCGCCGTCGGGCGCCCGGTGGTTTTCGAGGCGGGCTCGGATCGGTGCGGCGTCAGTCGGCCGTCAGCGACCAGAGCGAGGTGTTGCCGGACTCGAAACCGTCGGCGAAGAACGGGGGCGCGCTGAGGTCCAGCCCCCACACCTCCACGTCGTCGATGTTCCACCCCGAGTAGCGCCACCCGCCGTCGGTGGTGCCCATGGTCCACCGGAGGTAGACCTCGGGTTGGCCGGCGGCGACGCTCGAGATGTCGTACTCGACCTCGGTCCACGCGGCGTCGGTGACCTCGGTGGTGTTGTCCCAGACGTCGGACCAGCTCACGCCGTCGGTGCTCACCCGCAGGTAGGCGTGGTCGTAGGTGGGCTGCTCGACGTTGAGGTGGCGCTGGAATTTCACCGAGACGGTGCCGAGATGACTGCAGTCGATGGCGGGGGTGGTGAGGTGGGTCTCCGAGAGGTCGTTGGCGTAGTCGCCCGAGAGGTCGTACCCGTAGACGTTGGTGCCTGTGAAGCCGCCCGTGGGATCGGGGTTGCCGTACTGGCCACCGCCGCCCGTCGGCTGCCCCCAGGCCCAGAGGCCCTCGGTGGTCCACCCCGGGTCGCTGCTCATGTCCCAGGAGTGCTGCTGCGTCGCCACGCCCACCTGGAGGTTCACCGCCCGCACGGTGTCCCCGTCGTGGTTGGTGGTGTTGGTGAAGGCGAGGGTGTCGGCGTACATCCCGTTGGGCAGGGAAGAGGCCGCCGCGTTGATCGACACGGTGACGGTGGTCGATCCGCCGGCCGGCAGGTGGCCGCCGGTGGATGACAGATCGATCCAGTCCTGGGTCGCGCTCACGGTGAAGTCGAGCCCCACGGCGTCCAGGTTCTCGACGGTGAAGACCTTGCTCGACGGGGCGAAGGGGCCGCCGCTCGAGCCCTCGGCGTCGAAGGCGTCGCGGGGGGTCACCTTCATCCCGGTCACCTCGGCGCCCTGGATCGCCACCGTGGGATCGCCGAACAGGTTGAGCTCGTAAGACACCCAGCGCATGAAGGGCTCGTTGATGCGGTAGAGGTTGTCGTCCTTGGAGTCCTGGTTGGCGCGGCTCACCTCGGGCATGGACTCGTCGAAGACGGCGTCCCAGAACTCGCGGTTGAAGCGTTGGGACGGGCCGTCGGTGCTGTTGTTCGCGCCGACGCCGTAGCGGGCGTTCATGACCAGGGCGAAGGCGCCGTGATCGGTCTTGACGTTCATCGTCTCGGCCCAGCTCTGCCCGCCGTCGAAGTGGCCGGCGAGGCAGGTCTGCGAGTAGAGGAAGAGCAGCTCGGTGTTGTCGAGCTCGCTCATCACATCCGAGTTGTAGAACTTCATGGCGTAGTTCGTGTCGCCGTGGCCGAGGTGATTCAGGATGTGGAGGCCGTCGTTGATCGCCGAGGCCAGGTCCCCCTGGCTCCAGGAGCCGTCCCGCTCGAAGAGCTCGGACACCTGGTACTCGTCGGTGGGGATCCCCACGGTGGTGTAGCCGGAGGCGCTGGAACCGTCCTCCAGCTCTTCCAGCGCGGCGGCGGCGTAGTCCGAAACGCCGCCGAACCCCAGGTACTCGCCCACCAGCAGCACCTCGGCGGGCATGCTGTGGGAGCCGCTCATGTACCAGATGGTCTTGGTCACGAACCGGTCCACGTCGGCGGCGCTGCCGGCGGCGCAGCGGCCGACGAAGACCTCGGCCGCCATGTCCACATCGCCGCCGCCGTCGCCGTCGTTGGGCTCGCCGAAACGGCCGTCGCCGTCGCCGTTCCAGCTGCCGTCGAGGCAGCCGTAGTAGATATCGCCGGGCATTTCGTCCTCGACATAGCCGTCCAGCGAGTCCACGTAGAGGTCCTGGGCGGGGATCAGGTTGTCGTCGCCGCCGATGAGGACGTAATCGATCCCGTCGTCGAGGTAGGCGGTGCGGATGTAGTCCCGGATGTCGGCCGGATCGCTGCTGCCGACGTCGGCGAGGGTGCGGATCTCGGTGGCGACACCGTTGGCGTCGTGGTAGGTCTCGAGCGTCGCGAACGACGGCGCGAGTGCGTCGGTGGTGAGAATCAGCAGGTCGTAAGCGCGGCTCGCGCGCACCCCAGCCGCCTCATAGCTCGCCGCGGCCGCGGGGTTGTCCACCCGGCGGCGGACCTCGGTGGCGTCCCCGTCGAAGCCGCGGAGCATCTCTGGCGCCCGGCCGGTCTTCTCGGTTTCGATGACGACCCGCAGCCTCGGGCTGTAGAAGAGCTCGCCGCTCGTCGACTCGTAACGGACGGGCTGCAGCCGGAGCACGAGGATCTGGTAGCCGCGGAAGGGCTGGACTCCGATCGCCTGGAAGGCCGATTCCGGATAGACGCCCTCGACGTCGTAGAAGGCCGGATCCGGGGCCGCGGGGCCCACCGATCCGGGGCCGTGGGTCAACGGGTAGGGCCGCGGAACGGGCTCCACCATCAGCTCCGAGCCGAGGAGCACGGTCTCGTCCGAAACGACCTCGACGCTCGCCGGCTCGACGCCGTACGGAATCAGAATCCGCGCCGGGCTCACCGGCAGCGCCGGGCTGCCCACCGGCCCGCCGTTGGTCGCCCCCGGCAGCCGCACCCGGTGGTACTCGGCATCACCGATCCGCACCGTGGAGACCTGCGGACGGTCGAAGTGGTACTCGAGGGTCAGCTGTCCGGCCCGGGCGGTGAGAGGAAGGGCGGCGAGGCAGACGA
>JAZBOQ010000012.1:0-24826 GCA_036351195.1 Thermoanaerobaculales bacterium | reverse complement strand
GGTGTATGTCCTGACGAAGGAAGAGGGTGGTCGCCACACGCCGTTCTTCCGTGGGTACCGGCCGCAGTTCTTCTTCCGGACCACCGACGTGACTGGCTCGGTGAATCTGGACGAAGGGGTGGAGATGGTGATTCCGGGCGACAACACGAACATCGAGGTGGAGCTGATCACGCCCATCGCGATGGAGAAGGGGCTGCGGTTCGCCATCCGTGAGGGCGGTCGGACCGTCGGCGCCGGTTCGATCACTGAGATCGTGGAGTAAATATGGCCAGCGAAAAGATCCGCATTCGGCTCAAGGCCTTCGATTATCGACTGCTGGACCAGTCGGCGACCGAGATCGTCGACACGGCGCAGCGGACGGGCGCGCGTATTTTCGGCCCCATTCCGCTGCCCACCCACATTCAGCGGTTTACCGTGCTGCGCTCTCCGCACGTGGACAAGAAGTCCCGCGAGCAGTTCGAGATCCGCACGCACAAGAGGCTTCTGGACATCCTCGAGCCCACCCAGCAGACCATCGACGCTTTGATGAAGCTCGAGCTGCCGGCCGGCGTTGATGTTCAGATCAAGGCCTACGGCGCACGGTGAGGTTGTTATGGTACGCGGAATTCTCGGCAAGAAAGTGGGCATGACCCAGATCTTCGACGACGACGGGCAGGCTGTGCCCGTGACCGTCGTCGAGGCGGGGCCGTGCATTGTTGTTCAGCGCAAATCCGCCGAAACCGATGGCTACGAGGCGGTGCAGCTCGGAATGGTGGAATCCAGCCCGAGGCGCAACGCGCCCAAGGCCATTCAGGGCCACTTCGCCACCGCCGGCGTGCCCCCGACCCGCCACCTCGGCGAGGTCCCGGTGGACGCCGACGACGAAGTCAAGCCCGGTGACTCCGTCCTCGCCGACATCTTCGACGCGGACGAGAAGGTGCACGTCATCGGCCGCTCCAAGGGGCGCGGCTTCCAGGGCGTCATCAAGCGTCACGGCTTCGGCGGCGGGCGCGCCTCCCACGGATCCATGTTCCACCGCGCGCCCGGCTCCATCGGCCGATCGGCGTGGCCGTCCCGGGTCTTTCCCGGCCAGGGAATGCCCGGTCAGACCGGCAACAGCCGCGTCACGGTGAAGAACGTCACCGTGGTCAAGGTGGACAGCGATCGGAACCTGCTGTTTCTCAAAGGTGGCGTTCCCGGCGCCCGCAACAGCTACATCCGAATCGTGAAGCTGTAGACGGGAGATGATCATGAAGATCGACGTCAAGAACTGGGAAAACAAGGTCGTCGGCTCGGTCGAGCTCCCGGACCACGTCTTCGCTCACGAGGCCAACGATCACCTCGTGTGGGAGGTCGTGCGCGCCTATCTGGCGAGCCGTCGGCGGGGGACCCACTCCGCCAAGGACCGCAGCCAGGTCACCGGCACCCGGACCAAGCCGTGGAAGCAGAAGCACACCGGGCGCGCCCGCGCCGGCTCCCGCCAGTCGCCCCTGTGGCGCACCGGTGGAACCGTGCACGGACCCAAGCCGCGCTCGTACGCGCAGAAGGTCAACAAGAAGGCCCGCCGCGCCGCCCTTCGCGGGGTGCTGTCCCAGCGGCTGGCCGAGGGTCGGCTGGTGGTGCTCGAGAGCATGCAGCTGGACGAGCCCAAGACCAAGGAGTTCCTGAAGCACCTGGACAGTCTGGGTGTGAACGGTGAGAAGGTGCTCCTGGTCGACGGCTTGGAAAACCTCAACCTTCACCTGGCGAGCCGCAATCGTCCCGAGCTGACGATGCTCGACGCGACCTCGGTGAATACCTACGAGGTGCTGAACCACCGCTGGATCGTGGCTTCCGAGCCCGCGGTCCGTTCGTTGGCGGAGGTGCTGTCATGAAGGCGCGGGAGATCATCCGCCGCCCGCTGCTCACTGAGAAGACCACGTTGATGCAGGAGCGTGAGAACACGGTCTGCTTCGAGGTCGATCGGAGAGCGAACAAGATCCAGGTCCGCCATGCGGTGGAGGAGCTGTTCGACGTGCAGGTCGCGTCGGTGCGCATCGTCAACCGCAAGGGTAAGCCCATCATGCGCTTCGGGCGCGTCGCCAGCCACCGGCCGGCGGTGCGCAAGGCGTACGTCAAGCTCGCGCCGGGCTCGAAGAACCTCGAGTTCTTCGAGGGCGTGTGAGGAGTCCGCGATGGCGATCAAGAATCACAAGCCGACATCCCCGGGCCGGCGCTTCGTCACCAACCTCGACTTCGAGGAGGTGACCAGGTCGACGCCCGAGAAAAAGCTCACCAAGGGAAAGAAGCGTTCGTCGGGGCGCAACTCCGACGGCCACATTACCGTGCGCCACCGCGGCCGGGGCCACAAGCGGCGCTACCGCGTGATCGACTTCAAGCGCGACAAGTTCGGCGTGCCGGCCACGGTCGCGACCATCGAGTACGACCCCAACCGGTCGTCCTTCATCGCGCTGCTGCACTATGCCGACGGCGACAAGCGGTACATCCTGGCGCCGGTGGGCATCAAGGTTGGCGACACAGTGATCGCCGGCGAGAAGACGGATGTCCGGACGGGCAACGCCATGCCCATCGGCAACATCCCCCTCGGCACCCTGGTCCACAACGTCGAGCTCAAGCCCGGCAAGGGCGGCCAGATGGTGCGCTCGGCCGGCGCTTCGGCGCAGATCATGGCGAAAGAGGGCAAGTACACGACGCTGCGCATGCCCTCCGGCGAAATGCGCATGGTCTTGTCCACCTGCATCGCGACCATCGGTCAGGTGGGGAACACCGACCACTCGAACATCAAGATCGGCAAGGCCGGGCGCTCGCGTTGGCTCGGCATCCGCCCGCAGACCCGAGGCACCGCCATGAACCCGGTGGACCACCCGCACGGTGGCGGCGAGGGCCGCAACAAGGGCCGTCACCCGGTGTCCCCGTGGGGCTGGCAGACCAAGGGCATGAAGACCCGCCGGCAGAAGGCGTCCGATCGCCTCATCGTGTCGCGGCGAAAGAAGTAGGGGGAGTTATGGCTCGCTCGATCCGTAAGGGACCGTTCGTCGATGAGCACCTGATGAAGAAGGTGCAGGCAGTCGCGGATACCAACGACCGCCGTGTGATCAAAACCTGGTCGCGGCGTTCGACCATCACTCCGCTCATGGTCGGCACGACCATCGCCGTCCACAACGGCCACAAGTTCGTGCCGGTGTACATCACCGAGAACATGGTCGGGCACAAGCTCGGCGAGTTCGCCCCGACCCGAACCTTCCGCGGCCACGCCGCGGGTGGTCGGGCGGATCGCGGCGTGCGCTAAAGGAGGCGGGCATGGACGCACAGGCAACATTGCGTTACTATCGCTCGTCGCCGCGCAAGGTGCGGCTGGTCGCGGACCTCGTTCGCGGCCAAGCAGTGGAGCCGGCCCTCACCTCGCTCCAACTGTGTCGCAAATACGCCGCGGCCGATGTGGCCAAGCTCGTCAAATCGGCGCTGGCCAATCTCGAGCAATCGCAGCCCGGAGTCGATGTGGACAGGGTCTTCATCAGCTCCATCACCGTCGATGGCGGCCCGAGCCTGAAGCGGGCCCGGCCGGCATCGAAATGGGTGCGGTCGCACCGCATTTTGAAGCGGACCTGCCACATCACCGTTCAGCTGGCAGTGCGCGAAAACTAGGAGGCAGCAGTGGGACAGAAAACGCACCCGTACGGCTTTCGCCTCGGTTACAACAACACCTGGCGGTCGCGTTGGTACGCGGACGGGTCCAGCTATGCCGATCTGCTGCATGAGGACCTCCAGCTCCGCTCCGAGCTCATGGCTCGGCTCAAGAACGCCGCGGTCAGCGCCGTCGACATCGAGCGCACGGCGTCGAAGCTGAGGGTCAACATCCTCTCCGGCCGTCCCGGCATCATCATCGGCCGCAAGGGCGCCGAGGTGGACAAGCTGCGCGACGATCTGATGCGCCGCTACGGCCAGGACATCCACATCAACATTCAGGAGATCCAGCGGCCCGAGATCGACAGCCATCTCATCGCCGCCAACGTGGCCCGGCAGCTCGAACGCCGGATCGCGTTCCGGCGCGCCATGCGCCGCGCCATCGAGAACGCCCTGCGCTTCGGCGCTCAGGGCATCAAGATTCGCTGCGCCGGTCGCTTGAACGGCGCCGAGATCGCTCGCGCCGAGTGGTACCAGCAGGGGCGCCTGCCGCTGCACACCCTCAAGGCCGACATCGACTATGGGTTCGAAACCGCGTACACCACCTACGGCGTCATCGGCGTCAAGGTGTGGGTCTACCGCGGCGAGCGCCACCGCGCCCGCCCCGGCCAGAAGCGTCTGTGAGGAGTCGTCATCATGTTGATGCCGAAAAAGGTCAAGTACAGGAAACAGCAGCGCGGAAAAAACCGCGGTGTCGCCCACCGCGGCAGCACCATCTCCTTCGGTGACTACGGCCTCCAGGCCGTCGAGCGGGGCTGGATCACGGCGCGCCAGATCGAGGCGGCCCGTATCGCCATGACCCGCCACGTCAAACGTGGCGGCAAGATCTGGATCCGGGTCTTCCCGGACAAGCCGATCACCAAGAAGCCCCTGGAAACCCGAATGGGCAAGGGCAAGGGCAACCCCGAGGAGTGGGTGGCCGTGGTCAAGCCGGCGCGCATTCTCTACGAGATGGAGGGCGTGGATGAGACCATCGCCCGCGAGGCCATGCGCCTGGCGGCGCACAAGCTTCCCATCCGGACGCGCTTCGTCTCGAGGGGAGGCCAGCGATGAAGGCGACAGCACTGCGTGAGCGCTCTTCGGACGAGCTGACCAAGACGCTGTCCGACCTGGAAGAGCAGCTCTTCAAGCTCCGCTTCCAGAAGTCCACCGGCCAGATCGAGAACCCCATCAAGATCCGCGAGGTTCGCAAGGACATCGCCAGGGTGCTCACCGTGATCAACGAGCGCCGGGCTCAGGAGAGTGCATGATGATCGAAGCCGAAAAGACAACCCGCAAGACCACGAAGGTGGGCGTGGTTCTCTCCGCCGCAGCCGACAAGTCGGTGGTGGTGAAGGTTGAGAACTTCGTCATGCACCCGCTCTATCACCGGTTTATGCGCACCAGCTCCAAGTTCATGGCGCACGACGAAGCGAACACCTGCAACAAGGGAGACCGCGTGCTCATCGAGGAGTGCCGCCCCTTGTCGCGCCGCAAGAAGTGGCGCGTGCGCAAGGTGATCGAGCGCGCTCAGTAGGTCGGGAGGATCGCGATGATTCAAATGGGAACCATGCTCAAAGTGGCCGACAACTCCGGTGCACGGAAGATTCAGGCCATCCGCCAGCTCGGCGGTTCGGCAGCGCCGCGCTACGCCGGCATCGGCGACATCGTGGTCTGCTCGGTCAAGGAGGCCGCGCCCGAGTCCGACATCAAGAAGGGCGCCGTGGTCAAGGCCGTCGTGGTCCGCACCCGAGCCCGCAAACGCCGCCGCGACGGCTCCTACATCTCCTTCGACGAGAACGCCGCCGTTCTCATCAACACCGAGAAGGAGCCGGTGGGTACCCGCGTCTTCGGTCCGGTGGCCCGCGAGCTGCGCCACCGCCGCTTCATGAAGATCGTGTCGCTGGCGCCCGAGGTGCTCTAGGAGTCGATGATGAAGATCAAAAAAGGCGACAACGTCGAAGTCAAGTCCGGCAAGGACGGCGGGAAGAGGGGACGGGTCCTGGTGGTGGACCGCGACCACAACCGTGTGGTGGTCGAGGGCGTCAACATGATCAAACGCCACACCCGACCGAACCCGCAGAAGAAGATCCAGGGTGGCATCGTCGAGCGTGAAGCCGCGATCCACGCATCCAATGTCATGGTGGTCTCCCCCGACAGTGGGCGGGCCACCCGAGTCGGCTACAAAATTCTGGACGACGGACGGAAGGTCCGGGTGTCCAAGGTCGACGGCGCGATTCTCGACCGTTAGGAGGGACGATGGCGCGCTTGCTCACTACCTATTCAGAAGAGGTCTTTCCCAGGCTCCAGAAGGAGTTTGGGTTGGACAATCCCATGCAGGTGCCTCGCATCGAGAAGATCACCTGTAACATCGGCGTCGGCGAGGCGTCGAGGAACGCCAAGCTCCTCGACGTGGCTTTCGAGCAGCTGACCAACATCACCGGCCAAAAACCGTTGATCCGCAAGGCGCGGAAGTCCATCGCGGCGTTCAAGCTTCGTGAGGGCATGCCGGTGGGCTGCAAGGTGACCCTTCGCCGCCAGCGCATGTACGAGTTCCTCGAGCGGCTCATCGCCATCGGGCTGCCTCGTGTGCGCGACTTCCGCGGCACGTCGCCCACGGCCTTCGACGGACGCGGCAACTACACGCTGGGCGTCAAGGACATCCTCATTTTCCCCGAGGTGGACTACCAGAAGGTGGAGGGGACGCTCGGGATGAACATCACCATCACCACGACGGCGCCCACCGACGACCAGGCAAAGGCCCTGCTCGCCGGCCTCGGCATGCCGTTCAGAGAGCGCTAGGAGGAAGCCGTGGCCCGCAAATCGAGTATTGCCAAGAGCCTTCGCAAGCCCAAGTTCAAGGTGCGCCACCGTAACCGTTGCCGCATCTGTGGGCGGCCCCGCGGCTACATGCGCAAGTTCCAGCTGTGCCGTGTCTGCTTCCGCAAGCTGGCCCTCGAGGGGTTCCTCCCCGGGGTGACCAAGGCGAGCTGGTAAGGGGTGTCCAGATGAGCATGACTGATCCTGTTTCCGATTTGCTGACGCGCATCCGAAATGCCACGGCGGTCCGCCACGACCGCATGGACATTCCCGCGTCGAAGATGAAGTTGGAGATTGCGAAGATCCTCAAGCAGGAGGGTTACATTCGCACCTTCAAGATGATCGAGGAAGGTCCGCAGGGGATCATCCGCATCTATCTCAAGTACGCCGATGACGGCGAACCCGTGATCCACGGCCTGCGCCGGGTCTCCAAGCCCGGTCTCCGCATCTACCGCAAGGTCGGTGAGCTGCCGAAGGTGCGCAACGGGCTCGGTGTCGCGGTGATCTCCACCAATCGCGGGGTCGTCACCGACGAGCAGGCGCGCAGCCTGCAGGTCGGCGGCGAGGTCCTGTGTGAGATCTGGTAGGGGGAGACCATGTCACGGATTGGAAGAAAACCGATTGACATCCCCAAGGGTGTCGAGATCAAGGTCAACGGCAACGTGGTCAACGTCAAGGGTCCCAAGGGCGTGCTCGATGTGAGCCTGCCGGCCGGGATCTCGGGCGAGATGGCCGACGGCGTCCTCACCATGAACCGGGCTGACGAAGAGCGCGAGACCCGCGCCTTCCACGGCCTCGCCAGAGCCCTCGTCGCCAATGCGGTGACCGGAGTCTCGACCGGCTGGTCGAAGGCGCTGGACATCATCGGCATCGGCTACCGGGCCGAGAAGCAGGGCAACGCGGTGGTCTTCAACCTCGGCCACTCGCACCCCATCAACTTCGAGATTCCCGAAGGCATCGACATCGATGTCGACGGCAAGGCCAACCGCGTCACGGTGAACGGCATCGATCGCCAAAAGGTGGGCCAGGTGGCCGCCGAGATCCGCGGGCTGCGGCCCCCCGAGCCCTACAAGGGCAAGGGCGTCCGCTACGCCGACGAGCGGGTCCGGACCAAGGCCGGGAAGCAGGGAGCGACAGCATGAGCCGCAACATGGATCGCAAGCAGCGACGGGACAAGATCAAGCGCCGCTCCCGCCACCAGGTGCGGGGCAGTGCGCAGCGGCCGAGGCTCGCGGTGTACCGCAGCCTGCGGCACGTCTATGCCCAGGTCATCGACGACGAGAACGGCGTTACCATCGCCTCGGTTTCGACCCTCGAGAAGGCGTCTGCCGGCGACCTCGAATCCACGGGTGGCCGCGAAGCCGCCAAGAAAGTGGGCGAGCTCATTGCCGAACGAGCCAAGAGCCAGGGAGTGGACGCGGTGGTCTTCGACCGCGGCGGCTTCCAGTACCACGGAGTGATCCGTGCCATCGCCGACGGCGCCCGCGAAGCGGGCCTGAAGTTCTGAGGGGCTCAAGATCATGATGAACCGAGAGCGCGACAGCGAGTTTGCCGAGACCGTCGTCCACATCAACCGGGTCGCCAAGGTTGTCAAGGGCGGAAAGAACTTCTCCTTCTCGGCGGTGGTCGTCGCCGGCGACGGAGCCGGCCGGGTGGGTTACGGCACGGGCAAGGCCCGTGAGGTGCCTCCCGCCATCCAGAAGGCCTCCGAGCAGGCTCGGAAGGAGATGGTGCGGATTCCTTTGACCGGCGGCACCGTGCCGCACAAGATCTGGGGGCGCTGGGGCGCCACCAAGGTCCTGCTTCGTCCGGCCTCGCCGGGTACCGGCGTCATCGCCGGCGGCGGCGTCCGCGCCGTCATGGAGTCGGCGGGGATTCAGGATGTGCTGACCAAGATCGTCGGCAGCCGCAATCCCTTCAACGTGGTGCGTGCGACATTCAACGCCCTCCACAATCTGATGACCGACGACCAGGTTCGCCGTCTGCGCGGCGTCGAGGTTGCCGGTACCGAGAAGGCCGATGAGGCGGAGCCCGCCGAGCAGGTCGAGACGGACGCGGCCGCGGCCGTCGAACCGGCGGCCGAAGAGGCGGCGCCCGCCGCCGCTGAAGCGCCGGTCGAAGCGCCCGCCGAGAAGGCCGCTGAAGAAGCGGCGGTCGAATCCCCGGCGGAGGAGGCTGAGAACAAATGACCGCTGAAGAGAAGACCAACGACGTCGAGGAGGTCGAGGTCGAAAAGACCGAGGCCCCGGCTGAGGAGGCCGCCGCCGACAAAAAGGCGGCCGACAGCAAGCCCGCGGCCAAAAAGGCGCCCGCCAAGAAGAAGGCGGCGCCCAAGAAGAAGGCTGCGTCGAAGAAGAAAACCAGCATGATCAAGATCACCCAGGTGAAGTCCGGGATCGGTTACCAGGGCCGGCAGAAGAAGGTTCTCGCAGGCCTCGGTCTCGGCAAGATCGGCCGCAGCGTGACGCGGAAGGACGATGCGTGCATCCGCGGCATGGTGGCCAAGATCTCCCATCTGGTGACGGTCGAGACGGTGGAGGGCTGAGATGGCTAACGAGCTGCACAATCTCAAGCCTGCCGCGGGTGCGACCAAGAAGCGCAAGCGCATTGGTCGGGGCCCCGGTTCGGGCAATGGAAAAACCGCCGGACGCGGCCACAAGGGCCAGCGTTCGCGCTCGGGCTACAGCCGACGCTACGGTTTCGAGGGCGGTCAGATGCCCCTCGTTCGTCGGATTCCGAAGCGCGGGTTCACCAACATTTTCCGGGTGGGCTACCAGGTCGTGAACCTGCGTGACCTGGATCGCGTCTTTGCCGACGGCGACACGGTCTCCCCCGAGGTGCTCGAGGAGAAGGGGCTCATCCGCGGCGGCTCGAAGCCGGTGAAGATCCTCGCCTCCGGCGAGCTCGGCAAGAAGTTGACCGTGCAGGCGCACGCATTCTCCAAGAACGCCCAGGCGAGCATCGAAGCCGCCGGTGGCTGCTGTGAGGAAGTGACGTCGTGATCGACAGCTTTCGCAATATCTTCGCCATCCCCGATCTGCGGAACCGGGTGATCTTCACCTTTGCCGTACTCGCGGTGTATCGCATCGGTGCCTTCATCCCCATTCCGGGCGTCGACCCGGTGGCGATCAGGGAGTTCACCACCGCTGCCGAAGGCACTGTGCTGGGCTTTCTGAATCTGTTTTCGGGCGGAGCGTTGGGGAGGATGACGATCTTCGCGCTGGGGATCATGCCTTATATTTCGGCATCGATCATCATTCAGTTGCTGACCGTCGTGTCGCCCTACCTCGAGAAACTCTCGAAAGAAGGCGAGCTCGGCCGGCGCAAGATCACCCAGTACACCCGGTACGGCACCATCGTGCTGTCGGTCATTCAGGGCATGGGGATTTCCTTCTTCCTCGAGCGGACCACTGCGCCCGGGGGCGCACCGCTGGTGCCTGAGGACCTCCAGGGCTGGGGCTTCCGGCTGATTACTGTGCTCACTCTCACGACGGGAACCGCTTTCGTGATGTGGCTCGGCGAGCAGATCACCGAGCGCGGCATCGGCAACGGCATTTCGCTGATCATCTTCGCCGGCATCGTGGTCGGCCTTCCCAGCGCCATTGTCAGCACCATCACCGACGTTCGCACCGGTAGCTTGAGCATCATCACCATCGCCATTCTGCTGGTGTTCATGATCGGGGTCGTGGCCGCCATTGTCTACATGGAGCGGGCGCAGCGGAGAATTCCGATCCAGTACGCCAAACGAGTGGTGGGCCGACGGGTCTACGGCGGTCAGAGCACCTATCTGCCGCTGCGTCTGAACACCGGCGGCGTGATCCCGGTGATCTTCGCCGCCTCGATCATGTCCTTTCCCCAAACCATCGGCCAGATGATCGACAACCGCTGGCTCCAGCAGATCGTGGAAGCCCTCGCGTGGGGCGAGCCGCTGTACAACCTGATCTACTTCCTCTCGATCGTCTTTTTCTGCTACTTCTACACCTCGATCATCTTCAACCCCGAGGACACCGCCGAGAACATGCGCAAGTACGGCGGCTTCATCCCGGGCATCCGACCCGGGAAACGGACCGCCGAGTTCATCGACCGGATCCTCACCCGGATCACCCTGGTCGGCGCGCTCTATCTCGCGCTGGTGGCGATCCTGCCCGAGGTGCTGATCGCCGGCTTCAAGGTGGCGACGATCCCCTTCATCGGTCCCACCCTCGACGCCTTCCTGCCCCGGTGGTTCACCGAAGGCCTCGGAATCAAGTTCTTCTTCGGCGGGACCTCGCTGCTCATCGTGGTGGGTGTCGCCATGGACACCGTCCAACAGATCGAGTCCCAGCTGGTGATGCGCCACTACGACGGGTTCATGCGGCGCGGAAGGATCCGCGGGAGACGCTGATGAGCCCCACCTTCTCCTCCCTCAACCTGGTGCTGCTGGGTCCCCCGGGGTCCGGCAAGGGCACCCAGGCGCGCCTGCTGGCCGAGCGCTACCAGCTGCCGCATATCTCCACCGGAGACATGCTGTGGGGCGAGGTGGCCAACGGCACGGGGCTCGGTGGTGAGGTCCAGCCGGATCTCGACCGGGGGGAGCTGGTGTCCGATCAGGTCATGAGCGGTCTGATTCTCCAGCGGATCGACCGCGACGATTGCGCCCGGGGCTTCATCCTCGAGGGCTATCCTCGGAAGCTCGAGCAGGCCGAGCTGCTCGACGGAATCCTCGCCGAGCTCGGGCGGCGCATCGAGCGTGTCATCCTGCTCGACGTGCCGGACGACGTCATCGTGGCCCGTCTCGCGGGCCGGCTCATCCACCCCGCGTCCGGCCGCACCTATCACGAAATCTATGACCCGCCGAAGACGCCGGGGGTGGACGACGTGACGGGCGAGCCCATCGAAAAACGGGACGACGACCGGGAGGCGGTGGTGCGCGACCGTCTCCGCGTCCACCACGAGCACGCCCCGGGGCTCGAGGATTTCTACCGCAATCGCGGTCAGTTGGTCATCGTCAACGGCGACCAGGCCATCGACCGCGTGGCCGACGAGATCGATCGGCTCATCGCTGTCCAGGTGGTGGCATGATCGTGCTCAAGTCTTCTGCTGAGATCGACGCCATGCACGCGGCCAATCGGGTCGTGCACATGGCGCTGAACGCCGCCCGGCACGCGGCTGCGCCGGGCGTTTCCACCCGCGAGCTCGATACCGTTGCAGAGGAGCTGATCCGTTCCGAAGGCGGGGTGCCTGCCTTCAAGGGGTATCACGGCTTCCCGGCGACCCTGTGCACTTCGGTCAACGATGAGATCGTGCACGGGATCCCGAGCTCGAAGGTTCGGCTGAACGAGGGCGACCTCGTGAGCATCGACTGTGGAGTCATCCTCGATGGCTTCTACGGCGACGCAGCGATCAGCTTCGGCGTCGGCGGCGTCAACGGGACGGCGGCGACCCTCATGAAGGTCACCAAGGCCTGTCTCGACGACGCCGTCGAGCAGGTGGCCCCGGGCAATCGCCTGGGCGACATCGGCGCCGCGGTCCAAGCCCGCGCCGAGAGCTCCGGGTTCGGTGTGGTCCGGGAGTTCGTCGGTCACGGCATCGGCCGCGCGCTGCACGAGGAACCTCAGGTTCCCAACTATGGAACGGCCGGCCGCGGCCAGGTACTGAAGCCCGGGCTGGTGATTGCCATCGAGCCCATGATCACCGCCGGTTCCTGGCGGGTCAAAGTCGACGACGACGGCTGGACAGCGAGGACCGAAGACGGTAAACTCTCTGCCCATTTTGAGTTCTCGGTGGCGGTTACGTCGGACGGCCATCGTGTGCTCGGTCTCGAGGAGTGATTGAAATGGCCAAGGAAGAAGCGATCGAAGTGGTCGCATCGGTGGTCGAACCTCTGCCCAACGCCATGTTTCGCGTTGAGCTCGAAAACGGCCACGAGGTGCTAGCCCACATCTCGGGAAAGATGCGCAAGCATTTCATCCGCATTCTTCCCGGCGACAAGGTTCTGGTAGAGCTTTCGCCCTACGATCTCAAGCGTGGGCGGATCGTCTACCGCTACAAGTAGGCGAGAAGGGGGCGGCGATGAAAGTTCGTCCGTCAGTGAAACGTATGTGTTCGAAATGCAAGATCATCCGCCGTAAGGGCGTCATTCGGGTTCTCTGCGAGAACCCCAAGCACAAGCAGCGTCAAGGCTGATCGAGGAGGAGAGCGGTGGCACGTATCGCAGGTGTTGAACTGCCGTCTGCCAAGCGGGTCGAGATCGGCCTGACATATATTTACGGTATCGGCCGCACCCGGGCGAAGAAGATCCTGGGCAAGGCCGGTGTGGACGAGGGCATCAAGGTGAAGGACCTGTCCGAGGACGAGGTTCTCAAGATTCAGCGGGTGCTCCAGGATGAGGGCGGTGTCGAGGGTGATCTCCGCAAAGAGGTCGCCATGAACATCAAACGCCTCATCGAGATCGGATGCTATCGCGGCATCCGTCATCGCCGGGGTCTGCCGGTGCGCGGTCAGCGCACCCACACCAATGCGCGCGGGCGCAAAGGGCCGCGGCGTCAGGCCGTTGCCGGCAAGAAGAAAGTCACGAAGTAGGCAGGAGAGCAGCCATGGCAAAGGACCGCAAAGCCGTGCGCAAATCGCGTCGCGAGCGCAAGAACGTGCCGCACGCCGTCGCGCACATCCACGCTTCGTTCAACAATACCATCGTGACCTTCGCGGATCCCGCCGGCGGGACCCTGTGCTGGTCCTCCGGCGGCCGCATCGGGTACAAGGGCTCGCGCAAGGGCACTCCCTACGCGGCGCAGCTGGCGTCGAAGAACGCCGCCGAGCAGGCGCAGGACAATGGCGTGCGCAGCGTCGACATCCTGGTCAAGGGCCCCGGCCCCGGCCGAGAGTCGGCGATCCGCGCCGTCGCGGCGAGCGGCCTCGACATCAAGAGCATCCGCGACGTGACGCCCATTCCGCACAACGGTTGCCGCCCGCCCAAGCGGCGTAGGGTCTGAGGAGAGATTATGGCTCGATACAGAGGACCGGTCTGCCGGCTGTGCCGGCGCGAAGGAATGAAGCTCTTTCTGAAGGGCGAGCGCTGCTACAAGGAAAAGTGCGCCATCGAGCGCCGCAACGCCCCTCCGGGACAGCACGGCCAGGGTCGCCGCCGCAAGGTGCGGGCCTACGGCCTGCAGCTGCGAGAGAAGCAGAAGCTGCGCCGGATCTACGGCCTGCTCGAGGGCCAGTTCCGCCGCACCTTCGACACCGCCAATCGGCAAAAGGGCGTTACCGGCGAAAACCTGCTGAACCTGCTCGAGCTGCGGCTCGACAACGTGGTCTACTCGCTGGGTTTTGCCACCTCGCGCAACCAGGCTCGGCAGCTCGTCCGTCACGGCCACATTCTGGTCGACGGCGGCCGGGTGAACGTTCCCTCCTTCCGGGTCAAGCCCGGTGAGGAGATCGCCGTGCGCGAAAAGAGCAAGAAGGTGCCGGCCATCACCGACGCCGTCGAGTTCGCCCAGGGTCGCGGGATTCCTCCGTGGCTCGAGCTGGACGGGGCGACCCTCACCGGAAAGGTGCTCGAGGCGCCGACGCGTGAGGACATCCGCTTCCCGATCCAAGAGCAGCTCATCGTCGAGCTCTACTCCCGATAAGCTGGAGGTTCAATGATCTGGCACGAGTTTCAGCGGCCGTCACAGGTGCAGCCGGAGGAAGAGGACCGATCCGAGACCTTCGCGCGTTTCATGGCCCAGCCCTTCGAGCGCGGGTGGGGAACCACGGTGGGCAACGCCCTCCGCCGGGCCCTGCTCTCGTCTATTCCCGGCGCCGCCATTACCGCCGTCAAGATCGACGGCGCGGACCACGAGTTCTCGGCAGTCCCGGGTGTGGTCGAGGATGTCACCGATATCATCCTCAACTTGAAGAAGATCCCGCTCAAGATCCATGGTCAGGAGGCGGCTTTCCTGACCCTCGACGCCAAGGGCTCGGGTGAGGTCACTGCCGGCGCGCTGGTGGGCTCCCACCAGGTCGAGGTCATCGACCCCGACGTCCACGTGGCCACCCTGTCGGTGGATGGCCAGCTCAAGATGAGCGTGCGCATCGCCCCCGGCCGCGGCTACATCCAGGCCGAGGAGAATCAGACCGAGGATCTCGACGTCGGTTTCATCCCCATCGACTCGGCCCACTCGCCGGTGACGAAGGCCAACTTCCGCGTGGAGATGGCCCGTCTCGGCCGGATGACCAATTACGAACGGTTGGTGCTCGAGGTCTGGACCAACGGGACCATCGGGCCTGAAGAGGCACTCAGCCAGGCGGCACAGCTCGTGCAGGGCCACATGGACATCTACTCCCGCCTGTCGACAGTGGAGGAGATGGAAAGCCTGCCCGAAGCCGAGGCGGAGCCCGAGGAGGAGAGCGTGCTCGACGCGAGCATCGACACTCTCGAGCTCAGCATCCGCTCCATGAACTGTCTCAAGAACGCCAACATCCGCACCCTGCGCAATCTGGTCTCCCGCTCCGAAAAGGACATGGTGGAGATCCGCAACTTCGGCGAAAAATCGCTGAAAGAGGTGCGCGACAAGCTCGAGGTCCTCGGCCTCGGCTTCGGAATGAACCTGGATTTGTAGCCGTCAGCTCTCAGCTCTCAGCTGTCAGCTTGAGGTCGGCATACGCCGACGAATCTAAATCGGAGAAGATCGATGAGACATCGAGTTCACGGACGCAAGCTCGGGCGCACGTCGGCCCACCGCAAGGCGCTGTTCCGCAACCAGCTGACCGCCTTGTTCACCCACGAGCGGATCATCACCACCCTCGCCAAGGCAAAAGAGCTGCGGCCCATCGCCGAGCGCATGGTCACCACCGCGCGCACGGGGACCCTGGCGGCGCGACGGCGAGTTGCGGTGATGGTGCAGGACAAAGAGATCGCCCGGCGGCTCTTCGAGGAGATCGCCCCGCGCTTCGCAGATCGCCCCGGCGGTTACACCCGCATCATGCGGCTGGGCCGGCGACACGGCGACAACGCGGAGCTCGCGATCATCGAGTTCGTCGACTACGACCTGGCCGAGCACCAGGCCGCCGGCGACGAAGGTGAGTCCAAGTCCTCCTTCCTCGACCGCGCCAAGGGCATGTTCGGCGGCGGCGCCAAGGCCGACGACGGCGCTGAAGCCGCTCCTGTCGACGAGGCCGCCGGGCCGGCCGCCGCTGACGAGCCGGTCGCCGAAGCCGTCGAGGAGGCGGTGGAGGCCCCGGTCGAGGAGCCGGAGGCGGTGGTGGAAGAGCCGGTGGCTGAAGAGGTCGCGCCGGAAGCGGAGGCCGCACCCGAAGCCGAGACCGAAAGCGCAGACGCCGAGGAGAAGAAGGCCGACTGACGTTGCGCTGATTGATATCGTGACAACGCCGCGGCTCAGCCGCGGCGTTTTTCTTGCTTGTGCTCCTGAGCCCGAAGAATTCATGAAGCATCGGCGCCTCGACGACCTCGCGACGAAGCCTCATGAATTCTTCGGGTTAGGAGGACCTACTCGAGCAACGCCACCAGCTCCTTGATGGAGTCGAGACGGTCGTCCAACGGCGCCATTCCCTCCGGACAGACCGACACGACGATGACGGTGCCCGATCCGGACGGATGGGGCACGAAAACCCGCAGGTCCTCGAAGGACTGATCCTCCTCGAAGTAGGTCGCCTGCGCCCACGCGGCGACTCCGAATGGAGTGTCGAAATCGCCCCGGTCGATGACCCGGCCATCGGTGTACCCACCGATGTAGATCTCGTAGTCTTCCTGGTTCGACGGCGACCGGTAGGGGAGGCCGGGACGATCCACGAAGAGGCTGTAGCGGAGGCCGGGTCGGGTCGTGTCGGCGAGCTCGATGGCCACGTCCTCGTTGTAGGTCGCCACGAATCCTGCCGGCACCTCGGCCACCGTGAGCCCGAGGTCGGGATTGGTTTGGGGCAGCGGCAGGCTGACGAGAGTTTCCGGTTCCGCGACCTCCTGCGGGACTGTCTCGGTGGTTGCCTCCTCGTCGGGCCCACGGCCGCAGCCGGGAAGCACGATGAGGCCGAGCATCAGGATGATGGCCAGTTTGGTGATGAGAGTGCCGGGATGCATCGCTACCTCCGGGTCGTTCCGTCGTCGATTGTATCCGACGCCTCAGATGGTGAAGCTCTCCCCGAGCTCGGGGATCTCGGGCTTCCACCCGAACTGTTCCTGCAGGCGGACCGCCAGGGCCTGCTGGGCCTCGTACTCTCCGTGGATGAGGTAGACGGCTTCCGGCTCCCGTTCCCGCCGGCTCAGCCACACCGTGAGCTCGCCGGCGTCGGCGTGGGCCGAGAGTCCCGAAATCTGGGCGATGTGAGCCTTCACCGGGATCCACTCGCCGTGGATCTTGACTTCGGGCTCGCCCTCCACCAGGCGCCGGCCCTTGGTTCCCACCGCCTGGTAGCCGACGAAGATCACGGTGTTCTGCTCGTGCGGTAGGCGGAGCTTGAGGTGGTGGAGGATGCGGCCGCCGGTGGCCATGCCCGAGGCCGAGATGATGATCGCAGGGCCCTTCAGGCGATTCAGCTTCCGCGACTCCGACGACGACGGCGTCACCTTGAGGTTGGGTGGGAAGATCGGGTTGACCGAATCGGCGAAGAACTGGCGCATCTCGATGTCGTGCTCGCCCAGGCTGCGGCTGTACAGCGCCGTTGCCTCGATGCCCATCGGGCTGTCGAGGAACATCGGGATCTCGGGAAGGTCTCCGTCCACCGTCAGCTCGTGCAGCATGTAGAGTAGCTCCTGGGTCCGGTCGATGGCGAAGGCGGGAATGAGAATGATGCCGCCGCGGCGCAGTCCCGCCTGGACGGCCTCGGCGAGATCCGTCCGCGGGTCGTGGCCGCCATGAAAGCGATCGCCGTAGGTCGACTCGACGAGGAGAACGTCGGAGCCCGGGTAGGGCTCCGGCTCGCGCAGGATGGGCACGCCGTGCCGGCCCACGTCGCCGGAGAAAAAGACGGTCTTCTTGCCGCCTCCCGAAACCTTGGTCTCGAGCTCCACCGCGGCGGCGCCGAGGATGTGGCCCTGGCGGTGGAGCCGGAAGCGAACCCCGTCGTGAAGCGGACGCCACTCGTCGAAGTCGACGGGTTCGAGGAGCTTCAACGCGGCGCGCGCGTCGGCGGCGCGAAACAGGGGCAGCGCCGGAGCGTGCTTGGAGTACCCCTTCTTGTTGGCGTAACGGGCCTCCTCCTCCTGGATGTGGGCGGCATCGGGCAGCAGCACACGGAGGAGGTCCCGGGTGGGTGGGGTGCAGAAGACCGGACCCTTGAAGCCCTGCCGGACGAGGCGCGGCAGCCACCCTGAGTGGTCGATGTGAGCGTGGGTGAGGATCACCTGCTCGATCTTCTTTGGGGGAAAGGGGAGCTTGGCCCAGTTCTTCCGCCGATTCTCCGCCGGGCCCTGGAAGAGCCCGCAGTCCACCATGGCTGCGTGGTGCTTCCACTCGAGCAGGTACTTCGATCCCGTCACACAGCGGCCGGCGCCCAATACGGTCAGTTTCATCGAACCTCCGCCGCACATCGTACCGCGTCCGCATCCGCGTCCTCGTCCGTGGCGGCATCTTCGCCCGTGCCCGAATCCGTATCCGTATCCGTGTCCGTGGCCGCATCCGAATCGATCCCGATCCCGATCCCGATGCGATGATTGTGATGCGCGCGTCCCCGCGCGCAGGATGGCGCTGTGGAAACCGAGCGCAAAGGGGGGGGGTATCCGGAGTACCATTCATCCGGATCGCCTCCGGCTTTCCCGCGTCGCGTGGTCGTCTGAAAAGTAGGGTGGGCCTTGGCCCACCGAGGGTGTGCCGGAGGTGATCGGTGATCCGGTTCCTGCCCGCAACACCGGCCTTCTGGATCGACGCCGCCTGACGGCGGCACCGATCCAGCGTCGCCAGAACAGCGTGGCCATTTGAGAAAAGAGGACGAGTTGACCACGCTGCTCTGGCGAGCGACGGCCTACTTCCGCGCCGGAACGACTGCTTTCAATGGCGGGGCTCGGCGATTGCCACCTATGACATTCTTCGCAGCGGTGTGAGTGCCGGCTCGGATCGGGAGAGAAGAATGTCAAAGATGGCACGTCCGTCCCTACGTGATGGCGCGCTCGGGTTGGGTAGGTGCGCGCGGGGAGGCTCCTGACGCGGCTGCTGCCGCAGCCATTGTCCGAACATCCAGCATCGAGTATCCAGCATCGGACGCGGAAACGGATACGGGCACAGACACGTAAATCCAGAAGGGACCGGGGCCACTGGACTCACACCGCGCCTCGACGTAGAATGGTGATGTCCCACATCTAAGGAGGACAGTCATGGCAGAAGACAAAGCCCAAAGTGTCGATGAAGCGATCGAGCAGGTGGCCGACCAGGCCGGTGAAGGGCTCGACGAGGTCAAGGAGTCGTTGGCCAAAGCGGACCGCTCCATGGAGAAGGCCAAGGCCGCCATCGCCGGCGGCGCCGGCAAGGCTCGCGAGACGGCCGCGGCGGCCGCCGAGAAGGCACGGGCCTCACTCGCCGACGCCAGCAAGGCCCTGGGCGAAGCACGCGAGAAGATGGGCGGGATGGCCGCCAAGAGCCGCGAGCAGGCCGAGGTCCTTTACGCCAAGTCAAAAGACCAGTACGAGATTCTCGCCGAGAAGGCGCGTCAGCTCTACGGCAAGGTTCGTGAGAAGGTTGCGGACGTCGACTTCAAAGAAAAAGGCGACCAGGTCCTCGACTACATCCGTCAGAATCCCGGAAAGTCGGTTCTCATCGGTCTCGCCGTCGGGTTCCTGGTGGGCTATGTCGCCCGCCCGCGCGACTGAGCGGAGGCGGAGATGAGCGACATGACCGACGATCCGTTGGACGAGATCTTCGACGACGACGTCGCCGCTGCGGAGGACGACCTCGATGACACCGGCGCGAGCCGGATCATTGACGCCGACTCGATCCTCGATTCCCTCGTCCCCGGGAACATTGACTGGAAGGACACCGTCCGTCGGCACCCCGCGGCCTCGGTGCTCGGGGTCGGTCTGGTGGGGTATCTGGTGGGGCGGACCAAGGGAGCGACGATCATGACAGGGCTGACGGCGGCGTTGTCGGCGGCCATGATGCGTCAGCTCTCGGACGTCTTCGAAGGCGACTTCTTCGACTACTGATCGATCGAGGACGGGAGAGCAGCCATGCCGACACCGCCCGTCGCCGATGAGTGGATCACCGTCGAGGAGGCCACCGACGAGCGGCTGGCCAAGGACGTCACTGCGCGGTTGAAAGCCCGCGGAGTGCCGGTGCAGCTGGCGCCTGCGGATCACTCCGATCCGTCCCGGGACCCGGGTGATCTGACCGTGCGGGTTCCCCTCGAGCACTTCGAAGCGGCGCTCGAGGCCCTGGAAGAGCTGGACGAGGAGGAACTCTGACGGGCTTCCCCGTTGAACCCCCGACGCGCCGACCCCTGAGCCTCGGGAGGAGCTTCCTGCTGTGGCTGCTCGGCCTTCTGGTATTGACCATCGTCACCGTGAGCGCTCTGGTTCTCTGGCACGAGCACCGCGTCCTCTCCATCGAGTTGGAGGTCCAGGGCGACCTTCTGGCGAGATTGCTCGCCCTGTCGGCGTCGGACGGGGGCTCGCCGGAGTACCTGGCAATTCTCTCACTGACCGATCTGGTGGCGGGAGAGGTCCGTTCGGTGGACGGTGAGGTGCTGTGGCGGTACGGTCCGCCCTTTGCCGAGGTGGAGACTCTCGGGTCGTCGACGGTGAGAGTGGATCGCCGGGTCGAGGTCGCGGCAGGACCGTGGGGCCAGAGTCAGGGAGCGGACGTCAGCCTGCTGATGTCCAGCGCCCGGGTGAGGAATACCCTCGCCGGAGCGGCGGTGCGGCTGGTGATCGCTCTCGCCTTCGCCCTCGCGGTGGCGATGACGGTCGGGCTGTGGATGGTAGGCAGGGTGGTGCAACCGTTGACCGAGCTCGCCGAGCTGTCCCGGAGCTTCGTCCCCGGCGAGCCCGTGGCCGTTCCCGAGCAGCCCGGAGCGGCGGCCGAGCTGGCCGACCTCGCCACCGCCTTCCGCGAAATGACCGGCAGGCTGAGCCAGCAGCAGCGCTCCCTCACCGCCAGCGAGCAGCGATATCGCGAGCTCTTCGCCTCGTCTCCCACCCCGCTGCTCGAGCTCGACCGCGAGCTGCGGATCCGGGGCGCCAACCCTGCGGCGGCCTCCTTCCTCGGCGTGGAAACCCGGGTCGCGGCGGGGCGGTCGGTGCACGACTTCGTGCTCGACCCGCTCAGTGTGGGCTCGGCGGCGACGCCGGTGACCTCCCACGAGGGAGTGACGGAAACCCGGTGGCGGCTGCCGGACGGCGATTTGGCTGAGGTGGAGCTCCACATCCGGAAGGCCGGAGGGGATGAAGGCGACGGCGAAGGGTACATCGTCGCCATCCACGACCTCACCGACCGGGTGCGGCGGCTCGGTCGGCGGTGGCAGCGCACCTTCGACGCCATGATCGATGGGGTCGCGCTGGTGGACGACAACGCCGCGGTGATCGAGGCCAACCGGGCTCTAGCGCCCCACGTGCCGGCCCTGGTCAGCACGCTCGCGGATCGCGGCGCCCGCGAGGGGAGTTGGCGAATGACCAGCCTCGACCGTCTGCTGGAATGCAACCTCAGCAGGCCGCGGGGTTCGCGGCACGCCATCGTCCTGGTTCGCGACGTCACCGAAGCGGTGGGGGCGGAGGCGCGCCTGCGCGAAGCGGAGAAGATGCAGGCAGTGGCGACCCTGGCCAGCGGCGTTGCGCACGACTTCAACAATCTGCTGGCGGCCGTGCAGCTTCACCTGCGTCTCATCGACGCCGAGCCGGAAAGGACGCCGGAGGCGGTGGCCGCCATCCGTGACCTCGCCGAGCAGGGCAGCGAAGTGGTGGGCGAGCTGCTGCTCTTCGCACGCACCGACGCGAGCCCGGCGCCGAGAACATTCGACCTCGCCGAGCTGGTCCGCGACCAGCAGGCGGTGCTCGGTCATCTGCTTCCCGAGGGAGTGGATCTCGAGCTCGACCTCGAGCCGGCGGTGATCCCGGTGGCGGGGAACCCGGTGGCGCTGCGGCGGTTGCTCCTCAACCTGGTGGTGAACGCGCGCGACGCGGTGGCGGCCGATGGTGGGGTGATCTCCATTTCGGTCGCCCGGCGGGGAGGGCGTGCCCGGCTCGAGGTGTCGGACACCGGTCCCGGTGTTCCGACGGAGATCCGCGACCGGCTATTCGAGCCCTTCTTCACCCTGAGCCGGAAGGGCCGGGGCTCGGGTCTCGGCCTCGCCGTGGTCTATGCCATCGCCTCGGCCCACGGCGGGGAGGTCGAGCTGGCCTCCGGTGTCGGCGAGGGGGCTCGTTTCGTGGTGCGGCTGCCGCCGGGGGACCCGGCCGAGGTGGAGAGCCTGAACGACCTGCCGGGTGCGAGTGATCACCGCAGTGCGGCACAGGTGCTGCTGGTGGAGGCCGACGGACGACTGGCGGCGACGCTCATCGAGACGCTGGCCGATGCCGGCTGCGACGCCCGCCACGCGCCGGATGTCCGCACTGCGGAGCGGATCCTGGCGACCTGGAGACCGTCCGCGATGGTGGTGAACCCGGATGATGACGAGGTCGTTGTCTGGGCCTCCGACGCGGGGATTCCCGTCGTCGAGTTCGACAACCCGGCGGAGGTGCTCGAACGGCTGAAGGGCGTTCTCGCGTAGGCGCCGGGAGGCGATCCGGTGGGCCGAGGCCCACCCTACGGCGCTGCAGGTCGCTGACGCTGTCCGCGGCTACCTGCTTCCGTCGCTGTTCTCTGCCGCTGCCGCTGCTGACTGTTTTCCGACGTAGTTGACCGTCTGCAACCCTAAAAAACCCCCGGCTCGGGTACCCTGGTTCCATGACGTCGGAGTCGACTGGGGGAGTTGCCGGGAATGTGAGGCGTCTGGCGCCGTGGCTGCTGCTGCTCGTGCTGAGCCTCGGGCTTCACCTGTGGGGCCTCGGCGAGCGCTCCTACCACCACGACGAAGCCATCCACGCCCACTCGGCCTACAACCTGGCGAACAACGGCGTCTACCGCTACGATCCCACCTACCACGGGCCGTTGCTCTATTACCTGGTGGCCGGGACCTTTCTGAGCCCGTTGGGGGACTCCGACTTCACGGCGCGGCTGCCGGTGGCTCTGGCCGGCGTGCTGCTGGTGGTGGTGGCCTTTTGCCTGCGCCGGCCGCTGGGGGGGCGGGCCGCCTGGTGGACGGGTCTGCTCGCCACCGTCTCGCCGATCACCCTTTATTACGGGCGGTTCCTGCGGATGGATGTCCTCGAGCTGCTGGTCGCCTCGGCGGCCGGGGTGGCGGTGTGGCGCGCGGCGAGAGGCAGCAGCGCCGCCTGGGCCTGGTTCGGGGTCTTCGTCGGCCTGGCCTTCGCCACCAAGGAAAACGCCTACGTCACCGGTGTGCTGGTGGTCTGGGTGTGGGGGCTCATGTCGGCGGTGACGGGTCTCAAGCGGAGCCTGCCCGCCACCTTCGGCTGGTTAAAGGAGCACCGGTGGGGCATTCTGATGTCGGTGGCCATGTCGGTGTTGGTGGTGGTGCCGCTCTTCACCATCGGCTTCCGCTACCCGGAGGATTGGTTCTTCCCGGGCAAGGCCATCAGCTACTGGTGGGGCCAGCACAACATGCAGCGGGTGGCCGGGCCGCCGTGGTTCCACCTGCCGCGGCTGGCCGCGTACGAGTTCCTGCCCATCATCGCCGCCACCGTCTGGGTCGTCCGCCGGCGGGGGCGGCTGCGCCTGCTCGAGGGTTCGCTCTACCTCTTCGCCGTCTCGTCGGTGTGCATGTACGCCTACCTCGGCGAGAAGGTGCCGTGGCTCGGCGTCCACCAGGTCTGGGCCTTTCTCCCGTTGGCCGGTCTCCAGCTGGCGCGGACCTTCGGCCCCAGGGGCCGGTGGTGGAGCCGGGGTCTCGCCGGACTCGGTCTGGCGGCCACCGCCGTGGTCAGCCTCTCGGCCAACTTCGTCAACGACGAGATCTCGCCCAATCTGAAACGCACCGAAATGATTCTCTACGTCCAGACGAGCCCGGAGGTGGTGAGGCTGGCGCGGGAGGGTGAGGCCCTGGCCGCCGACGGACACGACACCGTGGCCGCGGTGGCGGGTACCGGCGGTTGGCCCATGACCTGGTACTGGCGCGAGACGCCGACCCGGTGGTCCGAGCCGCCGGCCGGCCTCCGTCCACCGTTGGTGATCTGTGATGCCGAGGACGAGCAGCGGTTCCGCCGGATGCTCGGGCCGGGCTACCGCGGCGAGCGCATTCCCCTGCGGTCGTGGTGGGTCCTCGACCCCGCTCAGACCACCCTTGGCGGGATCGTGCGGTGGCTCTTCACGAGGGTGCCCTTCAGCCCGGTGGGCTCCACCGACATCATGGTCTTCCGCCAGGGCGGCGAGACCGACGTGGAGATTCAGGAAGTGGCGGCGCCGGTCACGCTGGTCGACGAACTCGGGGCCCGCTCGGCCCAGTGGGTCGGCGACGGCTGGTTGAGCGATCCGCGGGGCATCGCCGTCGCCGCCGACGGCCGCGTCGCCGTGGCCGACCCGGTCCTCGATCGGGTCCACCTCCTGTCGCCGGACGGACAGATGCTCGAGCTGGGGATTGCCGAGAACCTGGACCGGCCGGACGGCGTCGCCTGGGCGCCGGGGGGCATCCTGGTGGTGGCCGACACCTGGTCCCACCGCGTGCTGCTCCACCGGCCGGGCGACGACGAGACCGTCGTGATGCCCGAGCCCGACGGCGGGTGGTTCGGGCCGCGCAGCGCGGCGGTGGCCGGTGACGGCACCATCGCCGTCGCCGACACCGGCAACAAGCGGATCGTGCTGTACGAGCCCGGCGAAGGTTCCGACTTCACGGTGAGGACCATCGGTACCGCCGGGTCCGGCCCCGGCGAGTTCTCCGAACCGGTGGGTCTGGCGTGGATCGACGAGGCGCGCCTGGTGGTCTGCGACACCGGCAACCACCGGCTGCAGATTCTCCACCGATCGGGACATCCGGAGGCGGTCGTCGAGCTCGGCGGGATCTGGGCCGACTTCTACGCCCGGCCCCAGATCGCGGTGATGCCCGACGGGCGCTTCCTGGTCAGCGACACTCCCGACGCCGCGCTGTGGCTGGTGGACACCGAGCAGGCGCGTCGGATCGAGCTCGGCGGCGAGGGCATCACGCCCACCGGGCTCGCAATCGCCTCGAACACCCTCTATCTCGCAGACTCCGCCGGGCGGATTTGGGTGCTCGAGCTGAGTTGACAGTTCAGCCTCTTGCAATAATACCGGGCTCCAGGAGAGGACGAAGATCGAAGGCAGATCGCCGGCGGGGGCGCCGGCGCTACAAAGTACTGAGCTCTCTTGTAGTGCCGGCGCCCCCGCCGGCG
>JAZBOQ010000011.1:0-6484 GCA_036351195.1 Thermoanaerobaculales bacterium | reverse complement strand
CGGGTTTCGTAGTAGATACCCGGTGAGAAGAACGGGTTAGCGTCACAGCGTCGTCAAGCAAGTCCCTACGACAAAACTGGCGCGTCCGACGCGCCACCGCAATTCGTTCGACGAATTGCCTTGCTATCCCTTCGGCCGCAGGATCTCCTGGAACTCGGGGTGGTCCCACAGGGGTTCGAAGGCCGGGTTGGCGTGGATCCAATGGTTATAGCCGTAACCGGCCGCGATGCCCTGTTGGATCAGACGGATGGCGCGGTCGTGATCCCCGAGCTGGGCGGCGATGCTCGCCTGCATGATTTCGCCGGCCCCGCGGGTCCCGTACGGCACATCGGTGGGGCCCATTGCGGGCCCGATCTCCTCGATGCGCCGCTCCATCTCCAGGGCGGTCTCCCGGTCGCCGAGGACGGCGGCGCAGATGCCGAGCTGCATACACCAATCGCGGTTGTCCGGGACATCGGTGAGGAGCTTCTCGAAAACAGTTCGAGCCTCTGAAAAGCGTTCAGCAGCCATGAGGACGTACGCTTCGCAGGGATCGCACCGATCCAAGGTCGTTGTGTCGTCCCCGCTTGCGTACAGTGAAAGAGATCGTTCGGCGACGTCCTGGGCCTCTTCAGCAAACCCGTGAGCCCGAAGCTCGTAGACGACCGCGCTCATTTCCTGCGAGTCTGCAAGAAACGAATCCGGTTCGAGCAGGACTTCGGTCAGGATGGCGTCGATCTCGTCGATCCTTCCCAGCGCCGCAAGCGCCCGCAGCTCGTTGGCGCGGGCCGATTCGCCGGCAGTTTCGCCGAATTCCTCGGCGAGGACCCGGCGAGCCAGGATCAGTTCCTCCTCGTGCCGGCCTGTGAAGTGCAGAGCCCAGAGCACCCACCTCGCAGTGAAGTAGCGGTACCTGCCGGGTGTCAGGGAATCTTCCTTCATCGCCTCGAAAAGCTCGATCACTTCCAGGGGACGGTGGGTGAAGATCGCGTTTTTGATCGCGTCCTTGCGGGCCCAGGAGTTCGATGGATCGCGCTCGAGCTCGAGCATTGACAGCCGATACGCTTCCTGCCACCGACCGTCCATTCGGGCATCGATCATCTCCACGATGAGTTGCTGCCGGGGTGTGAGGTTCATCTCGTGGACGGGTCGGAAGAAGTCGATCATCATGTCGTGCAGCTCGAAGGACGATATCCCGGGGATCCATGCCGCTCCGACGTGGAGTAGCGGCCTGGCGAACTCGGGGTCGAGCTGGCGGGCCTGGAGGGCGTGTCCAGCCGCGCTTTCACTCGGGCCGGTTTCCATGGCCTCAAAAAAACGACGGTAGGCCTGATACGCCTCGTACTTGGGAAACCTGTCCCCGGCGCCCCAGGCAAGGATCGGGTGGAGGTGGTCCTGTACCGCCATCAAAGTCCAATCGCGAAGGGTGGCGATGGCCTCTTGCGGAGCTTCGTTGGTTGCCGGGATCGGATCGAAAGCACGAATGACCGAGCCTCGTTGCGCGTCTTCCAGCGTGGCTTGTAGCTCCAGACCGGGGCCGACCGAATCCCACACCCCCGTGAGGACGAGGCCCGAGTCGGTGCCGGTCGCGACGACGCCGGCCATCTGCGAGGAATCGACACCGGCTGCGCTCGCAGCCACAACACTCGCCGGAGCCACTTCGATTTCGTCGAGATCGGCGAGACCCTGGGTCAGCCGATCGGCTGTGAGCGCGGCGAGGTTGTCGAGGGATGCGTCACCGGTGCGGTTGGTGAAGGGCACCACCGCGATGCGGTTTGGATCAAGGGTCGTGGTGTCCTCGACTGCTGCTTCCTGCGTTCCACGTTCGCTGAGGGCCCACCACGAAGTGATGGCCGCGAGAATCACTCCCACGACGACGGCTGGAACCGTCCACGGTCGGTGTCTATGCCGTCCTACCGACGCAACCGCGCTCGGTGTCGCCATCACCGGCGCCGACGGGCTCGATCCGAGGCTCTTCAGGCTGTGGGCGAGATCGGCAGCGGATTGGGAGCGAGCCTCCGGCCGCTTTTCCAGGCAGCGGTGGACGATCCGCTCGAGATCGACGGGCACCGTGGCGCCCGACGACGACAGCTGCGGCGGCTCCTCCTTGAGAATCGCGGCATAGAGCTCGGCGCCGGTGTTTCCCGAGAAGGCGCGCATTCCGGATGCCATCTCGTACATCACGCAGCCCAGAGAGAAGATGTCCGATTGCGCGGTGGCGGGTTGTCCGCGGAGCTGCTCGGGGGACATGTAGCCGGCGGTGCCGAGCACCGCCCCGTCCTCGGTGACGGTCGGGCTGTCGCCGTCGACCCCGAGATCGTCGTCAATCGTGGCGAGCCCGAAGTCGAGGATCTTGACCCGGCCGTCGGCGGTGAGGAAGAGGTTTTCCGGTTTGAGGTCGCGGTGGATGATCCCCTTGCCGTGCGCGGCTGCGAGTCCCTCGGCCACCGCTGCACCGATCTCGACGACCTTCTGCCAGGGCAGCCCGGACGGTGGGATCGCGGCGCGCAGGCTGTCCCCTTCAAGCAGCTCGGTGACGACGTAGTCGAGGCCGTTCGACGAGCCGACATCGTGGACCTCGAGCAGGTTGGGGTGGGACAGCGCCGCCAGCGCCCGCGCCTCGCGGCGGAAGCGCTCGACCCGGCGCGGCTCCGACGCGACCTCCTCGGGCAGCACCTTGACCGCCACCCCGCGGCCGAGCTCGGTGTCGCGAGCCCGCCACACCTCACCCATCCCCCCGGCCCCGATGGGGCCGAGAACCTCGTATCTGCCGAGACGATCACCCTGTGACAGGGACATGAATCAGTGGTTCGCGCGCTGATCTCATTATGGCAGGGTGATGAGCGAGGCGCTACTTGGATTTGCATCTCTTGTAGGTGCGAGCACCCTTGCTTGCGATCCGACGCCAATCGATCGAGAACCGCAAGCAGGAATGCTCGCAACTCCAACGTGGGCCGTGTTAGTAACCAGCTTCCAGGTTGAGATTGAGCTCGAATGCCTGGGTGTATTGACTCTTGACATGAATGAGCTAGATGATTAATCTAGATTGTAAGGAGATGTCGGATGCAGAGCGAAAACGAGACCATCGAGATCGGGGCCTTCGAGGCGAAGAACAGGCTCTCTGAGCTGCTCCGTGCGGCAGAGGGGGGGCGGTCCGTGGTGATCACCCGGCGGGGTCGGGCGGTGGCTCGATTGGTGCCCGTGAATGACGGTGAATCGCTCGACCTGTCTGCGATCCGGGAGGCCTTCGCCGAGGTCAGGGCGGGGATCGAGGGGCGGGTCGATGTTCGTGAGCTCGTTGGGGAGGGTCGCCGGTGGTAACGGGCTGGGTGGTTGACACCTCGATCGCCCTGGCGTGGGGAATGCCTGATGAACGGTCACCGGTTGCGGACCGGTTCTGGGACGAGATCGGGTCCGATACCCGCCTCCACGTCCCCCCGCTGTGGTGGTACGAATGCGCCAACGCGTTGGTGGTCGCTCGGAGGAGGGATCGAATCACCGAGGTGCAGGCGATCAAGCTGGGTGATCTCCTGGCATCTCTTCCGCTGACAACATCCGAACGACCTCTGGGTGACGACATGACGAGATTTCGGCTCCAGGCCGAGGCGAGCGAACTGTCGGCATATGACGCAGCCTACATCGATCTCGCCCGCAGGCTCAGGGCAGGGCTCGCGACCCTCGACGAGCGACTGGCGGACGCCGCCCGTGCCGAGAACATCGACGTGTTTCCGGCCTGAGTCGCAATCCGTCCGACGAATTGCTTGTGTTACAATCAACACATGGATCGCACGATTCGCAACCTCGACGAGGACGTTTATCGTCAGCTCAAGGCGCGCGCTGCCCTTCGCGGCGCCACCGTCGGCGAGCTGATGAACGAAGCCATCCGCGCCTGGCTCGCGCGGCCGGCGGGGGAGCCCCGTCGGCGGAGTCTCGCGGATCTGGAGCCCGAACCCTACCCGGGCGGCAACGAGCGCCTGAGCGAAGAGATCGACGCCGTCGCTTATGGCGCCTGAGGACCGATCCCGGTGATCGTTCTCGACTCGAGCTTCCTCATCGCGTACCACAACAGCCGGGATGCCCACCACGAAGCGGCAGCTGAGATCATGGCCCGGTTCCTCGATGGCGAATGGGAACGCGGTCTGTTGCTCGAGTACGTCTTCCTCGAGGTGGTGACCGTCCTCATGGCCCGACGAGGGCCCGAAGTGGCATCCGAGGTTGCCGACGTTCTGCTGGGCGCCCGCGAGCTCGAGCTCGTTCCATGCTCTGAGCTCTTCATTGAAGCTGTCGAGGTTTTCCGGCGTCAGAAAAAGACCCGCCTGAGCTTCGTTGACGCGACCATCGTCAACCTCGCCCACGATCGGACCGACGGTCTCGTCGCCACGTTTGACCGAGAGCTCGCGAGTGCACGGGGAATCCACGCCATCCCGGAATCTTGAGTCCGGTTTGCGACGACCCTGGCGCGTCCGACGCGCCACCACAATTCGTCCGACGAATTGTCAGCCCTTCGGCCTCATGATCTCCTGGAATTCGGGGTGGTCCCAGAGGGGCTCGAAGAAGACGTTGTGGCGGAGCTCGTGGAAGTTCAGGTTGTGCTCCACTCGAAGGGCGCCCCCGGTGATGCCGGCCCTGAGCAGGTACAGGGCTTCGTCGAGGTCTCCGAGCTGGGCGGCGATCATGGCCTGACTGACCTTGAGATCGCCCGCCCGCGTCCCGTTGTAGTATCGATCCGACTCCGCAGGCAGATCCTCCATCCGATCGAAGAGATTCCGAGCGGTCGTCGTGTCGCCGACTCTCGCGGCCGCGATGCCCGTGAGGCACCGGGAGGCGATCCAGCCCGTCGCTTTGCCTTCGAGTGCTCCAGCCATCTCCGCCGCCTCGGCGTCTCGACCCGCGATGAGGAGCGCCTTTAGCCAGAATTCAGAAAGCACGGGGCACGACTCCGGCGGGCCGGGGCATAGTGCAGCCAAGAACTCGAGTGTCTCTTCGGCCATCGCAACGGAAGCATCGTGGTAGCCGTGGGCGCGAAGCTCGTGGCTCGCGTTGATCCTCGCCATCAGGATCTCGTATCGCCCGAAGTCCCGACCGATCGCCTCCTCGAGCAGTTCTTCGATTCGCTTGGTTTCCCCCATTGCGCCAAGCAACGAGATCTGTTTCAGGAGACACCAGTCCGTGATCAGGGAAGAAGGGATCTCAACCCGTGCGCGATCGAGAACTTCATATGCCGCCTCATCGTCGTTGAGCATGTGCAGCGCGGCTGCCGCGTCGGCCACCATGAGCAGGACCATCCCGGGCGGCGCGGCTCGGTCCAGAACCCGGTCCCGGTACAGCGCGGCGGTCGTCGCCGGACGGTTGGCAAACAGGGCGCAACGCGCCGCGGCGTGCCGCAGGGTGGTGTTCCCGGGGGATTCCGCAAGCTCGTCTCGAAAGAGCCGATACGCCACGTCGTACTGGCCCCCGGTCCAAAGACGCAGGGCCCGGGTGACGGCTGCCTGATGACGATTGAGCTTGGCCTCTTCCAGGTGTTCCGAGTCGAGTACCTCCGCTGCGCTTCGAATGGCGAGGCCGTTCAGGAACGAGAATGCCACGTTGAGCCGTATTCGAGTCAGTTGCGGGTTCTCCTGAAACAACTGGAGAAACGGGAGGAAGTTCTCCCGGTCGATCATGCGATAGCGTTCCCGGAAGGTGCGGTAGGTTTCCAGATCCGGCCACTCTTCCCCGGCGCCAAAGGCGAGAGAGGGGTGGAGATGATCGCTCGTCGCGATGAAGACCTCTTTGACCAGGGTTCGCATCGCGGGAGAGAGATCATTGGGTTGGGCGACGATCGGCCCGAACGATTGGACCACGCGACCGGCGACGGTGTCTTCGAGCACGCAACGGAGTTCGACTGAATCGCCCGCCGTGTCGACGACCCCGGTGAAGACCAGTCCAGCGGATGTCGTCTCGGCAACCTCACCGACCAGAGTGCGAGGGTCCATCGTGGACGACGTCAATCTTTCGGCAATGTGCGCTGCAACCGTGCTGGGCGGGACGACCTCGAGATCCTCCATCGAGCTCAACTGTCCGGCGATCTCGTCGGCGGTCCGCTGACCCAGTGCGTCCAGGGTCGGATCCCCGGTGCGGTTGGTGAAGGGCACGACGGCGATGCGATTTGGCTCATAGGTGGCTACGGCTTCGACCGAAACCTCATCAGTTTCGGACCGAGTCAGTGCCCACCACGAGGTGACAGCTACGAGGATCAGGAGGGCGGCAGTCATCCCCATCTGCGCCAGTGAGAACTTCTTCTCGGCTGGCGTCTCGACTCCCGACCCAGGTGTCGCCATCACCGGTGCGGTCCCGCTGTGCCCAACGCTCTTCAGGCTGTAGGCGAGATCGGCGGCCGACTGGAAACGTGCTTCCGGCCGTTTTTCGAGACACCGGTGAACCGCGCGCTCGAGATCCACCGGCACCGCGGCGCCCGAGGACGAGAGCTGCGGCGGTTCCTCCTTGAGGATGTTGGCGATGACCT
>JAZBOQ010000010.1:0-4243 GCA_036351195.1 Thermoanaerobaculales bacterium | reverse complement strand
GCTGTCGAGGGTGGCGGTGGTGGCGCTTGAGCAGGCGGTGTTGTCGCAATGTGCCACCTTGAGAACGTCATTGGTGTGGTCGAAGTAGCTGATGAGGCCGAAACCGTCAGTGCCGATGACAATGGAGGTGTCTAAGCCGACCAAACCCACGCTGTCGAGGGTGGCGGTGGTGGCGCTTGAGCAGGCGGTGTTGTCGCAGTGCGCCACCTTGAGGTCGACGTTGGTGTCGTCGTAGTAGCTGATGAGGCCGAGGCCGTCGGCGCCGATGGCGATGGATGAGTACCCGCCGACGGCACCCACACTGTCCAGGGTGGAGGTCCGGGTGTGGAACAGTCCCCAGTCGATCCGGATCTGGTCGCCGTCGAGGATCAACCCCGGACCGGGGCTGTAGGTCGTGTCGTCATCCACCCCGTCGGCGAAGCCCGGGGGAACGGCGGTCAGGTTGTTCCAGTTGACCGCACCGCCGGCGCCGGAGGTGTTGAGCTCGCTCTCGGTGTAGTAGCGCCCGTCGTGGTCGGCGGACGCCGCGTGCGCCGCCACCAGGCCCGCCGCCTCGTCATCGGTGGCAAAGTCGGCGCCGTCGGTTCCGTCCAGAGTGTCGGCATCGACGTTGGTCACCTGGGCACCGTCACCGATAAGGGCGATGGCGTCCACGTTTCCCTGGACCCAGAGATCCAAACCGCCGCCGATCGAGTTCATGAACACAAACGACTCGATTCCGGCCGAGGCTCGATCGATGCCCCACTGATAGAGATCCAGATCCGCCTCTCCATCCGCCGTTCCATCGAGGACCAGGTCGGGTCCACCGGCGAGGTTGGCTGCCGCGACTCCCGCTCCGTCGGGCGAGTTGCTGAGGCCGACCACGCCGTAGGTTTCCCCCGTCGCGTCGGGGATTGTGCCCTTGATAGCCGCGGTGGCCATGGGCACGGATTTGGGGCGACTCGATCCCGATCCCGATCCCGAATCCGCGGCAAAGGTAGTGACAGAAACAGGGTCAGGGTCAGCGGCCGATGACCGCGTCAGCGAGCCGTCACCGTTGGCCGCCTCCCATCTCTGCAAGACCTCGAGGGCTTGACGCACCTGCTCGGCCGACGGCATGGCGGGGATCGAGAAGAACCTTCCGACCGACCAGTCGCCGGCTTCAACGACCTCACCGGCCTCTTCCCGGAGTACGACGCGGACAAACCAAACGTAACTGCCGCCTGGAGCGAGCCCGTCGGCCAGCTCGGGCTGCCAGGCGGTGGCGCCGCCGGGCACTCGTGAGTACAGGACCTCATCGGATGCGGAGAGGTCGACCTCCCCAGTGTCGGACGCCTGCAGCTCGGGCTGTAGCTGGTAGACGACGAGCTCGTAAGCCTGCGCCCCGGACACGCCGCCCCAGTAGAAGTTGGGGCAACGGCCCTCGACCTCGGTGATGCGGTCGACGGCGCCCGGCGAGACTCCCTCGGGGCTCTGCGCGAGGACGGGCGACAGACCGATCGCGAGGGTCACTGTCAGAAATCCGGACACTGTTGCTCGAGGACGACGACTCATGCTCCCCCTCCGATCGCGAGGCGACAGGGTCTGATCAAGATCTCGACTCGATCGCATCTGTCTTGTCTGTGTTCCGATGTCTGTCTCAAACAGTGTGGTGGCCGGAATGGGGGATGTCAAGCGGGATGCCTCGGATCCCATTTGACAAAGGATGAGCGCCCAAGATGGCTGCTCCACAATCACGGCACGGTGTTCGACCAGGCGCCGGTGTTTCCGCTCTCGAAGCTGTTGGCGAAGATGGTGTCGGCGGTGAGGGGGCAGGGGAGGCCCGCAGAGCGCTCGACCTGTAGGTTTTTGCCGGTATTTTGGTTTTGGCACCAATACGAACCTCTGTTGGTGTTGACATATTGATGAGTAGGGACTATATATTGATGTATGAGAACCACGATCCACTTGCCTGATGACCTCCTTGATGAGGCAAAACGTCTGGCCATGGAGAGCGGGGGCACCTTGACCGCCGTCATCGAAGGCGCCCTGCGGGAAAGACTGGCTCGGCGGTCCACCGGTCGAGCATCGTCGGTTAGCTTGACCACTTTCGGCACCGAGGGGCTTCAACCCGGGGTTGATCTGGATGACAGCTCCGCCCTCATGGATCTGATGGAAGACCAGTGATTCTTCCGGACGTCAACATCCTTGTTTACGCCCATCGTTCCGATTCGCCGAATCACGATCAGTTCCGAGAGTGGTTGGAAGCGGTTCTCCTGTCAGACTCCACCTTTGGAGTCGTCGATCTCGTGCTCTCCGGTTTCGTCCGCATCGTGACGCACCCGAGGGTCTTTAAAGAGCCCTCGCCGCTGCCCGACGCTCTGGCATTCGTATCGGAAATCCGAGACCGGCCCAACTGCGCCGTCGTGACGCCAGGACGACGCCATTGGGATATCTTCCTTCGGCTCTGCAACCAGTGCTCGGTTCGCGGCAATCTCGTTCCCGATGCGTTTCTGGCCGCAATCGCCATCGAGGGAGGTTTCGATTGGGTCACGACCGATCGAGACTTCAGCCGCTTCGAAGGGCTCCGCTGGCACCATCCTCTTGAGGATTCCTGATTGAGTTAAAGGTGCCCGGCACGCTATTAAAAATGCCCGGCACGCTATTACGCTATTACGCCCCGGGCGAGCGCAGAAACCGTTCCGGGTTGATACATTTACACACTCTCGATCTGGTCTTCATTGCCGGCCTTCTGGGTTGACGCCGCCTACCGGCGTCACCAACCCAGCGTCGCCCGATCAGGGCGGTCAGCGGAAGTGGCCGAGAGGACAATGACCGCCCTGCTCGGCCGAGCGGCGGCCTACCACGGGGCTTTTACACCAGCTTTTGACGGCTGGGCACGGGATTGCCCGGTGACGGACTTGTGCGGGGCGCGTTGCCGTCCGGTCGGTTGTGCAGGCACAAGTCCGCACCCGGCTATTCGCCGGTGACGCGGTGGGTGCGCTCGCGGTGATCGAGGCAAAGGCCGCTTTTCGATTCGGGGCGGCATTTCTAGCCCCTGCAGACCTGGTCCGCAATGATGTTGGCGCCAAGAGGAGGAAGATCTCATTCGCCGAATTGGGATTGCTAAAGAAGAAATATGGCATGAGCATTCAGGCCCTCATCAATCGGCTCACGGACCTTGACATCATCAACATCCATCAGGCATCGCAGCTCTGGAAGCAGATCAACGCGCGAGGGTGGAAGAAGAAAGAGCCCTGGGCGCTGGAACCGGAAGATCCCCAGTGGTCACTTCGCGCAGCTGTTCGTGCCGTTGCCGAAGGCGCTCTGACCCGAGAGAAGGCCGAAGAGATCATGGGCGTGAGGTTCGAAGAGCCGGTCAAGGACGAATCCACCGCGCGGCGCGACCTGTTGAAGCTGCCGCCGGCCGAGCGCAGCCGCCTCCTGGCCATCGAAGCCCAGCGCGCAAGGAAGCACTACCTCGAAGACAACGAGTGGATCTCGCTCCTCGGCGGAGACCTTCTCCCGGATGAGTGATCCCAACCCACTTCGCGGGGAAATCTGGTGGGAGGCACCTAGTCGCCTTCTCGTCGCGCGCTTGTTCTCTTGACCCACTTCGCCCCGCGGCCCCGTCCTTCCAGCCTGAGCGCACCTTCTTCACGGAGCCGGCGCAGCACCACACGGATCATGTCCCGGCTGATGCCGGGGCACTCGGCTTCGATGTCGGAGATGGCGAATGGTCCGATTCTGCGGTCGATGACGCGGCGGACGTGAGCGGACTTGGCGCCGCGAGCGGTCGTGATGGTTCCGACGCGTTCCTCGAACTCTCGGTAGGCTCGGAGAAGCACGCCCCAGAAGTACCGGAACCATGGATGGATGTCGTGCATCCCTTCGTGCCACCTTCTGGAAGATGCTTCCAGGGTGTCGTAGTAGGTTTCCTTGGACTCCTCGAAGATCCGCTCGAGGCTGATGTAGCGGCCGACCTCGTAGCCGAAATGGTAGAGCAGCAGAAGGGTGAGAAGGCGTGCGGATCTCCCGTTGCCGTCGCGAAAGGGATGGATGCAGAGAAAGTCGAAGACGGCTGCCGGCACCGCGACCAGGGGCTCGACGGTGTCGATGTTCACGGCGTGGCGATATCGATTCGCCAGGTCGTCCATCGCCTGCGGTGTGGAGAATGCCGGAACCGGCTCGAAGCGGACCCGGCGAACGGATCCGTCGGGGTTTCGTTCGACGATTTGATTGTCGACGGTTTTCCACCGGCCCCCCTCCGATGGGAGGTATCGGT
>JAZBOQ010000009.1:0-2048 GCA_036351195.1 Thermoanaerobaculales bacterium | reverse complement strand
GTCGAGCGAGGTGGTGAAGCGGCCATCGGCGACGGCGACGCTGTTGACCGGCACGGTGGCGCCGATCTGGGCGCCTCCCGAGGCCGCGTCCCAGAGCGAGAACTGGAAGTCGCCGCTACCGGTCACCGGCGTGCCCGACTCTTGAAGCTCGCCCTGGTAGGTGAAGGCAGTGCCCAGCGCCACCTTGGGCGGGGCAGCCGTGCCATGGGCGACGGCTCTTCCGTCGCCCCGGCCGTGATCCGCCGGTTCGGAAGCGGGAAGAAACAGCCGGCGCGTCAGCGTCGTCAGCTCGGCGGTGCCCGCCGGGCAGCCCACGGCCACCTCGAGAAACCGGGTGGCGGTGTCGTCCGCCTCGGCGCCGAAGTCGAGCTCGGCCTCGTAGAGCCCGCCGCGGACATCGAGCTCTGATTCGATCACGGTCCCGATCTGCGACCCCCCGGCGGTCGCGTCCCAGAGCGAAAACTCGAAGGCGCAGGTGGCGGTGACCGGCCCGAAGGTGGGACCGATGTCGCCGGAGTGGAGGTCCTGCGCTGAAACCATGGTTGACAGGGTCATCACAAGGGCCAACCCGATGACGGGCGGCAGCCAGTTTCTCAAGAGGTATCTGTCCATCGCTGTACTCCCTCTTCGTGTCGTTCTTCGATTCAGTTGACGACCCAGATTCGAACACGAACCTCGTTGGCCCAGAAGTCGTTCGAAAACCGAGAGACGAAGATTGAGGTGGTCCCGAGTTTCGACCAGATCACGCCGTATTCGGAAGATCCGGTGACGTCGCCCCCGAGGCTGAGGTTGTGGACCCCACGGATTGAACCGCCGCCAATCTCTACGTGTTGGAACTGCAGATCGACAACATAGTCGTCGCTGTCGCCGCCGATCCCGTGAGACAGCTCCACAGACTCCCCCCGACCGATCGCCACCCACCCGCTGTCGTACGCGGGCCGGGGGAACGGCGCGCCGTTGTCGGGGCCGAGGTGGCCTCGGTAGGCGCCGCTCAATTCGAGATCGCCGACCACGTCGAGCTTGGCCGACGGAGCTGTGTTGCCGATACCCACCATCCCGTCCTCGGTCCAGGTCATGATCTCGTGGCCGGGGGTGTTGCAGCGAAGCCCGAGCGCCCCCTCGGGCAGGTTGTTGTTCGAGTCATCGTCCATCCGTAGGTGCCAGCGGTTCTGCGGTGTCTCGAAGCGGATTCCGGTTTCGCCCCAATCCGACAGGTGTGACGTTTCGACCTTGAGGAAGGCGCGGCCGGAGGGGTGAGAGTTCTCGACGTGAAGCATCTCGTCCGGATCCGTCGTGCCGATGGCGAGATCCGTGCTTTGAATCGACACGTTACCGTTTTGGTAGTCAAACACTAATCGGGGTTGCGTGTCACCGAGTCCAATCCAGCCGCCGTTGATTGTTGAGAAATGGATATTCTGCCCAACATCGAACTGCGGTGAATACACATTCCCGTGCACAAAGAGGGTGTCCGAAATACTCGCATTGCCGGAAACATCCAGTAAAGATATTGGAGAGGAGGTGCCGATGCCGACCCGGTTCAACGAGCTGTCCACGATCAGCGTGTCGCCGTCGACACCGAAATCGTACGCGGGGTTGAACTCGATGTCACCGGCGGACTCGAAGCGGAGATCGCTGAGGTCCGTATAGATCCGGTTGGACAGATCGGGGAACTGGATGCCCTGACCCGAGTCGATATGGACACCTCCGTCGAATGTTGACGATCCGGCGACGTGGAACCCATCGGCCGGTGCATTGGTGCCGATGCCCACGTTCCCGGCGTCGTCGACGAAAATGCCGCGGGTCTGGAGGGCGTAGGGCGTCGCGCTCAGGGGCTGGCGCGGGCTCAGGGTGGTGGGGCTCCCGGTTCCCGAGGGGTAGTCCACCGCGATCTCGAGCCAGCGGGCGTCGCCGTCGAAGGCGGCGGCGCCGAAGTCGAGCGAGGTGGTGAAGCGGCCATCGGCGACGGCGACGCTGTTGACCGGCACGGTGGCGCCGATCTGGGCGCCTCCCGAGGCCGCGTCCCAGAGCGAGAACTGGAAGTCGCCGCT
>JAZBOQ010000008.1:0-11875 GCA_036351195.1 Thermoanaerobaculales bacterium | reverse complement strand
TACGTGTCGCTCGATGTTCCAATGGTGGCGGAAGAGGCAGAGCACTCGGGCGGAGAGTTCCTCAAGAAATACCCCCCACCGGTCATCATTGATGAAGTTCAGTACGCTCCGAGCCTGCTTCGTCACGTGAAGGCGGATATCGACATCCATCGGGATGAGACAGGGCGTTTCTTGATCACCGGATCCCAAGACTTCTCGTTGATGGAAGGTGTCACCGAGAGCCTTGCCGGGCGGAGCGCGCTGCTGACATTGCACTCGCTGTCCGCGAGGGAGTACGAGGCGTCGGCAGGAACGAAGACCGACAGAGATTCCCTTGTCGAGTGGATGCTTGCCGGTGGCTACCCCGAGCTGCACAGCAGAGGGCTGGATGCCGAGCGCTTCTACGGTGACTACCTGGCCACCTATCTCGAGCGTGATGTCCGGTCGATCCTCGGCGTTCGTAGCTTGCGGGACTTCGACCGTTTCATGCGGCTCTGCGCGGCGCGCACCGGCCAGCTCGTCTCGTACAGTTCCCTAGCCACCGACCTCGGCGTCAGCCCGAATACAGTCAAGAGCTGGCTGTCGGTTCTCAACGCTTCGAACATTGTGTTTCTCCTCGAGCCATACTTCGAGAACCTCGGCAAGCGAATCGTCAAGACGCCAAAGCTCTACTTCCTCGACACCGGGCTCTGCAGCTACCTGCTCGGTGCGCGGTCGCCCGAAGACCTGATTCGCAGCCCGATGCTCGGAGCAATTTTCGAGACCCATGTGCTGGGTCAGATCGTTCGCCACTTCGCCAATCAGGGTCGCCGCCGCGAGATCTACTTCTATCGTGACCACCATGGCCGCGAGGTCGACTTCCTCATCCCATCGGCGGGCCGCTTTGCGCTCATCGAATGCAAATGGGCCGAGTCGCCTGGGTCAAGTCACCGCGGCTTTACGGAGCTCGAGTCGCTCGTCGGTTCCGATCGAATCACCTCGCAGACCATCGTGACGCCGGATCCCGGGTCGAGACGAGCATCCGACAGGGTTGCGATTGCCGACAGTGTCGCCGTGAGCTTCCTTTCGGATTGAGAGCTCGTTGGTCCCCCGGTGGCCCCTTCCTTCCTCGCAACGCGCTTCCCTGCGACGATGGCGCTCCCTCGATCGTTCGGACCACTCAGGTTTGTTTCGGCCACAGCGTCGCAACCTTGGCGCCGCCGAGCGGAGAGTCGCCGATCTCCAGCCGGCCGCCGTGCCGATCCATGATCCGACTGACGATCGCGAGACCGAGACCGACGCCGCCGGTCGTGCGGCTCCGATCGGCATCGAGTCGGACGAAGGGCGTGCTCACCTTTTCTCGGAACTCATCCGGGATGCCGGGCCCGTCGTCATGGACCGATATTCGGACGTACTCATCATCCTCGGTCAGCACCAGCTGCACACGACCGCCGGTATGCCTAATGGCGTTTCTGAGAAGGTTCTCGGTCGCTCGCAAAAAGAGCCGCTGATCGGCGAGCACGGTGGCGCTCTTCGGGAGCAGGAAGTCGACATCGATCTCCCGATCCCCCGGCGCCTCGAGCCGCGCCAGCTCGGCGAGATCGGTGAGGCCGCGGATCGGATCGAACTCAACCCGTTCAAGCTCGAACTCATCGGACTGGACGTAGCACAGGAGCTCTGCCACGAGCTCGTCGAGTGCGTCGAGCTCACGAACCATCGCATCAAGCCGTTTCTCGCGGTTCGCCTCCGGCTGCTTCTCGAGCAGCTCCATGTGGAAACGAAGCCGAGAGAGCGGCGAACCGAGTTCGTGTGTCACCGCTTGTACGAGCTCTTCCCGACCTCGGATCAGATGTTCGATCCGTTCCGCCATCGCATTGAAGGTCGAGGCCAACTCATCGGATGGGCCGCCCTGATCGTCGACGCGTGCGCTGAACTCGCCGACCGCGAGCGCCTCGCTCGCGCGTTCGACCTTCCTGAGCCTCTGCTCGACACGGAGCGCCAGCAGGCCAATGACGGCGGGTATGCCTACGATTGCGAAGATCAGGCCCACAGGGAGAACGCCCTCAGGGTTGGCGGGGTCGACGGGGCCGGCGGCCAGACCGCCCTGACCGTCCTCGAATACCAGGAAGTACCATGCCTCCCGCCCCGAGACCCTGAGCGCGATCCGTTCACCTGCGCCGGCCCGGCGACCGATTCGGCGCTCGAGCTCGTCGGTTGTGATCAACGCGAAGTCGACCGAGAAGTGCTGCTGCAGCTCGGCCAATCGGCCGGCTCGGTTTGGCGCCGGCTCTCGGTCGAGCTCCTCGTGAACCAGGAACACGCCGTCTCTTCGGGCGTGCTCGTCCGTCCACGACCGGCTCCGTGCGTACCCATAGATGACGACGAAGCCAATGGCCCAGGATGCCACCACGGTGCCGACGACCAACCGGACGAATGAGCGTCTCACCGGTACGCCAGGAGATAGCCCACGCCCCGCACCGACTTGAGCGGCCTCGGGTCGAAACCGGCGGCCTGGAGCTTGCGGCGGATGCGGCTGATGTGGACATCCAGACCGCGGTCGAATCCATCGTACTCAACACCCATGACATCGGTGTAGAGGTCGTCCCGCTTGACCACGCTGCCGGCATTCTCTGCGAGCTTGGCCAGGACGTCGAACTCCATCGTCGTGAGCGACACCGATCGACCGTCGACGCGGACGTCGCGCGATGGGATGTCGATCTCGAGGGCACCGATCGTGATCATCCGGAGATTGTCATCCCGGTGCGTGACCCGGGCGCCGCTGAGCTTCCGCAACTGGGTGCGGATTCTCGCCAGCAGGACGCGTGGATCGATCGGTTTGGTGACGAAGTCATCCGCTCCGAGCTCGAGGCCGGCAACGTGGTCCGCCTCGCTCTGGCTCGCGGTGAGCATCAGGATCGCTCCGGAGTAGGCGCCGCGAACCTGGCGACAGACGTCGAGGCCGTTGGCACCAGGCAGCATCAGGTCGAGGATGACCAGGTCGGGCTGCGTCTCGAGAATCCTCTCGGCCCCGACATCCCCGGCGGCCACCCTCTCGAGCTCGAAACCGTGCAAGCCGAGGTACTCGAGCAACAGCTCCGCCAGCTGGTCGTCATCCTCGACAATGAGCACACGCGGTGTGTCGACCGTCGTCACAGGCATCACGCTAGCACATTTTGGGCATCATGCGGCGCTACATTTCGCTACAAAACTCTTCTATTTGTCTATGGTTACGGGTGAGCCGACAGCGTAGATTGGGAGCCAGGTAAAGTCGTTCGGCAGGCGCCGGGCGATCGAGCCCAAAAAGGAGACCTTGCCAATGAAAAGACCCCGCCTGGCCCTGGCCCTGATCATCTGCGCAACGTTCATCGGTACGGGCAATGACCTGCACGGCGAACCGGTGGCGTGTGACTCCGAACCGGTCGTCCTGACAACCGGCGCCGGTGTTGACTTCGTTCGCACGCCGGATTCCTGTTTCGACGGGCTTCCTGACTGGCCGTACGAGGCCCGGTACGTCGAGATCGACGGACTGCGCCAGGCCTATGTCGACGAGGGACCGGCGGGCGGTCCGGTCGTCCTGCTGCTGCACGGGCAGCCGTCCTGGTCGTACCTCTATCGCAAGATGATCCCGGTGCTCGCCGACGCCGGCTACCGGGTCATCGCCATGGACCACCTCGGCATGGGTCGCTCGGACAAGCCCATCGAGCTCGAGGCCTACAGCTACCTCGGCCACAACGACCGCCTGGAGCGCTTCATCGAGGCCCTGGGCCTCCAGGACATCAATCTTTTCGTGCAGGACTGGGGCAGCCTGATCGGCATGCGGGTGGCAGGGCTGCATCCCGAGTGGTTCGCCCGCATCGCGGTGGGCAACGGCGCGCTCCCGGTGTTCCCCGAGGGTATCGAACTCTATCCGCCGGTCGAGAATCCCGACGAAGTCGTCGACATCACCTCACCATTCGACCTCTTTCCGGATCAGCAAGTGCCGTTCTACGACGGTTGCGAGTTGCTGATTCCGCGGGAGGACAACAGCTATTTCGGAGAGTGGATCATCTACGCGATGACGGCGGCGTCCTTCCATCCCGCCGAGGTACTCGAAGCCAGCACCTGGTTCGACATGCCGGCGGACGAAGAAGCGGCCTACGATGCGCCTTTTCCCAGTCGCATCTACATGGCCGGGCCGCGAGTCTTTCCCTCGTTGATCAACCAGGTGCCAGGCCAGACCGAGCAGGCCTGGACTGCGCTCGGTTCGTTCGAACGCCCCTTCCTCACGCTGTGGGCGGCCAACGACCCGGGAGCCCAGGGATCGTGCGAAACGCAGCAGGGCTGGATAGACCACGTTCCCGGCGCGGTGGGCCAGCCGCACGACCGACTCCCTGAAGCCGGCCACTTCCTGCAGGACGACCAGGGCGAGGAGATCGCCTCGCGCCTCGTCGACTTTTTTGGCACCGAGATTCTAAACCCGATGACTCGCGGCGATCGCTATTGCGAGATCATTCTCTTGTACCTGAACGGGTCGATGATCGAAGGGGAAATCTGGGGCACACAGGGCCTCAACGAGTGTCCGGCCGCGAGCTGGGATGTCCTCGACTCCGACGAGATCCAGACGGAGACCGGCGCCCTGGCGGTGATCATGAACGGTCCCCGGCTCATCCTCCCGAACTCGGGCCTCGGGCCCGGCGGCGGGACCGGGTCGTCGGACCGACGATTCTTCGGGGATCTCGAGATGGCTTTCAAAGGCACCATGGAGATCGATCCGGACGATATCGACCCCGGACAGGGGAATCTCGCCTACGTCGAGACGATCGCCCGCCGGACGGCGACCTTCATCTTCAACGAGGGTGAGGAGATCTATGAGTTGCTCGCCCCTGACGGCGCGGTCTACGTGATGAAATCGGTATCGCAGATCGTGGACCCCGAGCTCACTCTCGAGGATCTGCCGACCCTCGGTTCACGTCTGGCCCTGCCGCCGGGATGGAGCTACTCGCCGCGCCTATTGGTCGAGGATTTCCACCTGGTGGCGGAAGGGGTCATGATCAACCTTCAGGACGACCTGCAGAACACCTACCAGAAGCACGTCACCGACGATCCTTCTGCTCTGAACAACCCGTACTTCGCTCCCGCAGCGGCGCGGGCCGCAGGCGTCGGAGACTCGTTCTTTCTCACCGACGCCACCATCAACAACGCGGGTGCCGCCGAGGCCGGGTATGTCTTCCTGTGGTTGCCTCGAGACGAGGACAACTCCGAACCGATCACCTCCGAGGCCTTCACTCTCGCCCCGAGCGCCAGCGCCACCTACACCGACGTGTTGGGCTCGGTCTTCGACCTCGGCGACGGTGCCCTCGGTGCGCTCCTCCTGGTGGCCGACAGCGAAGATCTGGTCTTCATGACCCGGACCTACAACCAGGCGGATTCCGGCACCTATGGTCAGGCCATGCCCGGAATCACCGCGGATGAGCTGATCACCGCCGGCGAGCGCAAACGGTTGGTGTTCTTCGTCGAGAACAGCGCCTACCGCACGAATCTCGGGCTTCTCAACGCAACGCCCGCCGCGATCACCATCCGATGGGAGGGCTTCAACCCGGATGGCACCCCTGTCATGTCCGGTTCTGTGGACATGCCGTCGTGGGGAAACACCCAGATCAACCGAGTCTTTTCCGACGAGGCCCCGGTGCTCGGCGCCTACGTGGACGTGTGGACCGAGACCCCGGGAGGTGCCTTCACCGCCTACGGCTCGCTTCTCGACAACGGGACGGCTGATCCCACCACCATCCTGCCCCGTTGAGCGCGGTCATCGATCATCCACGGGCGGGGCTCGTCCCGCCCGAATTTCGACATATTCCAAGAGGTCAGAATGAAACCAGGTGTGACAAATCGTCGGCGAAGCCCCGTCGGATTCGCTGTCGTCCTGCTCGCCGGTCTGTCCGGCGCGGGCTGCTCGAGTGTGGCGACCCCGCCGCCGCCGAACGATGCGATTGAGGTGCCCGCATCCTGGAATGAGTCGCGAGAGAGTGCGGACGCGGTTCAAGGACCGACCGCCGAAGAGCTGGCGGTGTGGTGGCGGCAGCTCGGCGACCCGGTGCTCGACGAGCTGGTCGAGCGGGTGATCACGGGGAATGTCGATCTCGAGACCGCGGCCGCCCGGGTCGCCGAAGCCAGGGCTCGCCGCGGGCTCGCGAAGAGCGAGCTTGGACCATCGATCTCGGCCAACCTGAACTCGGTGCGTTCCGAAGCCCTTGGAGATGACGGCATCGCGCGCGACTCGGTCTCGGCGAGCCTCGATGTCGCCTGGGAGGCCGATCTCTTCGGTGCCAAGCGATACTCGCTGGCCGCCGGTCAGGCGGACCTCGAGGCCGAGATCGAGAACCTGCGGGCGGTCCGGGTCTCCCTCATCGCCGAGACGGTTCTCGCCTACACCGATCTCCGGGTCGCCGAGGCCCGTCTCAGGGTCCTCGAGAGCAACGTGTCGAGCCGCGAGGAGACCTCGCAGCTCACCGACTGGCGCGAGCAGGCGGGTCTGGCGTCCCGGCTCGAGGCGAACCAGGCGCGCAGCAGTCTGGGTCAGGTTCGCGCCGAACGGCCGACCACCGACCAGATCGCCACTGAGGCCCGTCTTCGGCTGGATCTGCTCGCCAGCGAGGTTCCCGGTGCTCTCGACGAGCTGCTTGCGACACCGGCACCCGGAATCCCGGCGCCTCCGGAGTCCGTCTCCGTCGGAATTCCCGCCGCAACCCTGCGCCAGCGTCCTGACGTGCGGTCATCGGAACGGCAGTTCGAAGCGGCGTGGGCGCGCCTCGGGGCTGCCGAGGCGGGCAAGTATCCGACCTTCGGAATCTCCGGATCGCTCGATGCGCAGTCGGACAGTCTTGCGAATCTGTTCGATCTCGATGCGGTCTTCGCCAATCTCGTGAGCGGGTTGACGGCGCCGATCTTTGAGTCGGGTCGAATCCGCGACAACATCGCGGTTCGAGATGCCCAGCTGGAGCAGGCAGCACTCAACTACCAGAGCACCGTCCTCGGGGCGCTTGCCGAGGTCGAGCGAGCCCTCTCCTCCTTTCGCACCGCCGAGGAGCGCATCGTCGAGCTGGAGGACGCGGTGGGTGCAGCCGCGGAGGCCGCCGAGCTCGCCGATCGGCGCTACGCCGCAGGTCTGGTGGATCTGCTGTCCGTCCTCGATACCCAGCGAACGGTCTTCAGTCTCGAAGAGCAGCTCGTGATCGCGCGAGGCGAGCGTTCGAGAGCGTTCTCTGATCTCTACCGCGCACTTGGCGGCGGCTGGGATTTCGTCTCAGTTGAGCCCGTCACAGACGGAGGATCCAATGCCTGACAGCAACCTGAATCCGGGTGAGATCGACCAACTCATCGAAGAACGCCCCCGTCGTCGCCGGCTCGGTCTGGTGACCGCCGTGCTGCTCGCCGCTGCGGGCCTCGGGGCAGTCATGCTCGCTCATCCGGGGAGCTCCGGTGATCGCGGGTACGAAACGGTGGCCGTCGAACGTCGAGACCTCATCGCCACCGTGTCGGCTACCGGCCATCTCGAACCGACCGATCAGGTCGATGTCGGCAGCGAGATCTCCGGCATGGTGGCCGACGTTCTGGCGGACACGAACGACCCGGTCGTCGCGGGTCAGATTCTCGCCGTGATCGACACCACCAAGCTCGAGCAGCAGACGGAGCGGAGCCGGGCCGCCCTACTCGCGGCAGAGGCGTCGGTCCGACAGGCGCTGGCGACCCAGACCGCGACAGATGCGGATCTTGTTCGCTTCGAGGAGGTCCACCAGCTGTCCGACGGCCGGGTTCCCTCGCAGTCCGAACTCGATGCCGCACGCGCCGCCAAGCTTCGCGCCGATGCGGCGGTGAAGGTCGCGGAGGCCGACGTGGCGGAGTCGAAGGCCGCGGTGCTCGCCAACGAGATCGATCTCGAAAGGAGCGTGATCCGATCACCGATCGACGGCGTCGTGCTGGATTGCCGGGTCGACCCGGGTCAGACCGTGGCCGCCTCGTTCCAGGCGCCGGTGCTGTTCACGATCGGTCAGGACCTGGGTCGAATGAACCTGACGGTGTACGTGTCCGAGGCGGATGTCGGACGGGTCGCCGAGGGCCAGAAGGCCACCTTCACGGTCGATGCCTGGCCCGAGTCCGAGTTCGAAGCCGTGGTGCGGAAGGTCAACTTCGGATCCCAGACGATCCAGAACGTCGTCAGCTATGTCACCGAGCTCGAGGTCGCCAACGACGATCTGAAGCTGCGTCCCGGCATGACCGCCACGGCGACGATCCGCATCGCCGAAAGGGAGGATGCGCTGGTGGTGTCCAACGCGGCCCTTCGTTTCCGCGTCCCCGCGCGGAAGGAGTCGTCCGGAGCGTTCTCCCTGCTCCCGGTCCCGCCGGACCTCGGTCGCAGCGAGGCGCCGACCGGTGGCGACGCGGTTTACGCCCTGCGCGACGGCGCGCTCGCTCGCGTGACGGTGGAGGCGGGTCTGTCCGACGGTCGATGGACCGAAGTCTCCGCCACTGGTCTGAACGAGGGCGAGGTGGTGGTGGTCGGCCTGCTGGAGGCGTCGTGACTTCGCGGGCGCCCATCATCCAGCTGCGCGACGTGACCAAGACCTATGGCGCCGGCAGCACGGCCTTTCGCGCGCTCAACGGGATCGACCTGGACATCAAAGCCGGGGAGTTCGTCGCCATCATGGGCTCGAGCGGCTCGGGCAAGTCGACCCTGATGAACATCCTCGGCTGTCTCGACTCACCGACATCCGGCCGCTATCTTTTCGCCGGGTGCGCCGTCGAGGGGCTGTCGAAGGAGCAGCGGGCTCTGATCCGTCGGCATTATCTGGGCTTCGTTTTCCAGGGCTACAACCTGCTCGCCCGGACGAGCGCGCTCGAGAACGTCGAGCTGCCGCTGCTGTACCGTGGGATGAGCCGCGGCGAGCGTCGCGAACAGGCCCGCCGGGCGCTCGACGCCGTCGGCCTGCTGCCGTGGCGGCACCACGCCTCGAACGAGCTTTCGGGCGGCCAGCAGCAGCGCGTCGCGGTGGCTCGCGCCATCGCCACCAGCCCGAGGGTGCTGTTCGCGGACGAGCCGACCGGCAATCTCGACACCAAGGTGAGCCGGGAGGTCATGGAGCTGATCACGGACCTCAACCGGACGCAGGGCATCACGGCCGTGATGGTCACCCACGAGCCCGAGATGGCGGGGTACGCCGACCGCATCGTCACCGTCGTCGACGGCACCATCGCGTCGGACAGCCGGCGCCGCGGCGACGGTGTGGAATCGGAGGTGGCGTGATGCTCTGGAACGCGTTGACCATCGCTGTGCGCGAGATCCGCCGCAACCTGCTGCGCGGCTTCCTGACCGTGCTCGGCGTGGTGATCGGGGTCGCTGCGGTGGTGATCATGGTCAGCCTCGGCCAGGGCGCCACCGAGTCGGTGACGTCGCAGGTCGAGAGCCTGGGCAGCAATCTGATCATGGCGATTCCCGGAACCGGCGTCGGACCGAGCGGCGGGTCCGCGCCCGGCTTCAGGCTCTCGGACGCCGAGGAGATCGCCGCCGGCGTCTCCGGGGTCCGGGCGGTCGCGCCGCTGCGGATGGTCGGCGCGAAGGCGGTCTATCTGCAGGAGGACTGGTCCACCCAGGCGGTGGGCACCACCGTCGACTACTTCTCCGTCGCCGGGTGGGCCTTCGCCGAGGGTCGGCCATTCACCGAGGCGGAGTTTGTCGGCGCGCGGCCGGTCTGTGTGCTCGGAAACACCGTTGTCAGTGAGCTCTTCGGGCAGCAGGATCCGGTCGGCGCCCGGATCCGCCTCAAGGGCCTGACCTGCGAGGTCGTTGGCGTCCTTGCAGCCAAGGGGCAGGGCGCGATGGGGCAGGATCAGGACAGCGTCGTGGTGCTGCCGCTGTCCACCGTCCAGCGGCGGCTGGCCGGGCGGCTCGGCGACCGCGACGTGGATCGGATGATGATCTCCGCCCGCGACGGCGTGTCGGCCGACCGGGTGGTCCGCGACGTCACCGATGTCCTGCGCGACAGGCGGGGCATCCGGGCGGGCGAGGACGACGACTTCAGCGTGCTCGACACCAAGGAGATCGCCGACGCGCTGAGCTCGACGACGAAGATCCTCACGTATCTTCTCGGCGCCGTCGCGGCGGTCAGCCTGCTGGTGGGCGGCATCGGCATCATGAACATCATGCTGGTCTCGGTGACGGAGAGGACCCGGGAGATCGGGATCCGCATGTCGATCGGCGCCCTGCCCCGGGAGGTGCTGCTGCAGTTTCTGGTCGAGGCCCTGGTGCTGTCGTTGATCGGTGGGCTCGTCGGCATCGTGCTGGCGCTCGTCGTCAGCTACGTCCTCGCGCAGGCGATGGGCATCCCGTACATCATCGACCCCCGAATCAACCTCGTCGCCTTCGCGTTCTCGGCCGCGGTCGGAGTCGTCTTCGGTTACGCACCGGCGCGCCGGGCTGCGCGGCTCGACCCGATCGAGGCGCTTCGGTTCGAATAGCCGGTTGCCGACGCGACCGACTCTGGACACCCGCGATCCGAACGCAGTCGTCGTTGAGATCAGGAGTTTCTTCACCGTGTGGACCCTCCACACGAACGACAAACACAACCCGCCCGGAATCGCCGGGCGATGCACACAAGGAGCAGAACATGGAGCTTTCGAAGATCACTTTAGCCCTGAGGAAGGACAAGCGAACCAAGAACTCACACGTGACCCGTGCGGCTCGAACCGCCGGCCTCGTGGTAGTCGCCGTCGTGTGTTTGTTCGCCGGAGGCGCAAACGCCGCCGACACCTCTGATTCAGTGGCGGGCAGCTGGCGCCTCGACACATCGGGAGATCACGAGCGTCAGCGTCTCGACGCCATCGACGACGCCACCGAACACCTGCGTTCGATCAAGCGCGGAAAGGCCCGCGGACGTCTCGCAGAACGAACGGCTCCGCCCGAAAAACTGGCCATCGAGCTCGAGGGACCGAAGGTGACGATGACCTCGGGGGGCCGTGATCTCGAGCTCGAGCTCGGTGGCCCTCCGGTCGAGGTCTCGGGTGACCAGGGCAAGGCGATGCTGGGCGCGACGATGGAGGGCGACGAGCTGATCGTCACTGCTGACGGCGGCAATGGAATTCGCACGACCAGGTATCGCGCAATCGGAGATCACCTGTCGGTCGAGGTCACCATGACGGCTGCGATGCTCGCCGGTCCGCTGACGTATGAAACAACCTACACTCGCGCGGAATGAACGCGCCTGTTCTGCAGAGTGGTCTTCGCCGGTGTTTCCGAAGGAACACGCAACACGAATCCCGCCCCCGGCTTGAACCGGATTCCCCTGGTTCGGCCAAGCAGCCAGCTCAAGACGCGGCGCATTTTTGCGCCGCCGCCCCCGCGAGGCAAGCCAGAGACGCATCGGAGAACGAGGCCCGGCAGATTTGCTGTTGCGAGGCGGTTCACCGCCGGTGATGCCGAAGGCACGCGCAACCCGAATCCTGCCCCCGGTTTGAACCAGGATTCTCCTGGTTCAAACACCCAACCAAATCACAAAAACGCCGCCCCGAAGGGCGGCTGTTCGGAGGCGCTTGAGACGTTGACGCGCCCTTCGACCTCGACTGCCGATTCCACCGATCGCTGTCCGTTTCACGGCCAGCGAGGTGTCATTGGCGGTCGAGGCCGGGTTCTTCGAGTCGCTCCCTGCGGTCGCTCCTCGAAGCCTTGCCGCGAAGAAGTGGTTCCGACAGACATCCCCGCTTCGCGGCGATGGCGCCGTCACACACTTCTTCTTACGGCAAGGAACACCAAACGAAAAATCCGCGCCGGGGCGCGGATTTATTCGTTTGGTTGCGGGGGCAGGATTTGAACCTGCGACCTTTGGGTTATGAGCCCAACGAGCTACCGGACTGCTCCACCCCGCGTCAATCAGGAGGGAGAGTATAG
>JAZBOQ010000007.1:0-2410 GCA_036351195.1 Thermoanaerobaculales bacterium | reverse complement strand
GTGGGCGACAACGCCACCGAGGAGGGCCGCGCGCTCAACCGCCGGGTCGAGCTGCACAGGGTGGGGGGATGATGATGTCGGGTTCTGTCAAAAGCGTTGTGCTCGCCCTCGTCGTGCTGGTCGTGGCGCCCGGGGGATCGACGGCCGATGCCCCGTCCGACTCTCTTCCTGACTCCTGGTCGGGGCTGATCGCGCTGGAATGGAAATCCGGCATTCCCGACGACTCACCGCTGCACCAGCAAGTCGAACGGGTGATGATGAAGTACCGCAAAGAGTGGCTGATGCAGGTGGACTTTCGAGAGTTCGACCGCGATACGACACAGGTTCGTTACCGCTGCGACTCGACTTCCGTCACCTATCTTCAGACGTCCAATATCGAAGGCAAGAACGGTGCTGTCCGAACCCACGAAGATTGGAAGATCGAGGTCGAGGATCGGATCCTCAATCACTATCAGTGCAACCTGGTGCTGGTGGTCGACGCGGTCGAGAAGCGCTATTGGATCGACGAGGTCGGCCGATTCGAGATTCGAGACGCCAGAAAGACCGGAACGATCGTCATGTCGATCGACGGCGGGAGCGGCGCCCGGTCGGTCACGGAACCCATCGACAAGGAGACCGATGTCACCGAATCGGTCCGGTTCAAAGGCCGTTTCTCCGATCCATGGCCGAAGGTGCTGTTCGGCATCGTCGACGCCAACGTGGAACCACCGCCGGGCATCGACATCACTCACGAAACCTTGGGAGGAACCATCGCGTGGCAACTGCACCGTGGTTGGAAACCGGGAGATGAAATACCGTGGCTCGAGGACTGCATTGGGTTTGCCAACACATGTTCGAGCTTCGTTTCAGAGTTCGACGACGGCGAATGCCGCCTGAACGATCTGTGCTTCTGTCTTTTCGTGTCGACCGTCACCGGCACCGATCCGTCCTCCGCCGGGAGTCAGCCGGTCACTGTGGAAGCCTGTCTCGAGCTCTACTGCCCCTGGGCGCCAGGAATCCCCGAGTTCGACGCGGCATTGGATGTCATCAGAGACCACGTGGGTGGGGCGCGATAGGGAGAGTATTGTCCCCTGCCTGTCATCTCAGATAGCTCGCGAATCCTCTTGTGGTTCGACCTCCGGCGCTCGATCGCAAGCTGGAAGCTGGCGACTACAAGGGCCCAGGCATCCCTGCGTGCGGCCCACCGCTTGTGGGAGGGGAGCACGCCCGTTGGATGATCGAAGTCTTCAGGCGTTGCGGATTCCGGACCCAATGATCCACGCGCCATAGAGGCCGAAGGCAAGGACGACCAGGCCGGGGATCGGGTTATCGAGGCTGATCAGCAGCAGGAAGCCTCCGACGAGGATGGAGGTCAGAAACCCGCCGAGCAGCAAGGCCATTGGCAGCAGGGCGCCGTATGAACCTTGGCGCCACATGGCCTTCATCTCCTTGTAGGAGACGGCCGCCTCGCGGTCCACGGCCCAGCCCTTCCCCCAGAACCACGCCCTCCGACTCAGCGAGGTTTTGCCGGCGCGGAAGTCCCGGCGAGCCATCTCCTCCTCCATGTACTCGACCCCGACCTCGGCGCCGGAACGGGTGGTGGTGTGACCCCTCGCAATGAGGATCCAGGCCGCTCCGACAACGAGGGCGGTCATTCCGGCTGCCAGCACGATAATGAGCACTGTCATGACTCTTCCCTTCGGTCTTTGTTCCCGGCGTCGCGCGCCAGGGTTTCGCGGTCCAGTCGGAGTATCTGTGTTCACAAGGTGTGTTTCGGGAGAACGGCTGTCAAATCGCAGAGATCGGTGCCGGACAGGAGAAGTCTGCGGCTCTCGTTGTGATAGGCTCAAGAGTGCAGAACCCCGACATTCACGTGGATTCGTTGTCGTGATCGTGCCGAAGGAGGCCGATGATGAGGAATCCAGACGCATCGCGTTGTCCGCGCCGACGTGTTTCGGAACGGGTCGAGACCGCGTTGATCGTGTTGCTCTCTGCGATAGCGGGCGGGATCGTCCACGCTCAGCATCCCACTGCAGGTGCCGGCACAAGCAGCAGCTCGCTCGGCCAGTCGCAGAGCAGCTTCACAGCCTTGCCCGCGCCTCGTCGTCCGACCGGCAGGGTGGCTCCACCCGAACCGCTGGTGTGCATCCCGGACAGCGTGTTCGACACCGTCGGATTCAGCTCGCCGCCGGTGCGTACCGACTGCGTCGAGGTCCTGACACCGATCGGCACTCTCAGCCCCGGGGGCGGTCACGTCCATCCGACCAAGCACGTCCGCGGCATCTTCAGCGACACCTGTCCGAACGAGCGGCCTGCCTACGCCATGGCCGACGGCTACATCTACACAGTGTCGCGCGCGAAAGAGTTCATCATGGGCGGTCCGGATTGGCGCTGGGACTACGAGGTCTACATCGCCCACTCGTGCAGCGTG
>JAZBOQ010000006.1:0-2150 GCA_036351195.1 Thermoanaerobaculales bacterium | reverse complement strand
GCAGTAGACGCTGCCGGTGGAGAGGTCCGACCAGTACTCGACGTAGCCGGTCACCGGCCGGTAGGGCTGGAAGATCCGGTTGAGCTGGTCGTTGCTCCACGGCATCAGGATCAGGCTGTCGGTGCCCAGCATGGTGCCGTCGGAGGCGTAGAGCTCGAAGCTCACCCGCGCCGCCTTGTCGCTGGCGTTGAGGCAGCCGACGTTGAAGCGCATCTCGTCGTGCTCGGTGCCGAAGAGCAGCCGGCGCTTCTCGTGCCGACCGGTGCAATCACAGGGCCGGATCGCGGCCATGGCCTGGCCGAAGCTGCCGGCGCCGGGCTCCTGCGGTGTGTTGGCGATCCTCGCCAACGCCATGAGGTCGTCGCTGGAAGCGTCGATGCGCAGCGCGCCGAAGGCGTCGGGTGAGAGGTCGAAGACCTCGCCGAGCACGTTGGAGTAGCGCACGCTCTGCCCGGCGCCAAGGGTGAAGAGCTCGGATTGCAGAGGATCTTTGTTGCTCTCGCCGCGGGGCAGCCACGAAAACAGATACTCGACGTCGCCACCGCTCGCGTTGCTCAGATCGAGATCAGTCTCGTAGAACGAGCCCTCGGCGCCCGAGGCATACGCCGCCGCCGGGATCAGAGATGCGTAGACGGTCGAGCAACAGTCGGATGTTGTTCGCCAGATGGTGTCCGAGACGGCATCTTGGTACCACATGACGTAACTCCCGGTGTCGGCGGCGATCACGCTCGGAAACTGATCGATTCCCGATTGACTGAGTACAGGGTTGTCCCAGTAGCGAGTCCACTCGATCCCGTCAGTCGACACAGCGAACCCGATGGAGTGGCCGGACGTGCTTCCGCCGCTATACCACATCCGGTACAACATCCCGTCGAACAACACCTCGGGGGCGAACACGTACTGACTCTCCCATCCCGAGCCAGGCCCCATGATCGGTCCGCCGAGCTTTGTCCAACTGATGCCATCGGTCGATTCGGCGTAACCGATCTGCCAGTCCCAACCGGCAGCTGGTCCGTTCCACGCGGATCCGCCGTTGTACCACATTTGGTATCGCCCGTTTTGGAAGATCACAGCTCCCGGCTTGACCTCAGTAGAATCCCAGGTCCCAGGAGGCCCCACGTCAATGACGGGGTTGTCGGGATGTCGTGTCCATTTCCCGAAACCGTCCGGATTGGTGGCAAGACCGGCGCGCTTGAAATCACCATGGAGACCGCAGTACCACAGCATGAATTGCGAGCCGTCGAATATTGCCGCGGCCCCCCACAATGACTCATCATCCCACTCGCCCGATTCGCCGACCTCCAGCACAGGGTTGTCGGGATCGAAGGTCCAGACAATCCCGTCGGTGGACCAGGCGTGGCCGATCTGAAAGTCTTGATACCACTCGGAGCCCACGGGCTGCCCGTGGTAGTACATGTGATAGACGCCATCGACCTTGATCACCGCGAGCGGTTTCCGCTCGGCGTCGTCCCATGCTCCGGGATCGCCGGGCGAGACGATGACCGGGTTCGCCGGGTCGTCCACCCACTCGGTCTGCGCCAGCACCGCACCCGGCATCGTCAACAGTGCACACATCAACACGACGATCTGTATTTGTCGCATCTTCTCTCCTTTCCCGGTTTCCTTACCTGGGCGCAATCGTCGTCGGGTCCGAGGTCGTGTTGTCGAGCACCGAGCCGTAGCAGTAGACGCTGCCGGTGGAAAGATCGGACCAGTACTCGACGTAGCCGGTCACCGGTTGGTAGGGATGGAAGATCCGGTTGAGCTGGTCGTTGCTCCACGGCATCAGAATCAGGCTCTCGGTGCCCAGCATGGTGCCGTCGGAGGCGTAGAGCTCGAAGCTCACCCGCGCCGCCTGGTCGGCGGCGTTGAGGCAGCCGACGTTGAAGCGCATCTCGTCGTGCTCGGTGGCGAAGAGCAGCCGCCGCTTCTCGTGCCGACCGGTGCAGTCGCAGGGTTGGATCGCGGCCATGGCCTGGCCGAAGCTGCCGGCGCCGGGCTCCTGCGGTACGTTGGCGATTCTCGCCAACCCGAGCAGGTCGTCGCTGGTGGCGTCGATGCGCAGGGCGCCGAAGGCGTCGGGCTCGAGGTCGAAGACCTCGGCGAGCACGTTGGCGTAGCGCACGCTCTGACCGGAGCCGAGGGTGAAG
>JAZBOQ010000005.1:0-76992 GCA_036351195.1 Thermoanaerobaculales bacterium | reverse complement strand
GATCGACGGTCTCGGCCCGGTTGGTGACGGGATGCACACGCGCGAGGAGTGGGTCAGTCTGCAGTCACTGGAGCGAAGGATTCGCCTCATCGCCTCGGTACTGACGATGGTGTGACTCAATGATGAATGATGAGTTATGAGTTATGAATGTCGGGCCCGAGACCGGAAGGTACCGTCTCTGGCCACTTGTAGCGCAGGCTTCTCGCCTGCGATGGACGCTTTGAGCGTCCCTCGACTGTCGTCGAGATCGGAGAGCTCAGGGTTACCTCGGCGCCGATCCGAAGTTCATAGTTCATAACTCATCATTGATAATTGACTTAGAGTCCTATCTTCTCGAGAATTCGGTCCAGGGCTTCGAGCTCACCCTTGGTGGTGTAGAAGTGGGGAGCGAAGCGGACGCAGCCCTGTCGCACCGAGCACACGACCTTACGCGCCGCGAGGCGCTGCCGGGCCTCCTCGGGGGCGACACCGGGCGGCCGCGCGGCCACGATTCCCGCGATGGGTTGGCCCGAGCCGGGCGAGAAAACGTCCCAGCCATGGGCGAGGAGAATCCGCGTCAACAGGCGGGTCAGCATCTCCACACGCCCGCGGATGTTCTCTTGGCCGACGTTGTTCAGCAGGTCGAGGGCGGCGCCGAGCCCGGCGATGCCCACCGCATTGGTGGCGCCGGGCTCGAAACGGCGGCCGCTGTCGGCGAGCTGGAGGCTGTGCAGGAAGAAGTTGCCGGGTTCTCTGCGAACGTTGCGCCATCCGGTGACCGCGGGCCGCAGGCGGCGTCGAAGTTCCGGCGAGGTGGCCATGAGACCGACGCCTTCGGGCCCCAGCATCCACTTGTGGCCGTCGGCCACCACGGCGTCGAGGCCGAGCTTGCGCATTCGCCCCGTCAGCACGCCGAGCCCCTGGATGCCGTCCACCACCATGAGTACACCGTGGTCGCGACAGATCTCCGCGAGCTCGCTCAAGGGAGCGATCCAACCGCTGTGGAAGGCCACCATCGAGACGCTGAAGAGCCGCGTGCGTTTGCCGATGACCGCCTCGACGTCGCTGGGGTCGATCCGTCCGTCGGGTTGGGGATAGCGGACCAAACGGACCTCTCTGTCGGCGAGGTTGAGCCACGGTGCGACGTTGGCGGCGAACTCTTCCTCGCCGACCACGACCTCGTCTCCGGCTCGCCATTCCAGCCCTTCGGCGATGAGGCTCAGCCCCTCGGAGGTGGACCGGATGATGGAGATGTCCTCCGGCGCACAGTCCATCAGCTGGCCGCCGAGGTGGCGGCAGGCGAGCTCGGCGTTGCGCCACCGATCGAGCTGTTGGTAGCCCGTGAGCTGCTGGTCGGTGATCCGCCGACGCATGGCTTCGGCGACCGGAAACGGGAGTGGGCAGACCGCCGCGTGGTCCAGATACAGGCAGCTCTCCCGGATCGGGAACTCAGGAAGCCAGCGGCCGAGATCGAAGGGCATTGGGAGATTGTACCGGTCCTCGGCGGTGTTCAGCGCCTCGATGCGAAAGGCCGTCAGATTCCCGGGAGCAGGTGGATGCGTTGAATCTGCAGGAAGCCGGCGCGTACCAGCGTGTCCGAGTCCTGGAAGGCGAGGGGGATGAGGTCGGTCTCGGGGATGTTCGCCTCCACCATGTTCGGGCCCCGGAGAAGGCCGAATCCCGAGGCCGGTCCGGTGCGGTCTCCACGGTCGCTCATGGTGCGGGCGACATCGACCAGGGTTTCCCACTGATCGACGGGGAAGTTGGGCTGGGTGGAGAGAGGGTAGATGATGTACCCGACCCGGGTCTTCAGGCCCGCTGCGCGCAGGAGATCCGAACGGCTGGCCATGGTGAGGAACCGTTGGGCCACGACGTAGGCGTGCTGGGGATCGATGTCGCGCAGCACGACCAGGTGCTCCTGATCGGAGAGCTTGAAGGGAATGTCCGAGTCCCGCATGGCCTCGCGGAGCAGGTGGGAGACGTGGATGCCGATTTGCGCCCCACCCTCAATGGAGGATGGAAACCAGTCGCCCTCCACTGCCTGAAGGCGGACCACATAGAGCCCGACAAAGGTGCTCGAAAGGGCGTAGCGGGGGTCTTTCCTGCCCATCATGGCGCGCCGCTGCGCGAGCCGGAGCTCGTACGGCATGAAGACTCGGAGGAAATCGAGATCAGGCTCAGGGAGGCCGGCATCCGCGTTATCGGCGGTCATACTTCGATGGTCGCAGAACGGGGGACGGAGGTCAATCGTTGGTCTTGCGGTCGTGAGCTCATCGCATGTTCCGAACCTCGAGATCTCACGACCAGGCGCGTCTCCGCCGATCGCGAGTTCGAGACGAAGAAACGCCCCGGGCGAACCCGGGGCGTTGTCGTTTCGCTCTCGATGAGTCCTACTTGCTCCGCAGCACGTTCAGTGCCGAGCCCGCTTTGAACCACTCGACCTGCTCGTCGTTGAGGCTGTGGTTGAGGGTGATGCTCTCGGCGGAACCGTCGGCGTGGTGGATCACCGCGGTCACCGGCCTGCCGGGCTCAAGCTCGGCGAGGCCGGTAATGGAGATGCGGTCGTCGACCTTGACCTTCTCGTAGTCGGCCGGGTCGGCGAAGGTCAGCGGCAGCACGCCCTGCTTCTTCAGGTTGGTCTCGTGGATCCGGGCGAAGGAGCGGACGATGATCGCCTTGCCTCCGAGGTGCCGCGGTTCCATGGCGGCGTGCTCGCGCGACGATCCCTCGCCCCAGTTCTCGTCGCCGACGGCGACCCACTCGATACCGCGTTCCTTGTACGAGCGTGCGAGCTTGGGCAGCGAGACGGTCTCGCCGGTTTCGACGTCCACGCCGTGGCCCGCCTCGTCGGCGAAGGCGTTGATCGCACCGAGGAAGAGGTTGTCGGAGATGTTGTCGAGATGACCGCGGAAGCGCAGCCACGGGCCGGCCTGGGAGATGTGGTCGGTGGTGCACTTGCCGTCGGCCTTGAGCAGCACCGGGAGATTCTCGTAGTCCTCCCCGTCCCACGCGGCGAAGGGGCTGAGCAGCTGCAGCCGTTGCGACTCCGGGCTCACCTTGACCTCGACCCCATCGCGGTCCGCAGGCGGCGCGAGGTAGCCATCGGCCTTGAAGATGAAACCGTTCGCGGGGATTTCAGGGGCCGGTTTGGGCGGCTCGAGCTTGAACGAGCCCTTCGGTGTCTCGACGGAATCGGTGAGCGGGTTGAAGCTCAGCTTGCCCGCCAGGGTGTAGGCGATGACGATCTCCGGGCTCGAGATGAAAGAGGCGGTTTTGGGGTTGCCGTCGTTGCGCTTGGCAAAGTTGCGATTGAACGACGAAATGATGGAGTTGGTCTCCCCGTCGGCGATGTCGTCACGTTTCCATTGGCCAATGCAGGGGCCGCAGGCGTTGGCGAGAACCGTGGCGCCGAGCTTCTCGAGAGTGCCCATCTGGCCGTCGCGCTCGATGGTGGCCTCGACCTGCTCGGAGCCCGGGGTCACCCAGAGCGGGCACTTGATGGTTGCCCCGTGGTCGATGGCCTGCTGGGCGACGTCGGCGGCGCGAGTGATGTCCTCGTACGAGGAGTTGGTGCAGGAACCGATGAGGCCCGAGGTGAGCTTGTCGGGATATCCGTGCTCTGCAACATCGGCCGCCATCTGTGACACCGGGCGCGCCAGGTCCGGGGTGTGGGGGCCGACGATGTGCGGCTCCAGGGTGTCCAGGTCGATCTCGATGACCAGGTCGTAGTACTCCTCCGGATTTTCGGCGCACTCGGCGTCGGCGGTCAGCAGGTCGATGTTCGCCTCGGCAAGGGTCGCGATCCGTGCCCGTTGGGTGGCGTCCAGGTAGGTCTTCATCCGCGTGTCGTAGGGGAAGATCGAGGTCGTTGCCCCGAGTTCGGCGCCCATATTGGTGATGGTGCCCTTACCGGTGCAGGAGATCGATTCGACGCCGGGGCCGAAGTACTCGATGATGCGGTTGGTGCCGCCCTTGACGGTGAGGATGTCGAGGAGCTTGAGAATGACGTCCTTGGGCGCCGCCCACCCCTTGAGCGAACCAGTGAGCTTGACGCCGACCACCGAAGGCTGGAGAACCTCCCAGTTGAAGCCGGCCATGACATCCACGGCGTCGGCGCCGCCGACGCCGCAGGCGACCATGCCGAGTCCTCCCGCGTTGGGGGTGTGAGAGTCGGTCCCGAGCATCATGCCGCCGGGGAAGGCGTAGTTCTCGAGGACGACCTGGTGGATGATGCCGGAGCCGGGCTTCCAGAAGCCGAGCCCGTACTTCGCCGACGTGGATTGGAGAAAGTCGTAGACCTCGCGGTTCGTCTCGATGGCAGCCTCGACGTCCGCGTCGGCGCCCGATCGGGCGAGGATGAGGTGGTCGCAGTGGACGGTGGACGGCACCGCGGTGGTGTCGCGGCCCGACAGCATGAACTGAAGGAGCGCCATCTGTGCCGTGGCGTCCTGCATGGCGACCCGGTCCGGTTGAAGCTGAATATAGGCTTTGCCGCGCTCGAGCACCTCGTTCTCGGGATCGGCCAGGTGGCCGAAGAGCACCTTCTCGGTGAGGGTGAGGGGGCGGTTGAAGCGCTGGCGAATGATGCCGATTCTCTTCCGAGAAGTGTCGTAGACGCTTTGGACGAGCTCGGGGGTGGTTTCGATAGTGGGCATACAGCTCCTCTTTTCTCCCGATGGCCTCGGGCGGTCCGGGGGGCCCGGACCTCGGATTGTGGGGTGGGTATTTTACTCCTCCCGCCCGCCGCTTGCATCTCCCTTGTGAGTGTTCGTTCCCGTTGCGGTGGGTTGTGGCCGCGGGCGTCCCGCCCGCGATTCGACGATCAGGGCCGCGACAGCGATCAGGGTCAGCGACAGCGACAGGGATGAGCGGCAGATGACGGCGATGAGGTTGGGACTCGCCCCGTCAGATCGCCGTCATGAACCGCCGGGTGCGCCCGGCGCGCGCTACACTTCCACCATGACCAAATCGCAGCGGTTGCTGGTCCTGATGCTGCTCGGTTGGCTGGTGGGCTGCGCCGCGGCCGAGCCCGGCTGGCAGCGGTTGTGGGAGAACGACTGGACTCGCCACGGCGACGGTTCGACCTGGGTGCTCGGCGTCGAGGCCGACGGTCGTGAGGTGGACGCCGGAGCCAGGGGCGTGGAGCTCCGGGTCACCCTGACGAATCTCGGGCCGGAGCCGGCAGAGGTGCGTCTGGACGGCCCCGGCGAGCCGCTCGCCTGGAAGCTCGGCCCCGGAGAGCAGCGACCGGTGCGAGAAGTGCTGAGAAACGGCGTCCACCGGTTCGCATCCTCACCGGGGGTGGTCCTGGCCGGTCCTCGCCTGGGCCGTGCTCTGGAGAACCCGCGCCTGGTGGTGGTCATTCTCGTCGACACCCTCCGCGACGACCACGTCAACGCCGACCTCATGCCCGGGGTGACCCGGTTCTTTGCCGACGGTCGGCGGTGGACCGACGCTGTCGCCAACGCCCCGTGGACCCTGCCCTCGGTGGCATCGTTCTTCGCCGCGGAGCCGGTGCTCGAGCTGACTTCGCCCGGGGGCGAGATCGTCGGCCTGCCGAAGGGGACGGCCACCTGGGGAACACGGCTGCACGAGGCCGGCTTCGAAGGCGGCGCTGCGGTGGCCAACATCACGGTTCACGCGCACAACGGCTACGCCGGCGGGTTTTCCGAGTACCTCCTGCCCGAGAGCCTGGATATCGGCGAGGCGCCGGACGGTGCCTGGGTGGTGGCCGAGGGGCGGCGGTGGCTGGCCGAGCACGAGGGAGAGGACGCCTTCCTCTACCTGCACCTCATGGATCCCCACGCGCCCTACCGGAAGCACACTGATCCGGACTTCGTGCCGCCTGATCTCAACCCCCTGATCGACCGGTCGAGGGAACCGACCCCCGACGAGGCGATCCTGTTGCCCGAGCTCTACGCGGGTGAGGTCCGGCACGTGGACGAGCTTCTCACGCCTTTCCTGGACGAGCTGCCAGATTCGGCGGTGGTGGTTCTCACCGCCGACCACGGCGAAGGACTGGGCGAGCACGGGGCGTGGGGCCACGGCCTCAACCTCTACCGGGAGGCGCTTCGCGTGCCGCTCCTGCTGCGGGCGCCGTCGCTGCCATCCGGCGGCACCGTGGACGGTCCGGTCCAGCTCGTGGACGTCGGCCCGACGGTGCTCGATCTCGCCGGGGTCCCTGCGGACGAGCACGCCACCGGCCGGTCGTTGCTGCGCGGCGGCTCGCCGGGGCCTGTCGTGAGCGCCACCTTCGGCAGTGGGCCGCTGCGGTGGGCGTGGCGGCAGGGGTCGGACAAAGTCGTGCTGCGAACTGCTCCCCAGGCCGGGCTCGGCGCCGAAAGCCGTACCCGGTTCGGTGAAAAGAAGCCGTTTCCCTCCGGGATCTTCCACTTCGATCTGGCGCGCGACCCCGCCGAGGACGACCCGGGCGCGCTGCCGGATCGGATCTCGGCTGAGGCCGGTGCGGCGTTCGCCGACACCGCGGGGCGTCTGGTTCCCGGACTGCAGCTGATGCTGTGGGATGGTTCGGGGCCGGCGGAGGCGGCGCTCGAGCTGGGAGGTGAAGTCGAGGTGGTCCAGGCCTGGAGCACCTCACCGGTATCCGTTTCCCGAATCGAGGGCCGCTTCGAACTCCGCTGCGACGATGCCGCCGCACTGTGCGCGGTCTCGCTGGAGCCGGAGTCGGTGGGGGAGACCGTCTCCATCGCCGGCGCGCTTCCGGGCTGGCGGGACGTGGCGCCGGGAGCGGTGGTCGATCCCCGGACAGTCCCGCTTCCAGCGGAGCTCGGCGGCGGCTTCCAGCTCTGGTGGAACCCGCCGCGGTCCATCGTCGTCGGTGGGTACGAGGAGACTCTCCAGCGTCTGAAAGCTCTCGGCTACGTCGACTGACGGTCCCCTGAGGCAACGCGGTTCGGAGAGGCTTCCAGGGAGAGCACCGGAGTAATGGCCCCGGAAGAGCTATGATGACGAGAGTCGTCAAGGGACACACAGGGAGGTCGACGTTGGGGCATGAACGTCACCAACGGATCAAAGAGCTGCTGCTCGCGGCCCTCGATCTCGAGCCGGATCGGCGAGATGCGTATCTGGCCGATGCCTGCGGGGAGGACAACGATCTCCTCGGGGAGGTCGAGAGCCTCCTCGTGCTCGATGGTGGGTCCATCGAGACGTTTCTCAATCGGCCCGCAGTCGAGGATGTCGACGTCGCGGCGTTGATGGTGGAGCTTGACGTGGGTTCCGGTGGTGAGGGGGAGGTGATGAACGGTGCGGGTGCGAGCCTCGAACGGCCGGGCGAACCGGCCGCCGGTGGCTTCGGTCGCTACCGCGTTATCGAAGAGATCGGCGAAGGCGGGATGGGGGTGGTCTACCTCGCCGAGCAGTTGGAGCCCCTGCAGCGGCGGGTCGCCCTCAAGGTGATCAAGCTCGGCATGGACACCGCTCGGTTCGTCGCTCGTTTCGAGTCGGAGCGCCATGCACTGGCGCTCATGAACCACCCGAACATCGCCCGGGTCTTCGATGCTGGCGCCACCGACGAGGGGCGCCCGTTCTTCGTCATGGAGTACGTCGAAGGCGAGCCGATCACCCGCTTCTGCACCAACCACCGTCTGACCACCCGGCAGCGTCTCGAGCTCTTCTGCGATGTTTGTCTTGGGGTTCAGCACGCGCACCACAAAGGGATCATCCACCGCGACATCAAGGCTTCCAACGTGCTGGTGGAGTGCGTGGATGGCCGGTTTGTTCCGAAAATCATCGACTTCGGCCTGGCCAAGGCGACGGCAGGGTATGCGGACGGGAAGACCCTGTTCACCGAGCAGGGTGTCATCGTGGGGACTCCGGAGTACATGAGCCCGGAGCAGGCCGGGATGGGCTCCCTCGACATCGACAGTCGAACCGATGTCTTCAGCCTCGGTGTTCTTCTCTACAGGCTTCTTGTGGGGACTCTGCCGGCGAGCCGGTCCGATGTGGGCGGGGCGTCGCCCGCCGAGATCCACCGGCGTTTGAGGGAGTCGGCGCCGGTCAAGCCGAGCTCCCGTCTGTCGTCGGATCGTGCGCTGACGCGGACTGCCGCTGACACGATGGCGACCGATCCCGGATCTTTGGTCCGTGCTCTTCGCGGTGATCTCGACTGGATCGTCATGAAGGCGTTGGAGAAGGACAGGGATCGCAGGTATGGGACGCCGTCGGAGCTCGCGGCGGACATCCGCCGCCATCTCCGCCACGAGCCCGTGGCAGCCGGGCCCCCGAGCCTCCGGTATCGCGTCAGCAAGTTCAGCAGGCGGCACCGGGGATTGGTAGTGGCCGTCTCGGCCCTCGCCGCGACATTGATTCTCGGCGTCGTCGGAACCTCGATCGGGCTGGTCCGCGCCACTTCGGCGACGAGGGAAGCTGAGGAGCAGCGAACCCTTGCCAGCCTCGAGGCCGAGAAGGCCCTCGCCCTCAGCGACTTCCTGGTGGAGACGCTGTCGGCGCCCGACCCCGCAAGGGCCGGGAGGGATGTGCGGGTTGCAGAGGTCCTCGACCGGGCGGCCGAGGATCTCGACCGTTGGCGCGCTCTCGATCCGGAGGTGGAGGCGGCGGTGCGAACGGCACTGGGCGAGAGCTACCGCGGGCTCGGGCTCTTTGATGCCGCTCGCCGACAGTTCGTGGCGGCGTTGGAGATCAGGCAGGAGGTACTCGGGCCGAATCGTCCCGAGACCGCCGAGGCTCTGGCGAACCTCGCTCTCCTGCAGGGGGATCAGGGACAAGCAGGCGCGGCCGAAGAGGGATTCGAGCTCGCCCTCGAGAACATGCGCCTTTCCCTGGGAGAGATCCACCCGAGGACGCTGAGCATCGCCAACGATCTCGCCGTCCTGCTCGTGAGCCGAGGGAAGCTGGATGAGGCCGAGTCGCTCTATCGGAGCGTGCTCGCCGCCGGGGACGCCCACCCCGGGTCCGATCCCGCCGGGGTCCCGATCACCCAGGGCAACCTGGCGTACCTCCTCCAGCTCCAGGGCAGGCTTCCCGAGGCCGAGGAGCTGTACCGGGAGGCCCTCGACCGACTCCGGGATCTCGAGGGCGACCGCCACCCGCAGGTCATCGACATCATGAACAACCTGGGAACCCTGCTCAACGAGATGGGCCGGCTGGAGGAGAGCGCCGATCTGCTGGTGGAATCGCTGGAGCTTCGGCGAGAGGTGTTGGGACCGGAGCACCCGTGGACCCTTCACTCGATGAACAATGTGGCATCGGTACTGCAAGCCCTAGGGCGTCTCGAGGAGGCCGAACCTCTCTACCGCGAAGCGGTGGAGGGCAACCGCCGTTTGTTCGGCGACGACCATCCGGAGACCCTGACCTCGATGAACAATCTGGCGTACTTCCTGGACGACCACGGCGACAACGAGGACGCTGAGGAAATCTATCGCCGAGTGGTGGATCGGCGCATCGACGTGTTGGGCAGGGGCCATCAGGACTCGCTGAGCTCGATGCACAATCTCGCCAGCCTGTTGCTCGAGGTGGGCCGGCTCGAGGAGGCGGAGGGATGGAGCCGGGAGGCGACGGAGGGGGCCCGTCTTTCTCTACCGGAAGGCCACTATCTCACGGCGATCTTCGAGGGGCGGTTGGGCGTGATCCTGCTCCGCCAGGGCAAATTCGACGAGGCGCGGGTTCGGCTGGAGCACAGCGCGGAGGAGCTGAGCGGCAGCCTGGGGCCGGATCATCCTCGAACGCTGCAGGTCGAGGCGGTCCTCGACGAGCTCGATGTGTCTGAGCGCTGAATGTCGGCCCGTTGTGTTGAAGTCAGAGACCGCGTTCGAGCTCTCGTCGGAGCCACAGTCGGGCTGCCCTCCACTCCCGCGCCACGGTGGCTTCCGATACGCCAAGCGCAGCGGCGGTCTCGTTGACCGTCATGCCGCCGAAGTAGCGCAGCTCGACGACGCGGGCCTGCCGGGGGTCGATCGCTGAGAGCTTCGAGAGCGCCTCGTCGATTTCGAGCACCTCGCCGGTGGTGGTTTCGCCGCCGACCTGCGGTGCGGCCTCGAGAGGGATCTTCCCGTGAACGCCGGGGCGCTTGGCCGCCGCGTGGCGCCGCGCGTGATCCACGAGAACGCGGCGCATGGCCTGCGACGCAAGGGCGAAGAAGTGAGCGCGGTCTCTCCAGCAAGCATCCTTCTGCACCACCATCCGCAGGTAGGCCTCGTGGACGAGGTCGGTGGGCAGCAGGGAGTGTCCGGCCCTTTCGTCCTTCATCCTGTGGGCGGCGATTCTCCGAAGCTCGTTGTAGACCAGGGGAATCAGCCCGTCGATGAGCTCCTCCTCGCCGGATTCCACCCGGCGAAGCAGCCCGGTGACCTCGACGCGAGACGGATGTTCGTCCACCTGGGATTCTCCCGGTTCAAGCGTAGCAGGATCATCAGCAGACCACCCGCCCGGGCCCAGTGACAGTCTTTTCTGCCGGTTTGCGCGTAACCGACAGAGGCAGAAGAAAGGAGTTCGGAAATGAAACACCAGTGTCACGGTTTTTGGGTCGCATTTCTGATCATCTCGTGTGGACTCGTCCTGGGGCCGTGTTCCTTTTCGGAGGCGGACCCGATCGCGACGGAAAGGAAGCTCAATCACGACCTTGACGGGTGGAGCGTCCTGGACTTCATCGTCAGCTCCAACGGACAGTGGGTGGTTTTTCGCACCGACGATTACGGTTCCGGGCTGGAAGCGCTCTACAGCGTGCCCGCAGACGGCAGCGCGCCGCCGACGATGCTGTACTACCAGGCCTTCGGTGCGGCGCTGGGAATCCACGAATACAGGATCACCGCGGACAGTGCTCGGGTCATCTATCACGGCGACACCCAGACGGATGGCGTCGACGAGCTGTTCAGCATTCGGATGAACGGTGTCGGCGGAGCCGTGAAGCTCAACGACAACCTCGGCGGATGGAGTGTTCTGGACTTCGAGCTCAGCGCCGACGGCCAGTGGGTGGTCTATCGTACCGACGACTGGGGCTCAGGTCTGAATGCGCTGTACAGCGTGCCTGCCAACCGCAGCTTCCCACCGGCCATGCTCTACGCTCAGACGTCAGGTGCGGCGCTCGGGATTCACGAGTACCGGATCACCGGAGACAGCTCACGTGTCGTCTACCGGGGCGACACCCAGACCAACGGTGTCGACGAGCTCTTCAGCATCCTGATCAACGGGAGCGCGGGTGCGGCGAAGCTCAACCATGATCTGGGTGGCTGGAGTGTTCTGGACTTCGAGGTCAGCCCCAACGGTCAGCGGGTGGTCTTCAGGACGGACGACTGGGGCTCGGGTCTGAATGCGCTCTACAGCGTGCCCGCCGATGACAGCGCACCGCCGACTACGCTTTATTACCAGGCCTTCGGGGCCGCGCTCGGGATCCACGAGTACCGGATCACCGGAGACAGTTCACGCGTCGTCTACCGGGGCGACACGCAGACAAACGGCGTTGACGAGATCTTCAGCATCGTGATCAACGGGAGCGCGGGTGCGTCGAAGCTCAACCACGATCTGGGCGGATCGAGCGTGCTGGACTTCGAGGTCAGCCCGAACGGCCACTGGGTGGTCTTCCAAGCGGACGACTGGGGTTCCGGCCTGAATGCGCTCTACAGCGTGCCCGCCGACGACGGCGCGCCGCCGAACATGCTCTATTATCAGGCCTTCGGGGCGGCGCTCGGGATTCACGAGTACCGAATCACCGGAGACAGTTCACGCGTCGTCTACCGGGGCGATACGGAGACAGACGGCGTCGACGAACTCTTCAGCATTTCGATCACCGGGAGCGGCGGTGCGTCGAAGCTCAACCACGATCTCGGTGGTTGGAGCGTGCTGGACTTCGAGATCAGCAGCAACGGCCAATGGGTGGTCTTCCGGACGGACGACTGGGGTTCCGGGCTGGAAGCGCTCTACAGCGTGCCCGCCGACGACAACGGACCGGTCGAGATGCTCTATTACCAAGCCTTCGGGGCGGCGCTCGGGATTCACGAGTACGAGGTCACCGGCGACAGCGCACGGGTCGTGTATCGTGGCGATACGCAGACCGACGGAGTTGACGAGCTCTTCTCGGTGGACCTCGATTTCATCGATTTCATCTTCATTGACGGTTTCGAGTCGGGAAACCTCTCCGCGTGGTCCGACTACAAGCTCTGAGCTCGACAGACAGTCTCGGTGCCCGGCCCCCGATGCGTGGGGGCCGGGTTGTTCGTTCACCGGTCGTAGGTTTGGCGGCGAATGGTCCGAAGATCCGCGCTATTCTCGTTCAGTCGTGACCGAGCCTTTGCGGACACCCCGATTCCTCTGCGACGCCATGCTGGGCTCGTTGGCCCGCTGGCTGCGGTTCTGCGGCTACGACTGCCGCTACCTGGGCACCGAACCGCCGGACGATGAGCTGGCCCGCATCGCCGCCGCGGAGGGGCGTTGGCTGCTCACCAGGGACCACGAGCTGGCGGCTGCGGGCCCGAGAACCCAACTGGTGGCCGCCGGCACGCTGGAGCCGCAGCTGGCGGAGGTGCTGAGACGGCACGGGCTGCCCGAACCGGAGGATCTCGAGAACTCACGTTGCGGCGAGTGCAACGGTGTGCTCGAAGAGGTTTCGGCGGCGCAGGTCGCCGACGTGGTTCCCCCGTACGTGTTGAAGACCGCCGAACGTTTTCGCCGTTGCACCGACTGCCATCGGATCTACTGGCCGGGGACTCACGGCGAGCAGATCCACGTCCGGTTCGCGCGGGTCCGGCAACTCATGAGCGGTTCGGGTTAGCATGTCGTGGTGAAGAGGAACGACAGCGACCCGTTCGCCGAGCTCGAGGGGGCTCTCGGATACCAGTTCAAAGACCGCGAGATTCTCGCCCGCGCCCTGCGCCACGGCTCCGCCATGGCGTCGGACCTGGAGGGTACCTACCAGCGCCTGGAGTTCCTCGGCGACGCCGTGCTCGGGTATGCGGTGGCACTCATGCTTTTCGAGCGGTTTCCGCGCGACGACCAGGGCGACCTGACCCGCAAGCGGGTCCATCTGGTGCGTTCGGAGCGCCTCGCCGAGCGGGCGGCCCTGCTCGGGCTCGACGGCTGGGTCGAGGTCGGAGTGAGCCTGGAGCTGTCGGGCGGCCGGGCCGGCGCCTCGTTGCTGGAGGACGTCTTCGAGGCGGTCATCGGAGCCATCGCCATCGACGGGGGATGGGCCGAGGCGCGGGCCTTCATCGAGCGTCAGCTCGGGGAAGAGGTAGACGCTCTGGACGAGCGCACCCTGGCTCTCGCCAACCCCAAGTCGTCGCTGCAGGAGGCGGCCCAGGGGGAGGGCCTGTCCCTGCCGGAGTACAAGCTGATTCGAAAGGGCGGCACCGACCACCACCGCCTGTGGTCCTACGTCGTGATCTGGGACGGTGAAGAGGTGGCGCGGGGCGACGGACGCTCCAAGCGCGGCGCCCAGCAACGCGCCGCCCGACGCGCCCTCGTCCGCCTCGGCCTCGTTCCCGAGGAGTAGCGGGAGTTCGTCGGACCAATTGCGGCGGTGACAGGGCGGCAGGAATCGACACGCATTCGAGCACTCGTCGCCAGCTTCTCAGTGCAACGACCTGGTGCCCTTGGCGTCTGCTCTTCGCGCTCTCGGCGTTGAGGAATCGCGCGGTTCGGTGCGGAGGAGCGATCCGCCAACCGGAGGGCGTCGGGGTCGGTCGTCACTCCCCGGCGTGGAGGTGCTGGAAGAGGTGGCGGCCGATGCGAGGGCCGAGGGCGCGCTGGAGCTCCTCTTCTGATGCTCGTTGGACGCCGCGCACCGATCCGAATCGGGTGAGCAGCGCTTTCGCGCGGCCGGGCCCGATGCCGGGGACGTTGATGAGCTCGGTGGCCATGGTCCGTTTGGAGCGCCGCTTGCGGTGGCGGGCGACGGCGAAGCGGTGGGCCTCGTCGCGAGCCTGGCGCAGCACGAGGTGGGCTGGGTCCGACGGGTCGAGACGCAGGGGATCCGGCGATCCCGGCAGCCAGACCTCCTCCTCGCGCTTGGCCAGGCCGGCGACGGCGAGGTCGACACCGAGAGTGTCGAGGGCCGCCATCGCGGCGTTGAGCTGGCCGACGCCGCCGTCGATGAGCACGAGGTCGGGCATCTGGGCGCCGTCGTCGCGCAGCCGACGGTAGCGGCGCGTCACCGCTTCGGCGATGGCCGAGAAGTCGTCGACGCCCTCCACCGAGCGGATGTTGAAGCTGCGGTACGAGCGCTTGTCCATGCGGCCGGAGCGCCAGACGACGCACGAGGCGGTGGTGTCCTTGCCTCCGGAGTGTGAGATGTCGAAACACTCCAGGTACTGGACCGGTCGGTCGAGGCCCAGCGCCTCGCCGAGGCGGCGGCTCAGGTGCTGCGCCTGCGACCGCGGTGCGCGAAAGCGCAGCTCGAAGGCGGCGCGGGCGTTGTCGCGGGCGAGCTCCACCCGGCGAGCCCGCGGGCCGCGCTTGGGCGCTGCGATCTCGACCGCGCGGCCCCGCGTGTGGGCCAGCCACGAGCGCAGCATGGCGCGGTCGTCCTCATCGAGGTCCACCGAGGTCTCGACGGTGCGGGGAACGGCCGGGTTGGCCTCGTAGTACTGGGTGATGAACGTCGCCGTCAGCGCGGCGGCGCCGACGTCGCCGACGCCCTCGAAGTGGAACTCGCGCTTGTCGACGAGCTTGCCGTCGCGATAGGGGAGGACGCAGACGCTGGCGTGCTCCGAGTCGGTGGCCACGGCGATGACGTCGGCGTTGCCGCGGCCGGGCTGCTCGACGTCCTGCGGTTCGCCGAGCCGCTCCACCACCGCGATGAGATCGCGGTACTTGGAGGCGAGCTCGAAGTTCTCCTGCTCGGAGGCGGCCCACATGCTGGCCTCGAGCCGCGGCAGCAGCTCGCGGTGGCGGCCGGCGAGGAAGAGCTCGAGCTCGGCCACCGCTTCGGCGTAGGTCTCGGGCGTGGTCAGCCCATCGACGCAGGGACCGAGACAGGCCTTCATGTGGTAGTAGAGGCAGGGCCGCGGCAGCCCGCCGTCGATCTCGATGTGGCAGGTGCGCACCTGGAAGCGGGTGCGGGCGAGGTCCATGAGCCGGCGCGCCATGCGCTGGCCCATGAAGGGACCGAAGTAGCGGTGGCCGTCGTCGCGCACCTTTCGGGTGAAGAAGACCCGCGGCCAGGTCTCGCCGATGGTGAGCTTGAGGTAGGGGTAGGTCTTGTCGTCGCGCAGCAGCACGTTGAAGCGCGGCCGGAGCTTCTTGATCAGCGTGTTCTCGAGAATGAAGGCCTCGACCTCCGAGGCGGTGACGGTGAAATCGAGCTTCCGGGCCCGCTCGAGCATGGCGCGGGTTCGCTCCGGCAGGTCCGACCGCCCGAAATACGAGAGAACCCTTCGCCGGAGGTTTCGCGCCTTTCCGACGTAGAGCACCGTCCCCCGAACGTCCAGGTAGCGGTACACCCCCGGCGATTCCGGCGCCTCGTGGGCGCGCTCCAGCAGCGGGTGGTCGTGGGCCATCGCGGTTATCTTAGGATAGACCCATGTTCATCGCCGAGACCTTCACGTCGCTGCAGGGCGAAGGAATGCTCGTCGGGGTGCCGTCCTACTTCATTCGCACGTCGGGCTGCAACCTGCGCTGCCGGTGGTGCGACACGCCCTACACCTCGTGGCTTCCCGAGGGTGAACGGCGGCCGGTGGACGAGCTCGTGGCCGGGGCAGAGGCGTCCGGTGCGGCTCACGTGGTGGTCACCGGGGGGGAACCGCTGCTGCAACGGGAGATCGGCGAGCTGACCCGGCGGCTTCGGAAAGCGGGTCTCCACGTGACGGTGGAGACCGCAGGCACGGTCGGGCCCGACTTCGAGTGCGATCTGCTCTCGTTGTCGCCGAAGACGGAGAACTCGGACCCCCAGGGCAAGTGGCGCGGGCGGCACCGGCAGCGCCGTGGGAGGATCGACGTCCTTCGGGACCTGGTCCGCCGGTTTCCCGAGCACCAGCTCAAGTTCGTCGTCGGCGACGGCGACGACCTTCCGGAGATCCTCGAGCTGATCGATGCGGTGGGCGGCGTCGAGGCTGCCCGGGTGCTGCTCATGGCGGAAGGCCGCAGCGCCGCCGAGGTGGCGGAGAAAGCCTCCGCGGTCGCCGCCTTGTGTTCCGAGCACGGCTTTCGCTACACTCCGCGCCTGCACCTCGACCTGTTCGGGGGCGGTAGAGGAGTCTGAACCAAAACCATGGGATTTTTCAGAATCGCCAAGACCTTCGAGGTGGAGTACGGCCACCGTTTGAGCAAGCACCCGGAGAAGTGCCGCTTTCCCCACGGCCACAGCCTGAGGATCGAGGTAGTGGCCCGCGGTACCCGCCTCGACGGCAACGACATGGTCTGCGACTACAAGGCGCTGAAGATGCTCGTCGTCGATCTCATCGACAGTCTCGACCACGCCATGGCTCTCAATACGGAGGACCCCCAGCTCGAAGGTCTCCAGGCCATCGGCGAAAGGGTCCTGCTCTTCGAAAACCAGGATCCCACCACCGAGGTCCTGGTCCGGTGGCTGTTCGAGCAGATCTCTGAACGCATCGCGGCCGACGGCACCGTGAGGAGCCCCACCGGGGCGACCTACGAGATTCCCGAAGGACTTCAGCTCGAGCGTGTCCGCGTCTGGGAGACCAGTACGTCCTGGGCGGAGTACGTCGGCATTGAGTAGTCCCGTGGCGCTGTTCCTGCCTCGAATGTCGGAACTCGCCCACAACGACCTCGAGAATGAAGGGCCCTCTGGGCGAGTTTCGACATTCGAGGGCTGAGTACCGGTCAGATGGTCGTTGTCTTCCTCGAGCGCGCACATTCGCTTCGGGCGGGACGTGCCGTGAACGCCATTGTGCTCTCCATCGACCTCCCGGCTCGAAGCGCGCTGCGCACAATGCGCGTGCTTGGCAATCCACGGGGAGCGCACTCAGGGTGCGTCGTCGAAGCACGGAGGCAGGCCGCCGCTCGCCCGAGCAGCGTGGTCACCTCGTCTTCGTTTCCCACATGACCACGCTGATCGGGCGACGCTGGGCAACGCCGCCGTTCAGGCGGCGGAAGCCCAGAAGGCCGTTGTTCCGGGTCACTACCCCTTTGCGCTCCGAACTCCGAGGCGCTCCCGACGGCAGGCAAAGATGCCTGCCGCTACAAAGGCGACCGCAACGGTGTGACCCTCGTTGTGGGTACCGTCCGTTACCGGTCCCGATCCCGATTCCGTACCCGTACCCGTACCCGTACCCATGCCCGTGCCCGATGAGATGTGGCGATGACCGTGGCAGCGGCAGCGACCAGCTGTAAGATAGCCCCCGATGACTGAAGACTTCTCTCCTTCAAATCCCCTCATCACGCCCGACGATGTCAGGCCCTTTATCGACGCGACGGCGCAGCCCATCGCCTTGACAGGTGGGACGGGGTTCGTGGGATCGCACGTGGTGGACACCTTGTGTGCGGCCGGTCTGCGGCCGCGGGTGATGGTCCGTGACCCCGAGCAACCGCGCTGGATCGCCGGTGTCGACGCCGACCTCGTCGCTGGTTCGTTGGAGGACGTCGTCTCTCTCGATCGCCTGGTGGAGGGCGCCGGGACGGTGATCCATCTCGCCGGTGTGCTCCGCGCCGCGCGCGAGGCGGACTTTGATCGAGGCAATCGCGAGGGCACGGCAAAGCTGGTGGATGCCGTGCGCCGGACGGCGCCGGAGGCTGGGTTCATCCACGTATCCTCGTTGGCAGCGGTGGGTCCATCGCCCGATCCGGAAGGACTCGGACCCGACGATCCGCCGGCTCCGGTTTCGGCCTACGGCCGGTCCAAGCTGGCCGGCGAGCGTGAGGTGGAGTCGTTGGGTAATGAACGCCGGTGGTGCATCCTCAGGCCGCCTGCGGTCTACGGCCCCCGGGACACCGACATTCTGGAGTTCTTCAAGATGGCGGCGCGGGGGCTGGCCGCCATCCCGGCGGGCGAGCGGTGGTTGACCCTGGCGTACGTCGGCGACGTGGTGCGGGCCGTCGCGGCGGCCGCTGCGGTCGGCGAACGCGGGCGGATCTACCACCTGGGGGAACCGGAGCCCCGGCCTCTCGATCTCGTCTTTCGGGACGTGGCGGCCACCGGGGGCTGCCGGGTGCGGGTGGTGGCGGTCCCTCCGGCCGTCATCCGCGCGGCGGGCGCGGCGGGCAGCGCGCTTCAGCGGCTGGGGATGCAGCGGATGCCGCTGACCTCGGACAAGGCCACCGAGCTGCTGGCGAAGCACTGGACGGCGGTAACCTCGGAGTCTCTCGAAGCGCTGGGCGTCGGCGCCGGAACCGGGTTCTCCGATGGCGCCGCCGCAACCTGGAGGTGGTATCGCCTCTTGGGTTGGGTGCGGTAAGCTGGCGCGGACGTCGAGAGTGATTCTTCACCGGTGGAGCAGATGGACGTATTTCAGAAGTGTTTCGATTTCGAGGATGCCAACGAGGTGCGGCGTCTGGGGGTCTATCCCTACTTCCGAATGATCGAGTCAGGCCAGGACCCGGTGGTGTCCATGAACGACCAGCGCGTCATCATGCTGGGCTCCAACAACTATCTGGGGCTCACCAACCACCCGGAGATTAAACAGGCTGCACAGAACGCGCTGCAAGCCTACGGTTCGGGTACCGCCGGATCGCGCTTTCTCAACGGGACGCTCGATATCCACGTGGAGCTCGAGGACAGGCTGGCCGAGTTCATGCAGCGTGATGCCGCCCTGTGCTTCTCGACGGGGTTCCAGGTCAACCTCGGCGTCATCTCGAGCCTCATCGGACGGCAGGATGTCGCCGTTCTCGACAACCTCGACCACGCGTGCATTCTCGACGGCTCCAGGCTGTCCTACGGGCGGGTGCTGAAGTACGAGCACAACAGCATGCCGGCCCTCGAGGAGAGACTGCGGAGCGTTGGCGACGAACGGGCCGCGATGATCATCGTCGACGGCGTGTTCTCCATGGAGGGCGATCTGGCCGACCTGCCGGGAATCGTCGAGCTCAAGCGTCGTTTCGGGACCCGGCTCATGGTGGACGACGCCCACGGGGTCGGGGTGATGGGCGCTTCGGGTCGCGGCACCGCCGAGCACTTCGGCTGCGAGGACGAGGTCGACATCGTCATGGGGACGTTTTCGAAGTCTCTCGCCGGAGTTGGAGGCTACGTAGCCGGCGACCGCGAGGTCATCGACTGGATCAAGCACAAGGCGCGGACGCTGATCTTCTCGGCGGCGCCGCCGCCGGCTTCGGTGGCCTCGGTGATGAAGGCCCTGGAAATCCTGCAGCGCGAGCCCGAGCGTCGCGAGCGGCTCTGGGAGCACACCTTGTACATGCAGCGGGAGTTCACGACCCTCGGCTTCGACACGGGAGACTCGGCGTCGCCCGTGATTCCGCTGGTCGTGGGCGAAGATCTGAAGGCCTTTCAGATGACCATGCGCCTCCAGCAGGAGGGCGTCTTCGTCAACCCGGTGGTTTCTCCCGCGGTTCCGCCCGGCCGCGCCATGATCCGAACCTCATACATGGCCACCCACACCAGAGAGCACCTCGACGGAGCGTTGGAGGCCATCGCGAAAGTCGGCCGCGAGATCGGCGTGATCTCGTGAAGGTCGAACCGGTCTCGAACCGGGGCGATCTCACGGATTTCGTCAACCTCCCCTTCGATCTCTATCGCGACGATCCCAACTGGGTGCCGCCCATCAAGGCCGAGGTCAAAAAGCTCCTCGACCAGAGAAAGCACCCTTTCTACGATGGTGGGCGGGAGGCCGAGCGCGAGCTCTTCATCGCCCGGGAAGGCCATCGGACGGTGGGCCGGGTGGCCGCGATCCTCAACCACGCCCACAACCGGGTTCACCAGGAAAACGTGGCCTTTTTCGGCTTTTTCGAGTGTGTGAACGATCCCGGCGTGGCCCGACGTCTGTTGGCGGCAGCGGAGTCGTGGGCGGCCGGGCGCGGCGCCGATGCCGTGCGCGGGCCGTCCAATCCGTCCACCAATTACGAGTGTGGCCTGCTGATCGAGGGCTTCGACCGGCCGCCGGTCCTGATGATGACCTACAACCCACCGTGGTACGAGGACCTCATCGAGGGCGCCGGATACGCCAAGGCGAAGGATCTCTACGCATACTTCTCACCGGTCCACGACGCGAGCCTCGAGCGGCTGAAGAAGCTCGGCGCCCGGGCCGAGAGGCGCAACCCGGGTCTGTACACCCGCAAGGTCGATCTCACGAGCTTCGACCGCGAGGTGGCGCTCATCAAGGAACTCTACAACGCTGCGTGGGAGAAAAACTGGGGCTTTGTCCCGGTGTCGAGCGCCGAGTTCGACGCCCTCGCCGGCGAGCTCAAGTCACTGGTCCTCCCCGATCTCGTCCGCATTGCCTTCGTGGCCGACGAGCCGGTGGGGTTCATTCTCACCGTGCCCGACTGGAACCCGGTGTTGACCGATCTCGGCGGCGCACTGTGGCGCCACCCGATCCGCCTCCTCCGCCACCTGCTCTTCACCAAGGCCGAGTCTCTGACCGGTATCCGCCTGGTCCTTCTCGGAATGAAGGAGGGCTACCGCAACCGCGGGATCGAGAGCCTGCTCTTCGCCAACGGCATCGAGGTGGCGCTGAAGGCCGGATACGAGTGGTGCGAGTACTCGTGGATTCTCGAGGACAACGAGCGCACGAAAGGGGCCGTCAGACTCATGGGAGGCGAGCTCTACAAGAACTACCGGATGTACGAGAAAGAACTATGAATGATGGATGATGAATTCCATCGCCGGAGGTCTACATTCGCGCTCGTGAGCCGGATGCGATGTCACTTATAATTCATTACTCATAATTAGCACAGCGATTTACCGCGCCCATTGACGCCGCCGGTGGCTTTGAGAAACCGTTTGACGAGGCCGTTGATCATGGTCCGGGTCTGTCGTTTGCCGTAGCCGTCCGGAATCGGGATCTGGGCCGCCGCCAGCGCGCCGTGACCGCCGCCGAATCCACGCCGTCCGCCCAGGTTGCGGGCAATCCGACCGGCGTTGCCGCAACGGCTGTTGGTGCGAAGGCTGAGGTTGATCCACCCGTCGATGACGCCCACGCACATGGACCAGGTCATCCCCTGCGCCCGGAGCAGGAGATCGGCGGTTTCGGCAACCATCTCCGGCGAGTCGAGTTCGTCGAGGATCGAGACGATGCGGTCGCCGTGGACCACCGCGTTGTCGAGAGCGATCCGGAGCGTGGCGAAGTAGAAGTGGGGAAGGGGCGCCGAGACGATGCGCCCGAGAACGCGGGCGTTGGCCAGCGGGTAGAGAGCCAGGTAGGCCTCGACGTCGGCTTTGGTGCTCTCCCGACCCAGGTCCTGGGTGTCGGAGCGAATGCCGTAGATCAGGGCGGTGGCCAGACGTGTGGGAATTTCGATGCGCGCCGTCAAAAGGTACTCGTAGAGCATCGTGGAGGTGGCGCCGTAGCGGCTGCGGACGTCGGTGAAGCGCGCCGACCGCGTCTCGCGCCGAATGGGGTGGTGGTCGATGACCACGTCGAGCCTCACGGACGAGTCGAAGTTGACATTGCCGGCTCCGGGCTGAGCATCGACCATGCCGAGACGGTCGAACCGGCTCAGATCGAGGCTGTCGAGCTCTCGGGTGTTGAGCCTCAGGTAGTCAAGCAGCGCCATGTTCTCGGCCCGGCCGACCGCTCCGGAGTGGGCCACCGAGCAGGCGATGCCGTGAAGCTCGTTGGCGATCTCCCGCAGGCCGGCCGCCGCTGCGATGGCGTCGGGATCGGGGTTGTTCTGCATGACGATGAGCATCGTCTTGGCCCCGTCGAGGACTTCCCAGAGTCGGGCGAGGCGGGCGGCCGGAGTGATGCGGCGGCCCATCAGCCGGGCTCGGTTCCGGCGCACTGACGGAAGAAGGTGTTCGAAGTGGTCATGGTTTTCCCTGAGCGGGAGTATATCGTGCACCCCTCCCGATCGACACGGGCGCGGTTACGGAGCTGAATGGGTTGCGTAGAATGATCTTCACGGAGGTCTATTGATTCGTCGAGGTTGGTTCGTTGTGCTGTCGACCGTGGTGGCTGTGTTCCTGGTCGTTGTCGTCGTGCTGGGATCGCTGCGCTTCGGCGTCGCCCGCAGCCGGCTCCCCGAGAGGGGATCTCTCACCGAAACCGTGCCCGGATGCCCTGCCGAGGTGACCATTCGATTCGACGGTCTGGGTGTGGCCCACATCCGCACCGACGACGAAGAAGCGCTCTGGTTTGCCCAGGGCTACACCCACGCCCGCGATCGGTTCTTTCAGATGGAGATGGCGCGGCGGCTGGCATCGGGGCGATTGGCGGAGGTCGTGGGCTCAGCGGCGCTCCCCAGCGACCGCAGGTTCCGGACCTGGCGAATCGGCGCCACGGCACGCCGCCAGGCAGCGCTGTTGGATGCACAGTCAAAGGCTGTCTTGGAAGCGTACTCCGATGGCGTCAACGCTGCTGTCGAGGCTTTCGGACCGTGGATCGCGCCGGAAATCTGGCTGCTCGGTCACCACCCCGAACCATGGTCGCCGGAGAGCTCACTGGAAGTGGCGCTGCTGCTCCAGCTCGACCTCAGCTGGTCCATGGGCGAGGAGTTCAAACGAGCGGTGGAGCTGAGACGGCTCGGCCGAGACCGTGCGGTGGAGCTGTGGGGATGGACCCGAAACGAGCAGCGGAGCTGGATTCCCGCCGGAGAGACGGGCGAAGCGCCCCGGCGGGAGCACGAGCCCATTCGGCCTCCGTTGTCGGGATTCGGGTCGAACAACTGGGCGCTGGCTCCGGAAAAAACCCGCACCGGAAGAGCCATCCTGGCCACCGATCCTCATCTCGACGTCACCATGCCCGGGCCTCTCGCCATGATTCACCTCAACGGCCCCGGCATTCACGTGACCGGAGCGTCGGTTCCGGGCGCGCCCGGCGTTCTGATCGGGCACAACGAACACGTGGCGTGGGCATTCACCATGGCGATGCTCGACGACCAGGACCTCTTCCGCGTGACGTTTGACGAGACAGGGGAGAACGAGCTGGTGGACGGGGTCTGGCTGAGAGTCCGCACCGTAACGGAAGAGATCCGGACCCGCTGGAACGCCGAGCCCGAGCTCCACAAGGTCCGACTGTCCGAGTACGGGCCTCTGGTGCGGGACGAGGGTGACCGGGCGTTGGCGCTGGCCTGGACCGGGCACTCGGGCACCGGCATGGTTCGGGCCCTCCTCGATCTCAACCGCGCGGTGTCGGTCGAGGAGGCCGCATCTGCCTGGACCGGAGTCATCGGTCCGTCCCTGAACCTGGTGGCGGCCGACACCGGGGGGCACATTCTGCATCAGGTGGTGGGCCTGGTTCCGGACCGCGGACGGGGCGCGGGCCGAGTGCCGGCCCCCGGCGCCGATTCGCGGTGGGCATGGCGTGGGTTCCTGCCCATGGAACGAAATCCGCGCTCCGTCGATCCGGACGCCGGCTTCGTGGCCACCGCGAACCATGATTTCTACGCCGAGGGCGACGTCTCGGTCGGTTCGAGGCTGCCGGGAGATTTCGCCGCGCCGTGGCGCGTCAGGCGGATCCGGAAAATGTTGGCCGCGCGCAACGACTGGGACACGGCCGCGACCTTCGAGCTGCAACGGGACGAGGTCTCCGACAGAGCGGTGGCGGTGCTCAAGTTGCTTCGCCCTGATCTCGAAGACCACGGAGGAAGCAGCGCTGCGTTGCTCCTGGACTGGAACGGCGAGATGGATGCCGCTTCGGTGGCGCCGCACGTCTTTTCCCAGTTGATCGCGGACCTCGATCGCGCGGTGGGTGGAGACGATCTCGGAGGAGGCTCCGTGGGAGCCGAGGCCCTCCTTCGACTGTTGGCCGGTGGGCTCGGGGACGACTGGTGGGACGACCGCAACACGGCCAACGTGGAAGACCGTCGCGCGATCCTGACCCGGGTTCTCGACACCCTGGACGCGAGAACCGAAGCCGAGACGTGGGGCGAGGTCCACCAGGTCGTTTTCAGACATCCCCTCACCGACCTTCCGGTGGCCGGCCGTCTGCTGGCGGGGCCGTGGAACCGCGGACCAATAACGGTGGGCGGCGACAATGTCACCATCTCCGCCCACTACTCCAGTCGGCGGCGCCCCTACCAGGTGGCGGCCATGCCGGCCTTTCGAATGGTGTGCGACGTGGGCCGGTGGGATGACTCGATTGCGGTGATGCCGTTGGGCCAGTCGGGACGGCCGTGGTCGTCCCATTACGCGGATCAGATCGCGCCGTGGCTCCGGGGCGAGCCTGCGGGGATGCCGTTCAGCGAGGCCGCGGTGGAGTCGGCGACGGAGGCGAGGCTCACGTTGAGACCGGAGGAGTGAGGTCTCAGCCATCGGTATGTGGTAGAGGATTGAGAGTTGAGAGTTATGAGTTATGAGTTATGAGTTATGAGTTAAGAGTTAAGAGTTAAGAGTTGAGAGTTATGAGTTTTGAGTTTGTTCTGGGGTTGAGAAGATGACGGAAGCGACGCTTGCGATCGTGGTGTGCGGGCCGCAGCTGGAGGTCGCGCTGCGGATTCCCTCCCAAGAAGTGGCTTCGCTGGTCCGGCTGGCGGGCGTGTCACCGCGCTCGACGCTGCTCCTTGCCGCTGCTGATCTCCTGGTGGAGGACGCCGGCCTCGAGCCGTCGGACATCGAAAGGGTTGTCGTCAGCCGCGGGCCGGGTTCGTTCACCGGAGTTCGGGCGGGGATCGCCTCGGCCCAGGGCCTCGCCGCGGCAACCGGTGCGCAGCTGATCGCCTTCGACTCCCTTCTGGTCCAGGCGTCCAGGTGCGGCGGGGTGCCCAGTGTCCGGGCCGCGCAGCCGGGTCGTCGAGGCGAGGTCTACGCCAGAGCCTTCGAGCTCCATCCCGGGCTCCCTCCCGGAGCTCTCGGCGAGATCGAGATCCGGCGGGTCGATTCCCTCGGCGGCGACGGCCTCTGGATCGGTCCGGATACGTTGGACCTGGGGGACGCCGAACGCGCCTCACCGTTGCGCAGCGCCGCCGAGTCGCTCCTCCTGCTCGACGCTGCCGGAGCCGAGCCGCAGCCGTTGAAGCCGCTCTACGTCGAGGGGCCTCCCATCCACGGAGCGGCCCGCAAATGAACGACGCCCCGCGGGTCAGCCTCCGGGAGGTCCACCCCGGCGATATCAGAGATCTCGCTCGGGCCGACGCCGTCTGCTTCGACGATCCGTGGCCCGAGGCCTACTTCGCCTCCGAGCTCTTTGCGCCGGGGAGGTTCCACCGAGTGTTGGTGGAGCCGGCGGGAGAGATCGCCGCCTACCTCTTCACCGCGTGGCAGTACCTCGACCTGCACATCCTCAACATCGCCACCCTGCCGGAGTACCGTCGTTTCGGGCTCGGCCGCCGGCTCATGCTGGTTGCCGAAGAGCACGCGCGGCAGATGGCCGGGGAGACCCTGACGCTCGAGGTGCGAAAGGGCAACGACCCGGCCTTTCGGCTGTACGAGAGGCTGGGCTACGAGGCGGTGGGCGTGCGCTCCGGCTATTACAACGACGGCACCGACGCCATCATCATGAGCAAGCACGTCGAGGCTCCGTAGACCTCGGGCTACGGTCCCGCCACCGCCTGCAAGGTGTCGAAGGGCTGGGTCGAGCCGAACGGCTGGTAGTCGGCGATGACCACCCACCGCATCCGCGACTGGTTGACGCCGCCAACGCCGACCTCGAGGCTGATGGTGCGTGAGTCGCCGTCTCCGAGGTTGGTGATGGCTTTCGAGCCGCTCTTGGAGATGACCGGGATCTCCGAGGCGTCGGTGGGCTCCTCCCAGACGAGAACGTTCAGCCGCGCCGCATTGGTGGTCGACAGGACGGCGCCGCAGAGGTTGGTGACGCGAACGTCCAGGTGGAGGGTGCTCCCGGTGCGCTCCGCGGCCACCGACATCTCGGCCATGGTGGGCCTGGCAAGGGCGCCGTCGATGATCTCGGCGTAGATCTGCTGGAAGTCCTGGTCGCCGTTGCTGACGCAGTTGCCGCTGTCGACCATGACGAGCGGCAGGTAGACGCTCCCGGGACAGCGGAAGCCGTCGAACCAGCGGTCGAGCCGGTTGCCCATCGAGGCGTCGACGTTCTGTTCGATGAAGAGGACGTTGCGGTCATCGTAGTCCTGCTTGAGTTGGCGCAGCGCCGTACCGGCGCTGGTGCAGATGGGGCAACCGGGGCGCCGAAAGGACTCGAAAACGACCAAACGGTCGCCCGCCGGCGGAGCTTCGACCTCGACCTCGTTCTGGGCGAGGATGAAGACCGCATCGCCGGACCCGTTGTCCACCACCGAGGCGTAGGCGATGACGGCGCCGTCGGCATCGGTGGTGTGCACCGTGGCGTAGCCGTCCGGGACATCGACGGCCCCGACGGTCGAGAACACATCGTTGAGCTGCCGGTGCTCGTTGGCCTTGAGGGTCTTTGTCACCGTGCCGATCGCGACGCCGGCGGCGTCGAAAAGATCGATCACCACCTCGGAGGAGTGATCGGCCAGATTGACGAATCCGATGTTGGTGCGGAAGCCGCCGGTGGGGTCCGGCGAGCGCGAAAGTTGGACGAGAGTCGCCGTTTCGCCGAAGCCGATGGCGGAGCCTTCCTCCACTGCCGGGACGGTTTGACCGTAGGTGCCGCCGGGGTCGTCGTTGAAGGTTCTGCTCGAGGCGATGATCTCGCCCTCGGTGGCAGTGAGACGCAGGGCCGCCGTGCCGGTGAAGCCGAACTCGGCGCCGATGAGATTCTCCAGCCGGAGGCTCTCCCCGGCGGCAACGCTGAAGTCCAGATTCATGGGATCGGTGTTGGCCGTGCGGCTCTCGAGGAGTTCCACGGTGAACGAAGCACCGTCGTCGCCCCGGGCCTTGACCTGCAGATCGGTGCGCCAGTTGGTGTCGTTGGCTCCGGCGGCATTGGCCGATGCCGGAATGTAGAGAGTCTGCGCGGCTGCCGTGACCGCCGGTAGGACCGCCAGGGCGAGAATCGTCAACCAACGACGCATATCCACCTCCTCCGTTGTCGAACCCGATGAGTGTACCCCCACCCGCTCGTCGGAAGGTCCGGCTGACGGCGGATCGGAGCGGTGGAGGGGGTGTGGTCGCCCGGACCGGGCGGTTCAACAGGCTTCTCAAGGGCTCCGTCGAGGGGTGCTTCGGGATTCAGCCGAGAATGCCGACGAACTCCCGGACGCCGTGACGAAGGAGGATCGAGCGGGTGACCCGGAAGGGTCCGAGGCGGCGCTCGGCGTCGGCCGGCGGGATGTCGGGCGCGGTGATCGCCGGTTGATCCGCGTGGCGGTAGATGAGACGGCCGGGCTCCACGATCTCGTAGCCCGACGGCGAGGCGGGGATGGTTCCGGCGGTGAAGGTCATGGCGTGAATGAGGGCGCCGTGATCGGCAACGGCGGCGAGATGATGGCTCAGCAGAGCGGCGCGTTCAGCGGTGAGGTAGTCGAGGGTGTTCCAGGCCAGGATCAGGCCGAACCGAGTGTGGTCGGACGGCTCGATCCGGTCGAGGATGGAGACGAACGATGCGTCATCCGGCTTCTCCGGATCCACCGGCGGGAGATCGCGGAGCAGGTGGGCGATGCGGACGCCGGTCGTGAAGCAATCGTAGAAGCCGAGGTTGGCCGGGAGCGCTGGTCCGAGATCGAGAAGTCGGACCGGGTGATCGGCATCGAAAGCTTCGAGGGCCGACGCCAGAGCGGGTGCATCGTGGACGACAGACGGGGGATCTCCCCGCGGCGGCGGGGTCTGCCCACCGGCGGGCCGGTGCGGCGCTTCGGACCGGCGCAGCCAGCTCATTCAGTTCGAGGCGGCGCCCGGTTTCGACTCGTTGGTCTTCCCGCTGGTCGTGGCGTCACCCTCGGCCATGGATTTCGCGCTTCGGTTCGGCGCCGTTGCGGCGGCTCCGGCCGGTGCTTTGCCGGACATGTCGATGCTGCCGAGGAAGGTGGCGCCGTCTTCGAGAACGACCCGCGGTGCGACGATGTCGCCGTTGACCGTGGAGGAGGCCTTCAGAACCACCTGCTCCTGGCCGCGGACATCGCCTTCCACTTCTCCTTCGACGGTCACCCTGCGGCCCTTGAGGTCGGCTTTGACCCGGCCTTCCGGACCGATGGTGACGCTGTGCTGTTTGAGGTCGACGGTGCCTTCGATCCGCCCCTGGATCAGGAGATCCTCATCACCTGTGACATCGCCTCGAATATTGATGGAGCGTCCGATGGTGGCCTGGTCCCGGCCGCTGGGCGACGAGGGGCTCGAAGCGGTCTTCGCCGGTGGCCCGGCGCCGGGCGCCGTCGGCGCGTTCGGGTTCTGGCTCATTTCGTCATCCTTTTTCCACATGGGCCCTCCTCGGAAGATCGGTGATCGTTCTCTTTCCACCCTAACCAAGGAAGGAACCGGGAGAAAGTGCCCGGGGTCACTTCCCGGGAAGAACGCGCTACACTGGTCGATGTCATGCAGCGGCTCGGAGAAATCCTGATCGAAAAAGGTGTGCTCTCTCTCGGAGAGCTCCACACGGCCTTGGAGGCCTGCCACCGCACGGGTGGCCGGCTGGGGACGCAGTTGCTCGAGTACAGCTATGTCGAGGAGCCGATGCTGCTCGAGGCGCTGTCCCGCCAGCTCGGCGTCCCCAACGTCCTCAAGGTCAAGCTCCAGCATGCGCCGCTGGAGGTTCGCAGAATGTTGCCGACGGCCATCGGGCGACGTCTGCAGGCCGTGCCCTTCGAAGATACGATCCGCGGCTTCAAGGTCGCCATGACCAACCCCAACGACCGAGCTGCCATCGACGAGATCTCCGCCCACCTGAAGAAGAACGTGCTGCCGCACGTGGCCACGGAAACCGCCGTGATGGCGGCGCTGGGCGGGGCTGAGAACATTGACGACGACTGGTCGGCGAGCCCTGACCCAGCGGTGGTCAAGGGCAGGCGAAGCGGCGACGTGGAGGGTTGGAGTCGGCTCTGGGAGCCTCCCTCCTTCGATGCGGCGAAGCTCTTCCGTCAGCCACCACGGTCCGAGGAGGGAAACGGCGTGCTGTTGGCGTCGTTCCCGGGGCTCGAACCACTGGAGTCGGGAGAAGGCCGCCGGTATGAGCCCGTCGTGGATGCCTCGAACTTTTCGGAGTTGCTGCACCGCGCGGATCACCGGGACGAGATCGGGGCGTTGCTGGCGAGGTACGCCGCATCGCTCTTCGACCGGGTCTGCCTGTACTCGGTGCACAAGCAGGTCATCAGCGGGTGGCTGGCGCGGGGCCGCTCGGTGGTGCTGGAAGATCTCCAAAGCTTCAGTGTTCCCGTCGGCGAGCCGTCGCTGTTTGCGGATGTGAACAGCTCGGACAGCTACACCGGTGCCATTCAGGAGAACGAGGCCAACCGGAACCTCGTTCTGGCCCTGGCGGACCCGGCGCCCGCCGAGATCGTGGCGGTGCCCATTCGGGTGAAGCAGCGGGCGGTGGCCTACGCGGTGTGCGACGATCCCGGGCACCCGCTGGCGCAGGAGCGCGTCAAGGATCTCGTCGTGGCCTGCCGCAAAGCCGGCGTTGCCTTCGAGGTCCTGATTCTTCGCAAGAAGCTGCTTGCCTGAGGAATCGGGTGAGAAAGTGAGAGTTCGCTTCGCTCGCCGTCAGCGCTCCCTTCGGTGGCCGTGAGGAGGCGAGCACTCGGTATACGAGGGCGTCTCCCGTCAAGAGTGAGACCTCCGAATCTTCTAACTTCCTCACCTTCTGACCCTCTAACTTTCTCACCTTCCGACCTTCTCGCCCTCCGACTCTCCCGCCTCGTGAATCTATGCACGAGTGAACGGAGGCAAGTGAAACCGAGGCCGGAGAGGCGTATACTTCCCCCCACAGGAGGTGCCTTCGATGGCCTATGACAACCTGATCGAAACATTCGTTGAGCTGATCCGGCGGGCCTCCACCGAGCTGCCCACCGACGTGATCCAGGCCCTGGAGGAGGGCAAGACCCGGGAGCAGGAGGCCGGGCTGGCGGACAAGGCCCTCCGCACCATTCTCGACAATATCGAGCTGGCGCGTTCGACCTCGGCGCCGATCTGCCAGGACACCGGGACACCCGTGGTTTGGATCCATCACCCGGTGGGCGTCTCCACCCGCGCGCTGGCGGCGGACTTCACCGCCGCCGTGGAAGAGGCCACCAAGCGCAAGTATCTACGGCCCAACGCCGTCGATACCCTTACCGGCCGCAACACCGGAACCGGCCACGGCCGGGGAATTCCCTTCCTCCACTTCGAAGAGTGGGACGAGGACCGCATCGAGGTGCGGATGATCCTCAAGGGCGGCGGCAGCGAGAACGTGGGGACCCAGTACAAGCTGCCCGAAGCGCGTTTGAATGCCGGACGCAACCTCGAAGGAGTTCGCCGTGCGGTCCTCGACGCGGTCTTCGAAGCCCAGGGCAAGGGCTGTGCGCCCGGAGTGTTGGGCGTGTGTGTCGGCGGTGACCGGGTCTCCGCCTTCGAAGCGTCCAAGAAACAGCTGCTGCGTCCCATCGAGGATTCCAACCCCATCCCCGAGCTCGCCGAGCTCGAGGAGCGGTTGCTCAAGGAAGGTAATGAGCTCGGCATCGGGCCCATGGGTTTCGGCGGCAAGACGACGCTGCTGGCGGTGAAGATCGGCGTGCTCGACCGACTGCCGGCGTGCTACTTCGTGACGGTGACCTACATGTGCTGGGCGGACCGCAAGGCTGCCGTGAGCATCGATGGGGAAGGGGAGGCGACATGGCTGAGCTGAAGCTGCCGGTCAGCGAAGAAGAGATCCGCAAGCTCAAGGTCGGCGACTTCGTCGAGCTCACCGGACGCATGATCACCGGCCGCGACACGGCCCACAGCTGGCTCATGGAGGATGTCCGCGAAGAGGTCATGCCCTACATGAAGGACACGGTGATCTACCACTGCGGTCCGGTGGTGGCCCAGAACGAGGACGGCAGCTACGACTTCGTCGCCGCCGGCCCCACGACCTCGATCCGTGAAGAGCCCTATCAGGCCGATGTCATCGGCCGATACGGCCTGCGCGGTGTCATCGGGAAGGGCGGCATGGCGGGGAAGACTCTGGCCGGTCTCGGTGAGCACGGCGCAGTGTACCTCCACGCCATCGGCGGCGCGGCTCAGGTGCTCGCTCGCGCGATTCCCAAGGTGGAGCGGGTGTTCATGCTCGACGAGTTCGGCGTGCCCGAGGCGATGTGGGTCATCGAGGTGGACAAGTTCCCGGTGGTGGTGAGCATGGACTCCCACGGCGGGTCTCTCCACGACGAGGTCGAAGAGGGGTCGAAGAGCAAGCTCGACGAGCTCCTCGGGTAATTCGTCGGGCGAATGACGATGGCGCGTCGGACGCGCCAATCATTGCGATGGCGCGATGAATCTGCGCCGATCTCGGTGATCTGCGGTCGCTCATGCAGCGGCGACGATGGAACCTGTGGGAATCTGTCGCAAGCTGTGTGATCTGTGGATGAATGCGATGGGGTTCTCACGCGGACTCCGATAGCATGGAACTGAGATGAGTGCTCCTGCCCGCAATCGAGGCTTCACCCTGGTCGAGGCGTTGGCCGCCCTGGCCATCACGGCCATGGCAGTGCTGGTGGCGACGGCGTTCCTGCAGGCTCACGTCAACGCCGCCCGCCGGGTCGAGGTGCGGTCGGCGCTGGTGGCCGAGGCGGAAAGGGCCCTCGAGGAGATTCGGGCGGGGCTTCGCCCCATGACGCCTGCCGTCTTCGATCCCGCATCCGGTGCGGGGTCCCCCATGGCGGGCGGCGTTCAGGTGAGCGTCAACGTGTTGCCCGGGGGCGCCCCGGATCTGTATCGCGTCACCGTGGTCTCCCGTTCCTCGGCGTCGGTCACGGAGCCCATGGAAGTGGTTCTCGACTCCATGGTGTGGCGGCCGTGAGGGCGGCGCCTGGGCAGCGCGGCGCCACCCTGGTGGAGCTGCTGGTCGCGCTGGCGCTGCTGACGGCTGTCGCTGTCGTCACCGCCCAGCTCGTCATTCAGTCAACCCGGCTCATGGATACCTCGGCCCGGGCGTCGCGGAATCCGGACCTGGTGCTGGCCATGGAGTGGATCCGCCGAGATCTCTATGAGGCGAGGGGAGTGGTCGGACCGGGAGAGACCTGGCGGGACGATCCGCTGGTGGTGACGGCGCAGCACGGCGGGTGGATCGCCTACGCAATGGTGGAGGGGCGGCTTCTCCGCACCGACGGAGTCCCGGGCACGTCGCCGGCGGAAACCAGGGCCGTGCTCAACGGCGTGACCGGGTGGCGGTGGCGATACGACGACTCGGCGGCGGTGCTCGTCGAGCTGAAGGCCTACGCCAACCCCCACGCCCACCAGAACCTGGGAGGGAATCGGAGCTTTCGCCTCGAGCGCCGAACCGAGCGCCTGACCTTCGCATTGCGCGGACGGCCCGGAGGCGCCGCATGGTGAGCAACGCTCGAGAGCGCGGCGTGGCGCTGATCTTCGCCGTCATCGCATTGGCGGTGGTGGCGGTGATGGCGGCGGTGCTGGCGGCGTCGATGCAACCCCGAATCACCACCCATCGGCACCTGGAGCGCACCGTGAAGCTCACTGCCCTCGTCGATGCCGCCATGGCGGTGACCCTGGCGGAGCTCGCCGCCGATCCGGCGCACTCGGGTGTGGCTGAGCAGATGCTCGGAGACGGCGCCATGCAGTCCACGGTGGCACAGGTGGGACTTCACGAGGTCGAGGTCACCGCCGTCGGCCGAAGCCGCGGTTGGCGCGCCACCGTGGTCGCCCGGGTCGACCTCGAGCACGGTCCTCGCGTCCTCCGGTGGCACCGCTTCCAGTCCCCGGAATAGGCTGGTGAGAAGGTGAGAAGGTGAGGTCGATTCATTTGGAGTTCCATCCTTTTCACGGCCAGCGATACGAGTGCTGACCTTCTCACTCTCAACAGCGACCGTAGGGAGCACTGACCAGCGAGCGGAGCGAGCGCTCACCCTCTGACTTTCTGACTTCCTCGCCTACGACGCCAGCATCCGGTTGTCGGGATCGCGGCTTTCGCCGACGGAAAAGACCCGGATCGCCGCTTCTTCGCCGACAGGGCAGCGATTCTCACAAAGACCGCAGCCGGTGCAGAGCTCGGGGTCGATGTGGGGCTGCTGGACGGTGACGCTACGGCCGTCGCGGGCTCTCACCTCGACCGTCTCGAACCAGATCGCCTTGGGCGAGGTGGGGCACATTTCTTCGCAGACGATGCACGGTGTGGCCATGGCCCAGGGCAGGCAGCGGCCGCGGTCGAGGAAGGCGGTACCGATCTTGACGTCGGCCGGAAGGTCCACGGTCTGCTTCATCTCCGGTGTGAGGATGGCCAGAGCCTCGGTGGGGCAGACCTCACCGCAGCGGGTGCACGACGGTTCGCACCAGCCGCGACGCATGTCCAGCACCGGCGTGAACAGACCCTCGACACCGGTCTTGCCCAGATCGGAGCCGATGACGTTGGTGGGGCACGAGGCCGAGCACGCGCCGCAGGTGATACAGCGCGCGAGAAACGCCGCCTCGTCGAGGGCGCCGGGAGGACGGATGGCGTCGGCGGAGCGGGACGCGCCGCCGGAGGTGGCGCGCAGCACCGGGGCGGCCACCGCGGTGGCCGCGGCGGTGAGCAGGAAACGTCGGCGGCCGACGTCGAGAGCGGGCGTCGGATCGACGACGACCGGGAGCCCGTACTTGAGCGTGTCCTCGGCGCACGACGGCAGACAGTTCAGGCAGACGTGGCACTCGCTCACCCGGTGCTCGTCCAGGGGCTCGTCGGCGCCCTGGCAGGCCATGAGGCAGAGGGTGCACCCCGAGCACCCTTCGGTCCCGGTCTTGCGGATGCGCAGCGGGGCGAGCCGGGCGGCGACGCCGAGGAGAGCGCCGAGGGGGCAGAGGGCGCGGCAGTAGAAGCGCGGCATCCACGCCGAGGCCAGCAGAATTGCGGCCAGCATTCCGAAGGAGAGCCAGCCGCCTGGGGTGATGCCGCCGAACCAGAGTGGCCGGAGGCCGCCGGCCACCGCTCGGTGGAGGAGCGGAATGGGGTCGAGCCAGCCCGCGTGATCGGCGCCGAGGGCGGCCCAGATCAGTATCACGGTGAGCACCAGGTACTTGACGGCGAACCACCGCCGGTAGCGGTTGATCTTGTTGCGTTTGCGCCGTTCGGGACCGGCGATCCACGAGATGAGCTGTTGCAGGGTTCCCAGCGGGCAGATCCAGCCGCAGAAGAAACGCCCGAGAACGGCGGTGGCGGCGAGCACCACCAGGCCGACCCAGGTCCACGCCGGAACGGTCCAGTCGGCCAGAGCGGTTCCCACCGCGGTGAGTGGATCGAGGGACAGGAGTAGCGACGCCAGCGGCCCCGGCACTCTTTCCACCGAAAGACTGAAGAAAAGCACCATGAAGGCCAGTAGAAGCACCGTCTGGATGACGATTCGGAGGTGGCGAACTCTCAACCTCACAGTCACACTGTCTCCGCGACCGACTGCCAGTCGGTGGTGCCGAGGCCGAGGCGCTCGGCGACGGACAGGTAGCCGAGCTCGGCAGGCCCCAGGCCGAGCAGGGTCGCCGCCCAGGCGTCGGCGGCCACCGGGTCCGTCGCCACGGCGACGAGATCGTCGCTGCGCACGAGATCCAGGGAGCCGCCGGTGGGACCGCCCCCGGTGAGCACCCGGGTGGCGTCGATGACGGTCAGAGTTGGTCGGAAGGCGGCGCCGAGCTCCGCACAGACCTGGTCCAGGCGCTGGTGCAGGCTCGGCCGGCGGCCGACGATGGCGCCGAACCAGTTCTTCATCCCGAGGGTGCCACGGCCGAGGGAGTGGTGCTTGACCACCGGCACGTTGATGAGCTTGTCGGCCTCGATGATGGGCGCCAGAACCTCCCAGTCGCCGAGGGTCGTCCCACCGAGGTCGAGGCTGACGGTCCCGGCGCTCTTCTGGTGGGCGATGGCGCCGCCGGCGGTTCGGGTCGCGTCGGCAATGCCCGACCGGGCGAACGCCCGGGCCGGATCGTGGCAGGTGTTGTCGAGCACGGTGACCGTGGTCGCTCCTGCGGCGAGGCAGAGCCGGACGAGCTCGCCGACGAGCTCGGGGTCGGTGTTGGCGGCCTGGGCGGGCGTCCGGTCCCAGGCGCAGTTGGGCTTGATCGCCACCCGGTCGCCTGCATTGACGAAGGCCTCGATACCGCCCATGGCGCCAAGGGCGTTCCCGACGTTTGCGACCGGACCGCGACCGCCGGACACCGCGAGGCGGCGCGCCGTTCCGGGATCGCACCGCCAGTCCGGTGGCGAGGGGAGGGCAGTGTCCTCGGGCGGCCGGTGCCGGCCCGGCCGACCCCGCAGGCCGGCGCCCATGGCGGTGAGTGCGGCCCCGGCGAGGGCTGCCGGACCCCAGATCCGGAAAACGCTGCGGCGATCCATCGTGACGTCGTCGTAGGGGTTGCTCATGACCTCAACAGTGTAGCTCGGCGATGTGATCCGCAACCCGGTCGACCAACCAGCGGCGCTCGGTCGGATCGTCGAACCGGTGGTTCGCGTTGGGTCGGAGCTCGAGCACTGCGGCGGGAGCCGCTTCAGCGAAGCGTCGGGCGTCGGATGGAAAAACCGTGGCATCGAGTCCACCGTGGATGATCAACCACGGGCAGTGGAGGGTTCCGGCGGCTGCCACCGGATCGTGCTGCCCCGCATCCGTGAAGAAGCGGCGGTGAATGCGCTCTCCGGGCGCCACCTCGACGAGGCCGTCATCGTCGGCCAGCCCGTTTCCGCCCCAGGCCTCGCGCGGGCGGTCGGGCAACCGGGACGGGGCGGCGATGGTGACGAGGCCGGCGATCTCGCGATCGGCTGCGGCGGCCAACACGGCGACCGTGCCGCCGAGCGAAGAACCGACGAGGGCAATGCGATCGGCGCCGTGGTCACGGAGCAACGCGATGGCAGCGGCCGTATCCTCGACCTCGTTGCTCACCGTCAGGTCGTGGGGATCGCCACCGGACTCTCCACGGCCACGAAAGTCGAAGCGGATGGCGGACGCGCCGAGCCTGGCCGCCGCTTCACAGAATGCCCGATGCTTGTCCGACGCCTTCGAGCTGAGCATCCCGTGCGCCACCACGACGCCGAGTCCGGAAGGCTCGCCGGTAGGCGAGTGGAGGATTCCGGCGAGCCGGAGGCCGCCGGTAGAGGAGAAGGTGATCGGTTCGGAAGCGCTCACGGGTTCACGATAGCAGCGACGGCCTGGACGTCGGCAGTTGCCTGCCGCTGTTCGCTGATTATTGCCGCTGTCGCTGCTCCCTGCCGCCTTTGTAGCGGCAGGCATCTCTGCCTGCCGTCGGGAGCGCCTCGAAGTTCGGAGCGCTAAGGGGTTGTGAAGCGGCGTATCGGCCTTCTGGGTTACCGCCGTCTGCCGGGACCGCAGCGCCCAGGATCGCCGAGCTCCAGCTCGGCAATGGGTCGTGGTGGGAACCAGGGGCGTGGTCGTGCTCCGGGAGGTACCCGGTACGCCGGCCTTCTGGTCTTCCGCCGCCTACCGGCGTTGTCGCCCAGCGTCGCCCGATCAGCGTGGTCATTTGAGAATCGAAGAGGCGGTGACCACGCTGCTCGGGCGAGCGACGGCCTACCTCCGTGCTTCAACGACGCACCCTGGATGCGCTCCCCGTGGATTGCCAAGCACGCGCATTGTGCGCAGCGCGCTTCGGGCCGGGAGGTCGATGAAGGGCACAATGGCGTGCATGGCACGTCCCGCCCGAGGTGATGGGGCGCTCGGGTTGGGGAGGTGGTCGTGGCCGGGGCTTCAGGATCGCGGTTCGGAGCCGGGGGGCGATCTGGTGGGCCCGGTCTCTTCCGAATCGTCCGTGGCCTTCCGCGAGATTCTCGGGGACCGACGATGCCGATCGGATGATCTGAGCCGCAACGGATTTCAGAGGAGCGCGCACCGGTCGCTGTTGTCTGCCGCTGTTGCTGCCGCTGCCGCTGACCCTGATCGCGGACGCTGTCATCGGGATCGGGATCGGAAAAGGGCGCGGCGGGTCGCGAGCGATCGAGCAGGGGAGTTGAGACGACCCGCCGCGCGATGGTGGTGAGACGAACCGGAGCCGGTGGGGTTGACGCTGCGGCTGATCGGCCACTGGATTCGAATACAGGACTATTTGAACAAATAAGGAATTGATAGCATCTCTTGTGCGTTTGAGAGGCAAAGTGGGAAAGCGGATGGTGCGGTGCATGATGAGAATGAGACAAATAATCGGACTTGTGGGGCTGGTCGTGTCGGCGGCGGCGGGGCCCGCCGAGGCGCAACTGGCTGACCAGGTGCCGGCACAGCTCGAAGAGGTCGGGATCCAGGAGCACCTCGACGCCAGACTTCCGCTCAACCTCGAGTTTCGGGATGAGGATGGCGAGGTTGTGACGCTGGGCGATTACTTCGACGGGTCCAAGCCGGTCATTCTCACCCTGAACTACTACAAGTGCCCCATGTTGTGCGGTCTCCAGCTCAATGGACTTCTCGAGGGTCTCAAGGATCTCGAGTGGACTCCGGGCCAGGAGTTCGAGCTCGTCACGGTCAGCATCAATCCGCTGGAGACCCCGGCGCTGGCCGCTGAGAAGAAGCAGAACTACATCAAACGCTACGAACGGCCATCTGCCGCTGGGGGCTGGCACTTCCTCACCGGAAGGGAGCCCGACATCCGCAAGCTGGCCTCGACTCTCGGGTTCGGCTACACCCTCGACCGGACCACCGGAGAGTACGCCCATGCGGCCGCCATCTTCGTCAGCACGCCGGACGGGCGGGTCGCGCGGTATCTCTACGGCATCGAGTATCCGGAGCGGCGACTCCGTTTGGCCCTGATGGAGGCATCGGAGGGCGAGATCGGCAGCGCCATGGACCAGCTCATCATGTACTGCTTCCACTACGACCCGTCGAGCCGTCGGTACTCGCCGGTGGCGATGAACATCATGCGCCTGGGCGGCGGGGCGACGGCCGTCGTCCTCGGTCTGACCGTCGGCGCCACCTGGTGGCGGGAAGCCCGCCGAAGACGAAAGAGCGACAAGGGGAACCGCGCCACATGACATTCACCGCACTCGGGAAACTGCTCGACGTCCTCGCCGGGTCGCTGCCGGACGGGGACGGTTCGTCGTTCTGGCTGCCGCCTCAGGTCTCGACCGTGGCCCGGAGCGTCGACTGGCTCTTCAACTTCATCCTGGCTGTCTCCGTCTTCTTCTTCGTGCTGATCGTCGTGGTGATGGTCTTCTTCGTCATCAGGTACCGCCGCCGCGAAGGCCGAAAAGCGGAGACGAGCCCGACCCACAACCTGGCTCTGGAGCTCACCTGGTCGGGCATTCCCCTGGTGCTCGTCATCATGATCTTCATCTTCGGTTTCAAGGGTTTTCTGGACATGTCCACCCCGCCGGCCAACGCCTATGAAATCCTTGTCGAGGGTCAGAAGTGGAACTGGAGCTTCATTTACCCCAACGGCTACATCGACTCGAACCTCCACGTGCCGGTCAACCGGCCGGTGCGATTGGTCATGGGTTCGCAGGACGTGATTCACAGCCTCTACATCCCCGCCTTTCGCGTCAAGATGGACGTGGTGCCGGGCCGGTACTCGAAGGCGTGGTTCGAAGCCACGCAGCCGGGAGAGTACGACCTGTTCTGCGCCGAGTACTGCGGCACGTCGCACTCGGACATGATCGCCCACGTCGTCGTCCACCCGGTCGGCGAGTTCGAAACCTGGCTGGAGAAGGCATCCAACTTCCTTGAAACCATGGCGCCGGTGGATGCCGGCCGCAAGCTGTTCCAGGTTCGCGGGTGTCAGCAGTGCCACTCGGTGGATGGTTCGGCCAAGACCGGACCGAGCCTCCTCGGGGTCTTCGGGCGGACCCAGAACTTCGCCGATGGCTCGAGCCTGACCATCGACGAGAACTACATCCGCGAGTCCATCCTCGAGCCCCAGGCTCGCGTCGTGAACGGGTTCGACCCGGTGATGCCGACCTACCAGGGGAGGCTCAGCGATCCCGAGATTCTGGCGCTGATCGAGTACTTCAAGTCCCTCGACGAAAGCGGGGAGTAGCAGCATGACGGCCGACACCCTCACCGCCGGCGGCGACTCCGCCGGAAACGCCCTCGAGACGAACTACCTCAACACCGGCAGCGGCGTCCTGTCGTGGCTCTTCACTCTCGACCACAAGCGAATTGGGGTCATGTACCTGGTGGCCATCACCGCGTCGTTCCTGCTCGGCGGCATCTTCGCCCTGCTGGTGCGCACCGAGCTGTGGTCCACCGGGCAGACCATCATGACTGCCGACGCCTACAACAAGATGTTTACGCTGCACGGGGCGGTGATGATCTTCCTGTTCATCATTCCGGGCATCCCGGCGGCGCTGGGGAACTTCGTCCTACCGCTCATGCTGGGCGCCAAGGACGTGGCTCTGCCGCGGATGAACCTGACCAGCTTCTGGTTCTGGATCGTCGGCGCCTCGTTTGCCCTCGTCTCGATCATCATCGGTGCGGTGGACACCGGGTGGACCTTCTACACGCCGTATTCCACCACCACCGGAACCGCGGTCATCAGCATCACCATGGGAGTTTTCATCCTCGGGTTCTCGTCGATTTTCACCGGGCTGAACTTCATCGTCACCATCCACAAGATGCGGCCCGAGGGCATGACCTGGTTCAAGATGCCCCTCTTCCTCTGGGGGCTCTACTCCACCGCGATCATCCAGGTGCTGGCGACCCCGGTGCTCGGGATCACCCTCCTGCTGCTCATTGCCGAACGGGTTCTCGGGGTGGGCATCTTCGACCCCGCCCTCGGCGGCGATCCGGTGCTGTTCCAGCACTTCTTCTGGTTCTACTCTCACCCTGCGGTCTACATCATGATCCTGCCCGCCATGGGCGTGATCTCGGAGCTGGTGTCGGTCTTCTCCGGCAAGCACATCTTCGGCTACCGCTTCATCGCCTGGTCATCCATCGCCATCGCTCTGCTGAGCTTCCTGGTCTGGGGCCACCACATGTTCACGTCGGGCCAGTCGGGGATCACCAATATGATCTTCTCAGCCCTGACCTTCTCGGTGGCCATTCCTTCGGCGGTGAAGGTCTTCAACTGGCTGGCGACCATGTACAAGGGCTCGATCCGGTTGGCCACGCCCATGCTCTACGTGCTGAGCTTCCTGTTCCTGTTCGCCATCGGCGGTCTCACCGGGCTCTTCCTCGGTGCGCTCTCCACCGACATCCACCTCCACGACACCTACTTCGTCGTCGCCCACTTCCACTACGTGATGTTCGGCGGTACGGTGATCGCGTTTCTCGGCGGGCTCCACTACTGGTGGCCCAAGATGTTCGGCCGCATGTACTCGGAGCGCTGGGGTCAGGTCTCGGCCCTGCTGATCTTCGTGGGCTTCAACCTGACCTTCTTCACCCAGTTCGTCATGGGAAGCCACGGCATGCCGCGCCGCTACTACAACTACGTGGAAGAGTTCACCACCCTGCACCGGGCCTCCACCATCGGGTCCTACGTTCTGGGCTTCGGGTTTCTGATCATGGCGATCTACCTCATCCACTCGCTCTTCCGCGGCAAACCGGCGCCGGCGAACCCCTGGGGCTCGGCGACGCTGGAGTGGGAAACCACCTCGCCGCCGCAGGCTCACAACTTCGACCACGAGCTCCTCGCCGGCGACCCCTATGACCTCGAGGCTCTCGAGCTCGACCCGGATATCGACGGCTGGGTCCGCAGTGATCCGCAGTCCATCATCCTCTCCGCGGGAGGGAGTCGGTGATGGGAGCTCAGCACCACGGCGACGGGCACGATCCCAACCTGGCCCACCACTTCGAGTCTGCCGACCAGCAGTACCAATCCGCCAAGCTCGGGATGTGGGTCTTCCTGATGACGGAGATCCTCTTCTTCGGCGGTCTCTTCGTTGCCTACACCGTGTACAGGGTCAACCACCCCGAGGTCTTTGTTTTCGGCGCCCATTTCCTGGACACCGCCCTCGGTGCGCTGAATACAGTGGTGCTGATCTTCAGTTCCTTCACCATGGCGTGGGCAGTGCGCGCCGCACAGCTCAAACAGATCAAGCTGCTCAAGTGGCTCATCATCGCCACCATGCTCTGCGCTTTCACTTTCATGGGCGTCAAGTACGTCGAGTACGGCGCCAAGTGGAAGCACGGTCTGCTGTGGGCGGCGAAGTACGACCACCACGTCGAGCACGTTGAGGACCACGGCAAAGATTCGGCGATGCACGAGGAAACGCCGGCGATTGAACCGGAATCGGCCGAGCCCGCCGAGACTGCCGAGGCGGTTGCAGCGCCGGTGGTCGACCCGGACCGGTCCGCCATCGGGCCGGCCGCCGAGGGACCGCACGGTCTGGCGGTACCGGAAGCGGTCGTCGAGACCGAGGTCGCGCCGGTGGAACCGGCCAACGCCAAGGTCTTCTTCTCCATCTACTTCCTGATGACCGGTCTGCACGGGATTCATGTCCTCGGCGGGATCGCGGCCATGCTCTGGCTGCTCAAGTGCCTCGCTCGAGGAGATTTCGACGGCGGTCACTTCACCAGGGTCGACATGGTGGCCCTCTACTGGCACGTGGTGGATCTGGTCTGGATCTACCTCTTCCTGCTGCTCTACCTCATCGACTAGGAGTGGACCATGAGTGAACACGCATCCAACGGCGCCCATGTCGCATCGCTCCGTTTGCTGGTGACGGTCATGGTTCTGCTCATGATCGGAACCTGGATCACGGTTTCTGTGACCAACTACGACTTCGGATTCCTCAACATCTGGATCGGGCTCGGCATCGCCACCACCAAGGCGATCCTCGTCGGGCTTTACTTCATGCACCTGCGCTGGGACAAGCCGTTCAACGCCTTCGTCTTCATTTCGGCCTTCGCCTTCCTCTTCCTCTTTATCGGCATCGCCCTCATGGACACGGCCCACTACCAGGAGGTGTTGATTCCGGGTTGGCCGCTGGAGTAGGCGAGATGGCCGCGAGCGGCGCCGCCGCCGAGTCCACGGTGATTGCCGAGTATGCCGAGCGCCGCCGCCTGGGCATGTGGCTCTTTCTGGCGTCGCTCTCCATGCTTTTCGGCGGCTCCCTTGTCGGCTTCGTGGTCATTCGAGTACAGGCGTCGGTGTGGCCGCCGGTAGGGTCTCCCGGCCTGCCGCCGGCCTTCTGGATCAGCACCGCGCTCCTGGTGATGATCAGCGCGGTTCTCGTCCTCGCCGAACGCGCAGCCGATGCGGCCGAGGCGTCCCGGCTGACTCACATGGTCTCCATGGCAGCTCTGCTGGCGGTTGCCTTCGTGCTGTCGCAGGTGTCGGGGTGGGCGCGCCTGGCCGCCGCCTCCGAATTGCCACAGAACAACCTCTACCTCTTCGGAGTCTATGTCCTCAGCTTTCTCCACGTTCTGCACGTAGTGGGAGGCCTGGTTCCCCTGGTCTGGGTGGCGCTGAGAGCGCGCCGCGGCCGCTACACCGTCGACGACCACGAAGGCGTCACCCTGGTCGGCATGTACTGGCACTTCCTGGGCGCCGTCTGGCTGGGGATCCTCGCGGTCCTTGTCGTCTGATTCCGCACCCGAACCCGATGGCAGCGATCGGCGATCAGCGGCAGCGGCGGCGATCAGCGGCAGCCGGCAGCTGCAGCGCCCACATCACCGGTTACCCTCGGTGGGCCAAGGCCCACCCTACCTGACAGACGACCGCGCGGTACCGGATATTCAAAAGGCCGGCGATGAGGGCGCCCATCCGCCGCCGCGTTTGTAAAGCGCGCCGAGGACTTCAGCGCCGTAGGGTGGGCCTTGGCCCACCGGATCGCATTCCGGTGGCGAGCGCCGATCGGTCTGTGCGAACCGGCTCTATTCTCGCCACACCGCCGGAATCGACGCAGCACCGAGCGCCGACAACCCGAGGGCAGTGGCCGTCATCCCGATCCATGGGATTGCGAGCGTCCCGACCACCAGTGCTGCGGCAGCGGCGCCGACCTCGTCGGCGGCGAAGGCTTCACCGGCGCCACGGCGGTTCGAACCGCCGCCTGCCATCGCTCCGAGGGCGGGGAAGGCGCTCCCGGTGAACAGCCCTCCGGCGAGCAGTAACAGTGGGATCAGGACGATCGGCAGGGACGCCGGCAGGCCGGACGCCAGGACCAGGGACAGGGCGGAGCCCGATGCCAGGAGCCGCGGCAGTAGCCGGTCGACAGAGCGGATGCGCACGCCGATGCCGCCGCCTCCTGCCACGCCGGCCATGAAGATCGCCGTCAACGCTCCGATTTCCGCGTAGACCGAGCCCTTTGTCGACTGCCACAGCCCGAGCAGGAGGAGCCACCACCCCATGGAGATGAAGCCGACGGCCCACGCTGCGGCGCGGGCTCGCCGTCGCTGGTTTCCCGCGGCGGAGGCCAGCAACGCCGCACACGAGATGCCGAGTACGGCAACGAGGACAGCACCTCCTCGCGGCCGCAGAACGGCGACGAACTCGGGGATGGACGAGCCCGACCGGGACTCGTGAACGGTGGCTGCCAGCGCCACCGCTGTCGGGTGGGAGATGGAGTTGATGTCATCGCCCGGATCTTCGAGGAACTCGAGCAGGGAAGGGCGGCGGTCCGCGTTGAGCAGGACCTCGACGAGTGCGGAAGGCATCAGCTCGGCCGCCTCCGGGCGCTCTGCCAGGCGTTTCTCGAGGACGCCGGGGTCGGTGGTGAGAGCCGCCTGCGGTCCACCGGCGACCAGCAGCACCTTCTCACCGGGGATGGCGTCGAGCGTGGGAAAGACCGCCCTCACGGTATCGGCGAGCACCGCCAGTAACGCCCCGGCAGTGCCGCCGATGTAGGTGTCGCCGACGCCGACCTCCACGATGAGAACTCCGTCCTCGGACATGGCCCGGCGGCACCGGGTGAAGAACTCGACGGTTCTCGTTCGATTGGCCCGGAGCGTCGCGGGGTCGCCGTCGGTGAGGATCACGAGATCGAGATCGCGTTCGCCGCTCACGGCGCGGATGGGATCGGTGCTGATCGTCTCGATGTCGCTTCGACGAAGGAGGTCGGCGAACCCGCGCCCGTACCAGGCTCCCACCAGTGGGACGAGTCGGGGATCTTCGTCGACGAGGAGAAGTCGACGAGAGCCGTGCCGGACCATGGCCTCGAGGGAGCCGTCGGCGACGCTGCCGACAGCCAGGACCCGTTGCGGGTCCGGGTGGAGGAGCATCATCAGATGGGCGCGGGGGAGGGTCGTGTAGGGATCCGGGTAGGTGGCTTTCAACCGGCCGTTGGAGTAGAGGGCGAACGGGGGTCCTGCGGAGACCTCGAGACACTGGTGGCGGGTCTCGGCCCGGGCGCCGAGTTCACCGGGCCGGTCGGCCCACCGCCAGCCGGCGCGGGAGAGAGCCTGGCCCGAGGGCAAGGACACGAGGACGCAGATCAGGAGCGCGGCAGCCGCCGCCGACGGCCGGATCGCCCAGAGCGCTGCACCGCCCACGAGTCCCGTACCGACGAGGAGTGTCGCCACCGTGCCGAAGGGCGCGAGGATCAGAGTGAAGACGAGGCCTCCCACGAGCGCGCCGGCGGCCTCCAGCGAGTAGGCGCGGCCCGGTCCGTCGGCGCCCAGACCGGCGGCGAGAATGGGGAAGGCGAGACCGCCGGCGATGGCGGCGGGCGCCACCGCCAGGGCCCAGAGCCAGAGAGAGGGCCAGGTGGTGAGCGTCTCGCCCGGGACGGCGCCGGTGATCGCTGGCGCCGCCCGGAAGAGGATCGTTCCGGCGCCGGCGAGCAGCAGCGCGAGAACCGGGAGGGCGGGTGCTAATCCTGTCCGGCCAAACCGGACGCCGGTTCGGGAGCCCACGCCCATCCCGGTCAGCCACAGCGCCATCACGAGACCCCACGCCATCTCGGAGCCGCCCGTGGCCGCCATGGCCTCGCGCAGCAGCACGGACTGGGCGATGACCGTCGCCACTCCCAGCAGGACGGTGGTGCGGATCGGTGAGAGTGTTCCCTCGCTCACTGTTCTGAGCTCTATTGTCCCCTGTTCATCCGGGAGATGAGGATAATCGATGCTGGATGCTGGATGCTGGATGCTGGATGCCAGATGGCGGTCGCGGCGCTCGTCGCTCTCTGCTCGATCGATGTGGCCGGGAGCCGATGGGCGACCTGGGCAGCGCTTCGGCAATGGCCTTTCTTCCAGCCGGTGTCCTTGGTCGATGAGCAAACCGAGAGCGACGATGGCTCTGATCAACATCCAGCATCCAGCATCAAAAAAGCCCCGGGCGGGGCCCGGGGCTTGGAGGTCGGTTGGACGCGCCGCTACGCCAGATCTTCCAGCAACGCGGCGACGTGCGTGTAAAACTTGGCGGTGGAGCTGATCTGGACCTTCTCGTCGGGAGAGTGGGCGCCTTCGATCTGGGGCCCCATGGAGACGGCGTCCATTCCGGGGACCTTGTCCAGGAGCAGGCCGCACTCGAGTCCGGCGTGGATCGCCTTGATCTCGGGCCGCTGGCCGAAGAGCTTCTCGAAGACGTCCGCGGCGCGGTTGAGGATGGCCGAGTCGGGGTTGGGCTGCCAACCGGGGTAGTGCTCGTCGTAGCTGACCTTGGCGCCGGCCTGGCGGAAGTTCGAGGTCACCGACCGGCGCAGCGCGAAGAGTGCGGGCATGACCGACGACCGGTGGGAGGTGACGAACATGATCTTGTCTTCGTGAGTCTCCACGACGGCCATGTTGGTCGATGTCTCCACCAACCCGGGTACCTCGCGGGACATGGTCTGCACACCGTGGGGCAGGGCGTCGAGAAGACGCAGCAGACGATCGCGGGCGTGCACGTTGAGAACCTGGCGGGTGGCGTCGTCGTCATCCATTTCTTCGACCGCGATGCTGAGCTCCGGGTCGGTGGCGTGGAACTCCTCGACGAAGTCTTTGGCGCAGCTCTCGGCGATCTCCTTGAAGGCGCCCACGGCGCCCTTGTCGAGGCGGCAGACGGCGAAGCACTCGCGCGGGATGGCGTTGTGCTTCGACCCACCGTCGATGGATACCAGATCGACGTCGACGTCGGCGTAGAGGGCCGCCTGGAGCACGCGGGTGGCGAGCTTGATGGCGTTGCCCCGGTTCTCGATGATGTTGAGGCCCGAGTGGCCGCCGGCGAGACCGCGAACGGCCAGCCGGACCGGGACCGAGCCGAGAAGTCCCCGCCGCCGGGAGATCTTCATCACGGCGTCGGTGTCTGCGCCACCGGCGCAGCCCATGTAGATCGCGCCGTCCTCCTCGGTATCCAGATTGAGAAGGACTCTGCCGTTGATCATCGAGGCGTCGAGCATCTTCGCCCCCGTGAGACCGGTTTCCTCGTCGACGGTGGCGAGGATCTCCAGCGGCCCGTGGACGACCTCCGGGTCGTCGGCGAGCGCCATGGCTGCCGCGAGGCCGATGCCGTTGTCGGCGCCGAGGGTGGTCCCCTTGGCGCGCACCCAGTCGCCGTCGACCTCCACCTCGATGCCCTGGGTCATGAAGTCATGCTCCACGTCGGAGTTCTTCTCGCAGACCATGTCCATGTGACCCTGGAGAACGATCGTCTCGGCGTTTTCATGACCCTCCGTCGCCGGAACCGAGATCACCATCGAGCCGGCTTCGTCCTTTTGAACCTCGTAGCCTCGCTCTGCCGCCCACGACTCCATGTGTTCGGTGATCTTCTCTTCGTGCTTGGATGGACGGGGGACCTGCCGGATTCCGTCGAAGTGCTTCCACAGGAGCTTGGGTTCCAGATCAAGCAACGGACTGCTCATAGTGACCTCCTTGATGCCGACTGATCGTCGGGGGGATATCTTACTGCATCTGCATCTCAATGGACCGTCATGGATCGCAGGATCTCCACCGCCGTGACTGCACCGCCGATTCGCAGACCGTCCACCAAGGCGGTGAGGGATACCATCCGACGGTCGGGTGAGATCTGCGGTGGGCCGAGGAGAATCTGATCTCGGTCGGGAACCAGCTCGAGACCCATTGGAGCTTCGCCGAGGATCAGGGCGCCGGTGCTCTCGAGTGCATCCCGGAGCTCGTAGTCGTCCACCGGCTCCGCGAGCTCGAGGGAGATGTGGGCGACGTGGCCGTGAAAGCAGCCGCAGAGGGTGCGGGTCACCGCCAATGACAGGCCGGGAAGAACCTCGGCGGCCTCGAGCTGCAGCTCGTCGGCGTCCACGACAACCTGGTTGAAGGCGAGGACGTGGCCGGCGATGGCGTGGTCGGGCTCGCCGCCCTGCATTCGGCGGGCCGCCTGGTGGACGAGGGTTTCCAGGGCGCCGCGGCCGAAGGTGGAGACCGGGTCCACCGCCGCCACCGAACCCCGTACCGGTTCGAGAAGCCGCAGCGCCGACACGATTTCGGAGGTGGCCACCAGCGACGGGTGCGCAACCCGGAGGTGGAGCTTCTCCTGGGCGTGGACCGTGGCGGGTAACGCCGGAGTCGTGAGCTCGGCGAGGCGGGGCATCCGGCTGAGATCCAGGACGGTGATCTCCGGGTGGCGGATGATCAGGTTTTCCAGCTGCCCGGTGCGTTCGGTCTCGGTGTCGCTGGTGACGACGACGAGACCCGCGCCGCCGGTGTCGTCCGGGTCGTCCAACGCGGGCACCAGGGATGGTTCGGCGCCGAGCTCGGCGATCTGGTGCTCGTCATCCTCCGAGGTGTGGCGGTAGTCGACCTGGACGGCGATGTCCGGCGAGGCCTCGATGCAGCGTGCAAGCTCCCGCCCGAGGAGGGTGAGGGGGTCGACGATGAGGATTTTGGATGCCATGGTCACTCCAGGGTGCTCCCACCGATCGCAGTGGGGGCCGTTGCGGAGAGTGCAACGGCCGTTGTGGTCTCCAGGTTGAGGCCGTGGCTGGGCCCGCGCCGAGAGAGCTGTACGGGTGGATGCCGATTCGAATCTGTCGAACCGAAAAACTCAGGGTGCGGTTCGCTCCAGGCTCGCCATTTGATCCTTGAGCTGGAGCTTGAGCTTCTTCAGGCGCTTTTCTTCCATTTCCTCGTCCGGCGTCAACCACGCCTTCTGGCGGAGCTCTTCGAGCCGCTGTTCATACTCTTGGTGGTTCGCCTGGAGCTCTTCGAAGCTCGGATTCGAGGTCATCCACTGCCTCCCCGTTGTGTCAATCCGATCCGGTCGCGGGAGCCTCCCATTCGTTCGGAACCGGTCGACTGAAGGAGGCTCCTTTCCATCCTAGCACGCAGCGACTCGGTCGCATTCCGTGCCGGCCACACCCTCAGAATGCGAACGCGAAACCGCCGCTGACCTCCCAACCTGAAAGGTCCAGGTCGCCGAAGCCGGAGTAGTCGTCGCCCAGGGTGTCCTCGGCCCACCGATAACGGCCCTCGATGAAGAAGCTCGTGTGCGGACTCATCGCGACATCGACGCCGGCGAGACCGTGGGCGGTGAAGGCTGTGCCATCGGCGCCGTACCAGGCCCAGAAGACCGGCAGGTCCGGGTCACCGAAGTCGATGAACTCGCCCTCATCCGTGAGCTCGTACCAGACGATCCCGCCGCCCAGGCCGAGGTAGGGGCGGAATCTGCCGTCGCTGAAACGAACGACGAAGGACGCCGTGAGGTCGGCGAACTCCAGTCGGGTCGTGTGCCGGATGTCTCGGCCGTCGAAGCTCTGCCAGTCCTCATACGCGCTGGTGGTGTCGCCGCTGAAGAAGCTCGAACCGAAGAGGACGCCGGTGTTGGGGCCGAAGAACCACACGAAGTCCATCCCCCACACCATGTCCTGGAGATCGGAAGGGGAGCCGGTGAATCCCTCGAAAACGCCGTCCCAGCCGTCTGAGTCGCCCGTCGGCTCGAAGAGGCCGAGGCGGAAACGGAGCTGATTCTGGGGCGAGGTGGTGCGGGTCCACTGGGCCTCCGCGCTGGCGGCGAAAAGGAGCAGAGCGGTGACGGCGGCGCAGGTGAGGGATGCGAGTCGTTGCATGGTGACCTCCAATCGCAAAGGGCGTTTGCAACTTCAGTGCCAATCGCCAGTGGCCAGAGTTCGGACCCCGAAGCGTCGAGTTAACTTGATGATTTAAAAATAGTTGAAGACTGAATCCGTGTTCTCGCGGAAGAACGTTTCGAGCTCAGAGGTGCGGGCTCTGAGCGGACTCGTGCTCTCGGCAGAGGACACCGCGCCGCGTGGTACATTCGGGCGTGGCGCTTCTGGAGGTCCTCATGATCGAAACCATCGACCACGGAACGGTTCGCGAGCTCAGGCTTGCCCGACCGCCGGCGAACGCTCTGAGCCCAGAGCTCCTGACCGAGCTGGCCGCGTCGGTGACCCGGGCTCCGGCGGAGGGGGTCGAGGGGCTGGTGCTCTCCGGATCGCCGGGGATCTTCACCGGCGGGCTCGATGTTCCCCTGCTGCTGGCGCTTGACCGGGACGGGATGAACCACGCCATCGGCGAATTCTTCGAGGTCATGGCAATCCTGGCGGGCTCCACGGTGCCGGTGGCGGCGGCGATCACCGGCCACTCGCCGGCGGGCGGCGCCGTGCTGACCCTGTTCTGCGACTGGCGGGTCATGGCGAACGGACCGTTCACCATCGGATTGAACGAGGTGCGGGTCGGACTGCCCATGCCTTTCGGCATCGCCGAGGCGCTGACCGGGGTGGTTGGTCGGCGGCAGGCTGAGCTCATGTGCATGACCGGACGCCTGCTTGCTCCCGGGGAGGCGCTGGAGATCGGGCTCGTTGATCGAGTGGTCGGCCCTGATGAAGTGGTGCCTGAGGCCGTGCAGTGGTGTGAGGAGCTCGCCGGACTTCCGGTGCGGGCCGTTCGCGAAACCCGGCGGAACCTTCGCAGGGACCTGGTGGAGATCATCGGTCGGACCCGGTCCTCCGATGTGGAGAAGTTCACCCGAGAGTGGTTCCGGCCTGAAGTCCAGGGGCCTCTGAGGGCCCTGGCGGCGCGGCTCGGCAAGGGCTGATCCCGCCCGTACTCCGACGCCGCTGTGCGGCGTGTCTTCTCGACGTCTCCGGTGCTACAATCTCCCGGTTCAGATCGAATTGACAATGGAGGCAGCGCCGTGAAGATTCCGTCTCTGATTCTCAAGCAGCTCTATACCTTCGGGAGTCTGGAGAATACGGGCAGCGGTGTCCGTTTCGGGCTCAAGAACCGCCTCAGCGATGCGGTTCTCACCCGGGTCGACGAGATCACCATCGACGGGAAGAAGCTGCCTTTGGACGAGGTCGTCTTCGAGCTCGGAAGCGCCGGCGAAGTCGCCCCCACAGAGGTCTCCGACGGCAATCCCGTCGAGTTTCCCCTGTCGAAGATCGTCACCGTCGTGTGGCGAAACGCCGAGCTCGCCATCGGCAAGCACACCATCGGGATCGCTTTCGAGACCTCACCGTTCGGCACCCTCTCCTTTCGGGTCAAGGACGCCATCCGCGAGCACACCGAGGAGCGGGTCACCGTGCCCTACGACAAGGAGGACAACTACTCCGACGAGATCATCGGCCGCCGCCGGGATTTCGTGAAGGCCTTCGCCGGCAGCGAGCCCGAGCACCTCTACCACCAGTCCTTCGATCCGCGCCTCACCGAAGGCAACATCGAGAACTTCGTCGGCGTCGCCCAGGTCCCTATCGGCCTCGCCGGTCCCGTGAAGGTCAACGGCGAGCACGCCAAGGGCGAGTTCGTGGTGCCGTTGGCCACCACCGAGGGCACCCTGGTGGCGTCCTACAACCGAGGAATCAAGGTGCTCAACCTGGCCGGTGGAGCCACGGCCACGGTCTCGGATGACCGCATGCAGCGCGCGCCCGTGTTCGTCTTCGACTCGGCCCGGGAGGCGCGAGACTTCCGCAGCTGGGTGGAGGAGAACATGGGGGAGATTCGGCGGTCCGCCGAGGCGACCTCCAGTGTTGCCCGCCTGCTCGACATCGACACCTTTCTGGCGAACAAGTTCGCCTACCTCCGGTTCAACTACTCCACCGGCGACGCCGCCGGCCAGAACATGGTCGGGCGTGCGACCTTCGCCGCCTGCTCGTGGATGCTCGACCATATCGACACGGTCCGTTCCTTCTACCTCGAGTCCAATCTGGCCACGGACAAGAAGCACTCTCAGATCAACATCATGCGGACACGAGGCAAGCGGGTGACCGCCGAAGCGGTGATTCCGCGCGACGTTCTGGTGCAGCACATGCGGGTGGAACCGCGGTCCCTGCACTACCACTCCCAGGTGTCCAACGTCGGCGCCTTCATCTCCGGCGCCAACAACAACGGCGCCCACTCGCCCAACGGCATCACGGCGATGTTCATCGCGACGGGACAGGACGTGGCCAACGTGGCCGAGTCGTGCTCGGGGATCATCTACACCGAGCTCACACCCGACGAGGATCTCTACATCTCGCTCACCATCCCGTCGCTCATCGTCGCCACCTACGGCGGCGGGGTGGGTCTGCCCACCCAACGCGAGTGCCTCGAGATGCTCGGCTGCTGGGGCAGAGGCAAGGTGCGCAAGCTCGCCGAGATCATCGGCGCGGTGGCCCTCGCCGGTGAGATTTCCCTGGGATCCGCGATTTCCTCGCTGGATTGGGTGTCGTCGCACGAGAAGTACGGCCGGAACCGGTAGGATCAGAGGCGGAATGGAGGAGTTCCCCGAACCTCAGATCACCGGTGAGGGCGGCCAGCGTCGGGAACGGCGCCGGCGCCCGCGTCGCCGCGGCTACATCAACGTCCCCGATCTGGCGCGACGGGGCCGGACCACCCTGCGCCACATCTCGGCGCTGGTGTTCGGGGGCTACGTGGCCTCGGTGGAGGCGAGCAGGCGTCGCGGCGACCGGGGTCTGCTCTTCCGTGCACGGGCCCTGGGAGCCTTCGTCATCCGGCCGTTCCTCGACCGCGGGATCCGCGATCTTCCGTTCCCCGAGCAGCTGCGGAAACGTCTCGAAATCCTCGGGCCGACCTACGTCAAGCTCGGGCAGGTGCTGTCGCTGCGCAAGGACGTCCTGCCGGAGGTCGTCACCGACGAATTGAGGAACCTCCTGGCGGACCTGCCGCCGGTGGAGTTCGACAAGATCCTGGCAGTGATCGAAGAGGACCTGGACGGCCCTTCCGTAGACGTCTTCGAATCCATCGATCCCGAACCTCTCGGCTCGGCGTCCATCGCCCAGAGCCACCGCGCCAGGCTGCGGACGGGCGAGGACGTCATCCTCAAGGTGGTCAAGCCGGGTATCCGCGAGCTCATCTACCGCGACTCGACGTTGCTGCGCAGCACCGCTCGCGTCCTGCAGCTCATCATCCCGCGCTACCAGCCGAAACGGGTGATCGACGAATTCTGCGACTACACGGTGCGCGAGGTGGAGATGGTCCTCGAGGCCGACAACGCCGAGACCTTCGCGGCCAACTTCGTCGACGACCCCGACATCGTTTTTCCCAAGATCTACCGGGACTACTCCGGCAGCAAGGTGCTGTGCATGGAGTTTCTCGACGGCGTGCGGCCCGACGATCCATCGGTCGTGGGTCTGCCCCCGGACCAGCGTCAGAAGATGATCGACCTGGGTGCGGAGGCCATCATCCGCATGCTCTACCAGGACGGGTTCTTCCACGCCGACCTCCATCCGGCGAATTTGTTGGCCCTGCCCGGCCCCAAGGTGGGCTTCATCGACCTGGGGATGGTCGGGCATTTCGACCCCGAGCTGCGGCACAACCTGCTGCACCTCTTCTACTCGCTGGTGATGGAGGACTTCGAGCGGGCCGCGCGCTACCTGGCTGCGGTCTCGCAGACGGGCCCCGGATCCGACGTGCTCGGTTTCCGCACCGCCGTCAAGGAGGTGGCGAGGCGCTGGCGGAAGCGGGCCTCGTTCGAGGAGTTCTCGCTCGCTCTGCTCATTCTCGAGTGCGTTCAGCTCGGCGCCCGCTACCAGCTCTACTTTCCGGTGGAGATGGTGCTCATGGTGAAGGCTCTGATCACCTACGAGGGCGTGGGTTATCTGTTGGACGAAGATTTCAACGTGGCCGAGGTGGCGCACCGCCACGTGGGCCGCATCTTTCGCATGGAGTTTTCGCCGGTGCGGCTCTTCCGTGAGGGAGTGCGGGCGGCGCCGGATCTCGTCGACGCATTCTTCAAGATGCCGCTCCTGGTCTCCGAGGGGATCTCGGTGCTGGAAGAACGGTCGCAGAAGAAGCCGAGAAAGCCATTGTCCGGCCTTAGGGCGTCGGTTTTCGGCGGCTTTTCCCTGGTTGCCGGGGCCATTCTCTTGGCCTTCGATGGTCCCTGGGTGGTGGCGTTGATGCTCATGGTCGTCGGGATGGTCCTGTCTCTGAGCCGGACTCGTTGAGCGGGGAATCCGAAACTGCCTCATTTGTGCCACAATCTGCCTCGGTTTCGCCCGGATTGGTCCTTTCGATGCCCGACCGGGAGGCTGAAATGGCGACGGTTGACGAGCAGGTATCGCGAGGAGGACGCCATGGACAACGCCAAGACCGACGCGGCCGGAAAGCAACAGATTCTCTTCCCGGTGGCCGTCGGCGCCGTGTTCCTCGTCACCCTCGTTCTCGGCGCCTTCGTCGGCTGAGCCTTGCGCGACCGCCGATCACGCAGACCGACGCCGACCCATCACATCTCACAGCCGTCAGAACCGGTAGACGTACTCGCTGTCCCGGATCAGCTCGAGTCGCTCGCCGTCTTCGAAGATCAGATCGACCACGGCGGCGTTGACGCGGGGTTGGATCGCCGGCACGTAGACGTGATCCTGGTGGATGACCGCTTCGGGGCGGGAGAACTGGGCGGGTCCGACCTGACCGCCGAAGTGCTCGGAACGACCGAAAGCGATGTGGAGGCCGAGCTTCTCGTCCAACAGCACGACGCCGATGGGCTCGAGGCCGAAGGCCGCCAGCACCCCGAGGCCGAGCTCGGCGAGGTTGCCCCGGGCGGGTTCGTCTGCGAGGAGCTCCGCTTCTCGGGCGGACACGGGGCCGTCCGAGAGGACTCGGACCGCCACGTTGTCTCGGATCTCGAAGAGCACGACCTCGCCGTCCATCTCGACGGGGAAAGCGCCGCGGGTCGCGGTCCGGTCGCTGTCGATCTCTCCCTCGTAGGGCACGATGTAGGCCTCGCCCGAGGGGAGATTGCCGGCGGTGCCGGGGTCGGGCAGCATGCCGCCGGAAGCGTGCCCCTTGCGGTGGCGGAGGTCGAGGAAGAGCTCATGGCTCTCGCGCCCGTCGACGACGAAGCGCAGCTCTGCCCCGGTGGCCCGGTCGAGGAGCCCCTTGAGCAGCTGGACCCGGCGGTTGACCTCGGTGTAGTCCAGACGCAGAGCGGGCACCATGGCGGGCGTGAAACCCGGCATGGTGGCGCCGCGGCAACCGTGCCGCTTCGACAACATCTTCAGCGGTGCGGTGGCGGAGAGCTCGGTGGGGGCGAGGATGAGCCGGTGCTCGTCGAGTAGGTCGCCGACGCTTCGCGCGCGACTCTGCTCGAGGGCGTCGGGCGTGCCCGGCATCTCGTCGGGGTCGCAGATCCAAGCTGATTCCGGCAGATCCGCGTTGTTGGCGCGGACGTTGCGGTAGACCACGAGGTCGACGTCGAAGGGGTGGCCGTCGGCGCCCTGCAGCTCGCGAACCCAATCCGCGGCGATGTCGCGTCGCTCGGTCCACGCCGGGTGGTCGGGCAGCGCCTCGTCGGGCAGGTCCACCAGTACGGCCAACGTCGTGTCCTCGGCCTTCGGTTCGAAGACCCGGTTGATCATCGCCACCAGCTCGTCCGCCTTGAGTCGTTCCATCGTTCCTCCGTCGTGCATCGTACCCTGTCCCGTGCCCGTGCCCGTGCCCGGTGTCAGCGTCAGCCATCAGTAGCAGTGGCAGCGACAGCGGCAGGGGACAGCAACCAGGGTCTGCGAAAGGAAGCAGCGACGGTGGACAGCGACAGGTGCGCGCTCGGGACCCGTCGTTCATGGTGGCCTCCGGGGAATTCCGAAGGTGATGGGTAGCCGATGTGACGGCCGAGGTCAAGGGCAAGACAAGTCGCCTGGCGGCGACCCTTGACCTCGGCCGTCACATCGGCTGTGGGGGGGCGGATGACGGGGTGGGCTCTGCAGGGGCCGCACCTCGAGGCGAACGTGCTCGGCGGCACCGGGCTGCAACCCGGCGTCCACGGCATCGCCCGCTGCGAGATCGACATCATCATCAACGGGTCCTGGGTCAGCGCATCATGTGCCTCGATCACGGTTCCGGGGGACTCGGCTCCCCGTACGACCACCCAGGAGCGAATCATGCTCTGGTCGCCGGAGTCGCCGGCGGCCTCGGTCGCCGAAACGACGCCGCTGTTCGGCTTTCAAGACACCTCGTGGGACGGGGACCGGGTGCTGCTCAGCTTCGACCCCGGACGCGGGGGCTTCTGGCGCGGCACCGAGCTCCACGCGCAGTTTCATCCGGTGAGGGGCGGCGAGCTTCAGGCGCCGACCTTCGACCTCGACCTGGACGCCCTGCCGTTCGGTCTCGAGCCGGAGAACGGCTACCTCTCGGCCCTCCACTACCATCCGCCCGACGGACGGCTCTACGGTGTGCTCTACCGGCGCCCCTACAGCCCGACGTACCGGGGCAGCCTGACCTTCTCCCTTGATCCGACGACCGGCGGGGCCACCGAGCTGGCCGGGATCTACGACGATGACTTTCCGGCCTTCACCTTCGCCTCGTTCGGCGAGCCGCCGGAGGTGTTCGAGCAGATCATCCCCATCGTCGCCGACGCTCCCGGGCGCGGCGGAGCCCGGTGGCGGACCGATCTCTGGCTCTTCAACCCGTCGGGCGAGGCGACCTCGGTCGCCGTCGCCCGGCAGAGCCGGCCGGACGACTCGGTTGAGATCGAGCTCCCGGGGCATGGATCGACTCGGCTGGAGGACGTGCTCGTTGAGCTCGGAGGCGGGGCGACTGGGGATGGGGTGGAGCACGATGTGCTTTTCCTCTCGTCGTCCTATCGGTGGGCTGAGCAGGTGGTGGCGGTGGGCCGAATCTGGACGGTGGATCCCGACACCGGCGGCAGCTTCGGCCACGCCGTGCCGGCGGTGCCGGCGCCCTACGGCTACTCCAACCACAGCGTGAGAGATATTCGGACCATTTACCCCGACGATCCTGCCTTTAACATCGGAGCCAACTCCTTCGTCGCCCACGTCGATCTGGACATGCGCGAGCCGGGTCGTTACCGCCACAACCTAGGCATCGTCAACCCACACGACAAGGAGATCAGCATCGAGCTGTTCTGGACCTACAATGATTACCATCTGCTATTCGACGAGATGGGGCCCGACGAGCGGAGAATGACGGTCACCGTGCCGGCCAACGAAATGCGGCTGATCAGCCTTGAAAGTGCGTTTACGGCCGAGGTGGTCGAAGGCTGGGCGCCGCGCATCGGTGTCTTCGGCGTCGATCCCGCGATCATCTGGCACTCCATGGTGGACAACCGGACCGGCGACGCCACCTTTGTGCCCTATGCGAGCTTTTCAGCGACGACAGCATCGCAGAATACACCGGATAACTTGGGCGCCCTGCAGGACTACTATCTGGCGATACCTGCGGTGGCGTCGTCTACCGGCCGAGAAGGAAGTCGGTGGAAGACGGACCTCTATGGCTATGTTGGTAACCTTTTTGCCGACCCATATATCGTTGCCGCGTTTCATCCCTCGAATGAGGGCTCTTGTGGAGGGGCGCTACAACAATACGGGATCCAACAGAGGGTTTCAGCTTCTCTTGCCATGCCGGAGGATGTTTGGGAGGCGACCCTCGGGTACCCGCCTGGAGGAGCGCCGTCGAGTTGGATGAGGGCGTTTCGTACGGTATACCCCGATGTCGTCCGCCTTTTCGACGGCTGTGCCGGTGGGAGTTCGGTCAAGGGGGGCCTGGAATTTCTCGCGGGGTCGTGGTTCTCGGGGTACTCGCGAACCTACACCACGCGCCCCGACGGAGGGACCTACGGCGGGATGCTGCCGCTGTATCCCCACGGCGGCTGGCCGGTGCAGCACTTCGCGGGTCTCGAGGTGCGCGAGGACGGCCGCATCAACATCGGCTTCTACAACGGTAAGTCCGAGCACGCCGTCGTGCACCGCGTCACCCTCTACGACGAGGGCGGGCAGCAGGTCGCTCGGCGGCATCTGAACCTGGAGCCCCATGCCTTGGTGCAACGCGATCTCGCGGCGTTCTTCAACCTCGACGAGATCCCCCCGGGAACCTACGGCCTGACCGTGTTGCCCCTAGACGATCCGGCGACGGGTGTCCAGGGACGATCGTGGGCCTATGTCTCGGTGATCGACAACCGAACCAACGACCCCATCAACCTCTGGTAGCACCTCGCGTCCGCGCGGATCACCGCAAGGATCTCCTCTGCGTCTCTGAGGTTCATTTTGCGACGGTTGCGACGCCCTTGCGCGCCTTGTGTCCTCGCGGTTCAAACCTCAGTCGAACACAAGAACCTCGATCTCGTGGTACCAGTCTTCGGAGCCGGGCAGGCCGATGGAGAGCTCTCCGGTCCAGCCCCGGCGGATGGTCTCGAACGGGGTGCCGCGGACGCTGTGCACCCGGCCGCCGTCGCGCCACCCGGTGATCTCGAAGAGGAGGTTGTCCGGTCCGAGATCGTAGGGGCACCGATTGTCGACCCGGATGTCCACCTTGACCTGGGCCGACGGGGTGAAGACCTGCATCGTCGACCACCGGTAGTCGGCGCACTGGGAGATGCTCGGCGTGGCCCGGGGCGCCCGCGTGGGAGCGGGCTCGAAGACCGGCCATGTGGGTGATGGGGTGGGAGGGAGGATGATCTCGGCCTGAGCCCAACCACTCTCGCCTGCCACCGGTTCGGGCGTCGGGGTGAGGGTGGGACTGGGGGTCGGGGCTGCCGACGCCGGTGGCGGGCTCGGAACGGGGTCTGGAGGGGGAGCGGGCGGGGGTTCGTCGTCCACGCCGGCGATGACCGCGATGAGGATGGTGACGAGCACGACCACGGTGATACTCAGAGGCAGGACAGGGCTGCCCTGCGGTCCCCGTCGGCGTGGACCGTGGAGCCGGTAGCGGGTGCTGACGTCATTCATGGTTCATCAAACACCTTACCGCACCGGTCCGGTCACGGTGCTATGCTGCAGCCCGGCGTGAGTCGAGCGAATCTAATAGATGAGATGTCTCATCTGGGGTCCTGATCAACCGGGGAGGTCGGAATGCGCTGGGTGGTCTTCAACCAAAAGGGCGGCGTCGGAAAGTCGACCATCGTCTGCAACCTGGCGGCGGTGAACGCTCGCGCGGGCCGCAGGACCCTGGTGGTCGACCTCGATGCCCAGGGCAACGCCAGCCACTACCTCCTCGGTGCCGACGCCGATGACCTCGAGCCCAACCTTGCCGGGTTCTTCGAGCAGACCCTCGGGTTCGGGATCTTCCGCAACCGGGCCAAGGAGTTCGTCCACCACACCCGATTCGAGAATCTGCACCTCATGGCCTCGTCGCCGGACCTGGAGGCTCTCCAGAGCAAGCTCGAGTCGAAGTACAAGATCTACAAGCTGCGGGACGCCCTGCGCGAGCTCGACGACTACGACGACATCATCATCGACACGCCGCCGGCCTTCCACTTCTACACCCTGTCGGCCCTCATCGCCGCCCGCAAGTGCCTGATCCCCTTCGACTGCGACGACTTCTCGAGGCGGGCCCTGTACGGGCTTCTCGACGCCGTGGCCGAGGTGCGCGAGGACCACAACTCCGGCCTCCAGGTCGCCGGCATCGTGATCAACCAGTTCCAGGCCAGGGCGCGGCTTCCCCGCCGGGTGGTGGAGGAGCTCATCGAGGAAGGCCTCCCGGTCCTCGAGCCCTACATCACGTCCTCGGTGAAGGTGCGGGAGTCTCACGAGGTCGCCCGACCGCTGCCGTACTTCGCCGCCCGTCACAAGCTCACCGAGCAGTTCGAGGGCCTGCACGCCAACACGGTCGGCGGCGGTCGGTGATCCGAGCGGCGGACGTCGGCCCACCGCCGTCCGAGCCTCCTGCCATCACGCCGGGTTCCTGGGCAGTTGCAAGCGCAATGGAAGATCGCCGGCGAGGGCGACGTTCCAACGTACCGACATCCGTTGTCGCGCCGGCGTGATTTCGCTCCGGCGAGATCCTCTCCCACATGAAAGACGGGATCTCGTGGGAGGCTGGGGCGTCAGTGGTGTTCCTCGAACCACGCGGCAGTGGCCTTCAGCCCCACGTCCAGCGGCGTCCCGATCCGCAGCCCCAGCTCCTCCTCGATGAGCTCGGACGTGATGCAGGATCTCAGCTGCTCGCCGGCTTTGGCGGGGCCGTGGCCGGCCTCGGCGTCGGAGCCCACCGCGCCGCGGATGAGCTCGAAGAGGACGTTGACGTCGGTCTCGACGGCGGTGCCGACGTTGTAGGTGCGAAATCCGGGCAGGTCCACGGCGGCGAGGTTGGCGCGCACCACGTCGCCGACGTAGACGTAGTCCCTGGTCTGGAGGCCGTCGCCGTTGATCACCGGCTGCTCGCCGTCGAGTAACCGGTGGAGGAAGATCGCCACCACGCCGGCCTCACCGTGGGGGTTCTGCCGCGGGCCGTAGACGTTGGCGTAGCGCAGGCAGGTCGCGTCGAGGCCGTACTCTTGATTGTAGAAGTAGAGGTAGCGTTCGCTGGCCAGCTTGGCCACGCCGTACGGTGAGAGCGGTCGGATCGGGTGGTCCTCACCGGCCGGGAAGGTGTCCTGCTCGCCGTAGATGGCGCCGCCGGTGGAGGCGAAGACGACCTGTTTCACGCTGCCCGCGCGGGCTGCCTCGAGAAGGTTGAGCAGACCGCCGATATTGACGTCGGCGTCGAAGCGGGGATCGGCGACCGAACGCCGGACATCCATCTGGGCGGCGTGGTGGACGAGCACTTCGATTCTACGGTCCACCAGAAGGGCTGCGGCCTCGTCGGAGCGGATATCTGCGACCACCAGCTCGGCGCCGGCGGGGACATTCTCCTTGCGGCCGCTGGAGAGGTCGTCCAGAATCAGGACCTGATGGCCGTCGCGGACCAGCGCTTCGGCGACGTGGCTGCCGATGAATCCGGCGCCTCCAGTGACACAGATGAGCGAACCCATACACGACCTCCTGTCTCCCGGCGATCTCCTGCGGATGTCCGTGCTGACCCGCGGATTCTACCAACGCCCGACCGTGGACGTTGCGCGTGAACTTCTCGGGAAGATCGTGATTCGATCCGCCGAGGGCGGTTTGGTGGCGTTGAGGATCACCGAGGTGGAGGCCTACCTCGGTGAGAGCGACCCCGCCTGCCACACCTACGGCGGGCGCCGGACCCGGCGCACCGAGACCATGTGGGGCCCGGCCGGCGCCGCGTACGTCTACCTCATCTACGGAATCCACAGCTGCCTCAACGTGGTCACCGTGGGAGAGGGTGTTCCCGAAGCGGTCCTCGTCCGGGGTGGCGCCCCGGTGGCCGGGATCGACCTGATCCGCCGGCGTCGAGGGGCGAGGGTGCCTGTGTCGCGCCTGTCCGATGGACCGGGCAAGCTGTGTCAGGCGCTGGCGGTGGATCGAGGCCAGGACGGCGCGGATCTGTGCCGTCGCGAAAGCGGGATCTGGTTCGTCGACGATCCGGACCGGGCGGAGCCGGTGATCCGGGCGGCTGCCCGAGTCGGCATCGACTACGCGGGAGAGGCGGCTGCCTGGCCGTTGCGGTTTCTGGCACACGGGTTTCAATCCCCAGCATCCGAATAAGTCTTACTCGACAGCTAGGTAATTCACGGCTACATTGGTGTGCCATGAGGATTTCTTCACGTGGGCGCTACGCGCTGAAGATGATGCTCGACATCGCGCTGAACGGCGGTGCCGACACTCCGGTGAGCCTGTCGTCGGTGGCCGGCCGTACCGGTCTTTCCCACGGCTACCTCGAGCAACTGGCCATGTCGCTTCGGTCGGCTCGCCTGGTCCGCGGCGTCGCCGGCCGGCATGGTGGGTACAAGCTGGTGGATCGTCCGTCGAAGATCACCGTCCGCATGATCATCGAGGCGGTCATGGGGCCGGTCTGCGTGGTGGATTGCATCGACGATCCGGCGTCGTGTCCGCACGTGGCCTCCTGCGAGTGCTTCGACGTCTACGAGCTGCTGAACCGCCGCATCACCGAAGTGCTCGATGAGTTCACCCTCGAGGAGCTCATGCATCGCTCGGCGCTCAAACGCCGCGGTCTGGGTGGGGTCGACGGAGTCACCGAGCTGGCGATCTTTCCCAATCGTTGAGGTGCTCGCCGCTCGCGGTGCTTGCTGTGAGATGGTGAAAGAGTTAGAAAGTTAGAAGGTCAGGACGCACGAGTCTTCGAACCTCCTCACCTTCTAACCTTCTAACCCTCTAACCTTCTAACTCCTCTCCTCTCCCAATCTGCTACCGTGTCCGGCGCAACGGAGGTGTTCATGAAGGTCGTCGTTTTGGGTTGCGGACGAGTCGGGCAGGCGATGGTGAAGGACCTCGCGACGGAGGACGGCTGGGAGATCACGGCGATCGACGTCCACGACGGGGCGTTCGAGGGTCTTGCAGGAATCGACAACGTGAGCGTGCGCCGGGCGGATCTCGGCGATGCAGCGGTGGTGTCCGAGTCGGTCGCAGGGTACGACATGGCGGTGGGGGCGGTCCCCGGACCGATGGGCGCCGCCACCCTGAAGACCGTCATCGAGGCCGGGGTGAACGTGGTGGACATCTCCTTCTTCGAGGAGGACCCCTTCCACCTGCACGAGCTCGCCGTGGAACGCGGCGTCACTGCGGTCATGGACTGCGGGGTGGCGCCGGGCTTCAGCAATCTGGCTCTCGGCCACTCTCAGACGGTCTTCGACGAGCTGTCGAGCTTCGTCTGCTACGTGGGCGGTCTGCCCGAGGTGCGCCGCTGGCCCTACGAGTACGCGGCGGTCTTTTCTCCCATCGACGTCATCGCCGAGTACACCCGTCCGGCGAGGATCGTGGAGAAGGGGCAGGTGGTGGTGCGCGAAGCCCTGTCGGAGGTCGAGCTCCTCGACGTTCCCGGAGTCGGGACGCTCGAGGCGTTCAACAGCGATGGTCTGCGCACCCTCTTGAAGGTCGAGGGCATTCCGGAGATGAAGGAGAAGACCATGCGCTATCCGGGCCACGCCGAGCGCATGCGGATGCTCCGCGAGACCGGGTTCTTCCGCGAGGACACCATCGATGTCGGCGGCGCTTCGATTCGGCCCGTCGATGTGACCGCGGCGCTGATGTTTCCAGTGTGGCAGCTGCCCGAAGGCGAAGGCGACCAGACCGTGATGAGGATCGCGGTGGAGGGCGTCCTCGACGGCAGGAAGGTCCGGAGAACATGGGACATGCTCGACTGTTTCGACCGTGAGGGCGGTGTCACTTCGATGGCGCGCACGACGGGCTACACCTGCACAGCGGCGGTGCGGGCCTTGGCCGCAGGTCTCTTCGACGAGCCCGGTCTGGTGCCGCCCGAGGTGCTGGGACGTGCGCCGGGCGTCTACGAGTACATCGTCGATCGCCTGGCCGAGCGGAACGTGGTCTTCACCGTCACCGACGAGGCCGTCTGAAGGCAGTAAAGGTCTTCGGTAGCGGGATCAACAATGAAACCGGAACGGTGGGACACACGGAAGCGTCGCACCATCCGCGTCCTCTGCGGTGCCTTGGGCCTTCGCGGCTCTCCTACTCCAGATCAGCATAGCCATGCGCATCGAGGGTGCGCCGGATCGCGTCGAAGAGGATGGTTCGTCGTTGTTCGGTGTCGAGGTCGAGGGCTCGCTGAAGGACGGGCCATGCTGCTGTGAGTAGAAAGAGCGGCGCCGCGAGATCGAGGAAAAGCGCACGACCCTTGGTCGAGCTGCGGGGTGCGGAGTCTTCGCCGATCGCGAGCCTGAGCTGCGCGAGGGTGTTCCTGATCGTGGGCTCGAGGACCTCCACCGCGACGTTGCCGCCGTCGGCAAGATCGCGCAGCAGCAAATGTGCCTGCGTCGGGTGAACGTCGAGTTGGCCGGCAATGCGGGTGAGAACGCGAGTGACCGAGAGGGTGGGGAGTTCTTCGCCTGTCTCTTCGGAGGGCTCGGCGAAGGAGGCGAGGGTCGCGGCGGCTCGCCGCAGAACGGTGCGGTACAGCTGCCTCTTGCCGCCGAAGTGGTAGGACACGGCGCCGGGATTGGCGCGGGCGTGGTTGCAGATGAGCCGAACCGAGGCGCCGCGATAACCGCGGTCGGCGAAGAGCTGAGAGGCGGTGTCGAGCAGGCGTGTTCGAGTGTCTGTATTCATACAGTTGTTTGTATCAATTCGCCCCCCTTGGGTCAAGAAATCGGGGGTCGTGGCCCGATGAAAATCCGTCGAGGCCATGGAAACGAAGGCGGATATGTCCTTTATTTGTTTATATTGAGTTAATTACGAAAACCTAACAAACGACTGTATGAAATTCATTCCGATGCTTGACTCTGGTCGGCGAACGGCTTAGCATTCGTCCACAGGATGACAGTTCAGCCGCGCCGCGTCGTTGCCGCCATTCCCGCCCGATGGGGATCCACCCGTTTCCCGGGCAAGGCTCTCGCCGCGCTTGCCGGTGAACCGATGATCGCGCACGTGGTTCGGCGGGCGTTGGCGGCCGATTCCATCGATCACGTCATCGTCGCGACCGATGACGAGAGGGTCGCCCAGGCGGCGTCGAGCTCCGGCGCCGAGACGGTGATGACCGGCGTGCACCCTTCGGGAACAGATCGCATCGCCGAAGCGGTGGCGTGCTCCGGAGAGTGGGAGCTGGTGGTCAACGTCCAGGGTGACGAACCTATGCTCTCGGCGGCGAATATCGACACCCTGGTTCGGGGGATGCGGATCTGCCCTTCCGTCGGCATGGCCACCCTGTGCCGGCCGTTGGCGCCTGGGGCGGTGGACGATCCGAATGCGGTGAAGGTGGTGCGCGGCGCCGACGAGCGCGCGCTGTACTTTTCCCGCTCGGTGATCCCTTATCCGCGCCGACTGGAGACCGCGGCGGCGTTGTGGCGACTGCATTTGGGAATCTACGGATTCCGACCCGACGTCCTCGAGCGCTTTGTCTCGCTGGAGCCCTCGGCGCTGGAACAGGCGGAAGGTCTCGAGCAGTTGCGCGCGCTCGAGAACGGCATCGACATTCTGGTTCTGGATGCGCCCGACGCGGCCCACGGCGTCGACACGCCGGAGGACCTGGAGCGGGTTCACGAACTGATGATGAGTGGAGTTTAAGGGAAGGACGGGACGGGGGATGGCGACCAAGTACGTGTTCGTGACGGGAGGTGTTGTTTCGGGGCTCGGTAAGGGGATCACCGCGTCCTCGCTGGCGGCGCTGATGGAGGCGCACGGCTACTCGGTGACGATGCTCAAGGTGGACCCCTACGTCAACGTGGACCCGGGCACCATGTCGCCGTTTCAGCACGGTGAAGTCTTCGTCACCGACGACGGGGCCGAGACCGACCTCGACCTCGGCCATTACGAGCGGTTCACCTCGGCCACCATGGCCAAGAAGAACAACTTCACCACCGGTAAGATCTACGCCTCGGTCATCGAGAAGGAGCGTCGCGGCGACTACCTCGGGAAGACCGTCCAGGTCATCCCCCACATCACCGACGAGATCAAGGACGGCATCCGCGCTCTCGGCGGCGATGTAGACTTCGTCGTCGTCGAGGTCGGCGGTACCGTCGGCGACATCGAGTCGCTGCCCTTCCTCGAGGCCATCCGGCAGTTCCGCTCCGAATCCGGGAGAGGCAACACCCTGATCATCCACCTCACTCTGGTTCCGTTCATCAAAGGCTCCGACGAGCTCAAGACGAAACCGACCCAGCACTCGGTCAAGGGTTTGCTCTCGATCGGCATCCAACCCGACATCCTGGTGTGCCGCTGCGACCGACCGTTACCCGAGGACCTGCGGGACAAGATCGCGCTCTTTTGCAACGTCGAGAAACGAGCGGTGATCCCGGCCGAGGACGCCGAGACCATCTACGAGGTTCCCCTCAAGTTCGCCGCCGAGGGCTTCGACGAATTCGTTCTCGAGCAGCTCAACCTGCCCAAGGGCCAACGGGATCTGAGCCGGTGGCGGCTGGTGAGCGATCTGGTGAGCTCGAGTGAGGCCACCGTCTCGGTGGGCATCGTCGGCAAGTACGTGGACCTTGCCGACTCCTACAAATCCCTCAACGAGGCGCTCTTCCACGGCGGCCTCGCCAACGGGGTCAAGGTCCACCTCGAGTTCATCGATTCCGAGACCCTGGAGGGCTCCGGCTACCCCGAGAGGCTCTTCGACGTGGACTCGATCCTGGTTCCGGGCGGTTTCGGCAAGCGTGGTGTCGAGGGCATGATCCGGGCCATCGAGTTCGCCCGCGGCCGCAAGATCCCCTTCTTCGGAATCTGCCTCGGTCTCCAGGCGGCCATGGTCGAGTTCGCCCGAAACGTCTGCGGCCTCGCCGGCGCCCACTCCTCGGAGTTCGTCAACCAGCCGCCCTACAAGGTGATTTACAAGATGCGCGAGCTCGTGGGGGTCGATCAGATGGGCGGCACGATGCGCCTCGGCAAGTACCCATGCCGTCTGACGCCCGGTTCGAAGGCGTGGGAGATGTACGGCTCCGACGAGGTCTGGGAGCGCCACCGCCACCGCTACGAGGTCAACCCCGAGTACGTGCCCCTGTTCGAAGAAAAGGGCCTGGTGGTCAGCGGCAAGTCGCCCGACCGCATCTTCGTCGAGGTCGTCGAGCTGCCGGACCATCCGTGGTTCCTGGCCTGCCAGTTCCACCCCGAGTTCAAGTCCAAGCCCTACGATCCCCACCCGATCTTCAAGTCCTTCATCGCCGCCGCGGTGGAGTACCGCAAGTCCCGCGAGCTCGAGGAGGAGCCCGTTGAGGATCCGGAGGTCGCCGAGGAGCGGATCATGGAGGAGATCATGGCCGACGACGAGCCGGAGACCACCGTCGAGGAAACCCCCGAAGCGTAGGGGAGGATCCTGGATCCTGGATCCTGGATCACCAGGCCGGTGGGATCACTGCAGATCCATTGCATTTCAAAGTTGCCATACCTCGGACCGCCGAGCTCCAGCTCGGCATTCGGGTGGGGCGGTCCACGTTGTAGCCTTCATCGCATTGGCCCACAGACCACACAGACCACCCATCGCAAAGAAAAACCACAGATCACACGGATTGAACACAGATCACACGGATCCATCGCACATCGCATTTCTGACTCATCGCAACGAGCCGGTCGAGACTGCAGATTCCCCATCGGCAGGAGACCGGGGCATTCAGAGATGCTCGGAGAAGCTCTGCGCTCTTGCGACTCTGCGGTTGCTCATGACCTCATTGCTGAACCTTGCGGTTGCCCACCAGCGTCCAGCATCGAGTATCCAGTATCGAGCATCGAGCTTCATCAACTCAGGTACACTGCCCCCATGAGCTGGAAACCCTTTGACATCGCTCCGGGCATCACCGTCGGCGACGGCGGGACCCCGTTCTTCTTCGCCGGCCCCTGCGTCGTCGAGTCGGCCGAGCACGTCATGGGCGTCGCCCGCACCGTGCGCGATGTGGCCCAACGGCAGGGCGTGCGGGTCGTCTTCAAAGCCTCCTTCGACAAGGCCAACCGGTCCTCGGTGAAGAGTTTCCGCGGCCCGGGATTCGACGACGGGCTTGAAGCCCTCGCCGCCGTGAAGGCAGAAACAGGCCTGCCGGTGATCACCGACGTTCACCACCCCGAACAGGCTTCGGTGGTGGCGCGGGTCGTCGACGTGATTCAGGTGCCGGCCTTTCTCTGCCGTCAGACGGACCTGCTGCTGGCCTGCGGCGAGAGCGGTGCGGCGGTGAACATCAAAAAGGGCCAGTTCATGGCGCCCGAAGATATGTCCAACGCGGTGGAGAAGGTGCGCTCCACGGGCAATGACCGGGTCCTGCTCACCGAGCGGGGCGCCAGCTTCGGCTATCGGAACCTGGTGGTGGACATGCGGTCCCTGCCCATCATGCGTCGGTTCGCTCCCGTTGTCTTCGACGCCACCCACTCACTGCAGCTTCCCGGAGGTCTCGGCCACGCCACCGGCGGGGCGCGGGAGTTTCACCCGTACCTCTCGCGGGCGGCGGCGGCGGTAGGCGTCGACGGCGTCTTCGTCGAGGTCCACCCAAACCCGCCCGACGCTCTTTCCGACGCGACGACGCAGCTGAACCCCGAGGAGTTCGAGCGCCTCGTCGCCCAGGTCACCGCCCTGTCGCGGACCCTGGCGGAGGTGCAGTCGTGACTCTCGACCTCGCGCGCAGGGTCTTGGAAACCGAGGCGGACGCCATCAATCGGCTGAAGGAAGGCCTTGGCGAAGATTTTGAACAGGCTGTGGAGTTCATCATCGCCTGCACCGGCCGGGTCGTATGGACCGGGATCGGCAAGTCGGGCATCATCTGCCGTAAGCTCGCGGCGACCATGAGCTCCACCGGGACTCCGGCACTCTTCCTGCATCCGGCCGAAGCCATCCACGGCGATGTGGGCATGGTGACCGCCGAGGACCTGGTGGTGGCGGTCTCCAACTCCGGCTCCACCGACGAGATCCTGCGCCTGGTGGAGATTCTGCGCCGCCAGGGGACCCGGCTCGTCGCCATGAGCTCGCACCCCGAGTCGTCGTTGGCCCGCACGGCGGACGTCCACCTGGATCTCGGCGTGCGCTCCGAGGCCTGCCCCCTCAATCTGGCGCCCACGGCATCGACCACCGCCAGCCTCGCCCTGGGCGATGCGCTGGCCATGTCGGTGGCGGTGCGCAAGGGCTTTCGTGAGGAGGACTTTGCGCGCCTCCACCCCGGCGGCAAGCTGGGCAAGAAGTTCCTCAAGGTCAAGGACCTCATGCATGCCGGCGACGAGATGCCGGTGGTGCGCACCGACACCGCCATGAAGGACGTGATCTACGAGATGAGCCGCAAGGGGCTCGGTCTCGCCACCGTGCTCGACGGCTCCGGCCGCCTGCTCGGCGTCATCACCGACGGCGATCTGCGGCGGCTCATGGAACGCGTGCCGGATCCCATGGCCAAGACCGCCGGTGAGGTCATGAACCCCGGCGGGGTCTGCATCTCCGCCGAGGAGCTCGCCACCGCCGCCCTCAAGAAGCTCGAGGAGAAGCGCATCACATCGCTCATGGTCTGCAACGGAGACGGCGCCGTCGCGGGGGTGCTGCATGTTCACGATTTGTGGGGAGTCGGTCTGTTCTAATTATGAGTTATGAGTTATGAGTTATGAGTTGCATCGCAGCTGTTCGTGTGTGAGTGCGATGGATCTCAATGTTCGGTATCCCGACCTCTCGAGCCCGTTTCAGCCCTGCTCCGCAACGGTCTCTGTGAGAGTGCGGCGTCATTCATAATTCATAACTCATAACTTGTTTTACCTTACATGCTTGGAGCGCGAAGATGCGTCTTACAATCTTGACCACCGGTGGAACGATCGACAAGACCTACAACGAGTTCGACGGCTCGTTGGCGAACTCGCGATCGGTGCTCGACGTGATCCTCGGTTCGCTGCGGCTGCCCGATCTCTTCATCCGCCACGTGACGGTGATGCACAAAGACTCCCTCGATATGAACGAGGAGGACCGGCTGACCATTCTCAAAGCGGTGCGCGATGCCCTGCCGACCTCCGACGCCGTCATCGTCCTGCACGGCACCGACACCCTGTCCAATACCGGCGAGGTCCTCCACCGCGAGCTCGGCGAGATCGATACACCGGTGATCCTCACCGGCGCCATGAAGCCCTACGAGTTCCGCGACACCGACGGCCTGCAGAACGTCACCGAGGCGCTGATCGCCGCCAAGCTCCTCTCCGGCGGCGTCTTCGCCGTGATGCACAACCGGGTGCTGCCGTTCCCCGGGGTGACCAAGGACCGCCAGGCGAGGACCTTGGTACCGAGGGAGTGAGGATGAGGATGCTTCGCTGATGTTCCTCCGCCTCCTCGTACTCTTTACCGTTGTTCCGCTGATCGAGCTCGGGTTGTTGATCCAGCTCGGGAGGGTGATCGGGCTCGCACCCACCATCGCCATCGTGCTGCTCACCGGGTTTGCCGGGGCGGCGTTGGCGCGCTGGCAGGGGCTGGCAACCCTGCGTCGCGTTCAGGCCGACATGGCCGAAGGGCGGGTGCCGGGGGAGGCGCTGGTCGACGGGTTGTTGATTCTGGTCGCCGGGGCCGTGCTCCTGACGCCGGGCCTGCTCACCGACCTCGCGGGTTTCCTGCTGCTGATTCCGCCCACCCGGGCGGCGGTCCGACGGGCGCTCGTTGAGACTTTCCGCGGCCGGATCCAGACCGGCGGCCCGGTGACCTTCGACGCTCGGTGGTCGCCCGGCGACGACCGCGACGAACCTCCCACCATCGACGTCTGACCGAGGTCCCGACACGATCTGGTGGGCCAAGGCCCACCCTACGGTGCTGCATCCCGGAAACCGGTCTGCACCCTGGTCGGCTGGGGCCCCGTCGCGATCAACCGTCGCGGTCTGGCAGGTGGAGTGGGGGCTTGCCCCACCGGGGGTACCCGACTCAGCCGATGACCTGGTTCAGGGTCACTACGTCGACGAGGCCTTTGCACCCGTACAACGCGGGCAGAATCACCTCCGGCGCATGCCGGCGCCGCCACTCGGCGACCTGGTCGGTGCCGGCGCGGTACGACGGCAGGTACATGCGGCCCAGGATCGGGTGGTTGGCCCACGGCCCGGAGAGCTTCTCGGCACGCTCTTCCGACACCAGGAAATCCCGACGCAGTGCCGCCGCGACCTCGGGTTGCTCCATGCCCTCGTGCCAGGTCAGGTACGAGGCCTGGTTCTTGGCGTCGTCCTGGAGCAGGGCCAACAGGGAACCGATTTGGAGGTCCCGGTCGGGAAGGTCGGCGATCTCGTTCACCCCGAAGGCCATGAGCAGGGCGTTGTTGGCGATGCCCTCGGCCAGAGTCGAGTAGCGCGAGTTCATCGTCAGCATCGTCCCCTCGAAGCCCACCTTGCCGAGCACGAACAGGTGCTGGACGTAGGCGAAGGTCATGACGTGGCCCGGCACCACCTCGTGGCTCACCAGGTGCATGTACTCGGGCACCGAGATCTCGAGCTTGGCGTTGATCTCGTAGCTGGCGTCATAGGTCGGTTTGCCGTCCGGCGTCCGCTCCCGGCCGAGGTAGTTCATGGAGCCCGAGAACCAGGCGTCCTGAATCGGCATGAACTCGACGTTGGAGCGCGGTACGCCGTGCATTTCCTCGGGCAGGTAGGGGAGGACGTGCGTCCGCGTTCCCGCCTCGAGCTCGGCGATGAAAGCCCGGGCAAGGGCGCCGATGGTGGCGGCGGGGACCATGCGGTCGCCGCGCCAGCGGTCGGCGGCCTCGAGGATCGAGTCGCCGGTATACTTCGCTTCGTCGAGCAGCGCTGCGACGGCCGCGACCTTTTCGGCGGCATCCGACGGGGTCGGTGCGGCGCCGGTGGAGGCCTCCACCGAGCGGGCGTAGGGAACGGGCTCACCGCGGTCGAGAGCTTCCATGGCCAGGTCCCACATGACCTCGATGCAGGTTGAAAGCCCGGCGAGGAACGGGCCGCGCACTTCCGGCTGAGCCGCGCCCTCGGAGGCGATCACGTCGAAGGCCTCGCGCAAGTTCACCGCGTCGAGGTACGCGTCGATAGCCGCCCGGTCCACCTCGCCGGCCGACAGCCCACCGGCAGCGCGGACCGCGGCGGCGGTGGCGTCGGCGTAGCTCTGCGGCAGCGGATCATCCGAGAACCACGAGTCCGCGATGAATCGTCCCGTGCCCGAGGGGTTCATGACATCGCCGCCCCAGAGAGTGTCGATGCCGAGAATCGCTTCTGCGAGTGCGCGATCGAGTGTCAGGTTCATCGTGCCTCCGGTGGCCGAGTGTAACGCGATTTCGCGAAATCACCACCCGCTCGAGTCGACGAAGATTCACCGCAAAGTTCTAGCTGAAAGAGGTTTAAAGTGTCGAGGCTTCCCCAGGAGCGGGCGGCGGTCTCGAGGTTTGGAGCTCGGGTCACTTCCTGAGAACGCGCCGTTTCTCGTTGAACGCCGATCGGATCTTGCTGAAGTCGTGGTGCTCGATCTTGAGCTCCTGCGCGACGATGGCGACCTCGTCCTCTTCGGTGAGCGAAATTTCCTCGTCGGCGGCCGAAACCTCAAAAAGGCAGTGGAGCAGGCGCTCCTTCTGCTCGCGGTCGGCGACGGCGGCGAACTCCCGAGTCACGAGGTAGTTCTCGGTGCCGCCCTTGAGTAGCTGCTGGGACTTGGCGATCTGCACGGCGAGAACCGCTTGAGCCTCGCTGAGGCCGCCGGTGGACTTCACGATGGCCTCCATCCGCCGTGTCTCCTCGTCGCTGATGTGCGAGTCCGAGTTCGCCACGCGGGCGAGCACGAAGGCGAATGCGGCCAGGTAGCGGGCCTCGTCGGGATCCAGCCGGTCGAGCTCTGCTGCTATCCGGCGCACCGTCTCGGTGTCGCGGGCCCTCGTGTTGCTGTCGTCGTCGCGTCCGAAGAGCTTGTTCAGGAAATCGATCACGTTGACTCCCGTCCCGTTCCGTTCGGACGTCAGTCTACCCCGGTCGCCGATGCTGAAAAAGCAGGCCCTGGGAGCCCGCCCGACCTCGCACGTACCACTCACCAATTACGGATCGGGAATCACCCGTTCGCCGGAGCGCCGGACCATGGTGAGCTCAGGCGGCCATCCCGTGAGCTCAGCGAAGAGCCACCACGCCGCTCGGCCTTTGAGCACGCAGTTGAGCTTGGCCTCCGGGGGCGAGTCGGAGTGGGCGCAGCTGCCGCAGCCGCCGTAGCCGGCAACGCCATTGCCGGTGGTGAGCCGCGCCAGCTCCGAGTATGGATTGGCGGCGATCCACTCGACGGCCCAGTTGCCGCCGTTGTAGTTGAGGTTGTCCCTTAAAGCCCGGTCCCAGAAGTACTCCCCGTCCGGGTTGTAGGCCTCGATGTCGGCGAAATCGAAGAGGATGCGGGCGTTGTCGCGGCAGTGGCCCCGAATGAGCTCGTTGTTGAAGTGCACGCCGTTCGGGGTCATGTCCTCTCCGTCGCCCTCGGCGTGGCCGGTCATGAAGACGAAGTCGACGTCCGGGTACTCAGCGACCAGCAGGTCCATGTTGTCCACGTAGCGCTGAGCGTCGTGGTTGTTGATGCTGCACCACGACCACACGACGACGTTGATGTGGGCGTTGGCCGGGTCGTCGAGGAAGCTTCTCGTGCAGGTGACCCACGGCGTCACACCGTGCCCGTCGATCCAATCGCCCTGACTCAGGTCGGGCACGTTGCAGGGAATGCCGCGGTCGTCCAGGTCGAGCCCGGCCGACCCGTCGTCGGTCCACAGAAAGGTGTCGCCGAAGTCGGGGAAGGTCCGCAGGGCGTCCATACCGCTGATGATCTGGCTGCCGTGACTGGTGTGGTTGTAGGCGATGTGGAGATCCGCTTTCACGGTGGAGATGACGTGGTCCGGGAGACGCTCGATGTCGGTGCAGGTGTGGTCGATCACCAGCTGGGCCTCTGCGCTCACCGCGCCGAACACGATGGTCGCGATCGCCGCTGTCGCCAACGAACGGACCGTGACTCGATGATTCATCGCCGTCTCCTTTCAAATGTGGAACCGGGACATTTTACCGCAGATGAGGCGGGCCGGCCTCACTCGCCCGAAGCGGTCTCGGCGAGAACCTCGCGGTAGAAGCGGTACATGGCGAAGGGCGTGTTGTCCCGGGGCCGGTCGTCGAGACAGGGCAGGTAGCGGCCTTCCGCCAGCAGGGCGGGAACGGTGTCTTCCACCGCGCGGCGGACGGCGCCTTCACCCTGGCTCAGAGCGGTGGTGTCGATCCCGCCGATCAGCGTGATCCCGGTTCCGTACTCGTGCCGTAGCCGCGGGTACTCCATGTCTTCGGTCATGATGTTGCTGATCCACAGTCCGTTGGCGCCGGCGTCGAGCAGCATGGGCAGCAACGGTCCCAGGTCGCCGCCGGTGGTGCAGAAAATGCGGTGCCGCACCCCGTGCCGTTGCAGCAAATCGAGCACCCGGCGGTAGCCGGGCATGGAGTACCGCTCGAACATCTCCGGCGAGATCAGCGGGCCGGAATTGGCGGCGATGGGCTCGTACAGCGATGCGTAGTCCACCTGAACCTTCCCAAGGACGCGGTCCAGCAGCAGGCAGTGGAAGTCGGTGGTCTTCTCGAGCAGCTCTTCGACGAACGTCGGCCGGTTCACCAGTGCGTCGCAGGCGTTCACCAGCGAACTCCAGCTGCCGACGCCGAGCATCTGCAGCAGCCCGCCACCCGACGCGTTGAGGCTGACGACGCGGCCCTCTTGGTTGAGCTTGGCGCAGTGCGCCTCGAAGTCCGCGGGGAGCCGATCCGGGTCGTTTGCGTCGTAGTGCCGCGCGAAGGCCTCAGGCGATTCCAGCAGGTCCGGTGCTCCCCGGTAGAACGGCTTGCTGCGAATCTCCAACGGGACCGCCGCGTGCGCCTCGAGCCCGCAGAAATCAGCGACGCTCACGTTCTCAGGCAGACCCTGCTCACGCCACAGTGCGATCGTCGATGCGCGGGGCTCCAGGTCGAAATAAGGGATGCGGTCCGGCGTTCCGCCCCCGACGGTGGCCAGGAATCGTTCCTTCTCGGTCATTGCTCTTGCGGGGTCCACCCTTACAACTCTACGCCACACAACGCCGCTGATCGAACTCTGCGAGTACCCGCGCTGATAAGATGAACAGAACACGTGGCACCCTCGAAGTCGATCCCGTTTCTGCAGAGGTGGGTGGTTTTCGTCTCCGCAGTACTGGCCGCTGCAACGGCGGCCGCCGGTGAGGAACGCATTGACTTCGAGCGGCTTTCCCTCCAGGAGGGGCTGTCTCAGAGCATCGTCGAGCAGATCGTTCAGGATCGCAGGGGATTCATGTGGTTCGCCACGGAGGATGGTCTGAACCGCTTCGACGGCTACCAGTTCAAGGTGCACAAGAACGTTCCGGGCGACCTTAACAGCCTGAGCTACAACGAGCTCAAGGCCGTATACGAGGACTCTGACGGCTACCTCTGGGTGGGCATCTTCTCCAGCGGTCTCAACCGATTCGATCCTAACACCGAGGAGGTCGTGCGCTACGGCCACGACGCCGGCGACCCGGCCAGTCTCGGCGCCGACACCGTGCGGTGCGTTCTCGAGGACTCGTCGGGCCGGCTGTGGGTGGGCACCCAGGGTGCCGGCTTGGACCGCCTCGACAAGACCACCGGCGAGTTTCACCACTACCGAGTGCCGAGAGAGACGCCGAGCGCGGCGGGGCACGACGACGTGCGGGCCCTCCTGGAGGACTCGGACGGCATGCTGTGGATCGGCACCAACGGCGGCGGTCTCGATCGCCTCGATCCGGAGACCGGCCAGCTCAGCCACTTCGTGCACAACCCCAATGACCCCCAAAGCCTGGGCGACAACCGGGTCTTCGCCCTACTCGAGGACCGATCCGGCGACCTCTGGGTCGGAACCTACGGCGCCGGGCTCTCGGTTCTCGATCGGGCGACCGGGCGTTTCTCCCACCACCGCGCCGATCCTCAGGATCCGACCGCTCTCGGCAGCGACCTCATCAAAGCCATCGTCGAGGATCACGAAGGCACCCTGTGGATCGGCACCGACGGAGGTGGTCTCGCGCGCTTCGACCGTGAATCGGGGACCTTCTTCAGCTCGCGGCACGATCCGAACGATCCCTACAGCCTGAGCTCAGACCGCATTTACGATCTCTTCCAGGACCGCTCCCGGGTTCTGTGGGTGGGGACCTACGGCGGCGGCCTGAGCAAGTTCGACATCTCGAAAAAGCGCTTTCACCGGGTGCAGAACGATCCCAACGACCCGCAGTCGCTGAGCCACAACATCGTGTGGTCGTTTTTCGAAGACCCCGGGGGGGTGCTGTGGATCGGCACCGACAGCGGAGGTTTGAACCGCCTCGACCGCCGCACCGGTCGGTGGCGGCACTTCCGCCACAACCCCGACGATCCGACGAGCCTCAGCCACGACACCGTGAGGGTGGTGTTCAGGGACCGCGACGGGGTGCTGTGGGTCGGTACCAACGGTGGGGGAGTCAACCGACTGGATCCCGAGACCGGCGGCTTCACCCACTTTCGCCACGATCCCGAGGATTCGGCCTCGCTGGGGCACGACAAGCTGCGGTCCATCGACCAGGACGGCTCCGGCAACCTCTGGTTCGGGACCTTCGGCGGCGGCCTCGACCGACTCGACCCGGAGACGATGACCTTCACCCACTATCGGCACGATCCGGACGACCCCACCAGCATCAGTCATGATTTCATCCGGTTGACCTTCGAGGACAGCGAGGGCGTCCTCTGGGTGGGGACCCAGGGCGGTGGACTCAACCGGCTCGACCCCGACAGCGGTCGATTCACCCATTTCCGCCACGACCCTGACGATCCCGGCAGCCTCAGCTCCGATCACGTCTTCGCCATCGTCGAGGCCTGGGACGGCACGCTGTGGTTCGGCCTTTTCGGCGGCGGCCTCAACCGCTTCGACCGAACGACGGAGACCTTCACCAGGTTTCGGGCGGAGGACGGCCTGGCCGGCGACTCGGTCTACGCCATGCTCGAGGACGACAACGGGACCTTGTGGATCAGTACCACCGTCGGCCTGTCGCGATTCGACCCGCTCACCGGTCGGTTCCGGAACTACGACGTCCGAGATGGGCTGCAGAGCAATGAGTTCAACGGAGGCTCCGCGTACCGCAGCTCGTCCGGGGAGATGTTCTTCGGCGGGATCAGCGGTTTCAATTCGTTCTTCCCTGACGAAATCGCCATCAACCCGATCGTCCCCAGCGTCGTCATCACCGACCTCCAGCTCTTCAACCGGTCGATCGGGGTGGGTGAAGAAGTCGATAACCGCGTCCTCCTCGAGCGCCCGGTCACCTCCACCGACGAGGTCGAGTTCTCGTACCGCGAGAACGTCTTCACCATCGAGTTCGCCGCCCTGCATTACAGTGCGCCGGGGAAGAACGCCTACCTCTACCGCATGGAGGGCTTCAGTGACGACTGGATCGAGGTCGATGCCGACCGTCGCTACGCGACTTTCACCGGTCTGACCCCCGGCGAGTACCGCTTCAGCGTGCGCGGCGCCAACCGCGACGGGGTCTGGGCCGACGACGCTGCATCGCTGAGAATCGTCGTCACACCGCCGTTCTGGGCCACTTGGTGGTTCAGGACGGCCATGGTGCTGATCCTGGGCGGGGTCGCGATGGCGATCTACCGAAGCCGGATGCGCGGTGTTCGCATGAAGGCGGAGCTGGTGGCAGCCCACGACGCTCAGATGGCGATCATGCCCCAGTCCAGCCCCGAGATCCCGGGCTTCGACATCGCCGGCGTCTGCGTGCCGGCGCACGAGGTCGGCGGCGACTTCTTCGACTTTTTCTGGCTCGATGAAGAGGGCGAGAAGCTGTGCATCGTTGTCGGCGACGTTGTGGGCAAGGGCATGTCGGCGGCTATGAACGCGGTTGTGTCCGACGGCATGGTCTTCTCTCGCGTCCGCCAGGGTGGTTCCATCGAGGAGATCATGTCGAACCTCAATCGGTCGATTCACACCAAGGTCGGCGCCCGGGTCTTCACCGCCGTTGGTCTGGCCGTGCTCGATGTTCAGACCCGCGATCTGGCCTTCGCGAACGCCGGGCTCTGCGAGCCACTGCTGCGCTCAGGCTCCTCCACCGACTACCTGGGCTCGCCCGGTGACCGGTTTCCGCTGGGAGCCATGCGCGAAGCCGCCTACCAGAGTCGTACGGTCCGGCTTGTCCCCGGCGATGTGGTCGTGATGTTCACCGACGGCGTCCCCGAGGCTCGAAACAAGACCGGCGAGCAGTACGGCTACGATGCGCCCCGGGTGCTGCTGGCCAGCCTGGATATCGCCGCCATGTCCGCCGAGGAGATCAAGGACGCCGTCGTGGACGACGTCTGCAACTGCTGCGACTCAAGGTTCTCCGACGATATGACCGTGGTGGTGATCAGGCACGTCTGATCGAACATTTGACGGCCGTCGGCGTATGACCGGTGACCAGCGCCCTCTTCTTCGCCGCTTTCCTGTCGGACCGGGCTTCCCCGTCCGGGCGGGTTTGCTCAGCGGCTTCTGTTTTCAGCGTTGGGAAGATTGCGCGTACAGCGACTCGAGAAATCGAGCGAGCCGACCGATGTGGCCGTCGCGAAACGAGGTGAATCGCAG
>JAZBOQ010000004.1:0-6775 GCA_036351195.1 Thermoanaerobaculales bacterium | reverse complement strand
GCCGTCCACCGCGGTGACCCGGCGGTAGAATGTGACGCCGCCGATGCCGTCGGCGGTCCAGGTGCCGGTCATGCCGTGCTGGGCGATGAAGGCGTCGGTGGCGTCGGACATCACCAGCACCCAGTCGCCGGGCGCGAAGTCGTGGCCTTCGGCCTCGATAAAGCTGTCGAACTCGTCGGCGTTCTCGGTGAGGGCGAAGGACGGCTCACCGACGTCGTTCCGCCATGCGAAGTCGCTGTCGCGGATGGCGGCGGGAGCCACCCGGATGACGCTGCGCCTTCGCATGGCGGTTTCGGTGTTGACGATGAAGGTCCGGTCGGGGCCCTCGCCGCGCAGAACCACCCCCGGGTGGTCGATGTAGAGGGCGGCTCTGTCGCCGGGTGCCTGAGGCCGCACCGCGTAGGTCCCGGCGGGCAGCAGTACGATGCCGCCGCCGTGCGAACCCACGAACTCGATGGCCTCACGAATGGCAACTGTGGTGTCCGAGTATCCGTTCGGGTCGGCGAGAAAGGGCGGTGCGGTGACGTCCACCACCAGCGGCGCCGGCCCGTCGATGGCAGGCAGCGGAACCTCGCCTCGATGGTAGCCGGCATAGGAGAAGTCCTGGAGAAAACGGCCGCTGCCGTCGCGGAATCCCGGTTCCCAGCCTTCCGGATACAGACTCGACCGCCACTGGGCCGAGGCGGTTCCGGTGAAGAGCACGGCAACCATTCCGACGACGATCGTTGTCATGGCGGGGCGCAGGGATACCTTCATGGTTTGGAGTATATCCGCGGGTCGACGCACCACGAGCCTGGCCGTATCCGTTTTACCAAATAATCACAGACGGATATAGTTGCGCTCGGTCCCGTTTTCGCCGCACGCAGAGATCCATTACAATACCCCGCGAACCAACGGAGGTAATTCATCATGATCGACAGGATTCAAGAGCTCCTCGGTGACCAGGCGTCACTTCTCGAATATCAATGCACCGGCGTGTCCAGGGACCAGCTCCACGTTCCCGGACCCGACTTCGTCGACCGCATCATGGCCGCTACCGACCGTAACCCCCAGGTCCTGCGGTCGCTGCAAAATCTCTACGACCACGGCCGTGCCGCCGGAACCGGGTACATCTCCATCCTTCCGGTGGATCAGGGAATCGAGCACTCGGGGGCGGCGTCCTTCGCGCCGAACCCCATCTACTTCGACCCGGAGAATATCGTCAAGCTCGCCGTGGAGGGCGGCTGCAACGCCGTTGCTTCGACCCTCGGTGTGCTCGGCGCCGTCTCGAGGAAGTACGCCCACAAGATCCCGTTCATCGTCAAGATCAATCACAACGAGATTCTGACCTACCCCAACGGCTACGACCAGACCCTCTTCGCCTCGGTGGAGCAGGCCTGGAACCTGGGGGCTGCGGGTATCGGCGCGACCATCTACTACGGTTCCGAGAACTGCCGGCGCCAGATCATGGAGATCTCGGACGCCTTCCAGCAGGCCCACGAGCTCGGCATGATCACCATTTTGTGGTGCTACCTCCGCAACCCGGCTTTCAAGCACGAGGGCACCGACTACCACGCATCGGCGGACCTCACCGGTCAGGCCAACCACCTCGGCGTGACCATCGAAGCCGACATCGTCAAGCAGAAGCAGCCCACCAACAACGGCGGCTACACCGCACTCAACTTCGGGAAGACGCACCCCCTGGTCTACGAGAAGCTGGTGCCCGACCACCCCATCGAGCTCACGCGTTGGCAGGTGGCCAACTGCTACATGGGACGCATCGGCCTCATCAACTCCGGCGGCGCTTCGGGCTCCAACGACCTCGCTCAGGCGGTGGCCACCGCGGTGATCAACAAACGCGCCGGCGGCATGGGGCTGATCTCCGGCCGCAAGGCCTTCCAGAAGCCCATGGCGGAGGGAGTCGAGCTGCTCAACGCCATCCAGGACGTCTTCAGGTGTGATGAGGTGACGATCGCGTAGGGTCGTTCCGTGAGCGGACACCGGCCGCGGCACCGTTTCGAGTATTGGTTGCTGAGGTTCTTTCAGCTCTTTCTGGGCCACCTGCCCTACCGGGCGGCGCTCTTCGTGGGGTGGACCGCTGCGGTGCTCTCGCATTTCGTCATGCGTTATCGCGTGGCAGAGTCGGTGCGCCGCATCGAAGAGGTCTTTCCCGGCAGGTACAGCCGGCGCGAGAAGCGGCGGATCTCGTGGCTGTCGTGGAAGAATTTCGCGTTCTCGGTGATCGACATCTTCCAGCTGCCGAAAATCGACATCCGGTGGATCGAAAAGCACGTCATCGAGCACGAAGAGGTCCGACAGATCATGCAGGTGCACATGGAGACGGGCCTCGGCGGCATCACCGCGGCGGGCCACATGGGGGCGGCGGAGGTCGCCAGCGTCGTTCTGCAGCGCTTCGGCGTGCCGGTCTTCATGATTACCGGCAAGCAGAAGAACCCCCTGGTGGACGAAGCGCTGAACGAGATGCGCCGGGCCACCGGGATCCCCGGCATCCAGCGCGGCTCGAAAGTGCTGAGGCAGGTGGTGAGCCGGCTCAAAAAGGGCGGCGTCCTGGCCTTCCTCGCCGATCTCAGGGTCTCGCCCACGGGCACCATGGTGCGTTTCCTCGGAGCCGAAGCCAGCGTCGCTCCGGGGTTGGCCCGGTTCGCCAAGCAGACGGGAGTGCCGATCTTTCCGGTGGTCACCCGCCGGGTGGGATGGACCCGCCACAGCATCGCCTTCACCGAACCAATCTATCCCCGAGCTGAGATGTCCAAGGACGAGGACTGTCAACGCATGACCCAGGCGACCTTCGACATTCTCGACCGGGCGATCCGGGAGACGCCGGAGCAGTGGTTCTGGTTCAACAAACGGTGGATTCTGGACCCGCCGAAAGCCGAGGTGTCGTGAGACGTCCCGTTGTGAACGTGCGGTCGGTGCTCGTGACCGGTTGTTCATCGGGCATCGGCGCCGCGACGGTGACCCACCTCCGGGACCTGGGCTGGCGGGTGCTCGCCACGGCTCGCAGTGCGGACGATCTCGCAGCTTTGGAGGCTGACGGCTTCGAGACTCTTGCCCTCGACCTGGCGGACGAAACCTCGGTCGCCCAATGCGCAGAGCTCGCTCTTACGCGGTGCGCCGACGGCCTCGGCGGTCTGGTGAACAACGCCGGTTACGCCCAACCGGGCGCCGTCGAGGACATCGATCGCGACCGACTCAGGCGCCAACTCGAGGTCAACGTCGTCGGGCTGCAGGATCTGACGAACCGCGTCATCCCCACCATGCGGCGGCAGGGTTGGGGTCGGATCGTCAACGTCTCATCGCTCTACGGCAGGATCGTTGCGCCTCTGGTCGGCGCCTACTGCGCCTCCAAGTACGCCCTCGAGGCCCTCAGCGACGCCATGCGAATGGAGCTCTGGTCCAGCGGGGTCGGGGTGTCGTTGATCGAACCCGGGGCCATTGTCACTGACTTCAGGAAGAACGCCGCCGTGGCGGCCGAGGCGAGCCTGGATGCTGATGGCTCGGTCTTCGGCGACGCCTACGACCGCAAGATCGTGCGCAAGAAGCACAAGGTGGAGACGACGGACTTCATGCGGCGTTCGCCGGAGGAGGTCGCGGCCAAGATTCACCACGCCCTCTCCTCGCCGCGTCCTCGCCGCCGTTACGGCGTCACCCCCGCGGCGGGTCTCGTGGCGGTGCTGCGGCGGATTGCCCCGGATGCGTTGCTGGACGCCATCGGGCGGAGATCACTGAAGTAGGTCGATCCGAGGGTGGAGCGCACAATCGAACCTATCAGGAGCGCATGGCCGCCATTGGTCTCTACGGCAACCGACTGTCAGGTGAATACGGACACTGTTCAGTCGGACGTGGACGCGGCCACGGCCGCCGTGACGGTCACGGTCACGGAAACGGATACTGTCTGTCGGGATCGGGATCGGGATCGGGAACGGACGATACCCTCGACGCCGGCCTTCTGACCCGCTTCCGCCTGAACGGCGGAAGCGGGTCAGCGTCGCCCGATCAGGGCGGTCAGCGGAAGCGGCCGGAAAAGCAATGACCGCCCTGCTCGGGCGAGCGACGGCCTGTTCCAGGGCCGGTAGGACGTACCAGGAGTGCGCTTCCCGTGGATTGCCCGGTAGCGGTATTGTGCGGAATGCGCTCCGAACGGGCAGGTGGAGGAAGAGCACAATACCGTACCCGGTGCGTCCCGCCGGGCGCCGATGTGTGCGATCGCGTTGGAGTTGGCAAGCTCGTGACCGCGCTGATCGGGCGAGTGGTGGCGTGCTTCCGAGCCGGAACGAGGGACCCGGAGCGTGGGGGAAAAACCCCCGCCGTGAGGCGGGGGTTGTGAGTTTGCGATGGATTGGCGGGAGCAACGCGACCGCCACCACGATTGGTCCGACGAATCGTTACATGATCGCGAAGAACGGCGACCGCTCGCCGGACCGGATGGCGGCGCCCTTGGCGGCCACGGTGGGCAGCGCGCGGTAGGCGAAGTGGATGGCGGTCTGCACCTTGTTGTGGAAGAAGGCGGCCTCGGCGTGCCCGGTGAGGAACTCCTTGTAGGCCTTCTTGTCGTCGGTGCCGACGCCCTGCTCTTCGAGGATCCCGGCGAGCTTGGTCTTCGCCAGGAGCGCCTGGTCGAGGAGCAGGTGGGCGCCGAGGGTCGTTCCGACCATGTCGAGGAGCATGGGCGCGTTGAGGAGCACCATCTGGATGGCGTCGGGGCGCTTGGTGAGCTCTTTGGAGATGGTCTCGATCTGCTTCAGTGCGGCCGCGAGCATCCACGCCGGCTCCATGAGCTCGGGATCGGACTTGGCCGTGTTGAAGGTTTTCTCGGCAGCTCCGAGAAGCTCGCGGATCGGTTTGCCGCCCTTCATGGGAAGCTTGCGGGCGACGAAGTCGAGGGCCTGGATACCGTTCGTTCCCTCGTAGATGCAGGCAATCTCCGAGTCCCGCATGTACTGCTCGGCGGGGTAGTCGCAGGTGTAGCCGTAGCCGCCGTGGACCTGCAGGCACCAGTGGGTGACTTGGACGGCCCACTCGGAGCACCATGCCTTGCAGATGGGCGTCAGAAGCTCGACGTAGGCGTGGTACTTCTCGGCCTCTTCGCCCTCGCAGCTGTGAGACATGTCGAGGTAGTACGAGGTCTGCAGGAGAAGCGCCCGCATGGCCTCGACGTAGGCCTTGGAGCTGAGCAGCATCCGGCGCACGTCGGGGTGCTCGATGATCGGTACCTGCGGCGCCTCTGGATTCCGCATCTCCTTCCAGTGGCGCGACTGGAGGCGCTCCTTGGCGTAGGCCACTGCCTGCTGGTGGGCGGCTCCGGCGCCGGCGGCGCCCTGCAGACCGACCTCGATGCGGGCGGCGTTCATCATGTAGAACATGAGCTTCATGCCCTGGCCCTCCTCGCCGAGGAGGTAGCCGGTGCAGTTGTCGTTCTGGCCGAAAACGAGGGTGCAGGTCGGCGATCCGTGGATGCCCATCTTTTCCTCGATGTTGTTGCAGTAGACGTCGTTGGATTCGCCGACGGAGCCGTCGGGGCCGACCTTCATCTTGGGAATGATGAACAGCGACAGACCCTTGGTGCCGACCGGGGCGTCGGGGGTGCGGGCGAGGACGAGGTGGATGATGTTCTCGGTGAGGTCGTGCTCGCCGGCGGTGATGAAAATCTTCTCACCGGTGATCTGATAGGAACCGTCGTCGTTCTTGACGGCTTTGGTCTTGGACGCGCCGACGTCGGATCCGGCCTGGGCCTCGGTCAGGCACATGGTGCCGCCCCACTCGCCCGCCAGGACCTTCTCGACGTAGAGCTGTTTCTGTTCGTCGGTGCCGAAGCCCGCGATCATGTGGCCGACGCCGCGGGTCAGCATCAGGGTCAACGAGAAGGCCACATTGGAGCCCGAGAAAAATTCATTGACGGCGGTGCCGACGACCTCCGGCATGCCCATGCCGCCGAACTCGGGGTCCGCGAGGAGGCCGATCCAACCGCCTTCGGTGACGGTTTGATACACCGGTTTGAAGCTGTCGGGCAGGGTGACCTTCCCATCCGACCACTGGGCGCCGATGCGATCGCCGTCTTCGTTGCATGCCGCCATCTGTTCTTGTGCGATCTTGAGAGCCTCGTCGAGGACCATCTCGATGTTCTCCTGGTCCCAGTCGGCATATTTTTCGGCCTCGAGGAGCTTGGCGGTGGGGAGCCACTCGAAGAGTTGAAACTTGACGTCACGAAGGTCGACTTTGTAATCCACGGCTGTCCTCCTAAGGCGTAATGGGGGAGTCCGCACCATCAAATGCGGACAGGGGCACTAGTCAAATGAATGAACACTCATTCATTCTCTACGAACAAACGCTCGAAATCAAGAGAAAATTGCCAAGTTGCGGCAATTTCCTGGGCCGGGAGCGAATTTTCCGCTTCCGGTGCAGAAAACGAGGCGCTTGGTCCTCAGGACAGACGCGGCGAGATGGGCCGCCGAGCTCCAGCTCGGCATTGAGTTCTGGTGGGGATCTCGTGCGTGGTCGTGAGCCGGGGGGTACCCGGAGCGCCGGCCTTCTGGGTCGACGCCACCTCACGGTGTCGACGACCCAGCGTCGCCCGATCAGCGTGGTCATGTGAGAAACGAAGAGGCGGTGACCACGCTGCTCGGGCGAGCGACGGCCTGCTTGCAGGCTTCGGAGACGGACCCTGGGTGCGCTCCCCGTGGATTGCCAAGCACGCGCATTGTGCGCATCGCGCTTCGGGCCGGGAGGTCGATGGAGGGCACAATGGCGTGCATGGCACGTCCCGCCCAAGGCGCTG
>JAZBOQ010000003.1:0-3942 GCA_036351195.1 Thermoanaerobaculales bacterium | reverse complement strand
CTGGGCGACACCGCCGAGGCGCGGGTCGGCGGGGCCGTCATCGGCGAGGGGACGTTCCGCCGCGACTGACGCCGCTGGGCAGCCTCACTCCAAGGGGCGTCCGCGCCGCCGTCCGAGATACCGCGGCACCCGATGAAGGTAGTCGTCGTACTCCGCCCCGAAGACGTCGCGCAGGTGCTCCTCCTCGGTGCGGATCATCAGGTGACTGAGGACGACGACGAGCACGAGGACGCCGAGGTTCCGCCAGGTCGGCCAGAGCACGAAGTAGCCGACCATGGCGACCAGGAAGGCCGTGGCCTGGGGGTTGCGGCTCAGCCCGTAGGGCCCGGTCTGCTGCAGCCCTGCGACCTGGAGGCCGTGCGACCGGCGGACGCCGAGGCGCAAAAAGCTCAGCATGAAGAGTCCCCACCCTCCGACGAAGAGGAGCCAGCCGACGGCTTCCTGTACGGTGCCGACGTGGACCGCCGGCCAGTCGCGGGGGAGGTTGGCGCAGCCGAAAGCAACCCAGGAGAGGATGGCGACGTACTGGGCGGTGCTCGCGAGCCCGGAAAGCCTCCGGTGGCGGCGGTAGCTCCCGCGCACCACCATCCGGAAGACCAGGACGATCACCGCCAGCACGACGATCGCCGCGACGAGGTACAGCCAGCGTTGCATTGGAGCTCTCGTATCGAGAGTACTGCTGCACCGCCGGGTTGTCGACCGGGGCCCGGGGAGGCGTCGTGCGGGCCTGGGCTCATCGATGCCGGCGCGGTATACACTTGGGAGGTCCTCAGCGCCGAGACCGGGAGAACAACCGATCGTGAAGACCCACGAACACGGCAGCGACGGAAGCTCGAGCACCCTGCGCTACCAGCTGGCGATCCAGCGCAGCCGGATCATCTTCTACAACGGCGCGTGGCTCATCGGGGCGGCGGCCAAGGGCCTTGGGTTCCTGAGCTTCAGCTGGCCTGCGGCGTTGGCTTTCCTGGCGGTGGCAAACCTCAACATCATCGTCTGCATGGTGCTGTACCGCCGGGGCATCGGCCGGGTAGCCGGGATGCCGCTGACCGTGATCTGGATGGCCTTCGACACCCTCATCATCACCTGGGCCATCGCCATGTCCGGCGGGTCGCAGAGCGCGCTCTACCCCTGGTATCTCACCACGGCGGCGGCAGCAGCGTACTTCGGCGGCCGGCGCGGCCTCTGGGTCGTGATCATCGCCGACACCCTGGCGTTTCTCGGTCTGATCGTCGTCACGGAGGGGTTGGATCCGACAACCCTGGCAACGGCTCTCGGCAAGATGATGATCCTCTTCGGCGCCGCCGGCTATGCCCTGCTGGCGATCTGGCGGTTGCAGCAGAAGCGAACCGTCATCTCTGATCTTCGAGCACAGGACGCCCGTCGCGCCGCAGAGCTCGAGACCGCGATCGGCACCATTTCGAAAAGCGCGGACCGGCTCTCGACGGCGGCCGAGGAGCTCTTCGGCGTCAGCCGAACCATGACCAGGAACGCAGAGAGCACCGCGGCGGAGGCCGGCGGCGTGTCCAGCGCTGTCGACCGGGTCAGCGAGCACGTGCAGAGCGTCGCCGCGGCGGTGGAGGAGCTCAGCTACGGGGTGCGGGAGATCGCCCAACTCGCTCGCGAGGCGGCCGGCGTCGCCAACAACGCGGTGGAGGAAGCCGAGAGCGCTCATCGGATCATCGCCCAGCTCGCGTCGAGCAGTAACGAGATCGGCAGCGTCATCGAAACGATCTCGTCGGTGGCCGACCAGACCCGGCTGCTCGCCCTCAACGCCTCCATCGAGGCGGCGCGCGCCGGGAGTGCGGGACGGGGGTTCGCGGTGGTGGCGTCGGAGGTCAAGTCGTTGGCCGACGAGACCGCTGGGGCCAGCGGCGAGGTTGGCTCCCAGATCACGGCAATTCAGACCGACGCCCGGGCCGTCGTCGAGGCCATCGACAGGATCGGCGGCATCATCACCCGGATCAACGAGCTGCAGACCACCATCGCCGGCGCCGTCGAAGAGCAGACGGCGACGACGGCGGAGATCTCGCGCAGCATGACCGACGCGGCCCAGGGAGGCGGTGAGATCTCACGTCGCATCGCCGCCGTCGCGGGCGCAGCCGGGGAGACCTCGTCCGGCGCGGTCTCGGTGGAGCGGGCGGCCAGCGAGCTGACGCGGTTGGCTGAGGAGCTCGGCCGGGGGGGCCGGCGGCGAGGCGCCACAGGAAAGGCGGACGGCTGATGAACGGCGCGATTCGACGATGGGTGGCTCTCTCGGTGGTGGCGGTGATTCTGGCAACCGGCTGCGGGCGGCGGGAGGCGCCGCTGGTCGAGGAGACGGGATGGACGGGTCAGTTGGACCTTCCCACCCGGTATCCCGCCGTCGACCGTCTGGTGGCCATCGGCGACCTGCACGGCGATCTGGCGGCGGCGAGGGCGGCCCTACGCCTGGCGGGAGCCGTGGACGGGGGGGACCGGTGGATCGGGGGCGACCTGACCATCGTGCAGACCGGCGACGTCCTCGACCGCGGAGACGACGCGCTGGAGATTCTCGAGCTCTTCTTCGGGCTGGCGGATGAGGCGGAGGCGGCCGGCGGAGCGATCCACCTGCTCAACGGCAATCACGAGCTCATGAATGTCAAGCTCGACATGCGCTACGTCACCGTCGGCGGCTTCGTCGATTTCACGCCCGAGGGCGACGGAGACCCAACCCACGCCACCGCCCAGGACGTGGTCGACGGGCTCGGTGAACGGATTCTCGCCATGCGCCCGGGCGGCGCGCTGGCCCGGCGCTTCGCCGAACGCAACGTGATCACCATCGTCGGCGACACGGTCTTCGTCCACGGCGGCGTGCTCCCCCACATCGTCGAGTACGGGGTCGACAGGCTCAACCAGGAGACCCGACAGTGGCTGCGGGGCGACGTGCCGTGTCCGCCGGAGCCGCTCCTCGGCGCTGAGGGGCCGGTGTGGAGCCGCCACTACTCCAGGGAGCCGGACGCCGAGGACTGCCGGATTCTCTCGGAAACCCTCGACCTCCTGGACGCCCGCAGGATGGTGGTGGGCCACACCGTTCAGGACGAGGGGATCTCGTCCGCCTGCGGCGGTCTCGTGTGGCGGATCGACGTCGGGATGGCCCACCACTACGGAGGACGCCCGGCGGTGCTCGAGCTGACCGGTGCGGAAGCGAGGGTGATCGGGCTCTGAATTTCGGTTCATCCCGCTAGTGGCGGGATGAACCATGGTTATGAGTTCAGCCTCTTGCAATATTCGGCGAATCGTCCGAGTGATGGCCTTACCGGGACGAGATCACGCCGGCGAGGGCGCCGGCACTACAATGGAGCTCAGTACTTTGTAGCGTCGGCGCCCCCGCCGGCGATCTGCCTTTGATCTTCGTCCTCTCCTGGAACCCGGTATTTTTGCAAGAGGCTGAGTTATGAGTTATGAGTTCCATCGCAGTCATCGCAGGCGTCAAAGCGCCGGCTATCACCGGCTGAAGCTTGTCCAGCTTTCGCTCCTGCTTGAATCAGCCCGCTTCATCCGCCGCACCGTCCGTTGCGATGAAAACTAAGAACTGAGAACTCAGAACTTGGGATCATCCCGCTGTTTGCGAGATGATCCTGAATTCCCCGACGGGCCGGAAACCAGGACCGGTCAGCGACGTATCTCGCTGCATCCGTTCCGATGTCGTCGAGGAAGGAGCCCGAGGTGAGATCACGAGTCGTGCCCGCAATGATGGCAGTGATGCTGGCAGTGGTGCCGGTGGCCGCCGGAGATGAGTCGGAGGAGGCTCTCTACGAGCTGGTGCCGGTCTCTGAGACGGTGGTCTCGGCGATCCACGACAACGGCTCGAACATCCACTGCGTGGCCACCGAGGCGGGCCTTGTCTTCTTCGACGCGAGCATGAGCACCCGGGTCGCGCGGCGCTTCCGTAGCGACATGGAGGAGCGCTTCGCCGCGCCCACG
>JAZBOQ010000002.1:0-20099 GCA_036351195.1 Thermoanaerobaculales bacterium | reverse complement strand
GGCGGTGACGTGACCATCGGCGGCAGCCTCTACTCCGACGCATTGGGATCGCCCGGCGGACCCGCCGAGACCTACGTCGGCACCGTCCGATCCAACGTCGATACCATCGTCAGCGCTTTGGCGGAGTAGAGCATCGATGGCGAGGGAATCATCGCCCGCTCTCGAGGTCGAGGATCTCACGGTCGCCTACTCGGAGCAGCCGGTTCTGTGGGACATCGATCTGGTGGTCCCGACCGGCGACAAGATGGCCATCGTCGGGCCCAACGGCGCCGGTAAGAGCACCCTCATCAAGGCCGCCATGGGCCTGATCCCCGCGGTGGCGGGCGAGGTGCGGGTCTTCGGTCGGGCGTTCGCCAAGGGTCGGGGCGAGATCGCCTATGTGCCTCAGCGGTCCAGTCTCGAGTGGGACTTCCCCACCGATGTTCTCGACGTGGTGACCATGGGAACCTACGGCAGTCTCGGCTGGTTTCGACGTCCGGGAGCCGGCGAGCGTGAACGGGCCCGTGCTGCCCTCGAAGAGGTCGCCATGGGGGCTTTCGAGAAACGGCCCATTGCCCAGCTTTCCGGCGGCCAGCAGCAGCGGGTCCTGCTCGCCCGGGCGCTGGTCCAGGAGGCGGCCATCCTCATGCTCGACGAGCCGTTCCAGGGTGTGGACGCCCCCACCGAACGGGCCATCGTCGCGGTGCTCGACCGGCTGTCGGACGAGGGCAAGACCGTGGTGGTGGTCCATCACGATCTGCAGACCGTCCCCGAGTACTTCGACTCAGTCCTGCTGCTCAACGTGCGCGCTATCGATGCGGGCCCGGTGGACGAGGTCTTCAACGAAGAGAATCTCCGCCTGACCTTCGGCGGCCGGGTCGGGGTGCTGGCTCAGATCGCCGCGGCGCAGTCCGGAGGCTGAGTGGACATCTTCGGCGATTACACGCTGCGGGTGGTGGCCCTCGGATCGGGCGTGCTCGGCGCCGCCGCCGGCGCCCTCGGCTCGTTCGCCTACCTGCGGCGCCAGAGCCTCGTGGGCGACGCCCTCAGCCACGCCGCCCTGCCCGGGATTGCCGTTGCCTTTCTGCTCACCGGGAGCAAGGCGCCGCTGCCCATTATGCTCGGCGCCGCCCTCGCGGGTTGGCTCGCCACCCTCGCCGTGCGGCTGGTGGTGCGGCGCTCTCGGGTGCCCTACGACAGTGCTCTGGGGATGGCTCTGGCGGTGTTCTTCGGCATCGGCCTGGTGCTTCTGACCGTGATCCAGAAGCGGCCCGACGCGGCGCAGGCCGGGCTCGAATCATTCCTTTTCGGCCAGGCGGCTTCGTTGTTGCGTGAGGACGTGGTGGCCATGAGCATCCTCGGCGCCGCCTGCCTGGTCCTGCTCGGCCTGTTGTGGAAGGAGTTCAAGCTCCTCAGCTTCGACAGCGAGTTCGGCTCGAGCCTGGGCCGTCCCATGCGGCGCCTCGATGGTCTCTTCACCCTGCTGCTGGTGGTCGCGGTGGTCATCGGCCTGCGCACCGTCGGGGTGGTGCTCATGTCGGCCATGGTGGTGGCGCCGGCGGCGGCGGCCCGGCAGCTCACCGATCGCCTGGCGCCCATGGTCGTCCTCGCCACCGCCATCGGGGTCTTCTCCGGCGTCACCGGGGCCGTGCTCAGCTCGTTGATCCCCCGGCTCCCCACCGGGCCGACCATCGTATTGGTGTTGAGCAGCGTGGTCGCGATCTCTCTCGTCTTCGCTCCGCGGCGAGGGCTGCTCTGGCGCTGGATCTCGCTCGGTCGCCTGGCGCCGTCGGCGGCTCTCGATCCGGTGCTCATGCACCTGTACGCGCTGGCGAAGCAGCACCCGGACGAGCCCGACCACGGTCACGGCGTCGCGGTGCTGCGGACCATGAGCCCGGCGGGAGTCGATCTCGACAAGGTCCTCGAGAATCTCAGAAGCCGGGGTCTGGTCGAACGGGTCGATGAGGGTCTGTGGGCGCCGACCGCGATCGGACGCCGGGAAGCCGAGCGCCACCTCGCCTCTCAGAACGAGGCGGCGTCATGACCGCCGAGCTCGAGATCCTCGTGATTGCGATCGTCACTGCGGTGGCGGCAGCCCTGCCCGGCGCCTACCTCGTGCTGCGGCGCACCGCCATGGTTTCCGACGCCATCTCGCACGCCATCCTGCCGGGGATCGTGGTCGCCTTTTTTCTCACTGAAGACCTCAACTCGCCGCTGTTGCTGATTGCGGCGGCCGCCACCGGCGTGTTGACGGTGGTCCTCATCGAGGCGTTGATGAGAAGCCGGCTGGTTCCCGAGGACGCCTCCATCGGCATCGTCTTTCCCGCGCTTTTCTCCATTGGGGTGATTCTCATTTCGCGTGCCGCGTCCGATGTCCACCTGGACACCGACGCAGTGCTTCTCGGCGAGCTCGCCTTCGCACCCTTTCACCGCCTGACGCTGGCGGGTGTCGATCTCGGGCCGGCGGCCCTGTGGAGCATGGGGGCCATCCTCATCCTCAACGTGGGGTTGATCCTGCTGGCGTGGAAGGAGCTCAAGCTCGCCACGGTGGACGCCGGACTCGCCGCGTTGTTGGGATTCCAACCGGTGGTCATCCACTACGGCCTCATGACCATGGTCTCGGTGACGGCGGTCGGCGCATTCGACGCCGTCGGTTCGATCCTTGTGGTGGCGCTGATGATCGCTCCACCGGCAACGGCCTATCTGTTGGCCGAGCGTCTGAGCCGGGTGGTCATCGTCGCGGCGGTTGTGGCAGCGGCCGGCGCGGCGCTGGGCTGGGCCTTCGCCCTCGCCCTGGACGTGTCCATCGCCGGTTCCATCGCCGCCGCCAGCGGGCTGCTCTTCGCGGCAGCCTTTCTCATGGCGCCCCACCGCGGACTGCTGGCCCAGGCGCGGCGGCGCCAGGGCCAACGGCTGGACTTCGCCGTACGAATGCTGCTCGTCCACCTGCTTCACCACGAGCGGACGCCCGAAGAGCCCGAGGAGTGCCGTGAGACCGGGCTGCACCGCCATCTGGGTTGGGGCGAGCCGTGGACCCGAAGAGTGGTCGGTAAGGCAGCAGATCGCGAACTCATCGAGCGACGAGGCGATCTCGTGCTGCCCACCACCGAGGGTCGACGATTGGCGGATGACGCGGTCATCGGCTTCGGAGCGTGAGGGCCCGACCGATACCGCCTCCAACAGAAACCGATCCTCCGTGCCGCATCCGGTTCAATGACGATGAACCACAGAGACACAGAGACGCAGAGGCAAAGAAGGCATCGGCGGATTCGGTGCGAGAGGTTTGAACGCCGAGCCAATAGACGCCGTGGAGCCATCATTTTGAACACGGATGAACACGGATAGGCAGGGATTTCACGGATCCATCGCAATGATTGACCCATCGCATTGGGACCGGATAGCTGAGTTTTCAATCACCGCACTCCGAGCGCACCCCATCAAACCTCACCGCGTACATCGGCGTTCCTTCGGGGCGTGCCGGGTACGGCATTGTGCTCTCTTTCCACCTTCCAACTCGAAGCGCGCTGCGCACAATGCCGATACCGGGCAACCCACGACGAGCGCATCCAGGCTTCGTCGTTGAAGCCTGCAGGTAGGCCGCCGCTCGCCCGATCAGCATGGTCACTGCCGCTCTCACCTCCCATAATGACCGTGCTGATCGGGCGACGCTGGGCAACGACGCCGATAGGCGGAGGCGTCCAGAAGGCCGGCGTCGAGAACACCGCCGGATTTATTGGCGTCTTGGCGGTTCAATTCCCCACGCCGTAGCCTCTCGAAGCCAAAGCCGCTACAATGATCACTCGGGAGGCATCGAATGCGGGTCATCGAAGGCAAGTTGGATGCGAAAGGTCTGCGGTTCGCCTTGGTGGTGAGCCGGTTCAACGAGGCGCTGACCTCGCGGTTGGAGTCAGGTGCGGTTGACTGCCTGGAGCGCCACGGCGCTGCGAGCGACGACCTCACGGTTTATCGTGTGCCCGGGGCGTGGGAGATTCCATTCGTTGCCGGTCGCCTGGCCGAGAGCGGTCGATACGACGCGGTGGTGTGCCTCGGCGCCCTGGTCCGCGGCGGTACGGCACACTTCGACCTCATCGCCGCCGAGGTGGCCAAAGGAATCGCGACGAGCGCCATGGGAACCGGCGTGCCGATGACCTTTGGCGTCATCACCGCCGAGAACCTGGAGCAGGCCGTCGAACGGGCCGGCACCAAGATGGGGAACAAGGGCTGGGAAGCCGCCCTGGCCGCGGTCGAGATGGCACGTCTGTACGAGGGGATGGACGGGGACCGGTAGAGCCATGGGACTGCGCCGACGCGCTCGGGAGCTCGCCCTCCAACTGCTGTACCAACACGAACACACCGGGGCCGACCTGGATGTCATGCAGGACGAGTTCGACGAGTGGACCGGCGCCGGTGAAGAGGTCCGCGGCTTCGCCGATTTCCTGCTCCGAGGCACTCTGGCTCACCTCACGGAGCTCGACGACGAGCTCGCCCGGCAGACGGCTCACTGGCGCCTGGAACGACTGGCGGCGGTGGATCGCAACATCCTCCGGCTGGCCATGTTCGAGCTCATGCACGAGCCCGACACCCCGCCGGCGGTAGTGATCGACGAGGCCATCGAGATCGCCAAGAAGTACGGCGCCGAGGAATCGGGCCGCTTCGTCAACGGTGTCCTCGACGGTTTCATCAAGCGACGAGCGGACGGGCGGTGAAGATCGGGCTCGTCGGGCTCGCGCTCCTGCTCGCAGGGGCGGTTGACGCTGACGAGGCCGTGTACCTCATGCGCGGCCCGACCCTGCCCGTGGCCCACTCGGTGAATGGCTATGTCGTCGAGGTTCGCCAGCGGCCGGGGAACATCGCCGACGTCCGGGTGACGACCTCCATCGAGCCCATCGGCTCTGAAGGAACCCTCGATGATGTGCGGGTGTCCGGCCAGCCCGCTGTGCCCGCCGGGTTCGACCTGCCGCCGATCCTGCGCTCCGGCCTGCGCTCCGAGATGCCGGCGTGGGAGGCGGCCACCGAGGTTCTGGAATGGGTGTCGGATCACCTCGACCTGGTTGCCGACGACCGACACCCTCAGGATGCAGCGTCGGTGCTGACCCGGGGCGGGGGCCGCTGCTCGGGACTGGCCAATGCCACCGCCGCTCTGCTGATGGCGGCGGGCTTCGAGGCGAGGACGGTGAGCGGGCTGCTCATCGAAGGGCGGCGCGCCATCCCCCACCGTTGGGTCGAGTGCCGACTTCCCGGGGCCGGGTGGGTGCCCACCGATCCGACTCTCGGATGGTGGACGGTGACGCCGGGGCACGTTCCTTTCCACGACGCGGTCGACCGGATTCCGTCGATCGAGATCGTCACGCCGCCTGCGGGAGATCTGCGGCACCTTCCGCGATGGAACGGCGCCCTGGTCCGCCCCAATGACGGCGCCGAGCTCGTGTGCCGGGTTCGTGACCTTCGGGTCGGTCAACGGGCGGTGGCGACTCTGGAGCGTGGCGGCAACCGCCACCGTCTCGAGCTCGGTCCCGAGGGCCGTTTCGCGAATTTGTTGCCGGGTCGCTGGCTACTGGTGGTGGAGATCGACGGCCGGGTGGTGGAAACCCGCCGGCTGACCCTCGAGGCGGGAGCCGTCAACAGCTACGTCGTCAGCGTTCCCTCGGAAATGCGTGAGGAGGTGGGGTCATGAAGCGGATCCTTTCTGGCAGTCTCACTCATCTGGCGCCACAGGCTCTGATGCGCCTGCTGTCGGCGACGGCCACCAGCGGGGTGCTCGAGCTGGTCACCGACGAGGGCTCCTTCCGCATGGAGATCGACCACGGGTGGACGGCAGTGCCGCCGCCCGATCAGCTGGAGAATGCCGGCCGGGTGCTGGCCTGCGCCGAGGGGGCCTTTCGGTTCGAGCCGGGCGACGTCCCCTCCATCGAGGGGCCGTCGCTGAGCCTGGGGGCCTTTGCGGACGCTGTCCGTCTCGGCCTGAGGGATCTCGAAAACGCTCGCATGACCGATGTCGAGGTCGATCGCCTGGTGGCCGGTGAGATCACCGAGATCGCCCAGGCGGCGACTCTGCCGAACATCCACCTGCTTCCGGCGGAACCACCTGTGAACCCCCTCGACGATCTGCTCGAGGGCCTCGCGGACCAGGCGCCCCAGGAGCTGCTCTTCGCCCAGGTCGGGGTGGTGGCGCCGGATCCCCGCCTCTGGCGCGGCGCGTTGGAGAACGACTGGCGGCGCCGCGGCTGGGAGGTGCGTCGAATCGGTACCGCCGACGAGTTCGAACCGTCCAACTTGGACGTGGTGGTGGTCCATCAGGCGTCGGGCGTCAGCCGGCGCGCCAACGAAGAGTGGTGGCTCGATCTGTTGAAGGTGGCCCGTGAGTCGGAGCCACCGCTGCCGGTTGTGTGGGCCGCGCCGCTGGGCGACCCCTCCTGGGTCCACCAGCTCGTGGCGGAAGGGGTCAGCTTCCTGCTTCCGGTGGCCCCCGGCGAGGGAGGAGAGATTCAGAGCCGTTTCGTCGACAACCTCACCACGGTGGTGGATCGGCAGCTTCGGGCGCACCGGCCGGTGAACCGTCCGGTGTTACCGGCGGCGGTAACCGAGCTCGTCGATGTGCTTCTTCACGAGACTGACTCCGAGCAGGCGGTGGGCGTCCTGCTGCAGCTGGCTTCGAGCCACCTGGTTCGTGGTGCCGTGATGGCGGTGGAAGAAACGGCCATCCGCTGCCGCGCGGGCTTCGGCTACCCGCTGGCGCGGGGAACCCAGGCGCTGCCGCGCGGTCTCGGCATTCTGGAGCGGGTGATCCGTTCGGGTCAGCCGACCATCGGAATCGACCCGAAAGCCGAGGGCCCGCACCGGCTGGCCGAGGTTCTCGGGCTCGAGGAGCTTCCTGCGGCCACTGCGGTGGTGCCTTTGGGCATCGCCGCGTCGGTGACCGGCCTGTTGGTGGCCGATCGTGAGGGAGAGGTTCTTCCGGATCTGTCCGAGCTCGTGGTGCTCGCCGGTCGGCTGGGGGGAGTGGCCCTGCAGTCCTGAGGTCAACGCCGGGATGCCCGGTTCCGGCGGTTCCCCCTCGTTCGGGGGGTCGTCTTCGTGCTCGATGCCTTCTTCGGGGAGTCCTCTCCTGACGAGATGGTGGGGCCGATGAGGTGGGTGACGAGATCCCAGTTGAACCCGAGCCAGATCAGGAATGGAAAGGAAAAGCGCCCGGGAAGGTCGGTGAAGTAACGCCAGAAGCCGTAGAAGTCCCGGGCGAGATCCGAGTAGTGCTGGACGCTCCAGTCGCCCAGTGAGAGCGCGTAGAGGCACTTCACGTGGAAGAGGAGGTTCATGGTCTGGGTGAGGTACAGGATGCACCAGCCCATGAAGAGACGCTCGAGCTGCCGTCGCGAGAAGGGCCGGGGCAGGGCGAGGAAGAGGGCGAGGAGCACGATAGTGTTGAAGTGTTTCTCCGTCAGGGGAATGGCCGGAATGCCCGAATCGGTGCGGAAGTCGGAGCGGCGGACCTCGGCGGAGTGGCCTTCCACGACGAGGCGGGTGACCCGGGGATACTCGAATGACCGAATCAAGAGCTGGGCAAATCCGGTCACGGCAACGTCGAGCACCGGGCGGAGCGCCAACCACAGCAGCATGGCTACCAGCAGAGTCAGCGGCAATCGTTTGAGGAAGCTTCGGAAGAGCGCGGCGTGCTCGCTCGGATTCATGAGTCGTTCCGGCCCTCATCCTTCGTCGGTTGGGCGGTGAAGAGGTGGGCCCAGACGATCCACAGAGTCACTCCGGCGAGGATTACCAACGACTGCCAAATGAAGATGTGGGATGAGTTGAAGAGCTTCGGAAAATAGATGCCGATGTAGAACAGCGAGATGATCCGAACCATGTTGATGAGCTGGATCGAGATCAGCCCTCCGATGACGCCGATGATCTTTGCCGACAGACGGGCGGGAAAGGCGAGGACGCCCGAGACGAAGATCAGGCTCGTGATCAACCCGTTGCAGCCGTTGTAGATGGTGACCGCGAAACGAGGGGAGCGCAGGAGGACGCCGTTGATGGTGATGTCCTCGCCGAAGAGGCCGAGGATGATCCCGGCGACCTTGGCGATGAGGGTCGTGTAGGGGACCACAAACGCGTCGTTTACCGGCTTGAGCGCAACGACGGTGAAGCTGACACCGAGAATGCTCAGAAAGAGAATGAGAAACCGAGACTCTGGCCGATGCCAGAGGGATCGAAGGTCCATTCGGAAAGTCCTCCCCGCGACGATCACCGGCGCTGCCGGCGCACAGCGTACCGGTCATCTTACCCGAACTTCGAGAAATGGTGCTCAGACCAGCTCGAGGAGCGACGCGTGGAGTTCGGATCCGGAATGGAACCGGCGGTCGGGATCCTTCTCGAGACAGCGGAGGATGAGCTCGGAGAGGCGGGGGTGGAGCTGCGGTTCGAGATCGAGGGGATCGGGGGGCGACTGGCGGAGGTGAGCGTCGACGATGCTGCCCTCGTTGAACGGCGGCCGTCCCGTGGCAAGATGAAAGGCGGTGGCGCCGAAGGAGTAGACGTCGGTGGCGGGAGTGGGCCGTTTGCCGCGGATCTGCTCCGGGGCCATGTAGTACGGGGTCCCGTAGACCCTCAGGTCGCGTCCCGACGTCAGGTCGAGACGGGCGGCGATACCGAAGTCCAGGATCTTGACCTCGAGCTGGGGTGTCAACAGGATGTTCGCGGGTTTGAGGTCGCGGTGGATGACCCGGTGCTGATGGGCGTACGCAATGGCCTCGGCAAGACGGGTCAGGATGGTATGCAGGTTCAGGCTCACGCGTTGTCGGGCGCTGCGGACGACCTGGTCCAGGGCCTCCCCCGGCACGAACTCCATGGCGATGAAGTAGCCTCCGAAGCCGGCCTCGAAGTCGAAGATGGTGACGATGCCGGGGTGGTTGAGCGTTGCCGCCGTCTTGGCCTCGTCCTCGAGACGTGCGGCGACCTCGGGGGCTGTTTCACGCAGCACCTTGATGGCGACGTCGCGATCGAGCCGGGTGTCCCGGGCCTTGTAGACCACCCCCATGCCGCCGCGGCCGAGCTCGGTGAGGATCTCGTAGCGGTGCGGTCCTCCGGACGGGGAGAAGGCCTCGGGCTCCGGCTCCCGTGCAGCCCTGGCCGGGCCCGCTACCTGTTGGGTCGTGACCAGCTCGCGGCGGAGCCGTTGTGCGGCCTCGCAGGAGTAGTCGTACTCGAGAACGCGGTCGAGAATGGCGACGCTCTTTTCGACGTTGCCGGCTTCGTTGAGAGCTTCGGCCAGGGCGACTGCGGGCTCGAGACGGTTGGGTTGCAGGGCGACGCCGACGACGGCGCGCTGCAGGCAGAAAATGGCGTCGTCCAGGCTGGCGTTGGCTTTCGCCCATCGCGCGAGGTCGAGGATGACGTCGGGGATATCCGGGACCGGGCCGGGGTGGCGGTGGAGGACATCGCAGGCCTCTTCGAGCATTCCGGCCCGGTGGAGCTCAATCAGGGCGTCCTGGAGGTAGCCGAGGCGGGCCATGAAGAGGGCGGTCTTGTCGGCCCGTCCCAGACCCCGGTAGATCTCCAACGCGCGGACATCCTCGCCGGCTCGTTCGGCGCAGCGCGCCGCCGCTTCGAGGTCGCCGGCGAACTCCCAGAGATCGCTCGCCTCGGCCCAGCGGTTCAGATCCTCGAGCAGGGGCGCTGCGATGGTCCAGCGCTGGGCGGAGCGGGCGAGGTCCACGGCGGCGGCGGGGCGGCCCGACGAGACTAGGATGTTGACGGCCTTCTCCACCCGGCCGGATGAGGCGAGAACCCGAATCAGCTCGTCCTCCATCTTGAGGTCGGCGAGCACCGGCAGGAGGTCGTCGGTCTCGGTCTGCAGCAGCCGGGTCAGCCGACCGATTTCCGGATCGTTGACCCGTCCCGGCTGGTCGGCCTTCTGAAGCTGATCGTAAAGGCCCTCGAGGTAGCGGACGCGGATCTTCGCGGAGCGGTGAGGGTGGCCCGCGTCCATGGCCGAGCGGGCGGCCTCCACCAGGTTCCCCGCCTTGAGGAAGGCGGCGACGGCCTGGTCGTGATCGCCCGCGGCCCGCCAGGCGTAGCCGACCTCCTGCCAATCTCCGAGCATCTGGCACAGCCGCGCCTCGGTGCCGTGATCACCGAGCTGTTTCGCCACCTGAAGGATGGGCCGGAACGACGGGTCGGAGGGCAGCAACACGTCCTGATTGAGAGCGACGTTGGCGACTCTGAGGGCTTGCTTGGGGTTGCCGGCACGGATCCACGAGGCGACGGCCTCGCTGAGATTGTCGTTGTTGACCAGCCACTCCGCGTGCTCGCGTTCGCACCGTTGGGCGCTCTTGGCATCGTCCGCCTGGCGGAAACAGCGCGCGGCGTCGGCGAGATTTCGGCCGCCGGCTCTGCGGAAGTGCTCTCCGGCCTCGCCATACCGTTTCAACCTGCGGGCCACCTCGCCGGCCTTGGTCCAGATGCGGCCCTTCTTGAAGTTCGACAGCGCCGCCTGGGGATTACCGTGCTGGAGGTAGAGATCTCCGGCCCCTTCATAGTCTCCCCGCCGGCGCAGCGACCGGACCAGCCGGTCCGCCTGGGTCCCCCCGAAGAGGATGCCGGAAAATCCCCATACGATGAGCACGCCGGAGACGACGTTGACCGCGATCCGAACCGACGGCAGCTGGAGCCACGAGCTGAGTTTCGCCGCCCCCGGGTCGTCGAGGATCGAGTCGGGGGCGAGGTGGCCGAGGTTGAAAGCGACGGCCACCAGGAGACCGATCGCAAGAGGTGCGAGATAGCGCCGTTGCGCCATCGGCGCCCAGGCGAGCAACGCCACCATCGCCATCACCGTGGAGTCATCGGCCATTGGTTCATTCTACACCCGGTGTTCCATCGCGGATTCTCGGTGGGTGCTTGAAATTTTATAAACATTCGCTCATATTTGGGAGTGGCAACGCCCGTTGAGGTGTTGGACAAGGCGGCAGCGTCCTTTGCTGCGGTGGAGGAGAGCGTGGCGACCGACTACTACAAGACCCTCGGGGTGGCGCGATCGGCAGATGGCTCTGAGATCAAGAAGGCCTATCGGAAGCTGGCCAGGAAATTCCATCCGGACGTCAATCCGGGAAATGAAGATGCCGAGCGCAAGTTCAAAGAGATTCAGGAAGCCTATGCGGTGCTTTCGGATCCGGAGCGCAAGAAACAGTACGACACCTTCGGCACTGTCGACGGTGATCCGACGGCGGGCTTCGACCCTTTCCGCCGCGCTCGTGGTCGGTCCGGCGGCCAGGGCCATGAGGGCTTCCGGGTCGATTTCGACGGCATCGGAGGCTTTCAGGATCTCGGGGACATATTCGGCCAGTTCTTCGGCGGCTCCAGACCGGGCCGGGCGCGACAGGCGCCGCGCCGCGGCGCCGACCAGGAGCTCACCGTCGAGGTGAATTTCGCCGAGGCCGTCCAGGGGACGACCGTCGCACTGCCGGTGCAGCGTCAGCTGCGGTGCTCGGAGTGCGGCGGCGGCGGCGCCGTCGGTCGCGGCGCCTGCCCGAGCTGTCACGGTGCCGGCTCGGTGATCTCCACCGAGCGGCTGCGCGTCAAGATTCCCGAGGGTGTTGCCCATGGGACGAGGGTTCGGGTCGCAGGAAAGGGTGCTGACGGCGCCCGCGGCGGCAGTCCGGGAGATCTTTTCGTGCGGGTGAAGGTTCGGCCGCACCCATTCTTCGAACGCGAAGGCGACAACATTCACACCGTCGTCCCCATCACGTTTTCGGAAGCCTACCTCGGAGGAGAGGTGGAGGTCGGAACCGTCCACGGTCCGGTCCGGGCCAAGGTGCCGGCGGGAACCAACTCGGGACGCACCTTTCGGTTGCGGGGAAAAGGAGTCCGGAATACCAAGACCCGCGCCCACGGCGACCACCTCTACACTGTCGAGATCGTCGTGCCGAAGGTCGTGTCGCCGGCCGGTGAAGAGAGCGCGAAACGGGTTTCCGAGCTGTATCAGGGCAATCCGCGCGAAGGACTGCCGAGAAACCTCTGAATAGTTATGAGTTATGAGGTATGAGTTATGAATTCCATCGCACTGAGCTACCATCGCGAAGGTAGAAACCCTGCGATGCCAACTCATAACTCATAACTCATAACTCAAGACGACTACGCGCTCCACACCCCCGACTTCTTCATCTTCGCGACGCGGCGCAGGAACATCTTCTTCTTGATGCCGTGGAGATGGTGGACCAGCAGTCGTCCGTCGAGATGGTCGACCTCGTGGCAGATGGCTTGGGCGAGGAGACCCGAGGCCTCGATCTCGCAGATCTCGCCATCGGCGTCCTGAGCCCGGACGACGAGTTCGCGGGGCCGCGAGATGGTGGTGAAGAGACCGGGGAAGGAGAGACAGCCCTCTTCGAGGGAGATCTTGCCGGAGGTCTCGATGATGTCGGGGTTGGCGAGAACGATCTTCTGGTCCGGGTCCTTGCCCACCGAGAGATCCACCGTCGCCAGTCGGAGGTTGATGCCGATCTGGGGGGCCGCAAGCCCGAGCCCGGGGGCCTGCCAGCCGGTTTCGAAGAGCTCCTCCACAAGACGCTGCAGGTCGGCGTCGAAGCGCTCCACCGGCGAGTTGGGCGCCTCCAGGAGAGGATCTCCGAAGATCAGGATCGGTCGGGTGCTCATGCGGTGGTCATCCTCGACCGGGTGGCCTTCCATGCCTGGTCGACGCGGGACCGGAGGACCTGGTGATCCAGGGATGTCAGGCGTCCGTGCTCCACAACCCTCGCACCACCGACGAGGACGTGTCGGACGTCAGTCGCTGAAGCACCGTGAACCAGGCGCGCCGCCGGATCGTCGCCGGGAATGGTGGACCAGCCGTCGAGATCGACCACCGTGATGTCCGCCGCCTTGCCCGGGCTGAGGGTTCCCACCTCCGCATCGAGATGGAGGGCGTGGGCTCCTTCCCGGGTCGCCATTGCAAGTGCGTCCCAGGCGTCGAGAGCCGTCGGTCCGGACCGGAGTCCGTGAAGCGTGGCGGCGAGAGACATTTCGTGAAAGGCGGAGAGACGGTTGTTGCACGGAGGCCCGTCGGCGCCGAGGGCGACCGGCACTCCGGCTGACCGTAGGCGGGGGACGTCGGCGATGCCCGAGCCGAGCTTGAGATTCGCCCCGGGACAGTGGCAGATCCGGGTCTTCGATTCCGCCAGAATCTCGATCTCCTCATGGTCCAGGTGGACGCCGTGAGCGAGAACGACATCGTCGCCGGTGAGACCAACCTCGGCCAGGTAGGCGATGTTGGTGCGCCCGGTGGCGGCGCGGACGGCCGCCACTTCGTCGGTGTTCTCCGAGGCGTGGGAGTGCAGCAGCCATCCGTGCTCCCGGGCCATCCCAACGCATCCCTCGAGGAGGTCCCGCGTACACGACAGGGCGAATCGGGGCGCCACCGCGTAGCCGAGCCGGCCGCCGGCGGCGCCGTGCCAGCGCTTACCGATGGCTTCAGCATCGGCGAGCGAGCGCTCGGCGCTCTCGAGAAGCTCTGGCGGTGTACCGCCACCCGTGTCCATGTGGGTCCGACCCGAGATCATACGGATGCCCATGTCCCTCGCCGCCTCGAAAACGCGGTCGTGATCGTGGGTGGTGCCGAAATCCAGCACGGTGGTGGTGCCGCCGCAGAGCAACTCGGCGATGCCCAACTGCGCCGCCACAGCCACGCCATCACCGTCGAGGGCAGCTTCGTAGGGAAGAGTGCGGCGGTGCAGCCAGTCGAGAAGACTGAGGCCGTCGGCCTGGTGGCGGAGCAGGGACTGCACGACGTGCACGTGGCATTGGATGAAACCGGGGACCACGGCGGCGCCGCGGGCGTCGATCTCCACGGTAGCGTCGGATACCTCGGCGGCGCCCTCGACAAGGTCGGCGATACGACCGTCGCGAACCACCACATCACCGGTGAACCACTCGCGGTCTCGTTCCATCGGGACGACGGTTCCGCCACGGATGACAAGTGCGGCGCTCATTCCAGCATTGTACCTACTGACTGTCACCGGGGAAGAGCGGCAGGGTCGGATCGAGTCGCGGCAGCAGCAGCTCTTCGATCCGCTCGCCCCACCGGTCCTGCTCATCGGCCTCCAGCCGCACGGGCCGGAGGCCTCGGGCGGTGATCATTCCCTCGAGGAGGAGCTCGATCTGCTCCTGGAATCCGGCGTCCACCGCCCGGACGCCGTCAAAGGTCGGACGAACCCACAGCGGTACATGCACCAACACGTCGTAGCTCCGGATCCAGTAGTCGAGAAAGCTCTCCCACACCTTGCGGGTGCCGGCCGCGTGAACCAGGTAGCAGTAGTTGTCGAGAACGGAACGATCGCAGAGCACTGCGTCGTGAACCGCTGCGGCCTCGATCTCGGCCCGGACCTGGCTGTGGAGAATCCACTCCTGGGCCGCGATGGTGGTGTCCTGGTTGATGGGGAGCGGGCAGCCGCGGGCCACCTCGCGAACGATTTCCACGTCCACGTTGCGCCGTTTCAGGCGGGCGGCGAGCTCGAAGCACAGGGTCGTCTTGCCGACGCCGTGACTGCCGATGAGGGCGATCTTCATGGAAGCGCCATTGTAGCTTGGAGGGGGGCAATAGTTGACAGTCGACAGTTCACAGTTGACAGTTTCGTCGCAGGCCATGCGAACCAGCATGTCAACGAGTTCGATGAGGCTGGTTTCTTCGGCCGCAGCAATTCGGGATCGCGGAGCACGCTGGGCTTCGCAGAGCATACTCGGAGGCCTCTTTTGCGATGGGTTGGCGTGATCTCTGCGCTATTCACCGCGGTCCCAGCGTTCTCTGCGGTTCGAAACGAACAGGTTTTGGCGGCACCTTCGCGTGCTGAGCCGACTTTCGACTGTAGTTGTGCAAACCGGGACCGGCGGCTGACGATACAGACTACGTCAATTCGGCTTGTTCGAACCTGCGATGGACTGTCAACTCTTGACTGTCAACTGTCGACTCGGCGCTTTAGCGCTGAGTCGGCTTGCCCGTCGGCTTGAGCGACGACGGCAGGTTCGAAGCCGCGTCGAGAACTGTGGCGTGGATCTCCTCCGCGGACGTGGCCTCGAGGATCTGATTCAGGCGCCCGGGGTTGCGGGCGATCCAGGCCAGACGTGACAGCCAGCGCAGATGAAGGGCGTCGTTGCGCAAGGCCAGCAGGAAGAAGACGTGGGTCTTGCCCATCTCGGGCGATCCGTAGACCAGGCCGTCGGTGGATCGAGCCATGGCGATGAACTGCTTCGGGAACTTGTCCGCCGCGCGCCGGCGGGCGTGGAGGAAGGCGACCCCTTCAGGGACCGCCGTGGGAACCAGGCGCTCCCGTGCGGCCAGGGCGGCTTCCAGCCACGCCTGGTCCTGGACCAGACCGAGGTCGGTCACATGGGTGACCATGGCGTGGATGACGTCGCTGCGATCCTTGGCCTTGAGGGCGGGGAGGATCTGGTCGACGGTGAGGATCTCCTCGATGGGCGAGTCAATGACCTGGCTGGGTGTCGCGCCGGTGGTCCCCACCGACTCGGATGCCAGGGTGTCGAGGTACTCGTCGAGCAAGGCTCGACGGAACCGCCACTGACCACCGATCTTCACTCCGGGGATCTTTCCCTCGTGGGCAAGTCGGACCAACGTCCGCTCGGCGAGCTTGAGGTACTCGGCGGCTTCTTTCGCGGTCATATATGCTTCCATTGGTCCTCCTCTGCCGCAGGCTGAGTGCAGCGTTAACTGGCTGAGTACTCCTTTTTTCTGTCATTGTCAAGGAGAATCGGGTATTGCGCGGCTCGTCACTGTGTGTTATCACGTATCCTCCGACAGGATATCTTCGTAGTGAAAGGACGATTCCATGGATATTGAAGCCCAAGTCAAAGAGATCATTGTTGAACAGCTCGGTGTCGATGCCGAGAAGGTGAACCTCGATGCTTCGTTCGTCGACGACCTCGGCGCCGACTCCCTCGACGTGGTCGAGCTGGTGATGGCTTTCGAGGAGAAGTTCGATGTGGAGATTCCCGACGAAGCCGCGGAGAAGATCGGCACCGTGAAGGATGCGGTCGAGTTCCTGAAAGCCAACGCGAGCGCTTGATGTCGCGCCGGGTGGTGGTGTCCGGCCTCGGTCTGATCTCCCCGCTGGGAATCGGAACGGAGGCGACGTGGGACGGTCTGATGGCCGGTCGGAGCGGCGTTGGACCCATCACCAAGTTCGATGCCGAGGCTTACTCGGTGCAGATCGCCGCCGAGATCGACGGGTTCGACGCGACCCAGTGGCTCGACGCCAGAGAGGTCCGGCGTTTCGACACCTTCGTCCACTACTCGGTGGCGGCGACGGAGATGGCCCTGGAGCAGTCCGGCCTCGAGATCGACGAGACCAACGCCGACCGGGTCGGGGTCGTCATCGGTTCGGGAATCGGCGGCTTTCCCATGATCGAGGACATGCACAAGACTCTTCTCGATCGCGGCCCGCGGCGGGTGTCGCCGTTTTTCATCCCCGGAGTCATCATCAATATGTGCTCGGGCCTGGTCAGCATCAGGACCGGCGCCAAGGGCCCGAACATGGCGACCTGTACTGCCTGTTCGACGTCAGCCCACGCCATTGCCGACGCCCTGATGTACATCCGGCATGGGTATGCCGACGCCGTCATCGCCGGCGGATCTGAAGCGGTGATCGCGCCGTTGACCGTGGCCGGCTTCGCCTCCATGCGCGCTCTTTCCACGAGGAATGACGAGCCGGAGCGCGCCTCCCGTCCCTGGGACAAGGACCGTGACGGATTCGTCATCGGCGAGGGCGCCGGGATCGTCGTTCTCGAGGAGTACGAGCACGCCCGTCGCCGGGGAGCGCCCATTCTCGCCGAGGTGCTCGGTTTCGGGATGTCGTCGGATGCGTTTCACATCTCGGCGCCTTCCGAGGACGGCGACGGCGCCATCAGGTGCATGCGTGCGGCGCTGGACGACGCCGGAGTCAATCCCCAGGATGTCGATTACGTCAACGCCCACGGCACCTCGACGCCGACCGGCGATGTCGCCGAGACGAGGGCGGTCAAGGCCGTGTTCGGGGTTCACGCCCCCTCCGTCATGGTGTCGTCCACCAAGAGCATGACGGGCCATCTGCTCGGAGCGGCCGGGGGGTTCGAGTTCGGCATTTCGGTCATGGCGGTCGACCGTTCGGCGGTGCCCCCGACCATCAATCTCGACAATCCCGATCCGGAGAACGACCTCGATTACGTCCCCCACACGGCTCGCGAAACGCCTGTCAAGATTGCCCTGACCAATTCCTTCGGTTTCGGCGGCACCAACGGGTGCCTGCTGGTCGGCGCGCCGGACTGATTCGATGCCGCGCTGGTCGAGATCCCCGCATGCGGCGGCAACGCCGGTGAGGAGACAGCGGTGGAACCTCAGGGCTCCCGTCCTTTTTCCGGGCTGACCCGGCTCGCCAATCGTCTCGGCCTATATCACTTCGGACGGTGGTTGATCCTGGCCCTGATCATCGGCGTGGTCGCCGGTCTCGGCGCGGCGCTGTTGACGTGGGGTGTGGACGGGGTGGCTTCCCTTCTGCACCACCGGGTCGTCGGCTTCGAGGCCCCGGGCCACGGCGAGCACGGATCGGGAGCGTGGCATCCGCCTGAGCGGCCGTGGTTCCTGCTGCTGGTGCTTCCGGGCGCAGGCCTTCTCGTGGGATTCATCGTCACGACCTTTGCGCCGGAAGCTGAAGGCCACGGAACAGATGCGGTGATCAGCGCCTACCACCGCGGCGGCGCCCTGCTGCGGCCGAGAATCATCCCGCTCAAGCTAGTGGCGTCCGCCCTGACCATCGGATCGGGAGGCTCCGCCGGGCGCGAGGGGCCGGTGGCCCACATCAGCGCCGGTTTCGCCTCCTACCTTTCACAGCTGCTCAAGCTGCCCACCCTCGATCGCCGAATTCTCGTCATCTGCGGCATGGCTGCCGGGGTCGGCGGCATGTTCCGGGCTCCGCTCGGCGCCGCCCTCTTCGCCATCGAGGTGCTCTACTCGGAGAACGACTACGAGTCTGAAGCGCTGATACCCGCCATCATGTCATCCATCGTCGCCTACGTGGTCAACGCCTCTCTCACCGGGTGGCACCCGATTTTCCGCACCCAGGTGGAGCAGTTCACGACGCCCCGCGAGCTCGTCGCCTACCTGATTCTCGGAGTCATCCTGGCGGTGATCGGGGTGATCTACGTCAAAGTCTTCTACGGCATGCGCGACGTGGTCTTCGCCAAGCTCCCCGTGCCGGCGATGGTGAAGCCGGCCATCGGCGGGCTGTTGGTGGCGCTGATGGCGTTGGTCGTTCCCCAGGTAATGAGCGGCGGTTACGGCTGGATCCAGCTCACCCTGGACGGAGCGCTCCCGCTCAAGGTGCTCCTGCTGCTGCTGCCGGCCAAGATCCTGGCCACCTCGTTCACCATCTCGTCGGGCGGTTCGGGTGGTGTCTTCGCCCCGTCGCTGGTCATCGGCGGCGTCATCGGCGCCATCTTCGCAGCCGCCGCCCAACGCATCGCCCCGGGCTTTGCCCCGGCAACTGCGGCGTGTGTCCTGGTCGGGATGGGCGGCTTCTTCGCCGGGGTGGCCAAGGTTCCCATCGCCTCGCTGATCATGGTGGCCGAGATGAGCGGGTCGTACAATCTGCTGGTGCCGCTGATGCTGGTGTGCTCGGTGGCCTTCTTGCTCATGCGCGGTGTCTCGATCTATGAGGCCCAGGTGCCGACCCGCATTGATTCGCCGGCCCACATCGGGGAGCTTGAGATCGATGTCCTCGAGAAGCTGACGGTCCGCCAGGTGATGGACCACGAGGCCGAGCTCATCACCATGGCGCCCGGGACCCCGTTCGAGACCATCCTCGCCATCGTCGCGGAGACCGAGCAGCACGCTTTCCCGTTGGTCGATGACCAGGGAGTCGTGGTGGGGCTTTTCAGTGCGACCGACGTGCGCAGGATGATGGCCAGCCCCGACGTCTGGTCCGTGTTGGTAGCTTCGGACCTCGCGGTTGCGGCCAGCTCCATGGCCTATCTCGAGCTCGACGACGACCTTCACACTGCGGTGCGGCGGTTTACCGCGTTCCGCCACGAGAATCTGCCGGTGCTCGCCTCGCCGCCGCCCTCCAGGGCGGTGGGCATGCTCTCCTACCAGCGCGTGCTCGAGATCTACGACGAGGAGATCCAGCGGCGGCAGGAGCAACGCGAGAGGGCGGAGGCGTAGGGCCCGCACGGAGCGATCAGTTCTCGAAGACGGTCACCAGGTGCGAGCTCGCGAAGATGGCGGCGGGAGAGACCACCCGTTGTTTCTTCGGTACCCCGTGGGGCCACCTGCGATCGACGATGGTGCGAACCTCCGGGTCGTCGAGATCGAAGTCCGAAACCGTCTCGAACCCGGTCAGCCGGACACCGAGCCCCCGGTGGTAGATCTTCCACACCAGCTCCGAGCAATAGATGCGATCGTCGCTCCACTCGAACCGGAAGTCGTAGGGGAGGCCGGCAAGCTCTCGTCCGGCGGCCGCCATCCGTTGAAGGGCCTCCGCGTCGAGCAGGCCGTCTGCCGCCGCGAGCCGTTTGACGACGACGTGGCCGCCGACGCCGCGATCGACCCAGTCCTCGAACGGCGTGCTGATGACTGGTCCGACAGCCTCGAAGACGCGGGCCTGACCGTCTTCGAGATAGACGATGCCCATGTGGCTGTAGCGAGAACCGGTGACGATCTCGATTGCGCGGCTCTGATCCGAGCGTGAGACTTGGAAGACGATGTCGCCGTCGCGGGGCTCGTAGTCGCCGAGGTCGCTGCAAGCGGTGGTCGGAGACAAGAGCAGGGTGATCGCGATCAGCACCTTTTTCATGGATCTGCCTCCCGACAACCATCGTCGTGGAATCATGGGGCGACGATGTGGCGGTGGCGGGGAGATTCCGAGCGCAAAGGGGTTGTGACCCGGTACGCCGGCCTTCTGGGGGCCTTCGCCCGCCGGGTCCGCAGCGCCCAGGACCGCCGAGCTCCAGCTCGGCATTGAGTCGTGGTGGGGAAATGGTGCGTGGTCGTGTTCCGGGGGGTACCCGGTGCGCCGGCCTTCTGGATTGGGGCCGCCTGGACGGCGGCCCCAACCCAGCGTCGCCCGATCAGGGCGGTCAGCGGTAGCGACCGG
>JAZBOQ010000001.1:0-8547 GCA_036351195.1 Thermoanaerobaculales bacterium | reverse complement strand
AGCTGTCCCAGACAAAGCTGTGGTCCCGGCCGTCAGGGTCCGCCGGAAGGCCGGTGGTGCCGCTGCCGCCCGGGCCTTCGGTAGCCGGTTGCCAGCCGGGATGACCGACGACCGAGTACTCGGGAACGATGCTCATAGCCGGGTCGGACTCCTCGTCGGTCAGGCTGTAGTCCACCGTCACCGGCGATTGGAGACACTCGGCGGCGGAGAAAAAGAAGGCCGCATCGGTTGCGCCGGGCCGGTCGGCAAGCGACGGCGACACCGGGGTCTCGGGCAGCCCTCCGGGACGCTGAATCCAGCCGTTCTCGTACAACCGGTTTTCTCCGTTACTCCCGGCCGCGAGATCGAGGTCGCCGTCGCCGTCCCAGTCGCCCCAGGCGACGCTTCGAGTGTCGTCCGTCTCACCGGAGCTCCAGACCGAGGTCAGGACACCGCCGGTGTTTTCGTACACCCGGTTGGCGAGGTTGCAGCCCCCGGCGGCGAGGTCGAGGTCGCCGTCGCCGTCCCAGTCACCCCACGCCACGCTGGTGGTGTAGTCCATGTCGGCGGAGGTCCAGGCGGAGATCAGGGAGTCCGCTTGCCCGAGGCCGTCGTTTTCATAAACCCGTTTCCCGATGGAACTCCCAGCGGCGAGGTCCAGGTCGCCGTCGCCGTCCCAGTCACCCCACGCCACGCTACCGGTGTATTCCGTGTCAATGGATGACCACACCAAGGCCAGAGAGTCCGGCTGCCCGAGGCCGTCGTTTTCGTACACCCGGTTGGCGAGATTCCAGTTCCCTGCGGCGAGATCGAGGTCACCGTCTGAGTCCCAGTCACCCCACGCCACGGTCATGGTATTTTCCGATTCAACGGAAGTCCACACCGAGGTCAGTGAGTTCGCGTTCCCGAGGCCATCGTTTTCGTACACCCGGTTGGCTTCGCCGTCATTCCCTGCGGCGAGGTCGAGGTCGCCGTCGCCGTCCCAGTCACCCCACACCACGCATCGGGTGTGGTCCGTGTCGGTCGAGGACCAGACCGCGGTCAGGGAGCCCGGGTGCCCGAGGCCGTCGTTTTCGTACACCCGGTTGGCGCTGTTGTAGTTCCCTGTGGCGAGGTCGAGGTCGCCATCGCCGTCCCAATCCCCCCACGCCACGCTGGAGGTGCTATCCGTGTCGGCGGAGGTCCAGATGGAGGCCAAGGAACTCGCTTGCCCGAGACCGTCGTTTTCGTACACCCGGGCGGCTTCGCCGCCATTCCCAGCGGCGAGGTCGAGGTCGCCATCGCCGTCCCAATCCCCCCACGCCACACTCACCGTCGTGTCCGAGTCGGCCGAGGCCCAGACCGAGTTCAGGGCGCCGCCGGTATTTTCGTACACCCGGTTGGCTTCGCCGCCAGTCCCTGCCGCGACATTCCCTGCCGCGAGGTCGAGGTCGCCGTCGCCGTCCCAATCACCCCACGCCACGCCCCGGGTCTCCGCCGCGTCGGCCGAGGTCCACACCGAGGCCAGGCCGCCGCCGGTGTTTTCATATACCCGGTTGGCTTCTCCGTGATTTCCTGCCGCGAGGTCGAGGTCGCCGTCGCCGTCCCAGTCGCCCCAGGCGATGCTCGCCGTCGTGTCCGAGTCGGCGGAGGTCCAGACGGCGGTCAGGGAACTCGCCTGCCCGAGCCCGTCGTTTTCATACACCCGGTTGGCGAGACCCCAGTTTCCCGAGGCGAGATCGAGGTCGCCGTCACCGTCCCAATCCCCCCACGCCACGCTGATGGTCTGCGATGTGTCGGCGGAGGTCCAGATCGAGGTCAGGGAACCGCCTGTGTTGCCGTACACCCGGTTGGCCTCCTGGTAGTTCCCTGCGGCGAGGTCGAGATCGCCGTCGCCGTCCCAGTCCCCCCACGCCACGCTGTAGGTGTTGTCCGAGTCGGGGGAGGCCCAGACCGGGGTCAGGGAGGTCGACTGCCCGAGGCCGTCGTTTTCGTACACCCGGTTGGCGCTGTCGTAGTTCCCGGCGGCGAGGTCGAGATCGCCGTCCCCGTCCCAGTCACCCCACGCCACGCTGTAGGTTGAGACCGTATCAGCGGAGGACCAAACGAGGGCCAGTGAGCTCGCCTGCCCGAGGCCGTCGTTCTCGTACACCCGGTTGGCTCCACCGAGGTTCCCGGCGGCGAGGTCGAGGTCGCCGTCACCGTCCCAGTCGCCCCAGGCGACGCTGAGTGTGTTGTCCGACTCCGGAGAGGTCCACACCGCGGTCAGGGAGCTCGCAAGCCCGAGACCGTTGTTCGAGTACACCCGGTTCACACCGGCATTCCCGGCGGCGAGATCGAGATCGCCGTCGCCGTCCCAGTCGCCCCAGGCGACGCTTCGAGTGTCGTCCGTCTCGCCGGAGTTCCAGACCGCCGTGGCGAGCAGAGGATCCACCACAATCGGATAGGCGGCATCTGCGTCCACTACTACGATTCGCAGCTCGCGGCTCCCGCTCTCGGTCCCGTCACCCAGCTCGAGCCGGGCCGGGAGCTCCAACCCTTTCGCGTCCACCACGGTGAGACCGCCGTAGACCAACACCGGCAGGGGATTCCCCGGCCGCAGCAGATCGAGGCTTCGGCCGTTCCCCGCCGGCAGAGGTGCCAGGTCCCCGGTCAGCTCCATCGCGAGGACGAGTGAGCTGTCCTCGGAGCCCGCAGGACGCACCTCGAGGGTGAAGCCCTGCTCGAGGCCCCGCTCGTCGTTGACGTACCACTCGGTGAGCGATCCCCGGTTGAGCTCGGCGCGGTTGCCATGGGCTTCCACCCCTGCCGGCGGCGCCTCCTTCATGGCCCCGTCCCGACCCACCGCGATGAGGGCCAGCCCCACCTGCCACGCCCCATCCCCCGCCCGGGCTCTCACGCCGTCGGGCGCGATCCAGGCATCGAACCCGTGTCCCGGGTTCTCAGCCAGATAGCCCGAGGGAAGATCGTCCAGCGGAGTCGATGAAACCCATCGAATGTCGTGTTTGTCCGTGTTCGCCGCTGCTGAGGCACACGGCAGCAGAGCCAGAAACGTGATCAAGCTAACGAGCGGAACGACAAATAATGTCCTGCGCATGTCTCGGCCTCCTCGTAGCAACGAGTCGTCGGTTTCGCCAGGCGAACGAGCGATCTCTTCACTAACGACAACGTCGAACGCGGTGCAAACCGCACTTGCGTCGTGAAGACGTCCCATCGCACGAGGCCGCGCATCGAAGAGGTACCGAGCACACCACTTGGGTACACTTGGCGTCGCCATGCTGCACATCTACATCGACGCCGACGCGTGCCCGGTCAAGAACGAGGTGTATCGGGTGGCGGGACGCGAAGCCCTCGACGTGACCCTGGTAGCCAACTCGCCCATGCGGATCCCCGAGAGCTCGAGGATCACCATCGAGGTCGTCGGAGGAGGCTTCGACGCGGCCGACGACTGGATCGTCGAGCATCTCCACCCGGACGACATCGTCGTCACCGCCGACGTGCTCCTGGCGGATCGATGCCTGAAGGCGGGCGCCAGGGTCCTCGGCACCTCGGGGAAGCCGTTCACCGAAGACAACATCGGCTCCATTGTCGCCACCCGGAACCTCATGGCGGATCTCCGAGGCGCCGGTGAGATCACCGGCGGCCCGCGGCCGCTGACCAAGCGCGATCGATCGACCTTCCTGCAGGAGCTCGACCGGATGATCCAGTCCATCCGCCGCGGACTGAGCACCGATCGCCAAACCTGATCTTAGGGTCATCGACCGGAAAGGTGCCTCTATTCCAGCGCCGTTCGCACCGCGGCCTGAGCGTGCAACAGGGTGGTGTCGAAGAGTGGGATCTCACCCTCGTCCTGCTTCACCAGCAACGGGATCTCGGTGCACCCCAGGATGATGCCTTCGGCGCCCTGAGCCCGGAGCCGATGAATCGTCTCCCAATAGCGCTGCTTGGAGGTTGGCGAGATGACCCCGATGGTGAGCTCGTCCATGATCACGTCGTGGATCATGCTCACTTCGTCCGCCGAGGGGATCAACGTCTCGATGCCGTGTTGCTCCAAGAGCCGCCGTCGATAGAAATCCTGGGTCATGGTGAAACGAGTGCCGAGCAAACCAACCGTCCCGATCTCTCTGGCGGCGATCGCCTCCGCCGTCACATCGATGATGTTCAGAAGAGGGATCTCGATGCTCTCTGCGACCTGATCCGCGAGCTTGTGCATCGTGTTGGTGCAGATCACCAGGAAATCGGCCCCGCCCCGCTGCACGGCGAGGGAGCCGGCAACCAGTCGCTCGAGGACCAGATCCCAGCGTTCGGCCTCCATCTCCGGCTGGATCTCCCCGAAATCGACCGAGTACATCAGCGACTGTGCCGAGTGGATACCGCCGAGCTGTCGTCGCGCCCCCTCGTTGATGAGCCGGTAGTACTCCACCGAGGACTCGCACGTCATCCCACCGAGCAATCCGATTGTCTTCATTGGTTACTCCCGGTTCCGTCGTCACGACCGAAGCTGTTCAGCAGACCGCATTGTGACACTCTCATCATCGCAGGGTGTCTGCGGAGAGGTTGCAGCCGTGGAAAGGCGTCGGGCACGCCCCGTTGAGCTGCCGGCGCACGAGGATCTCCAGCGATCCCTGGTGCCGTTTTCACGACGTGGGATATGGTACCGTTCCGGCACCGATCCGATATGGAGAAACTGCCCCGCAAAATGACGGAATCACAACGACCCGATGCCGCGTAACCCGCGGCGGTTGATCGATCGAACAAGGAGGATTCACATGACGAAATCACAGACCCGAGTCTGGAGCGTCGCCGCAGTGGCGCTCCTCGTCGCGATCTCCGCGGTGGCGATGACTGCGACGGAGGCCATCGAACAGCGGAAGAAGGAGATGGAGGGCGTCCGCGACGGCATGCTGGCGCTGGGCGCCATCGCCAAGAAGGAGCAGCCCTTCGACGCCGGCGTGGTCCGGTCCAACGCAGAGAAGATCGCCGCTCATCTCGAAACCGCCGCCACCCTGTTTCCGGAAGGGAGCGACAGCGGCAACGTCGAGACTGCGGCGAAACCCGAGATCTGGACCGACCGGGAGAACTTCGACGCGATCTTCGCCAGCTCGCACCAGGCGGCGGTGGAGATGCAGTCGGTGACCGAGGCGTCGGCGTTCCCACCCGCCCTCGGCAAGCTGGGGAACACCTGCAAGAGCTGCCACGACCTGTACAAGGCCGCCCAGCAGTGAGCCCGTCGCCCAGGACGAGGAAGATCGCGGCCGTTCTCGCGGGCGCCGCGCTGGCGGCCGTGGCCTTTTTCTTCGTTCTCACCTCGGCCCGCCCGAGCGGACGCGAGCTCCCGGAGCACCTCCCCGATCCGGCGCGGGGCGAGGTGCTGTACCACGCCGGCAGCTGCGTCTCGTGCCACAAGGCATCGGTGGCGGACGGCGTGGACGGCCTCCCCGCGGGCGGGGTCGAGTTCCCGACGCCGGTGGGGACCTTCTGGCCCGGCAACCTCACCCCGGATGCCGAGACCGGTCTCGGGAACTGGACCGCGGAGGAGTTCGTCGACGCCATGACCGACGGGGTCTCACCGGACGGTCGGCACTACTTTCCGGCCTTTCCCTACCCGTCGTACCGCACCATGCCCGTCGAGGACATCCTCGACCTCTGGGCGTTCCTCAATACTCTGGAGCCGGTGCGCTCGCCGGGACGAGCGCCTGATGTGCCGGCGCTCGTTCTCGCGCGCCGCAGCGTCGGGCTGTGGAAGCGGTTGGCCTTGGAGGATCCGGGATTCACGCCGGATCCCGAACACAGCGACTCGTGGAACCGCGGCGCCTATCTCTCCAACGGCCCGGGCCACTGCGGCGAGTGCCACACGCCTCGGAATGCGCTGATGATCCTCGATCCGGAACGCGCCTACGAGGGCGGCCCACACCCCCGCGGCGAGGGGATGGTCCCCGGGTTGCTCGACCTGGAGGAACGCGGGCGGTACTCGGATGCGGCCGATCTCGTGCTCGCGCTCCAGTTCGGCGAGACCCTGGGCTACGACAAGCTCTCCAGCGGTGGGATGGCGGATGTCCAGATGAACCTGGCCAAGCTCCCGGAAGACGAGCTCCTGGCCATGGCGGAGTACCTGCTCAGCCTCCAGTGAGGTTTGGAGCGGCGCCGGTCAAGGTGCGCTCCAGGCCGACGTGTCGCCGGTTTCGAAGCCGTCGCAGAAGAATCCGGAGCACACCGTCAGCGGGTCGGGATCGTAGGCTCTGTTGTTGCTTGGGTCGACATCATCGGCCGCACCGACGATGACGCCGATGAAGCGTTGCCCGTTCGCCATACCTCCGGGCAAGGTCACCGTTTCCGTCCTGCTGAGAGAACCGTTCCCCGAGATCCCGGAGTAGCTGAAATACCCGATCTGCTGATCAATCGAAGAAATGTAGGTGTTGGTGGACGCGCGGACGTCGACGGAAACGGTCTCGGAGGGATCGCCGCCATCGTTGTTGACCGTGAAGCTCACGTTGAAGCTGGTGCCGGGCTGATAGGTCCCGCTGGGAGCACTCATCGATGCCGCAACCAGATCGGCGACTCCGGTGATGGAGATCGCGTGGGCGTCCCACTCGGCCGTGTCATTGTTGCCGGAGTTGCCGTCCACGGAAGCGTCCAGGATCGTCCCCAGGAAGTAGTCGCCGGTCGGCGTGTTGAAGGGGATGGTCAGGGAACCAATGGTGACGGTCACCGACGACATGGCGGGGAAGTTCCAGCTGAACCCCGTCGATCCCAGATGGGTGTCGTAGGTGGTGATGTTGGAGTTGTTCGACAGATAGAGGTCGAGAGGGTAGAAGGTGTCGGCGCTCCCATCGGTGGGGTTGACGGCAAGGAAGCTCGTGGTGGTGAGGGTATCGCCGGCGGTCGCGGTGTCCGGCCCGGAGAAGTCGAGCGCCTGCAGGTCGAACGTGGTTCCGCGGGCGGCCGGGATGAACTGGCTGCCGAGATCCGACGCCATCACGTCCCACATCCGGGCGTAGCTGACCCAGGTGGCCCGGTCGCTCCTCGAGGTGACCGCGTGGACCAACCGGTCGCTGCCGTGGAAAAAGTACACCGAGCTGCCGCTCATCCCGCCCCAGCCGGCGTTGAAGCAGCCGCCGGTCGTGTCCAGAAAGAGCTGGTTCTCCCACCCGCTGCCGTTCGGGTCGCACCAGTCCTGAGTGCCCGACCAGAAGTACTGGTCGCGGCCGTTGTGCAGGCCGGGCTGGCCACAGCCTTCCACCGGGTACGCCGCGTTGTAGGAGGTTTCGCTCAGCATCCAGGTGGCGCAATCCCAGTTCCACGCGTAGCCGAAGACGCCGGTCAGCGACCCCACCGCGCGGGTCACCGCCACCGCGCCCACGTCGGCATTGTCGGTGTTGGTGCCGTTGACGTAGTTGCCGCCGGCGATGAAGGAGGTACCGCGCGCATACCCGTACGGATTGATGATGGTCCCGGCAGGGCTGCTCCACTGCACACCGACCCCGTCCCAACCGGGGTACACCCAGACCTCCTGGGCCCAGTCGTTAATGATCAGGCCGTCCGGCTCGTGGGCGTAGATGCAGTGCGCCGCGGTCAGTACGACCTCGGGGTCGATCATGGTGCCCGAGCAGTTGAAGAAGTGGCTGACGCCCGAGATGTCGCTGAACCGCATCACCAACTTGGTGTTGACCCGCCATGGGAAGATCGACGTATCGTGGCCGGTGGTCATGGTGGAGTAGGTCTCGACCTGAGGCTCGCTGCCCACCACCGGGTCCGCGCGGCCGGTGGTCACACCTCGCCGGAGACCGGGCGAAGCCAGCAGGACCCGATCGCCCTCGCTGCCGCGTTGGACCTCACCGGTCGCGGCGTCGTAGATGAGGGTGTCTCCGGGGGACGGTACCGGGACCCCGTCGTCCCACTGATTCGGCCCGGCGCCGATCGGCATCGGCATCGGAGGAATCTCGTCGATGGGAGGATGAGCCGGAGGCGGCAGGGGCAGATCCACTGACGTCATCACCACCTCCGGCTTGTGATCGATCACCGCCGGTCCGGTGATCACGGTGGCGCCATCCATGCCGGCGGCGAGCGCGGTCGAGCAGGCGACGAATCCCGCGGCCGTGACGAACATCAGAGAACGAAACCTCATGGATGATCTCCCCTTCACGACAATGTTGTGCAGGCCGGACGAAAGAAAATAACCACTCCGGCGTCTATTGTGAGACTTGGGCTTTCAAATCGCCCCTCATGATGAAATATCCTCACAGAGCATTGTAATGCAACGGTGAACGTGCCGACGCGTCCGCTTTCCACCCTCTGTCAACGCAACCGGAGGGGTCGTTGGACTCATTGGCGATCCCCGACGATCCGCCCGCCTCCGGACAGCACCTGAAGATGGAGACGGACATTGCGGGCATCAACGCCCGGAAGAACGTCGCTGATCAAGCATGCGTCGGACCAATCGGGTGCCCAACGGTGGTTGTTGCAGCGTCTCGGGGTTGACCTCGGGACCGTTGATTCCGACCCGAGTCCTCACATTCCCACCGTTGCCTCACCGGTGCCAGCCATAGCCGGCGCAGCAGGCAGGTCACGTAAGAAATCGCGGCGCCGGGT